>JAVBLZ010000014.1:0-10018 GCA_031553045.1 Opitutales bacterium | reverse complement strand
TAACATTTGGAGGTGCGGCTACCAGTGATAAAAATACTGCTACAAACTATGGTGGTGCAATTTATTTGACAGGCAATACACTGACGCTTGGCGGGCTTGCTACTTTCCAAAATAATGCTGTAACAGTTGTGGATATCTCTGGGGGTAAAGGCAGCGGTGGCGCAATTTACTTTGAATCTGCTAACGCAAATACAATAAACAATACAGACTTGTTAACATTTGAGTATAACACAGCAACTAATTACGGCGGCGCAATTTATTCAGGCGGCGCTTTGACAATTGGGGGTGATGCCACATTCTCAAGCAACACTGCAAATTACTCAGGCGGCGCAATTTATTCAAGAGGCGCTTTGACAATTGGGGGTGATGCCACATTCACAGGCAATACCTCAACTAATAACGGCGGCGCAATTTTTTCAGTCAGTGCTGTGACAATTACGGGTGATGCCACATTCGCAAGTAACACCGTAACTAATAACGGCGGCGCAATTTATTTGGCAGGCAATACATTGACACTTGGCGGGCTTACTACTTTCCAAAATAATGCTAATATCTCTGGGGGTAGCGGCAGAGGTGGCGCAATTTACTTTGAATCTGCTGACGCAAACACAATAAACAATACAGACTTGCTTACATTTGAGTATAACACAGCAACTAATTACGGCGGCGCAATTTATTCAGGCGGCGCTTTGACAATTGGGGGTAATACCACATTCACAGGCAACACAGCAACTAATTACGGCGGCGCAATTTATTTGTTAGGCAATACGCTTACACTTGGCGGGCTTGCTACTTTCCAAAATAATGCTGTAACAGTTGTGGATATCTCTGAGGGTAAAGGCAGCGGTGGCGCAATTTACTTTGCATCTGCTAACGCAAATACAATAAACAATACAGACTTGTTAACATTTGAGTATAACGCCGCAACTAATAGCGGTGGCGCAATTTATTCAGAAGGCGCTTTGACAATTACAGGTAATACCACATTCACAGGCAACACTGCAAGTTACGGCGGCGCAATTTATTCAAACGGCGCTTTGGCAATAGAGGGTGATGCCACATTCACAGGCAGCACTGCAAGTAATTTAGGCGGTGCAATTTATTTGTTAGGCGATACACTGACGCTTGGCGGGCTTGCTACTTTCCAAAATAATGCTGTAACAGTTGTGGATATCTCTGGGGCTAAAGGCAGAGGTGGTGCAATTTACTTTATATCTGTTAGCACAAATACAATAAACAATACAGATTTGCTTACATTTGGGCATAACACTGCAACTAATAACGGCGGTGCAATTTATTCAAACGGCAATTTAACTATCACAGGCGCTGTTAAATTTGGCTCAGCTATTGCTACTGATGGCAATATTGCCTCAGCTAACGGTGGAGCTATTGCTTTGGAGGGCAACACATTGACATTTGGCTCCACTGCGGACTTTGCATATAATGAGGCAAGTAGCATCGGCGGCGCAATTTACTTTGTATTTGCTAGCGCAAATACAATAAACAGTACAGGCTTGTTAACATTTGAGTCTAACACTGCAGGTCTTTTCGGCGGTGCAATTTATTCGGGCGGTGCTTTGACAATTGGGGGTGATTCCACATTCACAGGCAACACTGCAAGTTACGGCGGCGCAATTTATTCGGGCGATGCTTTGACAATTACAGGATCGTCTGCCTTTACGGGCAATTACGCCAGCGGTAATGGTGGCGCAATTTTATCTAATGGCACATCTCTTACTCTGTATGCAAAAACTGGCGATATAAGTTTTTCTGGCAACAGAATGGGTGTGGATTTTAGCGCAGCAGACCCAAGTTTGACGGGGGTTGCAAATTCCATTTATTTGGTTTCGTCCAATATGTATATTGCCGCCGATAGTGGCAATTCAATCATATTTTCAGACCCAATTAAGCCATCAAGCACCACCGCACGTACCGTGAGCATAAATAAATTGTCAGACGGCACAGTAACAAGTGGTAAGGTAATATTCTCTGGCGCAAACTACGCCGCAGGCTCCGACGACGTCAAGAGCGATATAAAGTCAACTACCACCGTTTATGGTGGCACACTCTCTGTTACACAAAAAGCGGAATATGGCGTAAGTGATTCTACGCTATATGTAAATTCTGGCGCAAAGCTTATGGGCAGTGGCCGCATCTTGGGCTCAACAGTAATAAGCAGTGGTGCAACCCTCGCCCCTGGTGATAGCCTAGGCACTATGACCTTTGAAAATCTTACCTTGTTCAGCGGCTCAATATTAGAAATTGAGAATGGCGACCTAATAAATATTCTGGGCGCACTCATTGGCTCAGGCGTTTCAAGCTCAAACAGAATCATTTTGGATTTGTTTGGCTTTGAATCAGAAATAGTAGACTACAAAATAATAAGCGCCGAAGGCTCGATTTCTTTTCCCACAGGCAATCTCAACGATTTCTTTGACTTTAAGGATAAGTTCGCCGGCGATATTTACCGCAGTGGTAATGATATATACCTCAACGGCATGATAATCCCTGAGCCTAGCACCTATGCGGTTATATTCGCATTGTTGGCACTCGGCTTTGTAATTTATAGACGCCGCAAATAGCAGGGGCAAACAATCTCAAATAAAAAACTCTGAGCGTTCAAACCGCCTCAGAGTTTTTTTTGTGCACCAATGAGCATACATAATTATGTAAATAAAATATGCGCCAAACTATATGCGCCTTAAAATAAGTTGGGGCGCCTGTGTTTAAGCAAGCGCCCCAAATGTTTAAGCTATGTATATCTTTTTTGAAAATTAATTCTTACGCAGGTAGTCAACACACTTCTTGATTTGCGGCGCATTGTTGTCCCAATCAGCCTCATATTCTATCACGAACCAGCCTGTATAGCCCTGAGAATCAAGCTCTGCAAGCATGCCCTTGATGTTGTTCTGCCCCTCGCCAAGCGGTACGCATTGGTTCTTTGGGTTGCCCCATTCAGCCTGATCCTTAAAGTGCATGCTTAAGAGCGAGCCTTTAAGAATTTTCAAACCCTCAACGCCCTTAATTTGCGAGCGAGACCAGTGGCCAACGTCTGGGCTTGCCTTCACATAGTCAAAACCCTTGATGGATTCTGCCACAACTTCTGGGTCATAATACTTGTTTGGGCTGTCTTTGGCGTGGTTGTGCAGACACATATATATGCCGGTTTCTTTGCCATACTTTTCCCAAATGGGGAAGGTTGCAACTGCGCATTCGGTGATTATGCGCTGTATGCCCATTTCTTTTGCGAGCGCCATTATAGCCTTAATGTCGTCTTCAGATTTTGCGCTGACAACGCCGTAAGAAACAACTTTCAGATTGGCGTCTTTGAGGAGTTTTTTGACATATTCTTTTTGCTCCGCATTCATTTTCGCAAAAGTTACCCCTGGGTATTTTGCGGAGATTTTGTGTCCGGGATAAACTTCCAGACCGTCTAAACCAAAATCTTTGACTTTGGCAATGGCTTCTTCAAGGGTGAACCTGTTAAAAGAGTAGCTTTGCACAGCCACCTTGCGGTGTTTGGTTTGCGCAGAGTCTGCCGTTGATGTTGAGCAACCGCAAAAAAATGCGGTAAGCGTGAACAATAGTAATAGTTTCTTCATACAAACGTTGAGTATGGCTTTGGTGCAAATTTTATCAATAGTTTTTTAGAGTTTGCCCTCATAAAAAATATCCATGCCGCAATTTTCGCAGTCAAAATTGAGCCTCAAAATCACTTCATCGCTTTTAAGATAGATAGGCTCTTGAAAGTCTTTGGGAAATTTGCCCTGTTTTTTACAGAACCCAAGCGGCCTTAAAATGCAATGCAATGTGCGCATGACGGGCTTTCCTTTTGCAGTTTCAAGACCGCATTCCAGCGCATACTGCGGGGTTTCGACACCGCAAGATTTATAGAAATTATAAGATTCTTTATTTGCGATATTCAAGCGGAAATCCGTGTGGTCAAGGCTTTGCAATGCGTCTGTTTGAGGAGGGTTAAAGGTGAAGGCTTTGCGGGATTCTTCGGTAGATTTCAAAATTTTTTCTTCCAAGCTTATGCAAAGCTCTCTTCTTATTTGATTTATCTGAGAGGTTTTAAATTGGGGCACATTTTTAAGATTGAATGTAATTTTATTGAGGCAAAATTTGCTCTCGCCAAGCTTGGACAAATTGTCTTTGAGTTTTTCCAAAGCGGCTTCTTTATTTTGCGCAAACTCTGAAACTTCAATGCTGGATTGTACGTTAAAATCCGGTTTTTCTAAGACGGCAGATTTAAAAATCATCACGCCATTGTCTTCCAAAATTTCCAGATTTATGGGGATTTTTCTTGAGCACTTTTGCTGTAAAGATTTTTCAAAATCCAAATTTTTATTGCGCCAAATTTTTGCGCCAAACTCTACATATCCATCCTCAAAGCTTGAGTTTAAGCGCACTTTAGCGCCGTCAACCCTTTGTACGGCTGCGCCAAAACTATTGCCGCTTGGGTTTTCTATAAAAAGCCCGTCCCCATTATTTATGGCAAAATTTTTCTCGGCAAAAAATCCGCCGCCAAAAACTTTTTTTGCCTCAAACAAAAATTCACCCTTAGATTTTGGGGTGTCAAAAGAGCTTATGTCATTTTTATTTGAGTCTAAATTATATTCAGTGAAAGTGCGGCTGAAAGACTTGTTTGGGTCGGGCTTAAATTGTATTTGGCTGAACCCCAAGCTTGATTTTTCCAAACCTTTTTGCTTGAGGCATGAATCTAATTTTTGTCTGTAAAAGGCTGTGATGTTTTTCACGTAAGATGCATCTTTTAGGCGGCCTTCGATTTTAAAAGAGCTTACGCCCGCATCCAAAAGTTCGGAAAGCTTGTTTGCCCTTTGCATGTCTTTAAGGCTCAAATAATGCTTGGGGGCGGCAAGGGGAGTTTGTGCGGAATCTATTAACTCATAAGCTTTGCGGCAGGGTTGGGCGCACTCGCCCCTGTTTCCACTGCGGCGCCCTATGGCGCAACTTAAATAGCATTGTCCGCTATAAGATACGCAAAGTGAGCCGTGCGCAAAAACTTCAATCTTGCAGGAAACATTATTTGCAATTTCGGCAATTTCTTTGAGATCAAGCTCTCTTGCCAAGACCAGAGTTGAAAACCCCAGACCCTCCAAAAATTTTGCTTTTTTTAGGGAATTTATGTGGCATTGCGTACTTGCGTGCAACTCTATGGGCGGCAGCTTTAAATTGATTAGCCCCAAGTCTTGGATTATTAAAGCGTCTATCTTTGCCTCGTATAATTCCCAAGCCAGGCGGTGTGCGTTTTCAAGTTCCGCATCAAGTAGCATTGTGTTTAAAGTAACATAAAGTTTTGCGCCGTATGAGTGCGCATATTTTGCCGCAAGCGCTATATCTTCCACCGAATTTGCCGCCTCTTTGCGTGCGCCGTAAGAACTTGCGCCCATATAGACGGCATCTGCGCCGCAATCAATGGCGGCAATGGCGCATTCCAAATTTTTTGCGGGGCTAAGCAGTTCTATTTTATTTTTCATAAGCTTTATCTAATCATCTATACAACATAAATCTTGAATTAATCAAGCTTTGCATTAAGAATTGAGATTCTAAATTTCTATGCGCAACATATTTTACATATTAATTTTTTTATTGCCGTGCCTAACTTTTTCCGCCGTCGAAGTTAAAAAAGCAAAACCTCTAGACCCGCAGGAAGCTTATCTTATCGGCAAAGCCAAAGACTTGGCAACGCTTTTAGACAAAGACATAATTTTTGCCGAAGGTCCGGTTTGGCGAAAATCCACTGGTGAAGTTTTTTTTACAGACATCCCCAAGAATGCGATTTTTAGGTGGGCAAAAAAAGACGGCAAAAGTCTTTTTATGCGCCCCGCAGGTTTGAGCGACGCCGCAAAAAAAACCAAAGGTGGCGCAGGCGCAAACGGCTTATCTATCACAAAAGACGGGTGGCTCTTAATCTGCGATTCAGGCAACAGGCGCATAACAAAACTGAATGAAAAAGATTTTACGGTAGAAGTCTTGGCGGATTCTTTCTGCGAGAAAAGACTCAATCAACCCAATGATTTGTGTGCCCTTGCAACGGGTGAAATATTTTTTACAGACCCCGCTCTTTGGCGCTTCAGAAGCAAAAAAGAACCCGAAGCGGACGAGCTTGATTTCAACGCCGTATTTTGCATAGACAAAGACGGCAAGTTAAACCTCTTTGATATTTCTTTTTTGCCAAACGGCATTGCGGCTTCTGCCGACGGCAAGTTTTTGTATGTTGCAAATTCTCGAGGGGATGAGCCTTCGCTGACCGCTTATGAGCTGTCGGAAGATAAAAAAACTTTTAAAAGCAAAAATATATTTTGCATATTTTCAATTTGGGAAAATGCAAAAATAATAGGAACGCCCGACGGTCTTGCGGTCGATAAAAACGGCTATATCTACGCCACCGCAAACGGCGGGTTGCACATATTTTCGCCAGATCTTGCGCATCTTGGCTATGTGGAATTCCCTGAGCAAATTACAAATTGCTGCATAATAGACGACGAAAATTCAGAACCTCAAGAGCTCTTTATCACAGCCAAAGGCGGGATATGGCTCATGAATATAAAGAAGGTTTTAGATTTGGCAAAGTAGTTACCAATGTTCTATGCGCAGGCGTTGTCTGCGGCGCAGTTTTATGAAAAACACTACGCAAAGCAACGCCAACAACACCAAAGATATGTAGCCGTCTGTGATGCTTGTTGAACCAAACCTTGTGTATTCCACAGAATCTCTCGATACGTTTGCCAAGGTTTCTTGCCCGATTTTCATAGAGACAAATATGCCGCCATGAAAGGCTATTGGCAATATCAGAGACCTAGACGCTAAATACATCAGGCAAAGCAAAACGCCAAAGAGCGCATAAGACGTGAACCTTATAATGTCGAAAGTATAGATTATCCCTACGGCGTCGTAATAGGCTATGATAAAGCCAGTGCCCCAACCTGCGTGGCAAAGCCCTCCGTCAACTTTTTGCCAGATAGAATCATCAACCTTAAAATGTTTGTACGAGAAAAATAATGAGGAAAAAATTATAGCACTTGTAGCGCCTATTGCCGTATAGAAACTGCGCATTATAAGCCCCCTGAAAATAGCTTCTTCAAGAAAGCCCAGAATCAGCGCACCAAAGAGGCTTTTTAGCGTGAATAAGGCAAGCTCTGAATATGAAAATTCCTTCAAAGTTGCGCCCGCAAAATAATACTGGGAAAAAAGTATGAGGCTTGAAACCGCAAAGCCGTAAAGGAAATAGCGCAGATAGTCTCTTATTGAACGCCCTTCAAAATAAATACCCAAGGCGGACCAAGACAAGAGACCGCATGCCTTCATCAAAAATGGAAACGCCAATATGATGGGAAGCCAGCGCAGCCTGTCGTAAAAGACTTCAACGCCTTTTTTGCAGAGCCACTGGCTTGTTTCAGAAGGGTATGTTTCGTTAATCCATTCCGCAAACCAGTAAGTGGGCGGCGTCAAGATAGACGCAAAGAGAGTCGCAAAAATATATGTACCGAAAAATAACATGACACCCTTCATGGATCTTTGCCAGATATCCATATCGAATAGCATGAAAAATTTCTCTCTCCTAATAAAAAACATAATGGGGGTTATAGGTTAATCTATTAAAATTTCAAGCAGTTTAAAAATAAATTGGGTGTTAGGCGTTGCTAACCATATCTTTATTATGCAGATGCGTGTGTAAAGCTTCTATATTTATTGCCTTTGGCTGCGTAGGGCAAACGTGTTGGCAAGCGCCGCAACCAACGCAGAGCGGCTCAGAAATATCGGGAATTGCTGCGTTTTTCTTATAATTTATCAATGTAATTGCGTTTACGGGGCAGATGCTTTCACACTCGTTGCATTTTCCGTCCTGAGATACGTTTATGCAAAGTTCGGGATCTAATTTTGCAGTGCCTATTTTTATCTCGCACTTTTGTTTTTTGCTTATGGGCAATATTGCGCCTGTGGGGCAAATTAAAGAACAATCAACGCAGTTGTAGATACAATAAGATTTGTTGAAGTCTAAGTATGGCTGCATGAAGCCGGACAATCCTCTTTGCGTTATGGCGGGCGTGAGCACGCCACTGGGGCAGGCATTCACACAGAGTTGGCAAGAGGTGCACAAAGACGCAAAGTTGCTGGCGTCTTTTACGCCCGCAGGCAGGGCAAGAGGTGCGGATTTTTCAGATTCTTTTTTTGCCGCAACGCAAAATGCCGCACCCAATAAAAGCATATTTCTGGGGAAGTTTCTTCTGGAAGAATCTGCATTTTGTTCAGATTTTTTCCCTTCTTTTTGAGCTGTCGAAAAAGTTATTGCGCCTTTATTGCATGAATTTAAACAATTAAAACAGCTTACGCATTTGGAAGAATCTATGTGGAAATTTTTTGAATCTATCGCTTCCGCCTTGCATTGTTTTTCGCACTTTTTGCATGATACGCAGGCGTTCGTATCCATGCGGAATTTGAATACGCTAAACTTTGCCAACAGCCTAAGATATGCGCCAACAGGGCAGAGGGTGTTGCAGAATATTCTTCCTCGGCGCAGTACAAAAAAAACTAAGGCGCAAAATAAAATCAGACCCACAAGCCACGCCGAAAAATTAAAAGACCTCTGTGTGGAAGCGTGTATATTTGTGCCATAAAAATTTCTGAAAAATTCCAGAGGCGTTGTAAATATGGAGGTCCAAATTTTCCCGAACAAACTGAAAGGCTCTAGAAACCCGAATACGCCCGCAAACCCGACACAAAGCAGGCATATCGCAAGTACGGCCAGCGTAAAATGAAAAACTTTTCCGCCTTTTTTAAAAGACGATTTTTTGCGCCAAGGTTTTAAAACAAAAGCGCAAATATCCATAAGTACACCCAGAGGGCAAAGCGTAGAACAATAAATTCTGCCAAAACAAAGTGTTAATATCGTAAAAAATACCAACACTCCGACTACATAAAAATTAGGTCTGGAAAATAAGGATATTGTAGCGCTTGCCAAATTCAAATTCGCAATGCAATCTATGGCGTTTTCCGAAAATATATTGACTATTCCATTGCAAAAAATCGCCGCCATAAGCGTGAAAAAAATCAACGCCGCAACTCTTCTTGCAAACTTTAAAGACCCATCAGACATTTTCGGGGAATCTTGAAGATTTTTTTGCGCTACTCAAATAAAATGTTATAATATTGACTCAGTGTCTGAAAAATTCTGGAATTTGCGCATGCTAAATTTTGAAGACGGAAAATTGAATACCCCATTCGGGGCGGCGATGGATAAATCTGTAAATATCCCCATGCTAAAAGCCCATTACGCAAAATTTTCAAAGCGTTGGGATATGGTCTTAGACTTTCTTAAAAAGACAGACCTGAAGAAAATCCCCACAGGCCGCATAGTCTTGAGCGACTCCGTTTACGTAAATATAGACGAATATAAAACCAAAGACTTCAACGCCGACAACGCAAATTATGAGGCGCATAAAAAATATATAGACCTTCAATACATAGTCTCAGGCGAAGAAAATATAGAGCTCACCCACTCTCAAGATTTGGAAATTCTCACCCCCTACAATGAAGAAAAAGACATAATGTTCTTCAAACACCAAAAAGGCGAACTCCTCCACGCCACACCCAAAAACTTTTTCATCTTCTTCCCTCAAGTCGATATTCATAGACCCTGCCTAACAATCAAAGAGCAAAGTCCCATCCGCAAAGTAGTCGCCAAAGTTTTGGCAGACTAAGGCGTGTGAAATTACGCCTGATCCTCCGTTTAAAAAAAATCTGCACTGGTCGTGTACATTTAGTACACTCTCACCGCAGATTTTTTTTAATACTTGGCTGAGGCGCAATTTGACACGCCTGTTTTGGCAGCACGGTTTGGGGAAGAACTGCGGTGCTGAGGGCGCTTCGGCACTGGTCGTGTACGTATACTACACTTCCACCGCCTCACACCCATGCGCCGAGTTCTTCATCCAAACCGAGCTGCCAAAACGGAAAAGGGGGGGGTGTGCTTACAAAACTAACTTTCATGTTT
>JAVBLZ010000010.1:0-82616 GCA_031553045.1 Opitutales bacterium | reverse complement strand
ATTAACTTCAATCATGACCAGCCCTCTTGTCCCGCCTGTGGCGTACAAAGACCCTGCGGCGTCTTCACCGTAGTAGTATTTGCGCACCTCCCTAGGCTTGCCAGAAGTGTCTATGATTTCCAGTATCATATTATAATTATCATAGATACGCCTCGATTCCCTTTCAAGAATAATCTCGCCATCAGCCCTCTTTATAAATTTACGCTCGGCCGTCTTAAGACCCTTCCAATCGTAATCGTACTCTATCCTGCGCCAAGGTATGCCCGCCAAAACGGCATCCTCAGAAGTCTCCAAGTTTACAAGCCGCCCCTCGCCATCCCAATCGTATTGCCAGCGTCCGTCGTGCGTCAGATTGCCTGCGGCGTCATGCGTAAACCCCTCTTGTTTTGGAGGCAGATACTTCCTGCCAAACTGCATACTCCTTGCGAGCGTGCCGTCCTCCTGAACTCTCGAAGCCTCCACTTTTATCAAGGGATACGACACAGCGTCCCCATACTCAAGACCAAAGAGATACTCCTGCCTATTCCCATTTTCACGCAGGGCAAGCAATGCCTGGGGCGTTGCTTCATCATTTATTTTAACGCCTATATCCGTACCCAAAGCCGCACTGCCACGCACCGCAAAAAATGCATTGTTTGTCTTTGAAAGCAACCTATTTGCACCGTCATAAAAGTATGAGATTTTAGGCCCACCGCCAACACCAGACAAGCTCTCCTCTTGAAAATTACCACCATGAGTTGTAAAGTTCCCGTAGCCGTAAGACAAATACGAGACACCTTCACCCTGAGGAATTTCCGCCACCCAAGGGTTTTCATTGCTGGAGGGATGGCTCTTTTTTGCGCTTTGCAAAGCGTATTGTGGGTATGTGTATCTATAATTCCATTTGAAATTTGCATCTCCAAATTCATAATATGTACTTGAAAGTATCTTATCCAAACTATTTACCATATAAGAAATTTTTCGGGCGGAGCCCATGGCAATCTCTGTAATACGCGTTAAACCGTCATATCCATAATTCAAATCTAATGTGCCGGACCCTATAGGAAATTTTATCTTATTTATACGCCTATCTTTTAAAATACGCTCATATTCAATGCGCTTTTCGCCGACTACTAGCGCTTTAATACTGCCCGAAGGCTCATTTTCATAAGCAACGCTATATAGAGTCTCATTAAATTTGTTTTTAACCTCTATGTGTGAGACATTGCCAAATGCGTCAAATTCTCTGACGAGACTGTAAGAGTCCGGCAAATTCTCTTTTGTGGGAATGTTCCCATGCGCTGCATATTCATAAGACCATATCGACCTGACACCCTCTTTGCCTTCAGATTCAAGATACAAAACATTGTCTCCAAAATCAGTATCGTATGTTATTGTTTTATGATTGGGTATGTGCACCCAATATCTGCGCCTGTCAGATTTTTCGCTATATAAGCGTTGATATTGAGTCTCTATACCTCGTTCATCGGTGGTTTTAGACACTCTGGACGTACCCGACACATAAGTTGTGGAACGCACATTGCCGACACCGTCTGTTTTACTTTTGGGCAAACCTGTAGATTTATCATAAGCCCAAGTCGTAATAGCCCCCTCAAGAGTCATTTTTACTAGGTCGCCCATGTCATCATATTCATAAGAAACTGGTATTTGCTCATAACCTTCAGCATGAATTATGTTGCCTTTGTCATCATAAACATAATTGACCTTCGGCCCTGTTAGGCTCACAAAATCGTCAATATATGTAACCGCCGATACTGCGCCCGCATTGCGCATATTGTCTGGAATATAATCAAATTTAACACCCTTTTTCATGCCGCCAAAGACTTCAAAAATTACCGACTTCAATCTGCCTTTACCATAAATTGACGGAGGGTTAAGGCTCTCGATAACATGCGCATAATTCGACACAACCAATATGAACGGATCAACCGGCGCAGATATAGCTGCGGTTTTGGGATAGTAAGAATAGTGCAACACATAGTCATAATCCGCCTTGTTTCGTCCGTGGTATATGGCTTTGATCTCTCCCAACTCGTTATATTCATTTGTATAACCAGATACGAATACTTCTTCTGGCACTTCAGGATATTTAATTGACTCCTTAAAATTGATTTCTTTTTGATTTAAATATGTTGTTGTGCGTTTGGTTTCAACCAAAGTATTTATATCTTTCATAACCTCCACCACTTGCCTTAGTTTTGAATTTTTCTTTACTTGGTGAATTATGCGGGTTTGTATATTGCCGGAATGTAGCAAAGATTCCATAAAAACATGATATTCGTCGTCATTTGGAACTGAATACCCGCTAATCCGCATTTTGAGCGTGGAAATGGCGTCAGGACTATTCTCAGAAATATATCTTGTAACTCTCCAAAGAGACGTTCCAATATTTTCATAAGTTATGTTCTGCCCAAATGGGGATGTTCTTGAAATTTTTTCATATCCTATTTTTTCCTCAATACGGCTTGAGAGCACATTGCCATTTGAATCCATATCATAGTATGTAATGGTATCTAAGACACCTTCTCTGTTTTCATCATTAGAAGATGAGGATGCGTCAGATTCTGTTACTTCGACTCCGTCGCCAAGGGTCGGGCGATAAGATATTCTTCTGGTCGGAGTTGCCTCGTATCGTTTAGCCCCATCGCTGTAAGAAGTTCTATATTCCCTTCCCGAACTTCTTGTGCCTATCCATCTGACAGAATTTGAAGTGTTTTCATAAAACTCCTCTGCAACTACGCCCGAACCACTCTTGTATGAGTATTCAAATGCTGACGTATCATGCGTGGTTACACTGTATGGATTAGTGTATGAGAAACCTGGCCGCAATTCAACAATAGTGCTTCGACCATAATCTGGATCAGATTGGTTTACCCTTTCTGTCGGGATGCCGTAAATATCATACGTAACTTCTTTTGTTCCTGCCACGCTTCCCGGATTGCCAAACTCCTGAAAACTTACGTTTTTATATTTTCCATAGGCAACACTGGCAGATTGGTGAGGAGGCATAATGCCCACCATTAACGCTTGATTGCCATTTGACGGAAGGCTGAAATAAAGAGTCCTACTCTTCCCTGTCCTTTTTATGGAAGAATATCCGTCGCAACCGCAACCAATAGATGAAAAATCAGCGCCCTCATCCCATACCAAAAAGTCTCGGACATTTCCATATTCGCTTGTAGCCCCGCTTGTATAGGTCATAATGCCATATTGATGCGTTGCATATTCTTGCTTTATGGTGCCGTAATAATCCGTTTCCAAAATTGAATATCTTAGTCCCAAAGGATTTCCTGGCAGAGATTTTTCTGTCCTATACAGGCCATTCATATTGTATTCGCCATAAAGTGAAACACCCCCCGCATAATTGCCGTAAAAGTGATATTTCCAATCCATGAGTATAAATGACCCATTTACATACTTATATACGCATTCGTAAATTAATTTACCACGCAAGTCTAACTCAATAAGATCTAGGTTTTCGTCGGGAACCGAAATAAAATCTCCCAATACATAGCACCTGAGTTCGCTTTTATTATCAACTAAAGAAACGCCTCTGACGGTGATATTTCCTCCCCAAGGAGCCGGAATTATTTCCTCATTATAATCGGCGTATTCGCCACTCACGGTAAAATGAATAAAATTTGGATTGGATTCAGTTTTAACAATACTTGGCGCATAGCTGTAGTTTGGCCTTCCATTACTTTTTACAGATACAAAATTATCGTCTATTAGCCTCACATAGGCGCCATATCTGACGGAAAAATAATTTGCTTCACCTGATACCGCATTCAAAATATAAGAACCCGATGCGTCAGATATCTCAACATAGTCTGTTGATTTAACAGCTTCTCCGGTAGAAATATTGAAGGTTTTTGTAACGGATTTTTTTTCACGCCTGCCTGTTTTAGAATCTCTGGAAACAATATAATCCCGTTTGGAGATATCTTTACTGTTTTCCAATTTAAAAGAGTTTTCATTTTTTGAATCATCGCCTTTTTGGGGCTGATTATTGCGCCGCAATATACCTTTTTTTATGGTACGTGAAGATTCTGTATTGTCCGAAGAGTCGTAAGAGATTTCCTCAACTTCGATTTCACTGCCCACCAAACCGTCAAGCGTTATTTTAGAATCTTTCCCGCTTTCTTTATTTGGCTTCAGCCTATATATACGCGCAGGTCTGGATGAATCTTTTTTATCGTGCTCAAATAACTCCACAGTTCCGTTTTTTCGCCGTATAAATTGCGGCTTCAACACATTCTGCCTTTCGTCTTTTCCTTGAGGCAAATTTAACACAACTTCTTCAAGAGATATGGTATTTATTGCGCCGTTTTTTCCAATTCTTCCAATACGATCATAAGATTTGATTGCGATATTTTTATGCTTTCCCTCAATGAATTTTATAAGTTTTCCCCCTTGTTTTTTGCGCTCATCATCTAGGGGCGAGAAATCGTAAAGTTTGTACCTGATAATCTCCCACTCCCTAGAAATATCGTCTTTTACAAGAATACGCCTGACAACATCGAATGTTGTATCATTTGCATCTTTATTTTTTACGGTTATTGTAGAAACTATCTTTTCACAAATCGCAGTGTGCGACCTTCCTTCATAACGCCAAGTATTATCTGATGGGATATTTGCCGATTCAAAATATTGATATATTTTAAAATTCTCAACCTTTGGCGTATCTGCCGTGAAAGTTGTTTTTTGAATTTCTATAACATAAATTGCAGGCCAAGAAATCGTAGAGACATCGGCAAAAGCCTCATCTTTTATATCGCTTTTATATCCGCCAACAACGTTGATTGTATATAAAAGTTTCTTTTTTTCCGATGGAATGTCCAACCATAAATCACTATCCTCTACGCCTTGTAATTGAGTATAACCTTTCAGTGTAAAACCTTTTGCATTCGGGTGCATATCGCTAGCATTTGGTCTGGCGCTTACGCGTAATTGCATAGACTCAAACCATCCCCCGTTTTCTTCAAAAGCATATCCACCCCCATATACAGGCTTAGAGCCCTTCATATTTCCCATTTTTGAGTATTTTTTAAAAAGCTCATCATCTATAAATACATTTACCGAACTAACCTTAACTACATCTTGTATATTGCGGTCATCCTCTCTGATTGATATATCCCCTAATTTTTCTCCTTCCATAGCGTTGCCCATAGGTAACGCCAGAACATCGACTCCGGGATTATACGATGCTTCATCAAGAGGCGTATTGCATCCCATACAACACGCATAACTTGTTGTAGAAAATATTCGTAAGACAATAACCGTAGAGACTAAAAAACTAATAATTCTTGTTTTAATTTGGGCAAATTTGAATGTGTTCATTTTACAATTATTTTCCGAGGATGGATGAGGATTGCCAGATTTGTGAGCGAATGTTAAATTGGATTGCTGATCTTAAAGGTGTTAAAGCCGTTTAAATAATGTCGCCTGGCGGTGGTTGCTACCAAGTCTCCAAAGTATCTAAGTTCCTAATAATCGTCCATGCCGTCAAGGTATTTTTGTTCTCAGTTGGTTCAAAGAAACGACAACGGTAAAAAATTATTTGAAAACTGCGCACTCAAAATTAAAGACCAAAAAAAAGACCGATATAATATCGGTCTTTTGCGCTATGAAATTTCTATTATTATGGATTAGCCCTTGAGCTGTCCTGTGTGTTGTCAGGAACTTCATCAGAAACAAGCGGTGTTGAATTATCAACAGTTGTTGGGATGTTTGTAATCTGACCAGGGAGGAACGTGAACGCAGGTGTGGTTGCAGGTGCGCCATCTGTGCCAGCAGCGCCGCCAGATGTTACCTGACCCGTAATTGTGCCATTCAAGTTATGCTGAATTTCAACAACTGTTGCAACAGGTGCACTTTGTGTGCCGTCTGAATTTGTGCTTGTAGAAGATACGTTCACGGTTGTATTCACAACGCCATTGTCAGCAACTGTTGATGTCGCAGAAACGGTTGATGTTGTGGAACCTACGGTTGTAGTCATCTGCGCTGCAGAATCAGAAGTTGTGATTTGCATTGAAAGCGGTGTTGTGGTTGCCGCAAATGAACTGTCGCCCATTGTGCCGATAAGTGCTGCAAAGGCAGCCTCAACAGCAGCTATTGAGCTTGCAGGCATATTATCAAAAATCATAGAATCAATCACCTTGGCTGCAGCCGTTGTGATAAGATCTTTATTCACGGTGCCGCTTTTAGGAGTTATTGACAGATTGACAACTTTTTTACCGTCAACAGTCTTAGTTTCAACAACAACTACGCCAACTGGTGTTTGGTGTGTTTGTACGGCAACTTGGTCATTTTGAGCAGCATCGCCGGATGGAGCTTCAGGAGCTGCTGGGGTTTGAGCAAATGCGATGTTTACCATCGATGCTACAAGTATTACTGATATATATTTTAAGAATTTCATAGTCTTCCTTTTCATTTATGGCGCATATCGTTAATTATTTTTTTCTAAAAAACAAGCTTTTTTTTTAATTTTTATTCACATGTAAAAAAAACGCAACATATTGAAGAACAAAATCAAACCCGACCTGTCATATAAAAACGACTTGAATTGAAAAATTTATTGGACAAATTCACCTCTATAATGAATTATTAGAAGATTATGGAATCTTTATCTAAACTTATACCCGTCCTAGCACAGGTGTCGAATCCCGAAATGGGTTCTTTTAAAGTTAATTTGTTAGACATTGTCATATTTTGCATCTTTGTAATTGCGGTGATTTCCGTTGGCCTGATAAAAAGCGGCTCAGGCAAGGGAAGAGAGAATAGCGAAGATTACTTTCTGGCAGGCAGAGGCTTGGCCTGGTGGTTGATAGGCATTTCTTTGATAGCCGCAAACATATCCACCGAGCAATTTATTGGCATGAGTGGCAGTGCGGCAGGCATTACAGGCCTAGCTATTGCAAGCTTTGAATGGATGGCGGCGGTAACTCTCATTATCGTGGGGTTCTTTGTGCTTCCAAAATTCCTCAAATCCGGCGTTTACACCATACCGCAGTTTTTAGAGTACCGCTATGACAGAAACGCCCGCACGGTTATGTCTGTTGTCATGATATTTACCTTGGTGAGCGTAAATATCTCGGCGGTGGTTTATTCGGGCGCAATAGTTGCAAACACTTTATTTAGAGAGCTAGACGCCCTCAACCTCACTTCATACTGCTGGATTATTGGCGTGATGGCGGCAATCTATGTTTGTGCGGGCGGTCTTAAGGCATGCGCTTGGGCAGACCTTTTGCAGGGCACAGCGCTCATACTTGGCGGCGCAATAATTGCGTATTTTACTTTCAGTATTTTTGATTCTACCGCAGTATCTGCAATCACTACGACAAAGGTTTTAGACCCAGAAACTTTGAAAAACCTCTCAGATGCAAGCCTGCTTGAAAAATTTGTAACCTTAAATTCCGACAAGCTGACAATGTATCTGCCCAAAGACCACCCCGAAGTGCCTTGGACAGCGCTCATAATCGGGCTTTGGATACCGAATTTATATTATTGGGGTTTCAACCAGTATATCATACAGCGCACATTGGGCTCAAAAAGCCTTTCAGAAGGTCAGAAAGGCATAGTTTTTGCTTCAGCTTTGAAGCTTGTCATACCTTTTATCATAGTTCTGCCTGGGATACTTTCTTTCAATCTTTATTCCAACGAGCAGCGCATAGAGGCGCAAAGAGACTTTAAAATTCTGGAACAAAACGCCATAAACTACTCTTGCGTATATTTTGACTCTGTTGAAAAAGCTGGGAAAGCTATAACAAAAGAAGACACTCAGAAATATTTTACGACAGTAATAGACAATCAGGAAACCCTCTTGATAAGCGACCTGAGGTTTGATGAAATATCAAAATCTTACGCCGACAAAAAAGCCTCAGGGGGTCTCAATAAAGTTCTCCTCATTGCCGACAAGGGCTGGCTTGAAAGCAATCCAAAGCTTGCACAGCTATTATCCGCTTGGAATTCAAAAGTTGATGAAAAATCTGCAGATCTGCAAAAGCTCAAGCTCACGGGCTATAAGTACGATTCCGCTTTTGCCTTGCTCATACGCAATGTGTTGCCGGAAAATATGGGCTTAAGGGGCTTTGTGTTTGCGGCGCTTTTGGGCGCAGTGGTAAGCTCTTTGGCGTCGATGTTAAATGCCGCCTCAACAATGTTCTCTGTGGACATTTTCAAGACTTTTATTTCTCCTAACGCCTCAGATAAAAGCATGGTCTTTGTGGGCAGGGTAAGCGTCTTAGTTTGCGCTGCGATAGGTTGTTGCGTCGCCCCGCTTTTGGCGAATCCCAATTTGGGCACGGTATTCTTATTTATACAAGAATTTCAGGGCTTTATATCGCCGGGGGCGCTTGCCATATTTGCGTTTGGGATGTTCTCTACCAGAACGCCAAGGTTTGCTGGCATGTTGGGCCTTGTAACAAGCATTGTAGTTTATGGCCTGCTTTTGAAACTTTGCGGCGATATTGCATACTTAAATCGCATGGCAATAACAGTTGGCGTGGTATCGGCATTGTTGGCAATTCTTACATTTGCAACTCCGCTTAAATCGGATATCGTAATGCCGTCCAATGACAAGATGTGCCTTAAGCCGTCGGCAGGCGCAAAAGCCGCAAGCTTTGTTGTGCTTGGGATAGTTGCCGTATTCTACATCACATTCTCAGGCTTATTCTTTTAATAATACATTATGAAAGACCAATTAAAAAAATCATTCTTTGAAATCTTTGGGCATGAGGCGGAATCTTTTGCCCAAGCGCCCGGCCGCATAGAATTTATAGGCAATCATACTGACTATAACGGCGGCTTTGTCATGGGGGTTGCCATAGACAAAGTTATCATGTGCGCCACCGCAAAGCGCAAAGATAGAAAGATATGTTACGCAAGCATCAAAACCGGCGAAAAAGTCTTTGTGGACATGGATAATCTCACGCCCTTAAAGCGTGAATTTAATTGGGCAAACTACCCCACAGGAGTATTCAAATATCTGCTTGAAGCGGGCATGAAGGCGGATGTTGGCTTTGATTTTCTGGACATCAGTTCTCTGCCCCCCGGCGCAGGTTTGAGCAGTTCTGCGGCTATTGAGATGTCAACGGTCTATGCGCTTTCAAACTTGTACGGATATGTTGCAGACTTAAAGAAGCTTGTTAAAATAGCAAAGCAGGCGGAAAATCACTTTGTGGGCATGCCTTGTGGAATTTTAGACCAAGGTTCTTCGGGTTTTGGCAAAGCGGATATGGTGGTCTATATAGATTGCCTGACCGAAGATTTTTCCAACTTCCCCCTGCCCCATGAATGCAAGTTCTGGCTTTTCAACTCTACAAAAAAACACGCTTTGGTTGACGGTCTTTATGCCGATAGACACGCGGAATGCATGAAAGCTGCGGCAATATTGTCTGAAGGCGGCAAACCCCGCCTGCTGCGTGAATTCACGTTTACAGAGCTTGAAAACGCCAAGGGCAAAATGTCTGAAGTTGTGTACAAGCGCGCCCGCCATATTATTGAAGAAAACGCCAGAGTGCTCAGGGCAAAAGAATGCCTGCTTAGGGGCGACATTAAAACCGTTGGCGAACTTTTGAGCGCCTCGCACAACAGCTCCCGCACATTGTTTGAAAACTCGGTGGATGAGTTGGATTTTCTTGTGGACACGCTCAAGGGTTTCAAGAATGTCTTTGGCGCACGTCTGAGCGGCGGCGGTTTTGGCGGTGCGGTAATGGCGCTTACAGACGCCTCTTTCTCTCAGCAAGACGCCGATAAAGTGGCCGAAGCTTACACACAAAAATTTGGCGCAAAGCCAATGGTATTTACTTGCGCTGCCGGCGATGGCGCAAAAATCGTATAATTTTAAACAGGAGTATAGATATGAATGTATTGGTAATAGGCGGCGCAGGCTACATAGGCAGCCACTGCGTAAGACAATTAATACAAGCGGGCCACAGGCCTGTGGTTTTAGACAACCTCTCTTACGGGCACACTGCGGCGCTCACAGAGGGTGTCAAGTTCTACAAGGGTGATTTGGCGGACAAAAAGCTAGTCGGAGACATCCTCGTAAATGAAGGAATTGAGGTTGTGATGCACTTTGCCGCCTTCATCAACGTAGGCGAATCGGTAGAAAGACCCATAAAATATTATTACAACAATTTGGCGGGCGTTATCTCTTTGGTTGACGCCATGCTTGAAAACGACGTGCGCAAATTTGTCTTTTCTTCAACCTGCGCAACATACGGCGTGCCGCAAAAACTGCCTCTTACCGAAGACCATAGCCAGCTCCCAATCAATCCTTACGGGCAGACAAAATTGGATGTTGAAAACTTCCTTAAATCTTGCGCAAGGGCTTACGGTTTAAGCTCTGTGGCGTTGCGTTATTTCAATGCAAGCGGCGCTGCTGAAGACGGCTCTATCGGTGAAGACCACGCTCCGGAAAGCCACCTCATACCGCTTACGATTTTTGCCGCCACAGGCAGGATTCCGCATATCAGCGTCTTTGGCAAAGACTACCCAACGCCGGACGGTACTTGTCTGAGGGACTATATCCACGTTGACGATTTAAGCAGGGCGCACATTCTCTCTTTTTCAAAGCTTGAAAAACCTGGGACATTCAGCGCATATAATCTGGGCACGGGCAAGCCAAATTCAGTTTTGGAAATCATAAAGGGCGTTGAAGAAGTAACAGGGCTGAAAGTTCCCGTAGTCTATGGCCCACGTCGTGAGGGAGACCCTGCCGAACTTTACGCAAATTCCACAAAGGCAATTACTGAGCTCAACTGGAAAATCAAGTACATGGACGTAAAAGAAATTATCGCCACCGCTTGGAACTGGCATAAATCTCACCCAAACGGTTTTGAAAAATAATATGACGCTCAAAGAAAATTTTGAAAAACATTCTCAGGAACAGGTTTTTAAATTTTGGGATGAGATTGATGATTCTCAGAAAAAATCTCTCTCAAACCAGCTTGAACAGGTGGATTTGGATGAAGTCGATGAGCTTATAGAAACTCTTTTGAAGGGTGAAGCGCTTACGCAAAAGCAAGATTTTTCAAATCTTACGCCCGCCCCTTATATAAAGCTGCCCAAAGACAAATCCAAAGACGCAACTTGGCTTGAAGCAAAAAAAATCGGTGAAGACGCCATAAAAGCGGGCAAGCTTGCCTGCTTCGTGGTTGCCGGCGGACAAGGCACAAGACTGGGCTTTGATGCGCCAAAAGGCTTGTATCCCGTAAGCCCCGTCAAACAAAAAAGCCTATTTCAAATTTTTGCGGAAAAGATATTGTTTGCAAATAAAAAGTACGGCGTGCGCATACCTTGGCTTGTAATGACAAGCCATATCAACAACGCCGCTACGGTAAAATTCTTTGAGGAAAACAGTTACTTTGGCTTGGATAAAGATGATGTAATTTTCTTTATACAAGGTTTGATGCCCGCCGTAGATATGCAGGGAAAAATAATTTTGGAATCAAAGGATAAAATTGCCATGACTCCGGACGGGCACGGCGGTTGTCTGCGCGCAATGGTGCGTAGCGGCGCACTCGCAAAGCTAAAGGCAAGGGGCGTTGAATGTGTCAGCTACTGGCAGGTGGATAATCCTCTGGTTGATTTGATAGACCCTTACTTTGTGGGCTTTCATCTCAAGGGCAAATCGCAGATGTCTTCAAAGATGATTCCAAAAGCCTATGCTCTTGAAAAGGTCGGCCATTTTTGTTTGGAGGGCGACAGGCTTTCCGTGATAGAATATTCAGACCTTCCTGAAGCTTTCCAAAAAGAGACTGATGCTGAAGGCAAGTTAAAGTTTATAGCGGGCAGTGTTGCAATACATGTCATAGACCTTAACTTCATTGAAAAAATGGGCGGCGGAAGCGCAGGCGCAAAGTTGCCATTCCACAGGGCGGATAAAAAAATCCCTTATATTGATAGCCAAGGCAATCAGGTTAAGCCTGAAAAATCCAACGGCGTAAAGTTTGAGATGTTTGTTTTTGACGCATTGCCTATGTCTAAAAACCCCGTAATTATAGAGGGTTTCAGGGGTGATGAATTTTCCCCCGTAAAAAATGCTGAAGGAGTTGATTCTCCGACCTCTTGCAAGGCGGACCAAAAAAAGCAATTTGCAAGATGGCTTGAAGGCATTGGCATAACTCTTGAAAAAAATGCCGAGGGCGTGCCAGTCTTAGATATAGAAATATCCCCCACTTTTGCCACAAATGCGCAAGACTTTGCCGAAAGGTGGAACTCTCTCAAAGACAAACCCGCAATTACGGACAAATTCTATTTGGCGTAAAGCCTCGTAAAAACAAAAACCAGTTCTTAAGTTTAAGGCGGAGTTTCTAATGAAACTTCGCCTTTGTTTTGGCGTTTATAGGAATAAGTCTAAATTACTATGAATCATATTAAAATTTGTCTTTATTCAAGCGCCCTTCTTTTCTCGGCGTTTATTTTTGCCCAGGAAGAAAAACCCGTCGTCCCTGCTGAACCCGCAAAGGCGGAAACCACGCAGGAAATCAAACTGCGTTTGGCAAGCAATGTGGTGAAAAGCGAAAATGGCGATGTTGTCATAAATTTTGCACAAGCAACGCAACAGTTTTCCGAAGATTCCATGCAGCACATACTAATCCCATCGCTGAGGTATTATCTTGATTATATTGTGCCGTCTTTGGGCAGTGATGAAGAATTTGTAAAAGCAACAAAGCTGCCCCCCGCAAACAAAACAGATAAGCCCAAAAACTTGCGCCTCAAGCAATTTGACCTTGTGGAAAAATATCTTTACAAAGCAAAAAAACTCAAGTTTTCAGAAATAAAATATAGCCAAAGTTTGTTCAGGAAAATTTTAGACTCCGGCTCTCCCGTATTTTTTTCTCTGCCAGACCTAAGCGGAGCGTTTGACACTTTTGAAAAGCGCAATGAAGAACGCAAAGCCGCACAAAGCCCCGCCGCTTGGGCTGAATATCTCAAGAAAAATAAAATCAAAGGTTTTTCAGATTACAAAAGCAGCCCGCCCATGACCTGCGCTTTCCTTGTAGGCTACAACGCCTCAAGCAATGAATACCTTTACTGCACAATGAAAAACAAAAGCGGATATTGGCTCACGGAAGAAGAATTTAGAACCATTCTTAAAGACGAGCTTTTTGCCTTCATCTTGTGATACGCAATGTAAATGCGGCAAAACCTTTGCGTTAGAGCACATTTGGTTTAATTTGTCGCACTTTACTTTGATTTCGAGCTAGCACAATCCTCTTTTGGCTCAAGGATTATGAAAAATTCAAAAGCCTTTGCCAAAAGCGACAGATTAAACCAAATGTGCTCTAGAACTTCTCGAACACGTCCACGCGGGCGGGCGGAATATTTATGAAAACTATTGAAGTTTTAATATGCTTCATACGCTTGAACTCCAAACGGTCGGGAGACTTCAACAGATTGTAGGTAAATTGGATATATCTGCCGCCTACGGGCAAAACTTTTTCAACTTCTGAAAGTATATTTTGAACAATCTCATTAGGCAGGCTGACAAGCGGAAGGCTTGAAACTACGGCATAAACCTCCGCCGCCCTATCGCCCAAGCAAGCCGAGATATTTTCCGCACTGTCGTTGACAACCATAACCTGAGGAAATCTTTTTTGCAGATTCGCCGCCAAAGTTTTGTCAAATTCTATGCTGTACAAATTTGCCCCTGCAATGTTGCGCCTCAACAGATAGTCTGTAACGGGCCCCGTGCCGGGTCCAAGCTCTACAACAACGCCCTTTTTTACAACGCCCACCCCCTGCGCCATTTTACTGGACAAAAAACGCCAACTTGGGCAAACCGCCCCTGTAAATCTTGGATTGGTGATGTATTTCAAAAAAAATCTAAAAGTATCTTTAAATGCCATGTTATTGCTGGTAAATATCGTGGATGCGTATAAGCCCCATGCAAGCGCCATTTGCGCCCACAACGGGCAATACTGAAAGTTTGGACTTGCGCTTTTCCATCAGGTTTGCCGCCTCAATCAAGGGCGCTTCGGGCGATACGCAAACAGGCGTTTTTGTCATGATATCCAAGCATTTTTCGGAATCAATGTCGCAAACATTCTGAAGCATTCGGCGCAAATCGCCATCCGTAACAATGCCCACCAGTTTGCCGAATTCGTCAACCACACATGCCGCCCCGAGGGGCTTTTGCGTCATCTTAATTACTATTTGCCTTATGGAATCTTCCGCAGAAACCAAAGCGCAAGACTCCAACTTTGCCATGACATCTTCAACGCTTAAAGTAAGGTTTCTGCCAAGCTGCCCCGCAGGGTGAAAACGCGCAAAATCTGTTTTTGAAAAGCCCCTAGCCTCAATGAGGGCGCACGCCAAAGCGTCTCCCAAAGCCATTGCCAAGACAGCCGAAGACGTAGGCACTATCCCCAAAGGGTCAGCCTCTCTAACAACGGAAGCGTCTAAAACTATATCGGCAGATTTCCCCATAGGAGAATCCAACTTGCCTATCAAGGCTATGATTGGCGACTTAAATTGTTTGAGCGTGGGCATCAATCGCAAACATTCAACCGTTGCGCCGCTATTTGAAATAAGCAGCGTGGGGTCGCCTGCGGAATAGACGCCCAAGTCTCCATGAACGGCATCGCAAGCGTGTAAAAATACGGCGGGCGTGCCCGTGCTTGAAAGTGTTGCCGCAATTTTCTGACCCACCAAGCCTGACTTGCCCACCCCGCAAATCACAATCTTGCCCTTGTGCGCCAAAATAACATCCACCGCTTTTTTGAAATTTCCGTCCAGACGCTTTGCGCCTTCAAGCATTGCGGCGGCTTCAGCTTCAATCGTCGCCTTTGCAACCGCCAGAGAATCCCTCTTGATATTTTCAGACATATTATGAAATTTTATTTAGGTAATCTTTTGCCTTCTGCAAATCTTCAGGCGTATCTATGCCTATTGAAACGTAGTCGGTCTCGACAATTTCAAAGGTGTAACCTGCTGATAAAAATTTAAGCTGTTCAAGCTTTTCGCAATTTTCCAATACGCTTTCAGGCAAAGCGGCATACTTTTTCAAGATGTCGGCGCTATAACCGTATATGCCAATGTGTTGCCAATAAGCCGAGGCTTCAAGCCATTTTGAGTAATCGCCCTGCCCTCTCAAATAAGGCAGTGGCGAACGGCTGAAATAAATCAACCTTCCAGAAGCGTTGCGCAAAACTTTTACAACATTTTCATTTTTTAAACTTTCAACATCATGTATGCGCCTAACCGCCGTAACCAATTCCGCAGAAGTTTCCTGATGTTTTTTTATCAGAGAGTCTATGAGTTCCGGCGCAATAAAAGGCTCATCGCCTTGCACATTTACGATGAAGTTTGCATCCAACTCATCCAATACGGAAACTATGCGCTCCGTACCGCTAGAACACT
Organism: Opitutales bacterium; assembly: GCA_031553045.1. Classification (GTDB taxonomy): domain Bacteria; phylum Verrucomicrobiota; class Verrucomicrobiia; order Opitutales; family Intestinicryptomonadaceae; genus CALXQW01. The sequence goes on along the minus strand of JAVBLZ010000010.1, from coordinate 67,247 downwards.
CAGGGCTTGTCATGATGTGCCTTGCGCCCATTTGCGCCGCCTTTTCCTCTATTTCAGGGCTATCGGAAAGTATTACTATGCCCCCAGCAAGCTTGCTTTGAGTACATTTTTCAAAAACGTGTTCAATCACCGCCTTGCCGTTTAAGTCAGCCAGAGGCTTGCCGGCAAACCTTACAGACGCCATCCTAGCGGGAATCGCAATCACCGCACCCAGCATTGAAAGTTTAAACAGCACATTGCCGTCGTCATCTTTCTTTTCAATATCCTTCCAGAAAAACTCCGTTTCGCCTTCGGATTTGATGAGGTCTGCCATATAAAAATTCCAGACTATCACGGTGGCTATCATGATAAGAAGTATGCCCAAAAGCCTGAATGTAATGCGATACACCCTCTTGCTCAAACCCAATGAGGCAAAGCGTGAATGCACAAAAGACTCATCGTAAGCCTCCGAACGACGAAATAAAAAATAGACGCCAAATACCGTAGGCAGCACAAAACTGGCTATCTCTATTACGACCTTCAAAAGTGATATTGCTAGGGAAATCATATTACATTTTGGTTGAACTGGGCTTCAACCGCACTAATAGTTAAGAGATTATATGAATACAGATTTTAGCTCAGGTCAAATATTTTTAATGGCTTTTGAAATTTCAAACGCCGAAGAAAATATGCAAAAAGATCTGAACTTGTTAAAGCTCTGCAACAAAGAAAACACGCCTCTGCTGCGATTTTATGATTGGGACAGGCCTTCCGTAACTTTTGGAGTGTCGCAAAAATATCCTGAAGTTAAAAGTTTTATGGGCGAAAATTTTGATTACGCAAAGCGTCCAAGCGGCGGCGGAATAGTGCTGCATAAAGATGAAATAACCTATGCGCTCGCCGTACCGAGAGAGCACTTTTTTGCGGAACTTAAAGCGGCGGAATCTTATAAATTAATCCATAAAAAAATTGCCGAAGCGTTTTCGGAAATTGGCGTATGCGCAACGCTGAATGAGACGCCCTCTTGCGGCAAAAACCCGTTGTGCGCCTGTTTTACAACGCCAGCGCTTTACGACGTTGTTTCCGAAAAATTCGGCAAACTTGCAGGGGCGGCTCAAAAACGGAACAAAGACGGGCTTCTTACGCAGGGCTCCATAAAAATTTTTGCGTTGGAAAATAAAATTTCAAAAGAAAATTTCATCAAAATATTGGCGGAAAAATTCCGCAAGATTTTGTTTTAGATCGTACTTGGTCTAGAACTACAAATTTTTGTCCGCAAATTTTATATAATTTTCCCAATCGTAAATTGTGATGTCATGTTTGCCCGTGCGCAAATGATAGGCGCAACGCCCGATAAAAGGCTGTTCAGGCGTAAGGGCGCTCTGGGCTGGAATATCAGTTAGACCAAAAAGTTTGTACACGGGAGCTGTTGCCGCCAGAGACAAAAGTTCACCCTTTGGATCCGCCCATTTGTCTAAAGTTGCGCTTGCAACATAAAGAGGTCTGGGCGCAATAAGCGCCAAAAGTTGGTGCTGATCTACGGGCATCGCCGCCTCATTATCAGAATACTCCGCCAATTTTTTTGAGAACCAGTGCGGGAATTCTTTTGTGATGGTGCTCACGGTTTCCCCGTAATCTCTTTTAGACAATGCAGCCCCCATACAGCCGGAATTGTTTGATATTGCGCCTGCAAAACGCCTGTCGCAAGCTGCCGCCCAAATGGCGGTTTTGCCCAGTCTGGAATGCCCTATCGTCAAGACTTTTTGAGCGTCTATATCGGCATCTGTTGAAACATAATCCATCATGCGCATCATTGCCCAAGCCCATGCCGTTATTGCGCATCTATCGTATTTGTAACGGTCTTCGGAAAATATTTTGTAAACGCTTTCAGCAGCGCCGTCATCTTTGTCGGGAAATATCTCGCAATACCAAGCGGTGATTACGGCATAGCCGCTTTCGACAAGCTTTTCAATAGGCCAACGAGACACCATCGCCCCCCTATGAGAAGCATTTGTCTTGTTGTCTTTAACCTTCGCATTTGCGTAGCTAAAATTGCGAGACCATGCGCTCGATAAAATAATTTCTTCATCCGCAGCTACGCTATGATTCCCCACAAAGTTTAAGCCCATAAAGGCTTTATGCTTTTTGCGTCCGTCGTTGGGGATGTATATTAGCATATCAAAATATGCGTCTTTGCCAGAATCTTTAAGATGTATGCGGATTTGCTTTCTGGTTGCCTTGCCTCCCAAAGCTTTTGCGGAAACTTCCATCACTTCAAAACGCATCTCTTGGGGCTGGGGCGGTATTTTTGAGTAGAGCTTTTCAAATTCTACAATCAAATCTGGGCGTACGAAGTTCTCCCAAGTTTCGGGGGAATCGGCAATTTTGCCCGTAAGCGGCGATTGTAAAACGTTTGGAAGCTCGTATGGCAATACTTTTTCTTCATCGTAATTATACACTCGCTTATCCGCCGCAAAGAGGGGTGCAAAGAAGAATAGCGTCAAAGAAAATAGTATAGACAATCTGTTAATTAAAATAAGCTTAAGCATGAGGTAGCAATGTAACGCCAAACCAAGATTATTCAATTAAAATATGCGCCCTTGTTACTTACGTAAGCCTTACTTAAGGCGCAAAACCTCCCGCAAATAGGCGGGCTTAAATCTTAAATCGGGGCGAGAGGATTCGAACCTCCGGCCTCTACGTCCCGAACGTAGCGCTCTACCAGGCTAAGCTACGCCCCGTTTAAAATTGCGCAAATTTATCCGACTAATCTAAAAGACTTTCAAGCTTTTTTTGTTGAAAAGCCGCCTCGCTGATATTTTTTTCATTCAATTATGAGTAAAGAAAAAGAAGAGTCTTGAAACTTAGACATAGACTTTACCAAGCTCAAAAAAATCGCCTGCACAAATGAGGACGTGATTCCCGCTATTGCGCACTAATATCCCGCCTACACTCTGGTGTTTTTAGTAAAACTCACTTCGGAGAGTTTTTCTTTATTTGTTTCACTTCATACCAAAATACAATGCAACCCACTATAAGCAACCATACGGTAAAAATACCCCCAAATATGCTGAAAATAATCAAACCGGCGGTTTCAAGAAATTTAAGAGACGTAATTTGCCCTATAGGGACAAGGAGCAGACCTACCAAAATCCCGAACCCAACTATTAAATATAAGCGAGTATTTACCATTACATATTGAACGATTTTTTTGAGATGTCCACAATTGAACAAGGGCATTCAAGTTAACTTGAGTATGATTTTTGTTTTACCAGACTGTCAAGCTCAAAGGGGGCTATTTATATGCGACTTAAGATTACAATTTCGATTATTCTTTTTGCGGCGGGAGCCATGTTTGAGGCGATGGCGGGGCATTCAAAGGCCGAACTTGACGAAGCTCTTTCCAATGCCGCACTTGCAAATGAGGCTTTTGTGAGAAGTCGCAATTATGTCGAAGGCTGGCTTAACTTTGGCGCTGACACAAAGACGGGTCTCTTGCGCCGGAATCTAAGCAGCAGTAATTATTGGAATGGGCGCGACGCCGCCGCCGACAACTACCCATTCATGGTCTTGACCTCATTTTTTACGGACAAAACTCTCTTTGAAGGGCGCATGAAAGATATGCTTGCAACCGAAAAGCGTTTGACCTCCCGCATAGGCGCTTGTCCTGACGACTACGATTTTGAAAAGCAAAGTTTTCGTACGCCAAAACCAAATGTGCCTGAAATCATATTCGGTTCTTGCGAATATCTCAAAGACGGGCTCATTCCGCTTACGGAGTGGCTGGGGCCATCGCCGTGGTTTGAACGTATGAAAGAAATTCTGTGCGATTTGAAGCCTCTTGCGCCCGATGTACAAAGCATACGCAAGCATTGGGATATAATTCATACTCAGGAACTTTCCGGAGATCTGCTGCAAATACTCAGCCGCCTCTATTGGATGGACAACAAAAACGAAGCCTATCTTGACTGGGCTATAAAAATCGCCGACGTATTTCTTTTGGAGGGTGTGGCAAAAAATGACGAATTTAAGTTGCTTAAAAGCGACTCGTTGCGACTGCGTGACCACGGCTGCGAAATCGTCAACGGCCTTTGCGAACTTTATGCAACTTTGAGTTTTGCGAGACCTGAAAAAAAGGCGCAGTACAAAAAGCCTCTCTACGAAATTCTGGATAGAATTCTTGAAGTGGGACGCAATTCTGATGGTCTTTTTTATGACCATATCAATCCTAAAGAGGGTTCTGTAATCAACCCAAGGCTCGCCGATACGTGGGGTTACATACTCGACGCCTACTACACCGTCTGGCAGATAGATGCTCACGAACCTTACCGCACAGCCGTTTTGAAAGTTCTGAATATACTAAATGAAAAATATTTGGCCTATGATTGGGAACCCACTAACGAGCGCTTTCCCCGTGGTGTTAATTTGCCTGAAAATTACAAAAAGTCTCCATGGAAAACTTCCAATCATGACGGCTATGCGGACTCTATAGAGAGCGCTATAAATATGTATAATCGGGAGAATGTACCCGCCGCCGCAAAGTGGATAGATTCTCAAATAAAAATCCATTGGGCATATCAGCAGCCCTGTGGCATTATCGAAGGCTGGCATGGCGATGGAAATTTTGCACGTACAGCCATAATGTATGCGCTTTGGAAGACGCAGGGTACTTATCTTGACAACTGGCGCAAAGATTTGCAGTTGGGTGCAGTCAAGCGTGCAGATGAGTCTTTACTGATTGTCGTATGCTCCTTGGAAAGTTGGGAAGGCCGCCTATATTTTGATTTTCATCGGTACAAAGAGAATATGAAACTTCCCTTGGATTGGGCGCGAATAAACCAATTTCAGCAATGGTTTGCGGTTGAGAACGACAAAGAATATTCTATCATCATAGATGGCAAAGAATCTAAATTCAGTGGCAAGGAACTAAAAGAGGGCATCATGCTCAAGTTGGGCCGCCGCGCCATTAGCGTCATAGAAGTGCGTTATTAGTAATTAAATTTTAAAAAAAACTTAGACAGTGCATGTTGTAATGACGTTATTCATCTGTGGTGTATCGTATCACCTAAAATTAGAAACTTTATCGTAGGTTTGGGAAACTTTTAAAAAACTACGGGGATTGGAAGTGATACATCAACGCACGGACGAAAGGATAGTTGTCAGCGAAGAAACAACAATGCTGAAAGAACAACAGCAATAAGTAGCCCCGCAATAATTCCGTAGAACCATCTAAAACTGTGGTTCAAATAGAATGGCACAAACGGCCTGACGGCGGCAATGGCATCCTTGGATAAGACGCAATTTTCCATAGAAACGTCCGAGTCTATAATGACATTTTTTAAACGCAACTTGGACATATCGCAACCTATGAAAGAAACCGCTTTGATTTTATGCAAACGCAAGAGAGTCCGCCCAAGAGAAAATAACCCCATAGTGTTGTCCACAAAGGAAGTATTCCAGCCCTTAATACGCGTGTTCACCAAAGGCGCCGCATATCGAGATTCGTTCATAAGCGCACCGACACCATTAATTTGACAGTCAAAAATACAGTTTTTAAAAGAAAGCATATCCATTCTTGTCAAACGAAATTTGATGTTCCTGAAAACACAATTTTCATAATCAGCATTCCATGCAAAATCCAAAATGTCCGATTTTATTCTACGAATATTCGCAAAAATGCAGGTTTCATTTTTTCTTGTCCCGCCAATATCGCTCCCGCCAAAAAGACAATTTTCAAAATGGCAACCCAACAAATCGCAGTTAAATGAAATTAATGCGAAATTGCAATGTTTGAACAGGCAATTTTTGAGGCTTTCGCCAGATATGTCAACTCTGGCGCATATCGAAAATGAAAAATCCACATTTTCAACATCCCCTATTTTAATCAGAATGAAATTCTCAGAACCAAATACCTTATCTTTGGTTTCATTCCAAGCGTCAGAAACTTTTCGCGGAAAGGTCTTCCAATAATAATATTTTAAGACTTCATCTTCCGACATTCCCATTTGTTTAAAAACGTCTTCGTATGTCAGTTGTCCGAAATAATTGAAGTCGAACCCCCGCATGTCGAATTTGCCTTCTTCTGTGCGAGGAAGCAGAAAAAGAAGCTTTTTGATATTAACGACAATAACGCCATTTTCAATGGAGAAAGCCAAATGCTCCTCAAAAGAATTTTTTTTCCAACGATTTCTGAAAATGGCAGACGCTTCATCCACATACGCCGCCAGACCCTTGTTAGAGAGCGCATCCAAATCAGAAACATCATGTGCATGTATATCCATATGCCGCAAATTGTAGGCGTCAAGCGTTGGCGCAACTTAAGCACCCCAATCAAAACCGCACAAATTTATCCGATTTATCTAAAAGACGTTCAAGCTTTTTTTGTTGAAAAGCCGTCTCGTTAATATTTTATTCCTTCAATTATGAGTAAAGAAAAAGAAGAATCTTTGAACTTAGACATAGACTTTACCAAGCTCAAAAAAATCGCCTGCACAAATGAGGACGTGATTCCCGCTATTGCGCAATGCGCCGATACCGGAGAAATCTTGATTGTGGGCTACGCAAATGAACTTGCCCTCAAAACCGCCTTGAAAGAAAAAATGGCGACATTCTGGAGCACGTCTCGCAATGAGCTCTGGATTAAAGGCAAAACCAGTGGCGACTATCTTGAAATTGTTGATATTTTGGTAAATTGCGAACAAAACTCCATTGTTTACAAGGTGAAGCTCAAGGGCAAGGGCTCTTGCCACACAAAATTGGCGGACGGCACGCCCCGATACGGCTGCTACTACCGCAAAATTGTCGAAAAAGATGGCAAACTGACGCTCGAATTTCTGGAAAATCAAGCTTAGCAAAAAATTTTCTGGATTTTCCGCAAAATTGTCTTAGCATTTATCAGAACAATTATATTGTTATTTAAAAAAGGTCGGAAACTATGAAGTTCAAGGTAAACAGGGAGTTCTTCTTAACAGGAATCAAGCAGGTTGCAAATGTTGTAAGCTCAAAGCCTCAGATGGCTGTGCTGAACAATGTCTTGATAAAGGCGGAAAAAGGCAAGTTATTCCTTACCACCACCAATCTTGAACTGGGCGTATGCTGCTCTGTCAAGGCGGATGTAGAGGCTGAAGGCAGCATCACTTTGCCTGTCAAAAAGCTTGCTGAAATTGCGGCAAACTCCAGCCAAGAAATTTCTTTTGAAAGCACAGATTCTCAGAACGCCACGATACGCTCGGGCAGAACTGTCTATGGCCGTTTAAACGGTCTTAAGGCTGAAGACTTCCCACCCCTTCCAAGCTTTGTAAACCAACATAGTTTTGAGGTTTCGCCTCAAGAATTGCTCGTTATGTTAAAGTCTGTTTCTTACGCACAAAGTACCGATGAAAACCGCTATATCCTAAACAGCGTGTTCTTCAATTTTGCAGACGGCAAACTGACTTTGGTTGCAACAGACGGCAGAAGGCTTGCCCTCATTGCCCGAGATGTCAAAATGGAAAAAGAGGACGAAGGCCATATCATACTGCCCGCAAAAACCGTTGCGGAACTGGAAAAGCTCTTGAATCAGGGCAAGTCTGTAAAAATTAGTTTTAACGACAGGCAGGCGGCCTTTGATATTTCTACCGCAGAAGACTCGGAAGCCCGTGGTCTTAGCGGCTCCATATATTTGGTTTCAAAAATAGTTGAAGGTTCTTACCCCAACTACAAGCAGGTTATCCCTAAGGAAACTGAACACCGCATCAAGATTGAGCGTGAGCTTATGCTAGACGCAGTGCGCCGTGTAAAAGTTATGACCACAGACAAGCATAACTCCGTAAAGCTGCGCATATCTGAAAACAATATAGAAGTCTCGGGTCAAAGCTCGGAATACGGCGAAGCTAAGGAATCTATTGAGGTTGATTATTCCGGCGCAGAAGTGCAAATTGGCTTCAATCCTGAATTTTTGCTCAGCCCGTTAAGCAACCTTACAAAAGATGAAATATTCTTTGAATTTAAGGATGAGATGAGCCCCGGCGTCTTCAAGACTCTGGACAATTTCTTATGCGTAGTGATGCCTTTGAGAGCATAAGGCAGTTTTTTCAAGACCCCATATTGCTTGGCTTAAGCATACTTTTGCTTTTGCTGTTGCTGATAGGTTTTATCAACGGCCGTTATCTTGCCTCGGCAAAACTTTGGGTTTTGCGAAGGCTTATGCGTGTGATATTTTTTGCCTTGGGCACGGCGTATTTGGCGCAAGAATATTTCCTCAAAGATACGCCTTTCTACGCATTATTTTTAAGCGGTGCACTTGCCTACATACTCATAGACAGCTTGGTATATTGGAATAAGCTGACACTCTTAAACACGCTTTATCCCGTGATTTTCCCGACATATAAAGAGGTTGCCAGCTCTTGGCGGCCGGGTGAAAAATTTTCAAAATTAAAAAACGATATTTTGGAGGCGGGCTTCACAAAAAATATGTCTTTGGCTGCAAGCGTGATGGATGAAAAAATTATGCTCACAAGTTTTATATCCTCAGATAAAAAGATTTTTCTCAACGTCTATTTCATGCCTTATCTGAATACTTACATGATTGCCACAACCACTTTAAGCATTTCTGAAAATGACGATACGTTTTACGGTATAGACGCCACATATTCCCCCTTTGGGCTTTCGTATCCTGAAAATTACAAGATGCTATACAAGCCTTTAAGCGGAGGGAACCCTCTTAAAGTTTTAAAGGCGCATAAAAAATTCACAAAGGGCAAAGCGCTTAAAGAGATTAATTTCAACCCCCTTGAAATGCAGACAAAAGTTCAAGAAGATATTAAAATGCAAAGCGCCCACGAAGGCTTGTTCAACGCCCCCGCAAACGTGGAGGAATTTGGGGTATTATCTTCAGAGGGTTTATTTAGAGCTTGGAAATCCATATTAAAACTGAATTATTTAGGATTCCTCAAATAGCGTGAAATTTATATTTGAAAAAATCAAACAGCAGGCGGCGGACTTTGTGCAGTTCACCGCCGATGTCATCTACGACAGGGCGGATGGTCTGGGCGCAAAGCTCTATTCCGGCTTGCTCTGGGCGCTTTCGCAGGTATTCACGCTTATTGCAAAAGGTCGATACAAGCTTTACAAATCCAGAGTTTTAAGAGATGCGCCTCTGGGCTGCATGGTTGTGGTGGTTGGCAATCTCACTGTGGGCGGTACGGGTAAAACGCCTATTGTTGAAAAATTCGCCAAAGCGCTCACGCAAAGGGGCAGAAAAGTTGCCATACTTAGCAGGGGTTATAAAAGCAAGGGTGATTCAACCCTTTCAAAAGCCTTGCGCTGGATTACCGCAGGAGAGTCTCCCAAACCCAGAGTTGTTTCTGATGGCAAAACTATATTTTTAAATTCTGAACTTGCTGGCGATGAGCCTTACATGCTTGCCCGCAATCTGCCTGGGGTGGTTGTGATTGTAGATAAAAACAGGGTACGGGCGGGCCACTACGCAATCAAGGAATTCGGTGCGGATGTCTTGCTCTTAGACGACGGCTTCCAATATCTTCCTCTGAGAGGACAAGTACAGCTTTTACTGGTTGATAAGACAAACCCTTTTGGAAACATGAATCTGCTGCCTAGAGGTATTCTGCGAGAGCCCGTAAGCCACCTTAAACGTGCGTCTTTTATATTTTTAACAAAGTCTGACGGCACGCCGGATATTGAGCTTGAGGCAATCATACGCAAACACAATCCTTCTGTGGAAATCATAGAGTGCGCCCATAAACCAATGGGGTTGGTTGATTTTAAATCTCTTGAAAATGTGCCTTTGAATATTTTAAAAGGCAAAAAAGTTGCCTGTTTTTCAGCAATAGCGTCTCCGGAAAGTTTTGAAAGTTTCATACATGATTCTGGGGCTCAAATAGTTTATCGTGAGCGTTTTTTAGACCACCACCGCTTTACCGATGCAGAGCTTGACAAAGTTTTTCTGGAGGCAAAAAAACACAAGGCGTCTCTTGTTGTAACAACGGAAAAAGACGCCGTGCGGATACGCACAGATTACCCGTCGAAACTTTTATTTTACTACACTCGCCTTGAAATAGACATAATTTCAGGCATAGAAGACTTCTCCTCCGCCGTTGAAAAAATCTGCTTCCCCAAGCGCAAGGCGGACAAAAGCGATAGCGAAACTTAGAGCAAGTACGGTTTTAATTTCTCAACACTCTAAAAATTTTAACAAAAAAAATAGCGCAGGCTTTGAAGCTTGCGCTATTTTGTTTTAAAGAGATTTTGCGCTCTTAAATTTCAGGCTATTTGCGTGTGGCTATTGCAACTGCAACCGCCACTGAAGCGCCCACCATTGGGTTATTGCCCATGCCGATTAAGCCCATCATTTCAACGTGCGCAGGCACGGAAGATGAACCTGCAAACTGTGCGTCGCCGTGCATTCTGCCCATAGTGTCTGTCATGCCGTAAGATGCAGGGCCCGCCGCAACGTTGTCAGGATGTAGTGTCCTACCCGTGCCGCCGCCGCTTGCAACGGAGAAATACTTCTTGCCGTTTTCAATCGCCCACTTTTTATATGTGCCCGCAACAGGATGCTGAAAGCGTGTAGGATTGGTTGAGTTGCCCGTGATGGAAACGTCAACGCCTTCCTTAATCATGATGGCAACGCCTTCAGAAACGTCGTCTGCGCCATAGACCTTCACCTTGGATTTTTCGCCGTCGGAAAATGGGGTTTCTTTCACAATCTTTAGTTCGCCCGTGCAATAGTCATACTGAGTCTCAACATGGGTAAAGCCGTTGATGCGGGAAATGACGTAAGAAGCGTCTTTGCCCAAGCCGTTCAAGATAACCCTGAGAACGTCTTTGCGAACTTTATTTGCCGTGCGTGCAATACCTATTGCGCCTTCTGCCGCCGCAAAACTTTCATGCCCCGCCAAAAAGCAGAAGCACTTTGTTTCTTCACGCAGAAGCATTGCCGCCAAATTGCCGTGTCCTAAGCCTACGTCTCTTTGGTCTGCAACCGAGCCTGGGATACAGAACGCCTGCAAGCCTATGCCTATAAGTTCGGCGGCCTTAGCGGCGTCTTTAGTGCCGTCTTTAAGGGCTATTGCAGCGCCAAGCATGTAAGCCCACACCGCATTTTCAAATGCGATTGGCTGAACGCCTTTCACTATTGCGTCAACGTCGATGCCGTTTTTGTCGCAAAGAGCTTTTGCGTCTTCAAGAGAGGCAAAGCCGTATTCTTTAAGAGTTTTTTCTATGGTGGCTATGCGCCTGTTGTAACCTTCAAAAGTAATCATTGTAAACTCCTTATTCTTTGCGTGGGTCAATGGTTTTTGCAGCTTCGGCGAATCTGCCGTAAGTGCCTACATTTTTTTCAAAAGCTGTTTTTGGATCAACGCCCTTGCCGATAGCTTCCATCATTTTGCCCAAGTGCACAAACTTGTAGCCGATGATTTCGCCATTTTTGTCGAGACCAATTTGAAGGATATAGCCTTCCGCCATTTCAAGATAGCGGGGGCCCTTGACCGTAGTTGAATACATAGTGCCCACCTGCGAACGCAAACCCTTGCCCAAGTCTTCAAGACCTGCGCCTATTGGCAAACCGTCTTCAGAAAACGCCGTCTGCGTTCTGCCATAGACTATCTGCAAGAAAAGCTCACGCATTGCCACGTTGATTGCGTCGCAAACCAAGTCGCTGTTGATGGCTTCCAAAACCGTTTTACCTGGGAGAACTTCCGCCGCCATTGCCGCAGAATGGGTCATACCGGAACAGCCTATGGTTTCAACGAGGGCTTCTTCAATTATGCCCTGTTTGACATTTAGCGTCAATTTGCATGCACCCTGTTGAGGAGCGCACCAGCCCACGCCATGCGTAAGACCGCTAATATCCTCAATTTTTTTTGAATGAACCCACTTGCCTTCCGATGGGATTGGTGCGGGTCCGTGCGTTGTGCCCTTGGCTACATTGCACATCTGCTCTACTTCGTGCGAACACTGATATGGACAACTCATTATATTTTCCTTTTTTAGTTGTTTAAAACAAAGGCGTAGAATTTGCCGATTTTTTTTAAACCGTCAACACTTAATAAGAAGCGAATATCATCGTTTTTTAGGGTAAGGCAAACGCTCAAAGAATTTTTGCCGACGCTCTAACAATAATTTAATATTAAAATGTTTGATTAAAAAAATTGTTAATGCAGAATGTGTTATAAAATACTTTTTATGCCTCAAAACAAATCAACGCCATCCCTTTATTTTAACAGGGAATTAAGCTGGCTGGCTTTCAACCGCAGAGTGCTTAATCTGGGTGAAGAATCTTCCTATCCTCTGCTTGAACGGATGCGTTTTCTGGCAATATCAAGCTCTAACCTTGACGAGTTTTTTGAGATACGTGTGGCGGGGCTGATTCAGCAGCTTGAGTCTGGCGTGTCTGAAGTCGGCTTTGACGGGCTTGGTCCGCGTGAGCAACTGCGACGCATAAGGGCTATAACTTTTGGAATGGTCTTTGACCAGTACAGAATCTGGAAAGAGCAGATAGTGCCTGAGCTTAAAGAAAAAAAGATTTTTCTAAAATCTCCGGGTTCATGCAATCCTGCGGAGAAAGTTTGGATAAAAAAATATTTTGATGAAAATATTTCTCCGGCGCTTACACCCATGGCGGTTGACCCTGCGCATCCATTCCCGCATCTTCGCAACAAAGGTCTTTATGTACTGCTCAGCATTGCGCCTGAAAATCAAAAGCGTGCGGCGGGCAACATAGCCATTGTGCCAATTCCTCCAAATCTTCAAAGGGTTGTCAGGGTGGAAGTTGGTAAGCCGCAAGAATATTCTGTTTTATTTTTGAGCGAAGTTGTGAAGTATTTTTCTGGAGATTTGTTTCCGGGCTATAAAGTGCGCAGCGCCTCGGTATTCAGAATCACCCGCAATAGCGATTTATATTTTGATGAGGAGGAAACGGAAAACTTGCTCAAAACCATAGAGCAAGAAATCCATAAGCGCAAGCAAGGCGCCGCCGTGCGCCTAGAGATTGAGGAATCCGTAGCGGCGACTCCGCTTCAAACGCTTTTGGAAGCAATAGATTTGCCGCCGGAATTCGTCTTTAAAATCCCCGCCCACCCCGTGAATCTGGCAAGGCTTTTCGGGCTTTATGATTTGGTTGAAAACCCTGAACTTAAATTTTCGCCCTTCAAGCCTTATATGCCGCATGGGTTCAAATCTCCCGAGGATATTTTTAATTCAATCAGAGAAAAAGATTTTTTGCTACACCACCCTTATGAAAGTTTTGAACCTGTGGAAAATTTTATAGCCACAGCAGCCAAAGACCAAAATGTGATGGCAATCAAACTTACGCTGTACCGCACAAGTAGCGGCTCGCCGATTTTAAAGTCTCTTAAAGATGCGGCGATGTGCGGCAAGCAAGTAACGGTTTTGGTTGAGTTGAAGGCAAGGTTTGACGAAGAAAACAACATACAGTGGGCAAGAGAGCTTGAAGACAAGGGCGTGCACGTAGTGTACGGTATAGTGGGGCTTAAAACGCACTGCAAAATTTGCATGGTTGTACGCAATGAGCAAGGCGCACTCCGCAGATACGCACATTTAGGCACGGGCAACTACAATTCTAAAACCGCAAAAATTTATACGGATTTGTCTCTTTTCACCGCAAATAATGAGATTTGCACTGAGGTTGCAAACCTCTTTAACGCCCTGACAGGCAAGGCGGCAGAGCCAAAGTTTGAAAAACTTTTGGTAGCGCCCTTCAATTTTCATTCTGAATTTATTTCAAAAATTGACAGAGAAATAAAATTTGCAAAGGCAAAAAAATCCGCCCGCATAATCATCAAGGCAAACTCCGTTTTAGAGCCAAGCGTCATACAAAAACTTTACGAGGCGTCTCAAGCTGGCGTGAAGATAGATTTGATTGTGAGGGGCATTTGTGCACTCATACCTGGAATAAAGGGCATAAGCAGCAATATAACCGTACGCAGCATAGTTGGCATTTATCTTGAGCACAGCCGCATTTATTATTTTGAAAACGGCGGCAAACCAGAACTTTACGCCGGCAGTGGCGATTTAATGCAGCGCAATATGTTCCGCCGCATAGAGTGCATATACCCCATTTTAGATGAGCGCATAAAAAGTAGAATCATAGAAAATATTTTAGACCCTCTGCTCAAAGACAACACTTTTGCAAGCCTTCTGCACGTCAATGGCGCATACTATAAGAGTGCGGATATGTGTGAGCGCAAAGAGCAATTCTGCGCTCAAGAATATTTCATGGCAGAGGCAAACAAGCTCAGCGCCCAACCAATTTTGGAAGTTTCAAAACCTGACACTGAAAGCGTTTGATTTTTTTGAAACTCAAACGGTTTAAAAAAGTTCGTCTAAATTTTAATCAGCGTGGAAATCAAATCCCCGCCCTTGTGCGTAAAAAAGCTTCCACTATGGGGGTGTCTTCTTTGTAGGTTACGCCCTGCCAAATTTCCGGAGTGGGCAAAATTTTTGCTTTAGCACGACCCGACTTTATCGCCCTATCGACGGCGCTGGGCAAATAAAATTCAGACTTTTCTTCCGTGAGGCGGGCTTTTAAAAAATCGTAAAAATATTCTTCAAGAATATTTATGAAGCCCTGCTCAAACGCCCAAAAGTTGAGGCTAACAAGTTCGTCGCCTGTAAAAATATTTCCCTCGTTAGATATAACCTTACCGTCTTTTTTCTGCAAACCCGTGAATTCAGAAACTGTTTCTAAAAACATATCGGGAGTGCTAAAACATACGCCCCTTGATACGCCGCCGTTTTCAGAAAGCGTGTTGCTGAGTTTGTAGCCCGCAAGCGCATAGAGGTTTGGCTTTGCGTTGTCTAAAAATTCGGACATCAATTTATATGAGCTTGCGCCGTAATAATCGTCCGCATTTATTGCCAGAAACCCTTCAGAAATTTCATCCTTTGCACAAAGTACGGCGTGCCCCGTGCCCCAAGGTTTTGTCCTGCCAAGCGGTTTACTAAAACCTTGCGGCAATTTATCCAGCTCTTGAAAAGCGTAGCGCACATCTAACTTTGATTCATATTTTGCAGACAAAGATTCTCTAAATTCTTTTTCAATATCTTTGCGTATGACAAATATCACCTTGCCAAACCCCGCCGACATTGCGTCGTGCAGAGCATAGTCAAGAAGCGCAGACTGGCTTTCGCCAAACTTGCTTAATTGTTTAAGACCTCCAAATCGGCTGCCCATTCCAGCCGCCATTACCAATATGCTTTTTTTCATAATTATCCTAAAATATTTCTGCCCTTTGTGTATGCGTGCGCCAAGGCGGCTGCCGCCGCATCCGCTTCGTCAAAAGAAAGCGGAGCGCTAACACCCTCAAGCAATGCCTGCATGGTTTTAGAAACCTGCTCTTTACTTGCCCTGCCGTAACCCACAACAGCCTGTTTGATTCTGAGAGGCGGGTATTCAAAAATCTCTTTATTTCTGCAAGCCGCAGCCGCAATCGCAGCCCCCCTTGCAGAACCTATGCTCATTGCAACTTTGTTGTTTTGCACATAGATTGTTTGCTCTATTGCAACGCAATCAACTTCAAATTCTGAAAGTATATTTTCAACTTCAAGAAATATATTTCTTATACATTCCGCAAAACTTAAGTCTTGTTTGTTTTTTACCGTTTTAGATTTTAAGTATTGCGGCTTACCTCCCTTGACCAAACGTATTACAGCAAGCCCAGTACCCCGCAAACTTGGGTCTATGCCCAGTATTGTGCCGTAAAATTGGGATACGCTTTTCACCGCACTTTCAGATGAAATATTTTTTCCTGAAAGGGTTTTGTTTTTTTTGGAGAAAACCTTTCCAGATTCCAAAGAAGCTGAAAGTTTTTTTGCCCATAAGTTTCTTGCGCTAGCCATCTACGTCAGTTGGTATTCGCCCGCAATGGGCGTTGGTGCAACGGGGTTTTTGCCGAACTTAAGTTCTGCGGCAATTAAAGACTCTTTTGAGCGTTTTGTAACCCACTGGTATTTGAATTTCTTGCCGGAGTATGCGCTCATACGCCCTGCTATTGCAAGCATTGTTGAGTCTGCAAGGCTTGCGATTTCATTTTTAGCCAAGCCGTTTCTTATAGATTCAAACATAGCCTTGAACTGAGTAATTCTGCCGTCGCCGAAGTCTCCCTTCGCCTCCCAAGAATTTTGACCGAGTATTTTTTGTGCGCCAAAAAGATTGGTTTCCAAAACACCTTTTGTGCCGACAACTCTTTCCAAAATATAATCTGCCGTTTTGGCTTCTTGCCTGCAAATTGCCTGAAAGCGACCCTTTGAAGGGTACTCATAATCCACGCAAAAGTGGCTGAAGCGATTGCCCAATTTTTTATCCGTCAGGTTGCAAGCGCGTCCGCCCAGACCCATTACCTCTTTTGGTTCTTCCGCAAATATCCAATTTATGACATCTATGCTGTGCACTTGCTGCTCTACGATTTGGTCGCCGCTAGTCCAAATAAAATTCTGCCAGTTGCGCAACTGAAATTCCATTTCATCTGCGTCCAATTCAGGAGAAAAAATTTGACCTGCGCCATAAGATGGAAACATCCAGTAACACTGAGCGCCCAAGATGTCGCCGATTTGTCCGTCTTGCACACGCTTGACGGCCTCTTGATACCCGCCGTGATACCTGCGCTGAGTGCCGGCAATCGCAGTCAGTTTTTTTTCTTTAGCCTCTTTTGCAAGAGCATATAAAATCTGTGCGCCACTTGTGTCAACGCAGGCTGGCTTATCCAAAAAAACATGTTTGTTTGCGCTGATTGCGACACGTGCTTCAAGCGGCCTAAACACGGGCGGCGTTGCAAATGCGATTACGTCGGCATCGGTGGAAACCGCAGCCTTGTAGGCATCCCAACCGGAAAACAAATTTTCATCTTTAACTTTGTAGATGTCTGCATTTCCCGCAAATTCTTTGGCGGAAAACTCTATCAACTTCGCATGCAAAAGTTTTGCCTTATCTTCAAAAATATCGGCGAGCGCAATTATGGAGATGTTGGAATCCGCCCTCATCATATTTTTTGCGACAATTTCTCCGCCCCTACCTGCGCCAACTATCGCCACTTTGATTTTGTCTGAAGCGTTCACATTGGCAAAGGAAAATTTAGGCAATGTTGCCGCCCCTAAAGAAAGCGCCGACGCCTTCACAAAATTTCTTCTGTCTAAATTTTCCATATTTTACCTTTCCAACCACAATGAAATATTTAAGGCGGGCAATTTTAATGTTGAACCTGTTTGTTTTAACAATGCGGTTTTCAAGCCGGATTCATCAAACCTGTCAATATCCGCAATTTGCTTAAAGCTGGGCAAATTCAAACTTTCCAGATTCAAATTTTGCTCATAAATAGAGGGGTTGAACGCCGCAAAAATTTTCTTAACACCCAAAGAGGAATCGGCATTATAAAGTACGCCTATTGCGTTTGAATTGCCCGTGAAAAATTTAAAGAAGCCCGCCGAAACATTGCCGTCTCTGCGCAATGCGCCGCCCGCTTTTCCCAATCTAAATTTTACGAAGCTGCGCAACCAATCGCAAAGACCCGTATAGCGCATCCCCCTCGAGTAGGAAAGCGCATTTGCATCGCCATTTAAGTAGGTGTTATTTAAGCCGCCTTTTGTGCGCAACAAATCAAAACCCTCCGCAAGCATTGGAATACCCAAAGACAAAAGTGCAAATGCGTAAGCCATTTTGTACCTGCGAATATCATCCACGCTTGGATCATTGGGGTTTTGCGATATTCTATCAAGATAGCACATATCGTCATGGCTCTCTATGTAATTTACACTTTGACTTGGCCAATTTGCCTGACCGCCCAAACTGCCAGCAAGAAAATATTTGAAACCGTCAAGATTGCCCTTATCGAATACAAAATCTTTTGCAAACTCTCTAAAAGAGTCATTCCAAGAGGCAAAGCCGGTATCTTTGAGCGCTCTTGCGATGTGTCCTCTAAAGCTCCAAGGTTCTGCAATTAAGATTATCGAGGGCTTAATTTTTTTAAGTTCAACTTCAATTTCTTTTAAAACCTCCACGCCTAAAAGTTCCGCCAAATCAAAGCGGAAGCCGTCCACGCCGTAGGTTTGCACCATGAATTTCAAACTCTCAATTATTATTTTTTTGCCGACGGGCGTATTTGCCCTGAAGTCGTTTCCGCAACCGCTAAAGTTGATTAAGTGCCCGTCGCTTGTTGTCTCAAAGAAATACTGTTTATCTATATGTATGAGAGAATTTGGCTCTCCAACATGGTTATACACAACGTCAAGTATGACCGCCAAACCTGCATTATGAAAGGCTTCTACGCAATCTGCAAATTCTTGAATTTGGGAAAATTTTTGCGGATTTGTGGCGTATGCGCTTGCCATAGAAAACCAATTTACGCTCATATACCCCCACTGATATTCAGCGTGATTATCATACATATATTCATTGACGGGCATAAGCTCGACGCAATTTGCGCCGCAATTTCTCAAGTAACAATCAGGGCTTTTAAGATATTCTGCAAGGCCCTTGAATTTAAGTTTGTTTTCTTCCGCCCCTATTTGGGCGTTTTTCAAAACGTCTCTTAGGTGTGTTTCAACTATCGTCAAGTCATGCCAATGCGGCGGATTAAAATTTGAGGGCTTCGGCAAGTTTGCTTCATCTATTATAAACCCTTCGCCGGAACTGCGTATCATGGCGCAAGCAAAGGGGTCTGTAATTTTTTTTGATTCGTCAAAGAGAGTGAATGCATCTTTATTCTGCCCACTCACGACATAGCTGTACAGATAACCGTGAAGATTTTCATCAACGCTACAAGCCCAAGTCGAAGCATCCAACTTAGACATTTCAGCCTGAGAGTACGGGCTTGATTCGTCTTTGCGCCACTGCACTTTTACTGCGCTTGCGTGCGGGGCAAAAATTTTGAATGTAGTTTTATTTGCCCCAACGCTTGCGCCCAATTTATGTTTTGAATCCAACTTCAAAGCCATAAATTTTGTATCTACCACAACGGTATCATAAGAAAGAGAGGGCGTACGCACCTGCACCAATTCCGACAAATCAAAATCATCTTCAAAATTTATCAAGACTATGCTTTTGCCCGCCCTGCCCGCTATAAAGCGCAAATTGGCGTTGCTTGAAGAATCATACTCTATGTTAGGAGAATCCGTTTTGGGCTCAAGCCATCTGCCAAAGCTGTCTGCAAATTTGAAGAAATATTTGCGCCGCTTGTCATTAAAAATATTGAGGGGAACTGCAACTTGCCAGTAGGCTTTATCAGGATTACGCACAAGCTTCCATTCAGGTTTGCCTATTGCTTCCTGCCAGTTGTTAAAGCTGCCGCACACATAATAATCGGCGTCTTTAGAGGTGTCCAAATTGGGAAAATTATTTTTGTTCAGAACAAAATACGCCTTACTTTCATCCGTATAATATGAAATTTTTTCTATCACAAAAGAGTTTTGCGGATAGTGTGAAGATATTACTTTTGGCGCATTTTCACCGAGCAGCTCTATCGTCGGGAAAGAGTCTAAATCTCGCTCAAACACGAGGGCGGCGCGCCTCTCAGAAATCAAAAAACATTTTAGCAGCTTATTCATTTTTACCTTGAGCGCCTTGATCTATTTGTGGGCAGCCCCGTTTTTTTGTAGAGCTCAGCTCTTGATTGAATTTCGTTGAAGGGTCTGTATTCAAAATTCACAACCTCAATGTTGCATTTCTTTGCATAGATTTCCAGATAATATTCCGTATCAAGCCTGCCTGTTGCCAGTATCATATCTTTGCCGTTGATTATCATATCGCAAGTGCCGTTGCGGCGTATTGCCTCTATTTCCAAAGTTCTTGAACTAAAGGGGCGGCTTTTTATTTTGGGATATTCTTTTGATTTTGCGTCGGGCTGCAATGGCACAACCAAATCCGCAAGTTCCAACTCTGATTTTTCCAGATTATAATTCAACTTCATGCCGCTTGATTTTTCCAACATTGAATTGAATATAATCCCGAAATCAGCGCCGCTTTTGTCGTCCAAATCTTTCAGTTTAAGAGTGATTTTTAGAGTATAATTTTTGGGAAGCTCGCCAATTAAAGCCCTTACGGATTCGGTACTATCAAGCGCTTTTATCGAGAATTTTTTCAAGTCTCCTTCAACCCTTGAAGCGTCGGGCGTCGATAGTTTAAGCGTGTCGGAAATTCTAAAAGCCGGCAGAAAATCGTACGCCAACTTCCCTAAAAGTTCTCCGTTTTTAGCTTGCTCGACACGTCTTAACATCAGCGCCCCAGACCTGCTGGCACGTATTACAATGCCCAACATCAGCGCCTCCGGCGCTTCATCTTTAAAATAATTTCCAGAGGGCTTAACCAAAATTCTTGGCATTGCAAGACCGCCGATTATGTTTGAGGGTATTGCCTCCCACGGACCGGCAAAACTTTTTGAGCGAAACAGCTCCCCCGTTCTATTGCCCATCAGGTAGTAATAGCGGCCCATTTCAAAAACTTCCACCCAAGTTAGGGCTTTTTGGTCTTTGCCTTTCCAATTTATTTCAAGCTTTTTCCAACTTTCAAAATCTGCGCTTTCCCAGATGTCGCCGTTGATTAGATATATTCTGCATACTTTGTCTTTGGCGTCATAGTGCGCCGAAAAATATCCGCTTATATTTTTTATGCAAGGCGTGGGCAGCTTTTTAAAAATTTTACCGTCTGAACTTACCGAGCACCAAATGTTTTGCTCAGGATATTTTTCACCCTTGAACTCTCCAAGAACTCCCCTGTCGTTATAAAATATGTAAACTTTATCGTTGGCATAAACGGCGTCTGCGCCGTCAAAGCCGCAGTCAAATTTATCCTCCATATCTATTATTGTAGAACCCGTTGAGATTATGCCTATCTCATCAATGCAAAAATTTTTGTAAGTGATACCGGACATTCCCCACTTGTCTAGCGGCGCATACTTTTCAAGGGCGAGATAAATATTGAGCGCATTCTTGAAGTACACCCCCGTTGGTGCGGTAAAACCCGTAAGAGGCGTCTTTGAATCCATCAGATAAAAGCAGTCTGCATCAGAGCCTATGTAGTCCATTTTAAGCAGATCTGATGCTCTTTTACTTTCACTCAAAAAATAAATTTCATCCATGCCAAGCGCTCTGTTCCAAATTGCAAAAGTATCCAAGTCTCCTTCAAAAGATTTTGCCCCGCCTTCAAACTTTTCGGCGATACTCAGCTTTACTTCTTCGTCTGAAGATTCGGGCTTTTTAGCGCCCATTTCATAACTGTGCGAAGGAAAAATAAACGGCGCTTTTAAATTTATGATTTTTGACACCGGATAATTTTCCGCAAGTAAAACCCCGTCCATAAAAAGCGACAGCTTAAGACCATCATAACGTACGACAATTTCATGCCACCAAGAACCGTCCATACCCCTTAAATTTGTGGCAACGCCAATGCGATTTAATTTAAAATCGGGATTTTCTAAAAGGCGTTTCCCAAAGGCGTTGTCTAAAAATTTCTCTGTTAAAAGACTTTTTAAATCTTCGGAATAGTAATTGAATCTTATGCCAAAGCCCCCAGCGACATCCAGAATTTGACGCATTTCGGAAAGCACGGATTCATTCATGCTTTTGAGGAGTGGATAAGACCAATGACCCCATTTTGAGCGCATCCTTAGCAGCATTGTAAATTCGCCGCCCTTGCCCAAAAAATTTTTATCCTTAGCCTCCTCGCCAAAAATTATGTAGCTATTTTCAAGAAAGCTTGCAACCTCTCCATCGCCGCCTCTGCGCTTGCTTTTAAGCACCTCAAGCCCCTTGAGCTCTTTGCCTACCTGCGCATTGCCTATTATCTTTATGCCATCCTTTTCCGCCGTCGAAAAGTGCTTTAAAAAAACCGCCGTTTTTAACGGGTTTTCCACCTTTGGCAGATCAAAGTCCGAAACGTATTCATCTCCGGAATCCGCCGCAAAAGTTGACAGGGCGGAAAACATCAGAGTATTAAAACAAATTTTTACAGTCTTTAATCCCATCATAATTATCTGGACACGGTGTTTTCAGTTGTCGCCGAGGCGGGGTTTGCATCTGCGGATGAAGCGGAATTTGTAGTGGAAACTTCCGGTGCTTTTTGTGTGGGGCTTAAATTTTCATCAAATCTGAATACAATTTCCTTTGCCTCTGCGTAGCCCAGTTTTTCACGCACTATGCGCTCCTGAAATTTTGGATCTGAAATGAGGCGCGCAAGATACTCGTCTTTATGGGCTTTTTCTTTGGCGAGGTTGTCTATCTGATTGAGCAAGGCTTGTTCATTTTTCAAGTAGCGTTCATTCTCATCCCAAGCCGCAAATAGCGTAAATGTGAAATATATTGCCGAGCCAAGCAAAAGTGCAATCAGCATGAAGATAGAAATTTTATATATTTTAAAAGTCTTCATCTATATTTTCAAATTACTTTAAATCCAATAAATCCCTACTGTAAAGACATATTCTGAACATTTGAAAAAAACCCGCATTCCTGCACATTTTCTTTGACTAGAATTTTGAATCTCTCCAGAATGAACTTATAATGAAGATTATAGACGATAAGATTTTAGATATGGGGATGGATAAATTTTATACCCATCCTATGTTAGGCAAGAATCTTGCCGATGCAGCCCTTGACAAACTTTCAAAAAACAACTCCGCCGCCTTCATTTACGATTATTCTTTGGATAAAAAATTTAATCAGGGAATGGTTCTTGCAATGGCGCTGGCTTTAAAAGATTTTATCGTCAAAGAGTTCCCCAATGAAAAGCGCATAGGCATTGCGCTTCCTTCCGGCATCCCTGGTATTGCAGTGAATCTGGCGGTGCAAATGGCAAACAAGGTGAGTGTAAACTACAATTTCACTATGGGCCCCGAAGCCGCACAAGCTTGCATAGACAGGGTTTCTTTGAGGTGCATTATTGGTTCTAACAAAGTGCGAGAAAAAGTTGAGGCAAAAATGCCCAACTATCCTTGGACGCAAAACTTTTATGACATCGCAGAAGTTCTCAAAAAAATCGGCAAAGCTGCCATTGTAAAAAAACTTTTAAAAATAAAACTTCTGCCAACTTGTCTATTAAAAAAGCTTGAGAATATCCCTACCGAAGGCGGCGATAAAGAGGCGTCGGTAATCTTCACTAGCGGCTCTGAAGGCATGCCCAAAGCCGCCATTTTGTCTCATAAAAACATAATGGCAAACTGTATCCAGATGGATATTATTTATATCATCAACAAAGACGACATATTGCACGCAAATCTACCGCTTTTCCACAGTTTTGGGCAGAGCATACAGCTTTGGTTTTGCTGCATTTTCGGACACAAGCAAGTTGCCGTTCAAAGCCCGCTTGAGGTTGCGCATAATTTTGACGCCATGAAAAAAGGCGGCTCTACGGTTTTAATAAGCACGCCCACGTTTCTGCGCTCATATCTTAAAAAAGGCAATCCTGAAGACGCCAAGAGTCTTTACACCGTAATCGCCGGCGCAGAAAAAACACCTGACGGTTTTATGGAGCTTTGGGAAAAGAAATTCCCCAACAGTCATTACAAGGTTGGTTACGGCCTTACGGAAGCGAGCCCTGTTGTCAGCGTGAATTTATACCCCGACTCTCCTGAAAATGAGTACAGAGGTTTTAAGCCGGACACAAGGGCAAACTCTGTCGGCCAACTTTGGGGCGGATTGCAGGCCTGCATCATGAGCCCAGAAACCCACGAAATTCTGCCCTACGGCACAGACGGCATACTCTGTTTGAGAGGGGCGAGCATATTTGGCGGATACCTCAATATGCCTGAACAAAACGCAGAAAAATTTAAAGACGGCTGGCTGATTACGGGCGATATAGCCTCTTTGGATAGAGACGGTTTTATCTTTATAAAAGGGCGCTTGGCACGTTTTTCAAAAATCGGCGGCGAGATGGTTCCGCATACGCTCATTGAGGAGCGCATTATAAAATTGCTCGGGCAGGAAGATTCTGAAGCGCCCACGATTGCAATAGCCTCAAGAGAGGACGAAAATAAAGGCGAATGCCTTGTGCTGGTAGCGTCAATAGATGTGGATATGCAGAATCTAAGGCACGCTTTGGCGCTTGAAGGAATTTCCAACCTCTGGATACCCAAGGTGTACAAGCGTATAGAAAAAATCCCCGTGCTTGGCGCAGGCAAGCTGGATATTGCCTCAGTGCAAAAAATTGCAAGAGAAGTTTGAAGTTAAGTACCTTATGCGACCAACAAAAAACTTGGCACTTTTAAAGAGCGCCAAGTTTTTTATTTTAAGTTTTTGCGCAAATTTTTTATGTGCGCAATCTATTGATCTATATCTGTGAAAAGACCCTTCAGCCCAACGGGGTTTAAGGAAATAATTTCTACATCTGGATAATGTATAAGCGCAAATTTTTTGAAATCAAACCAGCCTTTAAGAGAGAATTTCAGCGCCCTGCTTAGGTTTGGAGTTGCGTTAAAATAGCCATGAGTGCAATCGCAACCCACGAGATATATGCGCTTGGGCTGTGTCCAAAGCGCAAATGAAAGTGCGGCAAAAGCAACCGAGCCCAAAGCCGGCAGCTCACTTGTGGATATATCCAAATTGAAACCTTCTTCAGTTGCGTAATACTGCTTTGCGCCGGCTTCCGCCACGATATGTTCGGGTATATTGCTCTTTTCAAAATATGGCACTATGCCGAAAAATTTTTCACACACGCCTGCCCTATAAGACACAAAAGCCTTTGCCCTTTCAGAATTTTTGCCCGTAAAATCTTGCACAAAAAGGCAGTCTAAATCTGCAATATTTTGCTCTATAGCCCCGTTTAAACCTATGTGTATTGCGCCTTCAATAGGTTTATATTTTGACAAACTGGGGCCCGTTGCAACAATCACAATATCTTTGCCTTTATTTACGCCCTTATACTTTGGGAAAGTATGAGAGTGCAAATTAAAAACTGCATTTGCCAAGCGGGTCTGCAAATAAATCTCCCGACTTTTTGACATTGCCGAAAATCTAAAATTCATCCCCAGAATCGTAAGGCGTTTTTTGTAGCCTTCATTCCGAACTTCAAAAATAGATTTCAATATTTTAGACATAGTTTTTTATTAATAAATAGCTAATCGTTATTTTTCAGTTTGACGTATTTTAGCCTAAAATACTTTCTGCGCTTTCTATTGAAGATGAATGCACAGATAATAAAGCCCAGCCACCTCGGGATAAAATTGCTATTTACCGATTTTAAATATGCCGCCTTGACATCGTCGGGCAGCGTGAATGTAACCACGGCTGAACGTATTTTTTCTCGACACGGCAAAGGTGTTACTACGTCAAAATATTTTGAAAACATTTTATGATACCATTCCGGAGGCTTGATTGTGCAATGTGCATTTTCGCCGTTGGATAAAAATTCCCCCGCCTCTGCATGGTGCAAAACAAAAAATACTTTTTGAGAAAGACCAGCAATTTGCTCTACCACATTTTCAATAATATTTTCTGGAATATGCTCTAGCACATCGGTATTTATTATCATATCCGCTTTTTCTACCGGGATTTTTTCCCGCCCTTTTATTGAAGGGTCATAGCCGAAAAAGTTTATCTGGGGGAAGTGTTCCGCAAGCCTTGCAAGCAGTGCGCCCTTTCCACATCCGAAATCTAAAACCGTTTTAGGCTTCACAAAGTCCACCAGAATCTTTGCCTCTCCCAAAAAACCGACGGAACTTTCTCCATAGCGCTCGTCATTTTCATGAAGCTCTTTGTAAAGTTCCGTATATTTTTTATCACGAATATTTTTATCCGTATCGTTTACAGTGTCTGATGAATTGTCTTTGCTCATATTTATTATAATAGTAATATTATGGGGCTATAATCTTAGTCAAGTTGTGATTTGAAAGTGGAATTTAGTTTTTAAAAATCTCCCAAAAAATCTATCGCTCATATAGGAGCATTAAAAAATTTCTCTTTGATGTAGTAAATCACCTTGCCGATTCGATTGTTGTAGGGTTTTTTAAATTTTATATTTCTACACAAAAATTTATTTTCATACATCTGTTTTTTGAAACGCCTACCGCCCACATAATGCAGTATCACGGCATCTTCTATGGGGATGGGGTTGTCATATGTTCTCGCATTACAGTAGTTGAATTTTTGGTCTATAAAATTAATTTTATCATTGTAAGCCGCATTAATCAACGTCTCTTCATGACTCCATTCTGCAACTGAAAGATTCTCCATTTTGGCAAGACATTTTTGGCGGAAATTATCTTTGAGCAGATTCTCGCAATTCATGAGCATCATGCCCGATATTGCGTATTTTGAAATATTAAGCTCCTTGCACCTTTCCCGCCAACCCCAAGCCAATTCTACCGCACATATATATTCACATTTTTGCGCCCAAAGCTCGTCTAAGGGCGCTTGCACCACAGTGTCGGCGTCTATGAAAAGCACTTTGCGCTCAGGCACAAATTCGGGGATATAAAGCTTAAGATATGCAGCATCGGAAATCCTGTCTTTTTTACCCCTGCGCCTAAATTTTTTCTGGGGGTCTATGACTATGTTTTTTACATTTTCAATGCTGTCTATCGGCGCTGTGGACAACACGTATATATTTGCCTCAGGATGAAAAAAACGCAGGCTTGCAATGGAAAGTTTTGCCAAATTCAATAATTTTTTGTCTAAAACATAGACTGCGTTTAAGGTCTCATTCATAGTTTTAATCTGGATTTTTAAATTTGAACATAATTCATCTTTCTACACTCTGCTGTTAATAAAACTGTCGCATCTCTTATTGTAAAGCTTAAACGGTTTAGGCACAATCAATCCCAAGGGAGTTTGATATTCTTGAGGGGCTTGTGTTTTGATATGTCAAAGTCTTCCAAGATTTTGCCTGAATTAAGAATGTCTTGCGGGTCTAAGGTTTTTTTGATTTTACGCATAGAATCAAGCTCTGCTATGCTATGCTGGTAAGACATATAGCGGGTTTTTAAAATACCTATGCCATGCTCACCGCTTACAGCCCCGCCAAGCTCTATCGCCTTCAATATTGATTTATCCATAAGCTCCCTCGCATTTTTTGTCTGCGCAGGGTCTTCACCGCCGTACATTGCGTGTATGTGGTAGTTGCCGTCTAAGGCGTGCCCAAACGTTGGCGTTGGCACATTAAGCCGAGCGCCCAACGCTTTGAAAAATTCAAAAAATTCAGACGCCTTATCTAGCGGCAAAACTATGTCTTGGCTTAGCTTGCTGTCGGCAATGGCGTACATGCTTTGCGAGCATTTGCGCCTTATCTGCCAAAGATTTTCAGCCTCTATTTCATTTGAGGCCTTCTGCATTGCCACAACCTTTCCTGAGCTTGAATCCAAAAGGATTTTTTCCTGCGTGGGCAAATCTTGATTTGCGTTGTCTAGCTGCACAAGCAAGACGCTCATGCCTTCTTTAATGCCCACATCTTTGCAATAACTGCGCGCCGCATAGACCGTCTGGGCGTCCATAAATTCAGTTATGGAAGGCGACACCCCCGCAGCCAAAATTTCCAAGACATTTTGCAGGGCGGATTTTTCTGAATCGTAAAAAAACAGATACGTTTTAAATTCCGAAGGCCGCCTTATCAGTTTGAGATATGCGCTTGTGATTACGCCCAATATGCCTTCTGAACTTATCCACAAATCCTTCAAGTTTAACCCTGCCGAAAATTTTTTAAGCGGTCTGGAAAATTTCACAAATTCACCCGTGGGCAAAAAACCTTCAAGAGCCATTACGTAGTCTCTGGTAACGCCGTATTTTGCGGCACGCAAGCCCCCAGCATTGCAGGCTATGTTGCCGCCTATAGAGCAATATTTGTGAGACGATGGGTCTGGCGGATAAAAGAGAGCATGCTTTGCCGCAGCCATATCCACATTGGCAGTAATTGCGCCTGCGCCCACTTTTGCAAGCTGGGTTTGCGGCTGAATTTCTATACCGTCAAGCCCGCTTAAATCTATCACCCAGCCGCCCTTGTGCGGCAATGCTCCGCCCGCACAGCCAGTGCCTGCGCCCCTCACGGTTACCTTTACGCCAAACTCGTTTGCGATTTTCAAGACCTCTCCAACGTCGGAATCTTGATAAATTTTTATAAGCGCACTTGGCGTAAAGCTATATCTTGTGTGGTCTATGCCTGCAAAAAAAAGACTTTCCTCATCGGTTAAAACCCGAGAGTTTTTCAGCTTTGACGCAAGTTTTTGCAAAGCCGAAGATTCAATATTGTTATCTGAAGACATTGTCAGAATTTATTTTGAAAAGTTTAGATAATCTTTCATCTTGTCAAAATAGAAGTTGCGCAATGCCGCAACAATATCCCTCGCCCTTTTATATTTGAGGACTTCAGAGCGCAATTTTTTTGTGTCTTCATAGTTTATCTTGCGCACCAAAAATTTAATTTCACTAACCAGATTTGCCGCCATGCTAAACTCCGTAACCCCCATGCCTATCAAGAGCGAAGTGAACATTGGGTCTGAAGCCATCTCTCCGCACACGCTCACAGGCAAGTTTGCCTTATGCGCATCCGAAACAATTTTATCCATCATACGCAAAACGCCGGGGTGCATGGGCTCATACAAAGAGGCTATTTTATCATTCACCCTGTCAACGGCTATCATGTATTGAATGAGGTCGTTAGTGCCAACGCTGATAAAGTCAACATATTCGGCAATCAAATCAACTATCATAGCCGCAGACGGCACTTCAATCATTGCGCCCACCTGCACTGTGTTAGAAAAATTCACATTTTCCGCAGTCAACTGCGCCTTTGCCCTATCAACCAAATCTTTGGCTCTTTCAATCTCTCTGACAGAGCTTATCATGGGAAACATTATTTTTACAGGGCCAAACGCCCCCGCCCGCAAAATCGCCCTAATTTGCTTCAAGAAAATATCTTCATGATCCAGACAAAACCTTATCGCCCTGTAACCCATGAAAGGGTTTTCTTCAGGATGCTGCATCTTTAGCAAATTGAAGTTTTTATCTCCGCCCAAATCAAGCGTACGTATGACAACAGGATGCCCCAGAGCCTTCACCACTGCCGACCTATAAGCCTCAAACTGCTGTTCTTCTTCAAGAAATGTGCCATTGTCCAAAAAGAGGTTTTCCGTCCTAAAAAGCCCTACGCCGTCGCAAAAAGGCATTATGCGCTCAGGCATATCTAAGGCTGAATTTATATTCACGGAAATATTTATGCGCCTTGCGTCTTTAGTTTCCGAAATGTAGGGCAAAGACGTATCGAAAATGAGGCGCATCTCACGCTGCATGCGCTCAACCTGTTCGTACTTTAGTGTGGTTTCAGAATCGGGATTAACTACAACCGCACCGTTGTAGCCGTCAACCAAAAGGTTGTCAAAATTGCGGATTTGCTCAATAAGATTTGTTACTGCCACCACGCAGGGCACGCCCAAAGATCTGGCTATAATTGCGTTATGGCTGGTCTTAGAGCCCCTCTCGGTAACGAGCGCCAAGATTTTATCTTTCGGCACAAGGGCAAAATCTGAAGGCGCAAAATCTTCGCCGACAAGTATGACGGGCTCGGTAATATTTATGGAGCGCCTGTTATCGCTGCCAAGCAAATTGCCGAGCATTCTGTGAGACACGTCTTTGATGTCGGCAATGCGCTCTCTGATAAAGGGGTCGTCAATTTCACCGAATGCGCCGATGAATTTTTCAACAACTTTCATATAGCAATAATCTATATTGAAAGAATTTTCATTAAAGCTGGCTATGGTTTCTTGAATTATTGCGGCGTCTTCCAGCAGGAGCAAATGAGCGTCGAATATAGACGCCTCTTGCTCCCCGACTCGTTGGGAGATTTCTTTTTTTACGTGTAAAATTTCATGTCTGGTTTTTACGAGTGCGCTTTCAAACCTGTGCATTTCAGCTTCTCTTGAGCTGTCTGCAATTTCATACGCAGGCACGTCAATGCTGTTGTGAAAGATGAGCAAGGCTTTACCTTGGGCTATCCCATTGGAAGCACCTATGCCGCTTAAACGCTTTTGTTTGAACTTTTCCAGCATGATTTTAAAAGATACCCTTTTCTCAATTTAGGCAACATTATTTTATTTGAGGGAAAAACCTATGCCCCATTTGACTCAAAATTTTTTACAGCAGAACTTTGAGTATATCTGAAAGTCATCTCATTAAGCTCCTTCAGATAATCTTTTTTCTTTTTAAGCTCCTCAAAAAGTTCCCAAGTAAGACGCCACTGCCAGTTGCCCTGAGATTCGCCAGGGGTGTTGAAACGCGCCCAAGCGCCCAAGCCAAGAATGTCTTGCGGCAAAAGCACCGCCAAAAACGATACGCTTTTCATGGCGGCACAAATCATATCCCAATTTGCGCAAGAGCCGTCAACACGCATATATCTGCGGAAGTGGTCCTTTGTTTTCTCTGGCTGAGTTTCGTACCAAGAGCACGAGGTGTCGTTGTCATGCGTGCCTGTGTAACAGACATAAGTGGGCTTGTGGTTGTGCGGCAAATAAGGATTATCGGCAGTGCAACCAAAAGCAAACTGCAAAACCGTCATGGCGGGGATATTTATATCGTCCCTAAGTTTTATTGCAGTCTGGCTGAGCAACCCCAAATCTTCGGCGATAAATTTTGCTTGGGGGAATTTTTTGCGCATTTGTTCAAAAAAGTCCACCCCCGGTCCAAGCCGCATCTTGCCTTTTCTTGCGTCTATGCTGCCATACGGTATTTCCCAATAATCGGCAAAACCCCTAAAGTGGTCCAACCTGATTACCGAAGCAAAATTCAAAACTTTTTCAATGCGCTTAAACCAGAATTCATAAAGCTCCTTTTTCTGATTTTTCCAGTCGTAAAGCGGATTGCCCCAAAGCTGGCCTTTTTCTGAAAAATAGTCGGGGCCAACACCCGCCACATTGTTTGGCTTCAAACTTTCATCGAGGTCAAAAAGTTCAGGATGCTCCCAAACATCGGCGCTGTCGTAAGAGAGGAATATTGGCATATCTGCGATAATCTCCACACCGCATTGGGCGAGGTTTTGCCTGAAACTTTTTTCACAGCAAGAATAAAGCCACTGAATGAATTTGACGCACTCGCACTCGTCCAAAATTTTTTTATCCGCAAACAATTTTGATTTTTTGAACCGCCCCACACATTTGATTTCCGCAGGCCAAGTATCCCAACTTGCACCGCCGAAAAAGTTTTTAAGAGCCATGAAATACGCATAATAATCCAACCAATAAGCGTTGCTTTTGCAAAAATCCGCAAATTTTAAACCGTAAAAACTTTCAAGCTTGGAAATTTTTGCCGCATCTTTTTTGGAATTTTCAAAAGCCCGTTTTAAAAGCGGCGGGAATTTTTTGTAGATATTTTCATAGTCGCACCTGTGCTGTGGTAAAGAACAAAGTGTTGCCATATCTGCGTCTGAAAGCAGGCCAAACTCACGCAGAGGCTCTAAATCTATAAAATAAGGATTGCCCGCAAATGCTGAAAAAGACTGGTACGGGGAGTCTCCAAAACCCGTAGGGCCATTTGGGCATATCTGCCAATATTTAAACCCCGCCGAGGCGAGAAATTCCGCAAAAATTTTTGATGAAGAGCCAAAATTGCCTATGCCCGTAGTAGAGGGCAAACTTGTAATGTGCAGGAAAACCCCCGATGCCCTGCCCTTATCTTTCCAAGAAAAATCTGTCATAATTTTGAGATTGAAATTTATTGCCCATCGCCGTCGGGCTGAGCCTCTTTGGATTTTTTAAGGGCTGCGGCTTCTTCGGCAAGTTCTGGCGTTTCCAAGCCGTGATGCTTGCGGTAGTCTATCGTGGCTTGAACACCCATGTATGACTTCAAAAGCCTAGGGTCTGTCTTTGTCATATCCACCACTATAAGCCCGTCTATGCAATGCCCGAAAGACTTGTCCACATTAAAAGCCACAATCATACCGTTGAGCTTCAGATAGTGTTTCAGCAAAGTTGGAATGCCTTTGTTATCCACCTCAATCTCCGAAATAAGCGCCGATATTTGGTCTATATCATCATTGCAATTTTTGAGCACATCCACATCGGTCTTTGACAGACGAACCTTTGGAGGCTTCTTGGCTTTGACATATTTTGAAAGTTCTTCAGAGGTTTTTTTCTGAGAAAGAAACTGCACCATCAAGTCTTTGGACACGCTGTTGTATTCAGGATTTATGCTGACCGGTCCGTAAAGCGTCTTGTAATGGGGATGCCTTGCCAAATATTCACCAATCCCGCGCCAAAGTATTGCCAGCGTGGAACGCTTTTTTTGGTATTCGCTGACAATGAAACTGCGCCCCATTTCAAGCGCAGGTTCAATTTTTTCTATCAGCTCTCTTTTCATTTTAAAGAGCGTTGAAGAATACATGCCCTGCACGCCCATAGACGGTATTATCTTGTCGGTACGCCCAACCCTGTATGCGCCGACTATGCGTTTTGCAGTAACGTCCCACATGAATATTTGCAGATAATATTGGTCAAACTCGTCAGAATCCACACTCCTACCGGTGCCCTCGCCGACCTCTCTGAAAGTGAGTTCGCGCAGCCTGCCAATCTCAAGCATGGTGTTTCTAATTTGGTAGGCGTAGGCGCTATAAACGCAAATTTTTTCGCCCTTGATTAAGCAGGCGCTCTCAGGCAGGGCGTCGATTTCTTTCTGTATCAGCTCCGGCGAACGGGGCAATATCACTTCCTGAAAAACCTTCTTTTTGGAAGGCATTATCGTCTGCTTAATATTTGTTATTTTGGAGTAAAATTTAAAGATGTCCTCACCGTTATCTTGTGGAATCTGTTTTTTCTTGCCTATCATGTAGGTGCTTAGACGAAGCCATGCGGTAAGCTCCTCATTGCTTTCAAAATCGGCGATGCGCTTGGGCGTGATAACCTTGCCAACATGAAATTTGATGGGGCGTTTTTTTGCAGCCTTAAACATGTGGCGCATCAAAACCAAAGTCCTCAATTTTGGGTGCAAAAGCCCCCACAGATGAAATGTCCAAGAATTGCCGCCTTCAAAGTACACAGGCAATATTGATGCGCCCGTGCGCCTTGCAAGCTGGGCAACATTGCTGTTCCACTCAGGGTCAGTAACCAGCCCTTGACGCAAATGCAGATGAGAAACCGTCCCCGAAGGAAATGTGGAAATGCAGCCGCCGTTTTTCAAGTGGCGTATGCACTCTTTCATGGATGCCAAATTTTCCTGAACGGCATCTTTGCCGCCGAAAGGGTTTACCGATATCGACCAAGGCTTGATTTCTTCCATCTTGCCCAACAATCCGTTTATGAGGAGTTTTGCGTCGTCCCTTATGCCCAGCAAAAATACGCCCATTGCAATACCGTCCAACCCTCCGTAAGGATGGTTAGACACAACAATCAAAGGCCCGGTTGTCGGCACTTTTGCAATGTCTTCTGAAGAAACTTCATAACTGAAACCTATTGCGCAAAGCGCACGATTGAAAAAATTGCCGTGCTCGGGATGCGTCTTTACATATTTATACATTCCCTCAAAAGTGGGGAGCCCCAAGTAAGATTCCAAAGGCTTTGCCACAAGAGAATACAAAAAACGCAGCCCCCTGTTTTTGATTGAGCCTTTGATGTCTAGCAATTTTTCTTGATCAGACATAAATCAGTAACCTTGCAACTTGTATTCCATAGAGTCTGTAAGCGCCTCCCAAGAGGCTTCTATGATATTGTCTGAAACGCCCACAGTGCCCCAGATTTTATCGCCTTCTTTGGTTTCTATTTGCACTCTGGTAACTGCGTTTGCGCCGCTATCGCTGTCTATTATCCTAACTTTAAAGTCTGTGAGTTCAATATCTTTTATCTGCGGGAATTTTTTTGACAGCGCTTTTATGAGCGCCATGTTTAAAGCCGCAACCGGACCGTGCGCTTCGGCAACCATGTGCACAACCGTGCCGTCTATTTCAAGCTTTACCGTAGCTTCAGAGCGTGTGCGGCGTATGTCTTCATCACGCTCTACAATCACTCTGTAACTTCTGACCACAAAATTTTGCTTTTTCTTTTGCAAGAATTTTGCAAGCAAAAGCGCAAAAGATGCGTCCGCCGCCTCATACTCATAACCGTTGAATTCAAGCTGCTTTAATTCATCCAAAAAACTTTTTATAGACGGGTCTTTGGCGTCTATATCTACGCCCAATTCTCTTGCCTTCATCATTATTGAAGCCCTGCCCGACATATCGCTGACAAGCACCCTTGTCTTGTTGCCGACCAGTTCAGGGTTGATATGCTCATAACTTCTGGCGACTTTGTTTGCGGCGTCCGCATGCACCCCGCCCTTGTGCGCAAAGGCGGATTCACCCACAAAGGGTCTGAATTTGTCGCTGCGCATATTCGCCATTTCGTCGGCAAATAAAGAAAGCGCCCTAAGATTTTTTAAATTGGCAGCACAATTAATGTCCACGCCCATTTTTAGAGCCAGATTCGGAATTATTGTGGTGATATTTGCGTTGCCCGTGCGCTCTCCAAAACCGTTGAGCGTGCCCTGCACCATGCTTGCCCCTGCGCCAACTGCGCTCAAAGAAACTGCCACGCCCAGACCACTGTCGTTATGCGCATGAATACCCACAGGCACGGAAACTTTCTTGCAAACATCCGCCACAATGCTTTGCACTTCCTCTATCATTGTACCGCCGTTGGTGTCGCAAAGACAGACAAACTCAGCGCCGCCGCTTATTGCCGCCTTCAAAGTTTTTATCGCATATTCAGGATTGTCTTTGTAGCCGTCGAAAAAATGTTCCGCATCGTAAATCACCTTGCGAGAATTCTCGCACAGAAATTTTACGCTGTCTGAAATCATGTTTAAATTTTCTTCGGCGGTGGTCTTAATAACCTGCTCTACGTGCAACAGCCAAGTTTTTCCGAAAATTGTTACGTAAGGCGTATTGGCGTCTAAGAGCAATTTGAGCTGAGAATCCGTCTTAGCTTCGATATTCGCCCTCCTGGTAGAGCCAAATGCCGAAACTTTTGCGTGTTTAAGTTCAAGGTGTCTTACCTCCTCAAAAAATGCCATATCACGAGGGTTTGAGCCCGGCCAGCCGCCTTCGATAAAATCTATGCCAAAAGAATCCATCTTTTCAGTGAGCCTCAACTTTGAAGCCACAGACAAAGACATGCCCTCGCCTTGAGTGCCGTCTCTTAGTGTCGTATCGTAAATAAAAACTTTCTTTTTCATCTTTTGATTGCGTGTTGTAAGACAAACTCTCTGACTTGTTCTTTGTCTGCATCCAACAGGGTTTTTACTATTTTTTTTGGTTTAAGCAATTCCAACCCAGCCGCCTTGACTTCAAGCCCTATTACTTTTTTTATGAGGTCCGGAAATTTTGCAGGATGCGCCGTGGAAAGCAGAACTTTTGAACCTTTAAAGCTCAAATCTTCAAAGGCGCAAGCGGTATGCGGGTCTATCACTTTTGAGTATTTTTTATAGACATCCAAAATCAAGTTTTCAATTTTGGCGTCATCAGCCCTTGAGGCGCTTAAATTTTCCGGCGTAAAATTTTCAAAGACCCATTTGCCCGTGTCTTTAAAAGCCTTCATAATTGCGGAAACTTTTTGGGCATCCGCATTTTCCATAAAATATATGAACCTCTCAAAGTTTGAAGCCACCTGAATATCCATAGACGGCGCATAGCTGGGCAAAACTTCCGCAACCTGATAAACCCCCGTGGTAAAGAGCCTGTAAAGTATGTCGTTTTGATTTGTGGCAACCTTGAAAGAAATGCCTTTAAGCCCCATTTTAGAGAGCATCCACCCCGCCAAAATATTGCCGAAGTTGCCCGTGGGAACTATGAATTGCAAATTCTCACGCTCAGTTTTTGGCAGCTTTAAATATGCGTAAAGATAATATACGCACTGCGCAAGTATGCGCGCCAAATTTATGGAATTTACCGCAGACAAATTCCATTCTTCTTTAAATTTTACGTCTGCAAAAAGGTCTTTAACGATTAACTGAGCGTCGTCAAAAGTGCCTCTGATAGAGATTGGGAATACGTTGTACGCACCCGTGCACGCCATCTGGCGCTCTTGCAGGGGCGAAACCCTGCCCTCAGGATACAGTATGAAAATGTTCACGCCTTTTTTACCCAACAAGCCGCTTATTGCGGCGGAGCCGGTGTCTCCACTGGTTGCGCCCAAAACGTTTATCACGCCACCGCTTTTTGAAAGCAAATACTCATAAAGATTGCCCAAAAGCTGCAAGGCAAAATCTTTGAAAGCAAGGGTTGGCCCGTGGTAAAGCTCTAAAAGATAAAGCCCATCGTCCAGCTTGTTTAAAGGCGCTACCGCTTCATCGTCAAAATTTTTGTATGAGTTTTCAACAACTTTTTTAAGGTCTGCCGCAGGAATATCCGTAGCAAAGATTTTTAGAAATTCAAAGCAAAGTTGGGCGTAATTTAAACCCTCCCAAGCCGATATTTTATCTGAAATATCTGGCATGGACTCAGGCACGAAAAGCCCGGCGTCTTTAGCCAGACCTTCCGCCACGGCGTCAGAAAAACTTAACGCCGCAACACCGCCTCTTGTGCTTATGTATTTCATGAGTCGCCTTACTCTTTATCCAGACCAAAAGCCGTGTGCAGGATGTTCACCGCCTCATCCGCCTTTGCCAAATCTATTGCCACGGAGATTTTGATTTCAGAAGTTGTAATCATCTGAACGTTTATGCCCGCCTTTGCCAGGGCGGTAAAGAACGTAGCCGCAACCCCACTGTGAGAGCGCATGCCTATACCCACTACCGAAACTTTTGCAATGTCTCCCGTAAGAGAGACATCGGCTTTCATTTTGTCGCAGATATTTTTCAATATGCCGCCCGCTTTTTCGGCGTCGTCTTTTGCCACCGTAAATGTGAGGTTTGCCTTGCCGCCACGACCCACATTCTGCACTATCATATCTACCTGAATGCCAGATTTTGCGAGCGCTTCAAACACTTCTGCGGCAATACCCGGCTGGTCGGGCAGATTGCTCAATGTAACTTTTGTCTGGTTTTTATCTGCGGCTACGCCGCTAACTACCAAGTCTTCCAAGGATGGAATTTTAGATTTCACGATTGTTCCTGATTCGTTGTTAAAACTGCTTCTTACTTCAAATACCACATCAAATTTTCTGGCAAACTCAACCGAGCGTGCCTGCATGACTTTCGAGCCGCTAGAGGCAAGCTCAAGAAGTTCGTCATACTCCATAACCTGAATTTTCCTTGCCTTCTTTACAATTCTTGGGTCTGCCGTATAGATGCCGTCAACATCCGTGTATATCTGGCACAAATCAGCCTTCAAAGACGCCGCTATTGCAATGGCGGACAAATCGCTGCCGCCACGGCCCAAAGTTGTAACTTCGCCCTCGCTGCTCAAACCTTGAAAGCCAGCAACTATCACTACGTTGCCCTCTTTGAGTTTTTGCGGAATATCGCCGCCCGTTATTTTTGTGATGCGCGCCTTTGTGTGGATATTGTCTGTCAAAAGCCCCGCCTGCGCCCCCGTGCGAGACACCGCCTTTTGCCCCAAAGAATGCAGCGCCATAGCCATAAGAGCTATGGTTTCCTGCTCACCGACCGCCAAGAGCATATCCATTTCACGCTCATTAGGATTGGGGTTTAGGGCCTTTGCTCTGGCGACCAAATCGTTGGTAACACCGCTACGCGCAGAGACTATCACAACAATTTGGTTACCTTCATCAACCAAGTTTTTGATTTTGGAAGCGACATTCCTTATTCTATCGACATCGCCGACAGATGTGCCGCCATACTTTTGAACAATTAAAGCCATGCTCTTTACAATTAAAAATAAAGGGGCGAATTTTGAATGATATTACCCCCATAGTCAAGCACCTTAAAAAAGCAAAAAAGTCTCAATTTCTCAATATTTTTCCGCCGTAAAAGCATTCATCAAGATTGCGCCGGATACCGTTTCTATACGGAATTCTAAACGGGAATCATCGCTCAAATTCAATTCAAATTCTAAAGCTTCAAGCAAAGACTCCCCTAACTTATTGTTTGCGCCAAGAGTTTTTGCCAAGAGCAAATTATCTGACTGATAAATTTTCACAAGTGCTGTCTGAGAAGAACTCAAGTTTTGAACAAACAATTTACATTTGTATTTGCCCGCAATGAATTTTTCTACGCTTATAGGATAGAGAGAAAATTCTGCAACAGCTTCAAGATTGCTGTCTTTTGCGATTGGGTCTTGCAAAAAATTGTTTGTTTGCGCCTCAGAAAAATCTTTTTTTGCCGCCAGCAATGCCCCCGTAAAACAAAGTTCTGAAACTGCGGTATCTTGCGGGCTTAGGCTCGCAAGTATTTTAATTTCAGGTTTAAGAGCGGCTATATTAAAATTCATTTCATCATTGCCCAATGTCCACCAAAGGCGTTTTTGAGAGTCGTAAGCGTAACTGAATTTCCCAAGCCCCATTGCGCTTCTGGCGTGATGAGTTTCCGCAAAGTTGACCCTAAAAATGCGCCATCCTAAGGCGTACTCTTGCGCATAGACATGCGGCAGCCAACGGGTATTCAAACTTATCAAAGTTCCCAAAGCGCCTTCGTCGGCGTAATAATGAAGCGCTTTTGCGAATGCCTCTACAGGTATTTGAGGCTCTGAATGCGGCAGCTTTGAGGCATCTGCATAAGACTTTTTCATGGCTTTTGAAATCGCCTCATACGCCTTGAAAGAGCGCACAAATTTATCGGCAAAATCTTCAAGATTATAAAAATACTCAAGCTGGCTTTTCGCAAAATCATCCAACTTTGCAACTGGAACTGAGCGCAAGATTGCCTTTCTTCTTTCAACACCTGCAGAAACTTCCTGCGTGTCCAATTCAAAAACCCTGCCACCCACCTTCATGGGCAATTCATACATAAAAAAGTCTTTAGTTTCTCTGCCAAAACGAGGCGCTGTGCTTATCCAATCTTTAAAATATGCGCTCATTGCAGATTTTGCGGATTCACCAAAATTATCTTTTGAAAATTTTTCTATACACTCATCCAAAGTTGTTTTTTCAGAATGTGTCCAAATTTTAGCGGCATAAAACTGAAACCAAATATCATGCGGATGCGTGTACCAATGCAGCACGTTAAAACCGCTTGCCCCCGATTTTTCCAGCTTATTCATTAACTCCTGACTTGGCGTTGACGGGCGTATGAGCAACGCATAATCGTCGTGATGCGGCCAGAAATAAGGGCTTACTTTACGCCCCTTGGCGGTGATTGCCAAAGTAGTTTTAAAGTCTTTACCCATTTCAAATTCAGACATATTCCAATCCATAGGCGCAAAAGTAAAACACTTGGGCATAAAAAAGTCTGCGGGCAAAATATACTCAAAACCCCATGAAGTGTGCTGCCATTTTATATCGCCCCTGCCCAATTCTTTAGCTGCACGCACAACGGCTTGCGCAGTTTTGCCCAGTATAAAAAAACCCAGACAATTTTCGGGCTTAATATAGAGGTCGGGCTCTTTTTTAAGTTCCGCCAAAGACGCCTCAAACTCTGCCTGCCAGTGCTTGGGTAAGCTTGCTTTATCTATGGATTGAAGCAGTATGTTTGCCTGCGGATTGTTGCCCATCTTTCTGGAGCAAATTGTAAGCTTTGTAACCTGCGGATACTTGTCTAAAATATTTTTAAGCATAGCTTTTATGAAGGCGTAGCCGTCGGCATCGTCCACATTTGGGTATATATTTTGCTTGGCGGAATTTTTTAAAAAAGCCGTGGGGCTTGTTGAAAATTCGACCATGTGGGACTGCACAGCATAAGGCGTATCCAAATCAAAAGAGAAGTTCACCTCTAAACCCAAATAACGGGCGTATTCAAATACTTCACTCAACATTTGTTGAGATTTTTTTGCCTGCTCAGAAACATCCAAACGAGTATGCTCAACACCGAAGTAATATTTTTTAAAAAGTTCCCCGCCTATCATATTGCGCACGTCGGCAACATTTTGTACCGCCCAACCCGCCGCCCTATCCGAAGCCGGCAGATATTGGGTGATTTTGTTGCGCCCCTTGTAAGCCCAATCCACAAACACATCCGCACCATAAACGTGGTAGGTTATGCCGCCATAACCCAGTTTACAAAGCTGCTTGATATAAGTTTTCCACTTTGCAATTTCCCAAGTGGAGCAGCTTGTGAGAAAATTAGACCAATTTAAAACCTGAGAATCCTCAAACTTTGGCACACCTTCAAAGTTTAGATTTTCAAAAGAAAAACCTTCCGATTTTTCAAGCGCAATATCGCCATTCAAATTAAAGCTTACGCCCAGTTTTTTTAAGAGTTGATACGCCCCAGTGGCGCAGGCTTTGGCGTCAAAACCCGCTACCAAGAATTCGGAATCTGAAATTTTACGCAGCATGAATCCCCCTTTGGCTTCAAGCGTTTTGCAATCTGGAAACCTGTCTATCAAAGAAGATTTTTTACATAAAATTATGTTGCGCCCCGACTGTGATTTTTCCTGCACCACAAAAGTTTCCAGCTTTGGATAGAGCTTTGGCAAAGATTCCGCAAGGTCTTTGGCCGCCTCTAAAATTGGGCTTTCAGCGCCTTCTTCCACCACGATATAAATACTATCTTTTGCCGATAAATTTAACGCCAAAACAAGACAAAAAGTTATGATGAGTGAAATATTTTTCATACCTAAAGCACGATATAAATATTCAAATTATATTTGTAAAGCAGCAAACATATGTAAATACAAAAAGACCGAGCCTGCCCGCAAGCAAACTCGGTCTTAAAAAAATTTAGATTAATTTACTTTTGCAAAATACCCGTCTTGGTTTTCTGCGCTGCGCCGTCCAGCAATTTATATTCAAAATAATATTCAAACTTTGAAGCGTTTGCCGGCAATTCTACGGTAAATTCAAATGGGAAAGCTTTCTTGGTTTGGGCATCCCACTCGCCACCGTCAATGGAATAATGCAGTGTGGTTTCAGCATATTTTTTGCCACTGCCTTCATGCCAAGCATAGACACTCAAGAGATCTTTGCCGAAATCGAAAAGCACAGCCCTATCCTTTTCAAGACCCACGGAAGTATAATTCGTTTTCCATTTTTGGGTGCTTGAATAGAACTTGCTTTGGAAAACGGTTTTAACGTCCACACCGCTTATCGCAATGGCGGTTATGCCCTCAGGCGCAACATCCAAAGATATTTTACCGTCTTTAACTTGAACCTGACCCATGGGTACGTTGCCCTTCCAAAGCCTTGCACTGTAAATTTTATTTTTCTGAACGTAACTTTTCATGGCATTAAAAGATACGTCGAACTTTTGCGCCTCTTTGCTTTGATTTGTGAAGGCGACATACAGGTTGCCATTGCCGTAGGCTGCCAGATAATTTATCTGCACATTTGAAACATCGAGCAAATCTTTGGGCATATACGCCCAGACATTTGTGTCGGAATAAAATTTGCCCGCATGAGCGCCATAGACAAAGCTTCTGCAATACGCATAGCCTTCAGAGTATTCCACAGGAAAATCTATCGCCTTTGCAGAACGGTAATACACATCGCTAAATAGATAGTCCCAAAGCATCGCAAGGTGGCTCCAAGGATGATTGTAATGTATTGAAGTGTGGGCGTTCAAAGTTTCTTGCGGCTGCTCGCAAAAATTTTTCTTCTCAAATGCGTTTGTGCGCCCTGCGTTGATATGATAACCGGGGAAGCTTTCATACCTGCCTACAACTGCGTTTCGCGCAACGTCATGCAGGAATTTGTCGCCGGTATCTGCGGCAATGCGCATCATAAATGGTGCGTGGTGCGCCATGAATATCGCCCTGTGTCCGCCTGAAGTGCCTGAAGATTCTGGCGTCAAACCTATTTCGGAAACTTTCCAAGCTTCAATTTCCGTTTCAGGAAGCTTCATAGGCTTAAACTTGTTGCCGTTGCGGTAACGTGGAACTTCTCCACCCTTGTTGACCAAAATTTTACCTTCAGGTATGGACGGAACCATCCAGCAAAACTCCGTGTAATGCCTTGCGCCGTCTCTGGCGGCTTCAAGATATTTTTTGTCGCCGGTCATTTTGTAGAAGTCGTAAAGCTCCATCCACTGGTTTGTGAAAGATGTCCAGAAGAACAAGCCTATGCTGAGTTTGTCCTGAAAGTCTGTCTGTTTTGTGTACACACGGGTTTTAAGATATTCGTCCGCACCGGTCTTTGCCTGTTCAAGATAATTTTTATCTTTAGTTGCGGCATAAAGGAAGGCGGCGTTTTGCCATCTGTCTTCAAAGTTTTGCGAACTCAAATTTATGCTGCGCACAACCTTGTTGTCATAAAGCTTTTTTGCATCCAATAGCATATAATCTATACGGTTGCGTGAATATGTGTAGGTTGCGGAAAGGTCGCTCATGGGCACGCCCGGGCCGTTGAGCCTTGCAACAGTACCCTGCCCTTTTATATTTTCATCTGTTGAAAAAAGAAACCGCTCACGAGAGATTCCGTACTCCAACATTGGGCGGGCAACTTCTTTAAATATACTTTCATTGTCTGTAAGCAAAGAAGTAGAAAGCGGATGCAAACCTGAAATATTTTTTACAGACCCGGGCACATCCGTAGAGTAGTTGCAGCCCTTAAGCTCTTTAAGAAAGCCGCCGTATTCACCGAGGCAAAATTCCGTAAGGTTTTCAATGGTTGTATTCAGACTGCAAGTTGAATTGCGCCTGATGTCGGAAAAATTGCAGAAATTTCTGGCGATGTCTTCATAGGCGTCGAGAAGCGGTTTTTGCTTTTGATAAATCTAAAACGTAAAGTTGAATGGCACGCCAGACTTCATGTTGGAGTCATCATTGCCCAATACCGGCGCAAATATTGAAGACTGCGCTTTGCCATTGGGGCTTACGAGCATGACGCCGAACTGCGAATTAAAGTCTTTGGGCATGGGCTCAAATGGCAGAAATTTTAGGTCTGCAAGCATACCTGTTGTAACGCCTTTTGCCTGCACTAAAGTGCCTGGAATTGTGCATCTGTAAGCTTCGCACAAATATGGGGCGTTGGGGAAGCGCTTTTCT
Source organism: Opitutales bacterium (assembly GCA_031553045.1). GTDB lineage: Bacteria > Verrucomicrobiota > Verrucomicrobiia > Opitutales > Intestinicryptomonadaceae > CALXQW01. The sequence goes on along the minus strand of JAVBLZ010000010.1, from coordinate 24,346 downwards.
TGCCAGATTGTAGCCTGCCAAATTTCTTCAATTTCGGCGACTTCGGTTTCAGGAGCGCCTATGTAACCTACGGAATACCAAGCGGCTTTTTTTGGTGTAAATTCAAAATCAACCCTAGCAAGAGTGGAGGCATCTTTTGGAATTGTGAGTGTTGCCGTCAGTATGAAGTCGGCATCTTCAGGAAATGTCCAGATAACCTTGTCGCCTTCAAGCTTGGCGCTCTGGGCAACTATGGTTTTTGTTTTTGCAGCCTTGTAGTAGTTGGCGGTTCTGTCTTTGCCAAAGCCTCTGTCCGTTTCAGGATTAAAGCCGTCTTCCACGTGCATTTTTGAGGAATCTATCACGCCCTCCGCCTTGCCCCAAGTTGGGATTGTGTACAAAAGCCCCTCTTGCTCGCCCGGTAGCATTTTGTAGCCGAAGTCTCCCCTGCGCAACTTTTTCTCAGGATTTTTTGCGCTGCTGAGCACTATAAACTCAGGCTTATAGACCGCCGTTGCGCCGCCACTAGCCAGCTTAACATTCACGCCGTCAAGCCCTACATTGCTGTAAGCCGCAGATTTTTGAGCATTTTGTTCTGTCAGACAGGCGGTATTCAGCAAAGCCAAAGCAAGCGCCATTATTTTCAGTGTTTTCATAATTTTCATAATTTGTTTAAAGCATAGTTTTTGAAAGATAATCCATCAAAAAACCAAAGAGTAGCCTCTTTATTAATTTCTTTCAAGCCATATTTACTCTATAATGTTCAGATACCTGACCGAACGAGTGTAGCGTTCAGACGCATTCTTTTTATAGACGCAAGCCCAAATGTCGTACTTGCCTGCCTTTTCAGGCAGGTCAACTTCAAACTGCAAGACGCTCTTACCCAGAGCGTCTATTTGCGAATCTTTTTTATAAGCGCCGATAATTTCGCCTTCCAAAGTGCGAATTTCAAAGCTAACTTGAGCATCAAAAGTTTTATCTTCATCGTTGATTATTTCTACTGTAAAATTTTCTTTTACTCCGGCTTTCAAAGGTTTTTCAAAGTATCTTATGAAAGCGCATATGGGCGTGAAAGATTCAAATACATATTCCTTAAATTTGGGTTCGTAAATCAAATTTTTCACATCTATAAAATTATCCGAAGTTTGCCCGTTGCTTCTGGAATAACTTAAAGAGCAAAAGTGAAGCACACCCGCATAGTCTCTGGTTATGCGCCAATACTCGGTAAGCAAGGCTATGTACCTTGCCGCAAGATTGCGCCTATATTCGGCACTCACATCTTTGCCGCAAATATATTCATAGACAACATCCGTTAGGGTTGTGGTACTGCCGTCTCTATTCAGCCACAACCAGTCATACTCATTGATAATACAAGGCTTGTTGAAGCTCGTGCCTATGCCGCCGCAGGGCGGTATGGCGGCTATTGGTCCGTCGGGCCTGTCCAAGTCTTGCGGAAAATTGTAGGCGTTTCTGGAATAGTCGTGCTTGCGGACTTTTACCGCCCTATAAGGATGTCTTTCAGAAGAATCGCCCCTGCGCATTTGCAAACCCCAACCAAAATCCCAAGGCCGCTTAGACAAATCGTAATCCCTAACTTGCATGACGGCTTTGTATATTGCGGGCATATCCACGCTTTCATTTTGGGCGTCCCAAATTACAACGCATGGATAATTGACATGCTCCTTCATCCAAGCCAGATATTCCACCGCTAAAACCTCAGGCTCAACATCGGTTTGATAGGTGCGTCCGCCCGTCCATATTGGGAATTCGTCTTGGATTAAAAAGCCTTCTTCATCGGCTATTTCATACCATTTTTCAGGCGGAAAACCTATGCAATAGCGGATAGAATTCCAATGGGCGTCTTTGAAAGTTTTATGAAGCTTTCTAACCCAGTCATAATCCCAAGGCAAGTTGCCCCTGACAGGATCTTCTGAAAATCGGAAAAAGCAGATGTTTGTGCCCCTCATGTAATATGGCTTGTTGTTGAGCAAGAATACGCCTTTTTGGTCATCGCCTTTGAAAGAGCGCATGCCAAAGCGTGTACTAAAATTATCTGTGGGCGTTTCAATTTCCAGAACATATAAAAACGGCGTCTCAGGACTCCACAATTTGAAGTCGGGCATTTCAATAAAGGTTTCAAAATACTCACTTGAATACCAAAAAACTTCAGGAGACTTTATCTGAGAAGTCGCCACAACTTTGCCGCTTTTGCGTTCTTTTACAGTTAATTTTATATCCACAATATCGCCTTGCAATGGTGTGGGCGGTTTAATTTCTTTTGCAAATTTAGAGGCGACCTTTTTGCTCAGCGCCTCAGAAAGTTCTTGCCCCGCAATTTCTTTATTGTAGGCGGGGTGATAGCTGAATATGCGGCTTGGATTATAGTTTGAAAGCAGCCCCCTTACCTTGATTCCGCCACGCTCCAAATCAGGCGCAATTTGCGCTTCTTCTATAAAATTTTCGCCAGAAAGCGTGAGCGTTACGGAGTCATAAATACCGGGCAAGTAACGCTCTTTTTCAAAGTCCGAGCCTATGGAATAGTGCGGCGGAATCTGCGCCAAACTTGCGCCAACCTTTATGACGACAGTGTTTACACCCTTTTTCAAAAACTTTTTTACATCATAAGTTTTAGGCGTGAAAGAGGCACTATTGCCGCCCACCCTCTGCCCATTGACGTATAATTCGCTGGTGTAAGCCGCCTTAAAAATTTTTATCTGCGCCGTAGCGGGGATGTCTTTGTCTATATTCACAGTGCGCTTATACCAGAATGCCTCACGCTTTGGGTCGGCAACTTTTCTGATGAGCGTTCTATCTTTCAACTCTATAAGAGCCCCCACATCTTCAAAGGCAGGCGTTGCCATATCCGCAAAACTCGGAACAGGTATTTTGGATGTAAAAACCTCGGGCATTTTTGAGTATGAACCCTCGGCAATATCCCAAGTTCCGTCCAAATATATCACTTCACGGGCAAATAAAAAACCGCCCGATAAAATCAATATCAGAAAAAATTTTTTCATATTTTTAATCTTCCTTCATGTTTTCAAGTTCGAGATTTTTTGTCTCTTTCACATAGAATTTTACAAAAATAAAAGAGAGCATTGGAAAGATTGCATACAAGAAGTATGTCTGCGCCAAGCCCATATTTTCAAGCATTGAAGGGAATGTCATGACAACCGCAAAGTTTGCCGCCCACACTGCGGCGGCAGACAAAGCAATGCCGCTAGCCCTCATCGAGTTGGGGAACATTTCGCCGAGCAACACCCATAATACGGGGCCCCAAGTTGCCGCAAAGGCGAACACAAAAACCATTGCAATTATGAAGGCTGTAACGCCCAAGCCTTCAGGCAGAATCAGCGTTGAGTTCTCAAGATGCCCTTTTGAAAATATAAAACCCATTGCGCCCAAACTCAGACACATTAAAAAGCTTCCCGCCAAGAGCAAGACCTTGCGCCCAATTTTATCTATAAGAAGTATCGCCACAATAGTGCTTAAGACATTTACAACACCGGTTATTACATTTTGCAACAAGGCGCTATTTTTATCAAAACCTATTGCGCCCCAAAGCACCTCTCCGTAATTCATGATTATATTCATCCCCGTGAACTGCTGAGATATTGCAAGCAAGACACCCACAATGATTATGCCGTGCGGCATGAATGAGTTTTCCTTAAAAATATCTTTGACGCTTGGCCTTACGCCGCCGAGAGATTTCTTTATTGCCACAACCTCTTCATCGGCGTTAAAATAAATTTTACTCAAGATGTTTTTTGCATCCTCGTCTCTGCCCAAAGCCGCCAAAAATCTTGGAGATTCAGGTATAAAGAAAAGCCCCAGAAAAAATGCAACAGTTGGCGCTATTTCAGCCCAAAACATCCACTGCCACGCCTTGAAACCGAATGCAAAAATCCCGCTTGGGTCGCCCGCAAAATTTGCAATCAGATAGTTCACAAGGAATGCAAAAAAAATGCCCAAGACTATCGCCATTTGCTGTGCGCTCGCCAAAGCCCCTCTGATTTTTGCGGGTGCAATCTCGCAGATATAGGCGGGGCATATTGCGCTTGCAGCACCCACGCCTATGCCGCCTATGATTCTGTAAATCACAAACTCCACAGAGCCCGACGCAATGCCGGAACCCCATGCGCTCAAAGCAAAAAAGAAACAGGCGGAAAACATGACGGCTCTGCGGCCAAACTTGTCGGCAAAATAGCCAGCATACAGCGCACCGGGTATGCAGCCCAAAACTATGCTTGCCACATTAAAACCCGTGCCCACTGCGTTTGAATTAAATTCAAGCTCTAGCGCTTTCACTGTGCCGTTTATCACGCCAAAATCATAGCCAAACAAAAAACCTCCCAAAGCGGCAATGGCTGTAATTACAACAATATAGACTATATTGGGAAATTCTTTAGATTTCATTTATTGTATTCTTTAACAGTGTCAATCATTGCCACAAAATTTTCGACAGGAGTGAGCGCTTGCACATTGTGTATGCTGTTAAACATAAACCCGCCGCCCTTTGAGAAAATTTCAAGACGCTCTAAAACCTGGCTGCGCACCTGAGATGCGCTTTCAAACGGAAGCGTCTTTTGAGTGTCAACCCCCGCACCCCAGAAAGTAATTCTATCGCCGTATTTATTTTTAATCAGCTTTGCATCCATGCCTGTTGCGGAGCACTGCACGGGGTTTATGATATCAAAGCCGCTATCAATAAAGCTTTCCAAAAGACACTCTATCGCCCCGCAAGAATGTTTAAAAGTTTTCCAACTTGTGTTTTTGTGTATCCAATCATTGAGCTTTTTATAGTGCGGCAACCAAAGCCGTCTATATTTTTCTACAGAGCAAAAAGTGCTTGTCTGCGTTCCAAAATCAGTGCCGCAGACAACCGCAACGTCGAGCATATCGCCAAAAACGTCTTTGAGCTTTTCCAAATTTTTTATGGAAATTTCACATTGGGCGGCAAAGAGCTTGTCTATAAATTCTTCATTGGAAGCAATCATCATGTACCAGTCTTCAACACCCCTTATTCCTTTGGGGTTTTCCATAAATGGTGCGGGCACTAGGGCAATATCTCCCAAAGCAGTCCCTGGCAGATGCGCAACATGAAGATAGTTGTGTTCGCCGTTGAGTTCGGCAACCCTTGTCTTCAAAAAATTTATGTCGTCAGAATCCAGCTCTTTAAATTCCTCAAGATTGTCGGCCAAATTTGGATTATCCTCATCGTAACAAGACTGCCTATGCAAGGAGTCAAAAAAGTAACCTTTTTTTGGCATGAACACGCTGGGTGCAACGCTTTTATCACCCTTGGGATACGCATATACGCCTTCAGGTTTTTCATCGTATGCGAATGTTTGAGGCATCAAAACCTCTTGCCCCCAAGGGGTTTTCCAAAGTTTCCAAGCGGAAAGCTCATTGCCCATCATAGAATATCTGCCGAGTATTGGCTTTGTGGCAATGCCAAGAATTGACCTTAATTCATCATCAATTTCGCCGAGCATCTGATAGGGTTCTATAACTTTTGCGGGGCGTTTTTCCAGCCCATAAAAATCTCTCAGCTTATCTGTTATAGAACAATGCACACCCGTAATTGAGGAGGCGCCAAAATCCATCGGCACTTTGCCGTCTTTATGATTTAAACTATCAAGAGCAATTTTTCTAAAATCCATTTTACAATGCTAAACAACGCAAAATATTTTTCCAGAAAATTTTACAAAATTTTGACAACGCAATTTATACGGATTTTTTTGCGTACCTAAACTCTCTTTTTATATTGGGTATGCCATCGGCGTTTGCCTTAAAATAGGCGATAGACGGCTCCGTATGCAACTTTGCAAATTCCTTTGCGTTAAAACCGCTTTGCAAAACCTTGTCCGAAGAAAACTCCACATAATCGGCGTCGGAAGTTTTTATGCAAAGCCTGTGAGTCATACCCGAACCCGCCGCATCTTCATAGACATATTTTGCAAGCAGATTCACAAACCTGTTGGCGTTTATATCGGGTTTGATTACCCATTTTATTTCAGTAATGTATTTGGCGACAGCCTGCGCCATGCTGTCTATTAATGAGGCGCTGTAGCGCAGTTCTGCGCCGTCGTCGCAACGCACGTCGCCAACTATGCACATCCTTGCGCCTTCAAGTATTACATCTTTATATTCGTCATAAGTTGCCGGAAAAACCGTAATCTGCCAATACTTGCCACTACTGCTTGAAAGCGTAAAATAGCAATATGGTTTGGAGTCTTTTTTTGTCAGGCGCTTCACGATGTTTGAGACAACCCCACACGCCCTAAATTCAGATTTTTTTATGCGGCGCACCAAAGATTCTTCAGGCAATTTGTCAAGAGCGCTATCAAGCCCCTTAAACTCGCTCATTGGGTGCCCTGAAAGATAGAACTGCAAAAGCGCTTTTTCTTCCGCAAGCTTTCTTGCCAAAGGCATAAGCGGCAAAGAGGTGTCTATCACGCCCACATTTGAATTTGAAGAATCATCTTCTCCGCCCAAGAGCAAATCGAACATATTTTTTTGCCCGCTTTGCAAGTCTTCTTCAAGGTCTTGAGAATGCCGCATTATTGAGTCTAAAGACGCAAGCAAATGCCCCCTGTCTATCCCAAAAGAATCAAATGCGCCGGATAAAATCAGAGCCTCCATCACCCTTTTATTCAGGTTTTTTACACCCACTCTTTTCACAAGGTCGAATATGTCTTTGAATGGGCCGTTTAAATCTCTTTCAGATACGATAATTTTTGCGGCAGCCTCACCAATCCCTTTGATTGCGCCGAAGCCAAAGCGTATTGAACCTGCGCTTTCTTCGAACATGTAGCCCTTTGAAGGTCTCCAATCCAAATTGGGTATGGGCGTAAAAAACTCTCTGGAAATATTTATGTCCGGACCCAAAATTTTTATATTTATAGATTCTGAATCTTCTACAAATTTTGCGATTTTATCGGCGTCGTCGGCTTCCGTTGACATCGATGCCGCCATAAATTCGACAGGATAATTTGCCTTTAAAAACGCCGTTCTGTAACTGAGCATGGCGTACGCCGCAGAGTGAGATTTGTTGAAACCGTACTCCGCAAATTTTTCCAAAATCGCAAATATGCCCTCCGCCTCTTTTTCTTTTATGGCGTTAACTTCAAAGGCTCTTTTCACAAAGCCTTCACGCTCTCTTGCCATTACTTCGTGATTCTTTTTGCCCATCGCCCTGCGCAATATGTCCGCTTGGCCAAGAGTGTAGCCGGCTATGATTCTGGCGGCCTCCATAACCTGTTCTTGATAGACCAAAATGCCGTAAGTTTCCTGCACCAGATTTTTTAACAAAGGGTGGGGAACTTGCATTTTTGAAGGGTCTTTCTTAGACTCAATAAATTGGTCGATAAACTGCATTGGCCCTGGTCTATAAAGAGCTATGAGAGCTATGATTTCCTCAAAATTACTTAAGCCTATGCGCCTGCACAAATTCTGCATTCCGCCGCTTTCAAGCTGGAATACGCCCGTTGTAATGCCTGCATTTAAAAGCGCAAAAGTGTTTGTGTCATTGAGGCTGATTTTTTCTATATCAAAACTTTTGTCCTTTCTGGTTCTGCGGACATTTTCTTCCGCATCAAAAATCAGCGTGAGAGTTTTAAGACCCAAAAAATCCGCCTTTAAAAGACCCAAATCTTCAACAGGACCTTTTGGGAACTGGGTTGTCAGGGCGTTTTCCTGTATCATTGTGGGCACCAGATTTTCAAGGCGCTGATCCCCAATTATCACGCCGCAGGCATGCTTGCCGCAGTTGCGCACCATGCCCTCTATGATTTTGCCCTCGTTAAAAATGTGCTTTGAAAGATTTGTTTTGTCCGTCTGCTCTCTAAATTCCGCCGAAACCTCATAAGCTTTGGTAAGCTTGATGTTGAGGGTGTCCGGCATAGTCTTTACCCAAGCATTTACTTCGGGCAGGGGCATTGCGCTCACCCTTGCCAAATCTCTGATGACGTTTTTTGCGCCCAGCTTGTTGAAAGTTACAATGTTTGCGACCCTGTCTTGCCCATATTTTTGGCGCACATAGTCCACGACTTCATCACGCCTGCGCATACAGAAGTCCACGTCAAAGTCAGGCGGCGAGACACGCTCTAAAGAGAGCATTCTTTCAAAGAGAAGCCCGAAACGTATGGGTTCAATATCTGTAATTTTTAAGATATACGCCACCATGCAGCCTGCGCCAGAGCCTCTGCCCGGACCAACGGGGATATTGTTTTTACGCGCCCAATCTATGAAGTCATAAACTATCAAAAAGTAGTCCACAAAACCTGCGCCAACAATTATTGAAAGCTCATAATCTAACTTGTCGCAAAGTTTCTGCGCCCAATCGGCAGGTTCGCCATTTTGAGGGATGTAGGTTTCCGGACTGGAATAATCCACTCCGTAACGCATTTTTAAACCCTGTTTGCAAAGTTCAAAAAGAAAAAGCCCGTTGTTTTTAAACTCTGCAATTTCCGATTCTTTCAAGGTGAAATTGGGTTCAGCACCGTTTTGCAAAAGCACCTCATTTTTCTTTTTCGCATAGAGGTTTAAGATTTTTTCAAAATTTTTCTCGTCTGAATTCAGCGTAATATCTGCGGGTTTTTCAAAGCGTGGATAATGATTTTCGCCTTTGGGCAGCTTGATATCAACCATATCCGCCACATGCAAAGTATTGTCTAAAGCTTCCTGCAAATCTGGGAATACCTGCTGCATTTCCTCACGGTTTTTAAGATAAAATTCATGATTTGGATAACGCATTCGCTTTTCGTCTGCAAGGTTTGCGCCTGTTTGCAAACACAGCATTGCATCATGCGCTTCCCAATCGCTCTTTTTCACATAATGGGCGTCATTGGTTGCAACAAGCCTCAAATCAAATTCCTTGGCTAGCTTTATAAGCCCAGGGATAATGCGCTTTTGCGGCTTGAGCATGTGGTTTTGAACTTCTATGAAATAATTTTCCTTGCCGAAAATATCTATGAATTTTGCGGTAACGTCTCTAGCTTTTTCATAGTCTCCATACAGGAGATGCTGGCTTGCGACCCCGTTAAGACAACCGCTAAGGGCGATAATACCCTTTGAATATTTTGCAAGCAAATCAAAATCCGCCCTAGGCCTGTAATACATACCGTTTGAGTACGCCTGGCTGGAAATTTTTGCCAGATTCAAAAAGCCCTCATAATTTTGTGCAAGAAGGGTTTTGTGATGAATTTGATTTTTGGGGAAATTCTCCGGTCTCAGGAAATTTTCGTCATCTTCAATATCGCCGATGTCGTCATTTTTTTCTCTGTCTCGCTTAGGTTTTTCGGTCATTTTGTGGTCTGCGACAAAATAGATTTCGCAACCTAATATGGGTTTAATATTTTTTGATTTTGCCGCCTGATAAAAGTCGTAAGCGCCGCACATATTGCCGTGGTCTGTGATTGCGACCGCCCCCATGCCCAATTCCGAGACTCTATTCATCAGGGTATCTATGCGGCTGCAACCGTCCAAGAAACTATGGTCGGTATGTAAATGCAGATGTACAAAATTATCACCCATTTTCGATTTACCCAATCAAATCTAAAAAGATTTTTTTTTCCACAAAAAATTCAAAAAAATCTCACCTTAAAGATAAAAGTCCGTCCCCCTAACACTAGGCTGACTGTGCCAACGGCACAGCATCAAAAAAAAACCAACTTACCCAATTAAAGTGAATTTTGGAAGCGCATCTCCCCTTTAACAAAACCCAACTTTAAACATTAAAGTGAGTTTTGAAAGCACAACATCTCTTTAACAATCCTTACTTTACCCCTTGAAGAAAGCTTTGGAAACAAATCACCACTTTAACAAAACCTCACTTACCCAATTAAAGAAAGTTTTGGAAGTACACCCCACACTTTACCGTTTTGGCAGCACGGTTTGGATGAAGAACAAGGTGTGAGGCGGTGAGAATCTCTTTAATAGAGCCTTACTTTAACCCTTAAAGATAGTTTTGTAAGCACACCCCACACTTTAACGTTTTGGCAGTACGGTTTGGATGAAGAGTGAGTATTGCGAAGTGAAGATGGGTGGGAATAGTAGCAGCGCTACATTCCCAGTCATATTCACGAAGCAAACGGAACTATTCGCCAAACAAGTCTGCCAAAACTTGGTAGTACGGTTTGGATGAAGGAACAAGGCGCAAGGGTGTGAGGCGGTGGGAATGTACTTACGTACATGACCAGTGCCGAAGCGCCCGCAGCAACGCAGTTATTCGCCAAACAAGTCTGCCAAAACTTATTCGGTTTCGGCTAGAGCCGTGCCCCCTACGACTTTCACGTTATCCATGATAACTTGTCTGATTTCGGCGGCGATATCGGGGTGTTCGGAGAAATATACTTTGGCGGCTTCTCTGCCTTGGCCGATTAGTTCGCCTTTGTAAGAAATCCAAGCGCCTTTCTTTTCGAGAATTTTGTGTTCTATGCCTAGGTCTAAGAGGCTGCCTGTTTGCGAGATGCCTTCGTCGTACATGATGTCGAACTCGCACTCTGTAAATGGCGGGGCTACTTTATTTTTAACAACTTTGATGCGTGTGCGATTGCCTACAACTTTGCCTGTTGGGTCTTTTATTTGACCGACTCTGCGTATATCTATGCGTGTTGAGGCAAAGAATTTAAGCGCTCTGCCGCCAGGCGTGGTTTCAGGATTGCCGAACATCACGCCGATTTTTTCACGTATTTGGTTTGTAAATATGCAAACGCAATTTGTTTTGTTGATTGCTGCGGTGAGCCTGCGCATAGCTTGGCTCATCATGCGGGCTTGCAAACCGACGGTGGCGTCTCCCATTTGGCCGTCAAGCTCTTGACGAGAGACCAAAGCCGCAACGGAGTCTATAACTATGACATCTACTGCGCCCGAGCGTATTAAAGTTTCTGCGATATTCAAAGCGTCTTCGCCGCACTCCGGCTGAGATATCATGAGGTTATCCAAATCCACCCCTACGACTTTTGCATAGCGAGGGTCTATTGCGTGTTCGACGTCTATAAACACGGCGTTACCGCCCCTCTTTTGGGCTTCTGCAATTACGGACAAGCAAAGTGTGGTTTTGCCTGAAGATTCTGGACCGTAAATTTCTGAAATTCTACCCTTTGGCAGGCCGCCTATGCCCAGCGCCAAGTCTATTGCAATAGAGCCTGTGCTGATTGCCTCAACTTTCATTTTTGTAGCATCGCCAAGACGTATCAAAGAGCCTTCGCCAAATTGTTTATTTACTGCGCTGAGTGCGAGTTCAAGCGCCTTCATATCGCCCCTAGTTTCTACTATAGGTTGTGCGGGTTTTTTTGCCATAATCTTTATTCCTTAGTTAATTTTTAAATCATCTCCAGCTATATTTAAGCAAAATATTTTGTCCACAAAAATTTAAAAAACCCTCCCCAACGCTTTTGTACACAAGACACAAAAATTCACATCCCAAGTTGCTGCTCGTAAAAATTGGAGATACTTTGCAAATCTCAGATGGCGATAAGCCATGTTACAGTGAATATAACTCTAGAAGAGAGTATTAATGAAGGCGTAAGACCTGAAGAATATTTTTTAACCTATTAATGTGGGTTGCCGCTTGAACATTTTTTGTTCAAAAAATTTTCTTGCGAAAAATTTTCAAATGGGCATAAAGATGGGCTCTTTAAAACTTGCACTGCGTCTTAGACGCTTGCAGCTCTTTAAGTGGGGGCGTAGCTCAGTGGATAGAGCAGCGGTTTTCTAAACCGTTGGTCGCAGGTTCGAGTCCTGCCTCCCCCGCCACTTGAAGATGAATGAATGATGTGCCAAATATTGTAAGAATTTTGGGTCAATATCTAACCTGCGTACTCAATCGCAACCCCTGTGAAATACAAAGCTCATCGTCAAGATGAGTGGCAAATGGGGAAATAAGATGAACCTTCTGCTTGGCTAGCGCATCCCGAACAAGTTGCACACAAATGCGTGCTCTAAATGCCAAATTAATACGCTTGATGTATTGCAGGTTTATTCGCATCATGTGTTTATGAAAGCCTCTCTTAAAACCATTGTGTGTGGAATAGAATTTGAAAACCCATTCATACTTGCGTCTGCACCGCCAACAGCAGATGTAGATAGCCTGAGAAAAGCCTTCAAGTGCGGCTGGGCGGGCGCTGTCTTAAAAACGATAACCCCTGATGATGTCGAAATTAAAGACGCACAATCCAGATTCGCCGTGCTGCGCTCAAAAAAAAGTAACGAGATAATAGGCTTTGAAAATATTGAGCTTCTCAGCAGAAAAAAACTAAGTTACTGGATGGATGCCGCCAAATCTTTAAAAAAAGAATTCCCCACAAAAATTTTGATAGCAAGCATAATGGCGCCAGTAAAAAAAGATCTCTGGCAGAATCTTGTGCTCAGCCTGCAAGAGTGCCCTATCGACGCATTTGAACTCAATTTTTCCTGCCCGCATGGAATGCCCGAAAAAGGCATGGGCATGGCTATTGGCACAGACGCAAAACTTTCCAAAGAAATTGCCTCTTGGGTGAAGGAAAAATCTAAAATCCCAGTATTCGTGAAGCTTACGCCCAATGTCGCCGATATTGCAGGAATTTCATCTGTCATAGCGGAATCGGGGATAGACGGCTTCACGGCGATAAACACAGTGCAAAGTTTGATAGGTGTTGATTTGAACACACTTTCTCCGCTTCCAAATGTCCACGGGATGTCAACTTTTGGAGGGTATTCCGGCAGGGCGATTAAACCCATAGGTCTAAGATTTGCGGCGCAAATAAAGCAAAAAAACAAATTGCCCCTGCTTGCAACGGGCGGCGTATCAACCTGGCAAGATGCCGCAGAATACATAGCCCTAGGCGCAGAACTCACCCAGGTTTGCACAGAAGTTATGCTGAATGGCTACGGCATTGTCAAAAAAATGATTGCGGGCTTGGGCGCTTATATGGACGAAAAGGGTTTCTCCAATTTGGAAGATTTTAGGGGCGTTGCCCTCTCTAAAATTACGACTCACGAAGCTTTATCCAAAGTGCGCAAAGACCCGCCACAAGTAGATGTTGCCAAATGCAAACTTTGCCGCACTTGCGAAACTGTCTGTTATGAATCGGGCTATAAGGCAATTAATATAACTGAAAGCAAAGTTTTTATAGACCCCAATTTATGCGACAGATGCTCACTTTGCATTCACGCTTGCCCCTTCAACGCCATCAACTCAGAAGCCGTTTAGTTATCTCAACAAAAAGCTCGATGAGATTTCAGCATTAAAAAAGTCCTCTAACGCAAACAACTAGAGAGTTGGGGGATACAAAATTTTATGCAAAATTATTGCACCCAATGTGCGCCAATAGGCTTAATACGTCCACATTAAAAAAGCTTAAAAAAACATATTATTGAATGTACGCAAGCCCACAAAAAAAGGGTTTCCGCTTGGAAACCCTTTAATTATTTAGTGGCTGCTCAGGTAGGGGTCGAACCTACGACCAAGTGATTAACAGTCACCTGCTCTGCCACTGAGCTACTGAGCATCACTAAAATGAAGGCGCAATTTATGTTTATATAACTTAAATTGTCAATAAATTCTTTTTAGATTTTTTCTCTTACACCAACAGCAGCATTAGTATAAAGATTTTAAAGCAATATTAACATCTGCAAATTTAGTTGAGCTTTGCCTCCCAATATATATCCAAGCCTAAAAATTTTCCGCATTAAGCAAATCAAACGCCGCAAAATTGAGATTTTATTGCCCGCCACAAAGCTCCGTAAAGAGCATATTTATTGCGGTATGGACGGCTATTTTCCTATTCATATTGCGCTCATGACTCAAGCGCAACTTTTCAATTTTAATATGCCCTTGCGCATATAACGCAAGATACATTACCCCGCCTTGAGCGTTTGCACAACTGTTCACTTCGGCGTATCCTGTGCTGGCTAACGCAAAATTTGTGTTGAAAAGTTTTGCCGAAGCGCTCGCCATGGCAATAACAGTTTCTTTACTGACAGCGCCAAATGTTTCCACAATATCGCCCGGCACTTGCAAAATTTCTTTTTTTGCGCTGTTTGAATATGCAATTACGCCGCCTTCAAATATCTCGCTTGCGCCGCTTACATCGACAAATGCGGAAGCTATCAACCCCCCCGTGCAAGATTCTGCGCAAGAAAGCGTTTTCTTTTGAGTTTTTAACACGCTTATAATTTGCTCAATCTTTGATTTTGTAGATATATCAAGACTCATCTTTTTTGGATTTTGCTTCCTTGGCTTTTTTTAGCGCAGCTTCTGCTTCAAGCTTATCTCTCTTTGCGGCTTCGGAAACAATGTTTATGTCTAAATCTGCAAGCGTTTGAGTCCACTCTTGAGCTTTGCGCCTATTGGCAAGCACACCCATACTGTAAACATCTATGAGAAAATGTATGGCGGGTTTATCGCCACTTTTTGCCAAAGGCTCTAAAATTTCCGCAGCCTTGCCTGCGTTTGCAAGCAAATCCGCCTTGCCGTGATAGTTGAACATTGCAACATTATAGATGCCATCCCTATTCCCCAAATCCGCCGCTTTTTTATAATATTCAAACGCCTTGCCCTCATCTTTAGCGACGAATTTTCCAGTGTCATAAAACTCCGCAACTTTTACCATTGCGGGGGGATAAAGGCGCATTGAAGCCTTCTCATAATATTCAAAAGCTTTTTCCAAATTCTCGCCGACACCCACGCCGCTTTCCATACAACGAGCATATTCATATTGCGCCCTTGGGTCTTTGGGGAATGCCTCAAGAAATTTGGAATAATATTCAAAGGCTTTTATCGTATTTTGATTTGTACCTATTGCGTCTTCATAACACCTAGCCAAATCCAGAGCCGCCTCTTTGCGTCCGTTCTCAAAGGCAAAATTATACCAAAAATACGCCTGCATAGAATTCTTTTTAATGCCCAGACCATTTTCAAGCATCTGCCCTAGTCTATGCTGAGAATATGTGTTTGAAATTTCTTGCGCACTCTCAAGATAATATAGATATGCCACGTTCGGTTTTTTGGGCACTATGCGCCCCTCATCATAATAAGGGGCAAGGATGTTCTTTGCCTCTACAAGCCCTGAATTTGCGGCATCTTGAAACCATTTGAGCGCCTCCGCCTCATCCTTTTGAAGCAAAACACCCTCCTGATAAATTTTCGCCAATTCAAATTGCGCCTTGGGATATGCGGCAAAGGCGGATTTTTTTATGCAAGCCAACGCCTTTGCGTCGTCTTTTTCCACCCCAAGCGCATTCATATACATGAGCCCCAAATAACAGTCCGCCCTTATGTCAAAATTTAATGAAGCCATTTTGAAATACTCAAAAGCCTTCTTGTAAGAGTCTTGATTTTTTTCGTTAAAATATATCAACGCCAAGTCAAAAGCGGCGTCTGTGTCGCCCTTTTCTGCGGCAATCTGATAGTTTTTCAGCGCCAAGGACAGGTTTTTTTCAGTACCCAAACCAAGTTCATAACATTTTGCCAACTGAAATATAGCCGCAGTATAACCGCCCTGAGCCGCCGATTGAAAATATTCAAAAGCCTTGCTAAAATCTTGAGGCAAAATGCCGCCGTCTTTATATATCTGAGCTAAACGATACTGAGCAAGGGTGTCGCCTTCTTGCGCCTTGGCTTTTATGAAGTCTATATCTGAAGATAGGCTCACTTGCGGAATTCCCGCCTGAAAGTCAATCGTCCTCTGATTTACGGAAGGCACATCGGAGGTGTCAAAATTTATGTTACTGGTGAATAAATCTACAGCGCCCTGCCCCGACGCAAAAAAATATGCGCAGGAAATCAAAGTTGAATATATAATTTTTTTACCAATAAACATCCTTAAACACTCAAATTAACTGGCGCAGTATAGAGCAATGCAAAAGATAAGTTCAACACAATTTTTAACCAAGGCGCAATATTGAGGCTATTGACAATTTTCATAATGCCATTTTAATGGTTGTATGAAAGCTTATAGTATATCTTGGGGATTATCGCTTGTTTTCCTTATGCATTTTTTCGCATCTGCCAATGCGGCAGATATTTATGTGTCGCCCAAGGGCTCAGATACAAACACGGGCACGGCTAAGGCTGCCCCGCTTTATTCCCTGAATAAGGCCAAACTCCTTGCCAATGATTTGAAAAAATCTCTGAACAAAGACATAGTCATAGAGCTTGAAGGCGGCGTTTATTACCTGCCAAAAACTTTTGAAATAGGCCTTGCCGACGCCAATCTAAACGGCAAAAAAATTATTTATCAGGGGTCGGAAAACCAAAAGTGCGTCATAAGCGGCGGCTATGAAATTAAGAATTGGAAGAAAGCCACATCTGCGCCTGAAGGAATAGACGCAAAGTATGCCAAAAACTTATGGGAGGCAGACGTATCAAACTTTCTTACGCTAAAAGAAAATGCCACGCCCGAATACTGTAAAGAAAGGGGCACAAATATACTCACGCTCTACAAAGCGTTTAAACGCTTGAATAGGGCTTCAAGTGAGTATTTTTTTACGGAGGAATCAATACCCCTCAGCTATTCAAAAGTTTTAATAGACCCAAATTTTGACTTCAACCCCAAAGCCTTTGACGCCACAGAAATTCACATGCGTTCAGATAGGCCTTGGCACATGAATTTTCTGCCCATAGAAAGTTACGACGAGGCAACTCTGCTGATTTCTACCAAGACAAATTCCACATACCAAAACCTGCCATTTTCAAAAAACCGCAAAAATGCAAGGCTTGAAAATTATGCGCCGATGTTAAAAAATTTGGACGAGTGGTTTTATTCAGAAAAAAATAAAAAGCTCTATATGCTTTCTGAATCTGCGCCCAAAGATATCTTTGCGCCCTTGCTTATTGAACTTATCAAGATTGAGGGCAAGATAAATTCCGTCAATGAAGCAGATGTGGATTTGGATGGCATAGTCATTAAAAACCTCAGCTTTGCCCATACGGAAAGGTTTTCTCCCAGAAAATCTGATGAGGGTTACGGCGTGCAACATGATTGGGACTATTATGACAGGCCTACCGCCGCAATCAGGCTTCGTGGCGCAAAAAATTGCATCATTGAAAACTGCTCTTTTGAAAATTTTGCCTCGGGTGCTGTGCGTATGGATTTGAGCGCAAAAAACAATCTGGTTAAAGACTCTTACTTTGCGAACATTGGCGGTACTGGTGTCTTCTTAAGCGGCTACGGCCTTGGCAATAAAAAGGAGCTCATAGGCAATAAGATTGAAAACAACTACTTCTGGCGCACGGGTCAGATATTCTTACACCAAAGCGCAATATATGTGTCTATGGGAGTAAAGAATATAGTTAAAAACAACACGGTAAGAGACTGTCAATATAACGGAATAACCGTTACGGGCGTAAGGGGCGTGCGCCAAACCGCAGCCCATCTGGACTCTGTAAATCTTACAATTTGGGAACACCTCGATCCAAAATTTAAAGACGCAAAAGGCAAATACACTGTCGTATTTCCAAACACAATACCTTATCTGGGCGGCGAGAATATCATAGAGTTTAACGACGTGTTCAGAACCGGAGAAATCATGGGCGACACCAACGGCATATACGTGTCTGGCTGCGGCAAGGGCAATATAATACGTTACAATTTTGTGCACGAAATGCGCGGCTGGTATGCAAACGCCTCTATCAGAATGGACGACAATCAAACCGGCGCAGTAATATCTCATAACATAACTTACAGGAACAACGGCTTGGGTGTTATAAGCAAAGGCTCAAATGACATAATTAACAATTATTTTGTCGAGACCCGCAGGGGCGCATACACAAGGGGCGATATGGCAACCATTATGACAGGTGCAGTCGGCATTTCTATCAGGGGTGGACATTCCGACAATACCACGATTGAGCGCAACATAATTTACGTAAGCGGAGAAGGAAACCCCATACCCTTCCAAATCTGGCAACTCAACAACACACGCCCCATAGATTTTTCAAAAATCACCTCAGACAAAAATTTGTATTGGATAGATTCCGGAGACACAAAACCCGCCGAAGAACAGATTGCCCTTATGCAAAGAAAATATGATTTTGAGCACTCAAGTTTGGCGGCAAATCCAAAGTTTAAAAATATCGACGCTTTTGATTTTTCTTTCCCAAAAGATTCGCCGGCGGCAAAACTGGGCATTGAGCCAATAGACACTTCCAAAATCGGCGTGCAGGGTGCAATGAAGCAAAAATATGTTTTGCCCGCACTGCCCTCGCCAAAAATAGTGCCTTTGAATTTTGAAAGGCTTGATTACGAGCCCGAAGCCTTCCCATTTGTGGAGGGTATGCAGGTTAAAGTTGAAGCCCCAAAAGAGGCTCAAAGCGTGCGCTATACGCTGGATGGAACGTATCCTACCGAATGCTCGCCCTTGCTTCCCAAAGACGGCAAAATAACGATTCCAAGCGAGGGCGCTTTGCAGGTAGTCTCTTTTGCAGACGGCAAAATTGATTATTTGGGAGACAGAATAATATTTACATCTTCCGAAAAATCTCAATCAAAACCCTCTCCCCGCAAAAATATCCAAAACAAAAAATAGAAGCTGGGGCTTCCCAAATATTTTGATGAAAAAGTTTTTCAAATTTTCCTTTTTTATTGCCCTTGCGCTAGGGGTTTGGACCATCCTTATAGAGCCTTATATGCTCATTGTAAGAGAAGTTGATGTCGGCGTGCATAGATGGCCCAAAGATTTTGAAAAGCTCAAAATTGTAGTGGTTGCCGATTTTCATTTCGATAGGATTTTCTACGCCGACACTTCCAGAGACAGAATCATCAACAAAATCAATGAGCAAAAACCGGACATAGTGTTAATGCTCGGAGACTACATAACAAGCAGACCGCTTAACCAATATAAGAAAACAATATCCTACGTTTCCGAATCCCTAGCGCAGTTTGTCGTAGATTTTTGGAAGCCCTACGAGTATGAAAAAGTTACGGAAGGCTTTTTAAAAATCAAAGCGCGTTACGGCATATATGCGATATTGGGCAATCACGATTACAAACTGGGCCCGCACAAAATGAAGGCGGCTCTTAAAGCCGCAAATATAACCGTGCTTGAAAACTCAAATGCAAAAATAGATATAAACGGCAAAAGCCTCTTTATAGCCGGCATTGCAGATTTTAATACGGCACAGGTGAGATTCAGAAATGCGCTTTCAGACATATCGGAAAACGACACATACATCTTCCTCACCCACACGCCGGAACCCTTCGACATCATAGGCTTCTACCCAAGCTTGACTCTGGCGGGCCACACGCACGGCGGACAAGTTGCCATGCCCAAATTCCTGAGGGCGTTTTTGATGAAGCATTTTGATTTTAAATATATGCAGGGCCTTTATGAAAGCAGAGGACGCAAGATTTTCGTTACAAGCGGTCTGGGCACAAGCGGCCCGCCCATGCGTTTTTTGTGTCCGCCGGAAATCATAGTCCTCAGACCCCATCAGGTGTCGGAAAAAGACCCCTCCAATTAAATTTTGCTTGAAACAAAATCTGCCAAAGAGTTGAGTGTAAACATATAATTACGTCTATGAAAAAAATTATTAATCTTGCATTGTTTGTTACAATAACGGCTTTGTCATGCATAGCCTTCGCTCAAACCGAAGCGCCCGCAAACCACAGCGAGGAAAATCCGGAGAATTCGGAAGTCCAAAAGCCTCATGATGAAAGGTATGACATCAGGCGCAATGACGACGGCACGTACACTTTCATAGATTTGGAAAACAAATTTATAAGTACCGCAATAAACAAAAGCATGAACAGCACCGCCAGACTCATGAAATTGGTGGGCATAAGCTGGAAGCGCTTTGGCGATAAAGAGGTTCTGGGGCTCAACCTTTATCTGGTGCTTTCTTCAATCTCACTGTTTGTCATACATTCTCTTGTGGCGTTTTTGGCGATAAAATTCCTCATCCCGTTTTTGATACATATTTTCATAAAAAGAAAACTGTTTCTTCTAGAAAACATGTTGCGAGGTTTAAGACCCTGCATAACAACGGGCCTGATAATTGGGATATTTTATTTTACATTCTTATTCTGGGCATACAGTTTTGAGATAATCACAATATATCAGCCCGTTTTTTCTACGGTGTTTTTAACCTTAACTCTTTGGTGCGTCATCATAATTTTTGACGTTTTTTCGGCGAGAATACACATCATTGCGGAAAGAAAATTCGGCGCAAAAGAAATTCTGCCAATACTCATAAAAACGGCGCGCTGGTTTCTGATAATAATACTGGCGCTCTTCTTCTTGGATAAACTTGATGTTAATATTAAAAATCTGGTTTTATCTTTGGGTATCGGTGGTGCGGCTCTTGCATTTGCCTCCAAAGACACCATCGCAAATTTCTTCGGTTCGGTATCTTTGATTATGGACAGACCCTTCAAGATTGGAGAACGCATAAAAGTTTCAGGCAAGCTTGAGGGCACTGTCGAATCTATTGGCATGCGCTCAACTAGGATACGCAATCTGGACGAAACTTTGTCCATACTTCCAAATTCATATCTTGCAAATGAGTATATAATCAACGTGTCCAGATGGTCAAAAAGAAAGGTTACTTTCGAGATAGGGCTAACCTACTCCACAAGCGCTCAGACCGTCAAAAAAATCATCGAAGAAATCAACCAACTTTTGAATGATGACGGCGGCGTACATTCTGAATCTACAAGTTTGGTTACATTTTCGTCTTTCGGCGCAAGCTCCCTTAATATTTCCGTCTTATATTTTACGGTTGCGGTGGATTACGTTACATTCATGCTCACTCAAGAGCGCATAAATTACGCCATCATGCAAATTGTCGCAAAAAATGGCGCAGATTTTGCATTCCCATCAACCAGCATATATGTAGAAAAAAACGCAAAGTAATATGAAGATTTCCAGTACAAAAAATTTCAAAGACGGCGACAGAAATTCATTTTCATTCCATGCGGTTTTAAAGAATGTTGCCGTAAGACAGGCAAAAAACGGCGCAGATTTTTTGGTGGTTGATTTTGCCGACAACTCCGGATTTTTGAGCGTTACCATATTTTCCGACGGCTCTACTTACGACGACATTTTGGAATCTAAAATCGGCACGGTTTTTCAGGTTTACGCAACGGCGTCTTTTTATCAGGGCAAATTTTCCCCTCGCATAGACTCAGTCAAGAAATTGTCGGAAGAAGAAGCGCAAAAAATGTTGCCGGAACTTGCCGAAGTCTCACCTGAGAATCCTGAAAAAATGCGTCAGGAACTTGCGGAAATCATAAATGAAATTTCAGAAGAACCAATAAAAAACACGGTTTTGGCGGCTCTTGAAGAAATTGGCGAAGACTTTTACACAAGTGCGGCCGCCGTAAAAATGCACCACGCCTATGTTTATGGGCTTTTAGAGCACAGCCTTAAAGTCGCACGGCTTGTAAAAAATCTTGCGCCGCTATATCCGTTCATAGACAAGAATATGGCGCTGGCGGGCGCAATCTTGCACGATGTTGGCAAGGTTTGGGAATATTCTCAGACACTTGCGGTGGATAGAACCAGAATAGGAATACTGCAAGGGCACGTTGTCTTGGGTTATAGAATAGTGCGCAAAGCCGCAATCAAAAGCAAGTTGGACGCCGACAGCGCAGAGAGGCTTGAGCACATAATTTTAAGCCATCAAGGCGAACTTCAGTGGGGCGCTGCCGTAATAGCGGCAACTCCAGAGGCGATACTGGTTTCCTTGGCGGACAATTTGGACGCAAAAATGGGCTCTTGCCTTTCCGCAATAAGTTCCGCAAGCGCTGAATTTACAGACTTTGTGCCTGCGTTGCAAACCAAACTGCTCGCCGAAAAGCGCAAGGTTGCGGAAGAATAATTTATGCAAAAATTATTTATCGCCACTGGCAATGCGCATAAGGTTGCCGAATTTAAAGAGATGTTTGCAAGGCGCAAACTTGACTTTGAAATTCTGGGCGCAAATGAATTGGGCGGAATGCCCCACTGCGTTGAAGACGGAAAAAGTTTTGAGGAAAATGCAATAATCAAGGCAAATTGCCTGAAAAGTATTGCGCCAAAAAATTCATATATACTTGCCGACGATAGCGGAATAGTTGTCGATGCCCTGAGCGGAGCGCCAGGCATATACTCGGCAAGATACGCAGGCGTTGAAGGCAAAGATGCGGATTTTGCAAACAACGAAAAACTCCTTAAAGCGCTTGAAAATGTCCCCGATGAAAAGCGCACGGCGCATTTTGCGTGCGCTCTTGCCTTAATATGTCCCAATGGGAAAGTTAAAACTTTTTATGCGCAGTTTCACGGTGTAATCAACCACGGCGCAAAGGGGATAAGAGGTTTTGGCTATGACCCTCTGTTTTTCCTGCCAGAAAAAAACATGACCAGCGCAGAAATTAGCGAGATTGAAAAAAACACAATATCGCACAGGGCAAAGGCTTTGAGTTCTTGCATGGATTTTCTAGAAACGCTCTAACAATGCATGCCCATGCAAGATAATCTAATAGAAAGCTTGTTTGAAAATAAAAAATGCAATGCGCCTAAATTGCGCCTCTTTGGCTTTTCTTGCAAGGGCGGTAAGTATGAGTATCGGACAGAAATTTTGTCAGGGCAATTTAAACTCTTTATTGGCATTGCAAAAAATGGTGAAATATCCACAGAAATTTTGGAAAAATCCGTCAACGAGAAATACACCTTGCATCTGTTGCCACAGGCAAAAGGCGCATTTGTAATCAAAGTCAGAAACGAATATAAGCGCATACTTTCAGAAATAGCGGAAAAATGTTTTGAAAAAAACATATTCAAAAGCGCATGCACCCAGAGGGTAATAGAATATATACGCAAGAAATATGGGGATGAACCGCAATACCTGTGGGAGCGCTTCCCGACAAACGCCATATTCCGCAGGACCGACAACCAAAAGTGGTACGCCGCACTGTTGCTGATTCCCAAAAGCAAATTGAATTTTGCATCTGACGATAAAGTTGAAATAATAGATTTGAGAATGAGTGCGGAGCTTTCGCCCCCCATTATTGATGGCGAAAAATATTTCGGCGGTTACCACATGAATAAAAAACATTGGTTTACAATGTGTCTGGACGGCTCCGTGCCAATCAGGGAGATTTATCGCCGCATAGACGCAAGCTACGCCATTGCTTCAGGCAAAAAACTTGCTTGAATTTGCAGAGCATAAGGCGAATTGTTTAATGCTTAATCTTTAAAAATCTTCCAGCGCTCTGCGGCGGAAGGGTCTTTTGCTTCAGGCACAGATAAAGATTTACCAAAGGGCATTTGCGCTATTAAGGACCAACTTTGCGGCAAAGAAAATGCAGATTTAACTTCGTCGTCAATTATCGGGTTGTAGTGCTGAAGACTTGCGCCCAAACCGGAGTTTGCCAAACTTGTCCACATTGCAAATTGCAACATCCCGTTGGCGTGCTGCGCCCAAATTTTAAAATTTTCCGCATAAGAAGGAAACTGCTTGGCGGAGGCTTCAACAACGGCGGTGTCGTCAAAGAACAACACTGTGCCAAAGCCTGCGGCAAAGTCGGCAATCTTTTTTTCTGTTGCGTGGAACTTTTCCGGATTTTTTGAACGGCGGCGCAAGCTTTCCAAAACGATGTTCCAGAACTTTTGATTTGCGGAATCAAAGAGCAGCACCGCCCTTGCGCTCCTATTGTCGAAAGGCGAAGGCATAAGCTCCATAATATCTTTAAGCATTACTTCAAGTTCGGCTTTGGATAAGGCGCTTTCTTTTGAAATATCGTACTTAGAACGGCGCAATTTTAGGGCATCCAGAAAGTCTTTTGTATTCATAAAAATATTCTTTCAAAATTGAATGTTGACAGAAGGAACTCTAAAAAAGTTCAGCATCTTTACAATACTATTTTTGGTTTGCGTTTTCACTAATTGTCCAGATTATGGAATATAGTTGCGATAGAACCTTATTAAGAACCATAGAAATTATAGTTATGATTATTGCCTGCGCTTCTTGCATACTAGCATATATAATAGCCCCAATACTTGGGCTGTTTTTTGCCTTGCTTGTCGCCATAAAATACCCCTTCAAGCGCAAGCCCACAGGTAAATCCAAAACAGAAAACGAAGAATAACCTACTACAAGACACTAGGCTGACTGTGCCCACGGCACAGCATCAAAAAAAACATACTTTAGTACTTAAAGAAAGTTTTGAAAACAAATCACCACTTTAGCAAAACCCACCCTTAAACCTTAAAGAAAGTTTTGAAATCATACCCCACACTTTAACGTTTTGGCAGGACGGTTTGGATGAAGAGTGAGTATTGCAAAATGTGTGCGGGTGGGAGCGTACTTGCGTACGTGAACACTCGCACACAATTTTCAAACAGAAAAATTAGCCAAACAAATCAGCCAAAAGCCTAAAATGATTTGCCCAATATGAACCGT
>JAVBLZ010000020.1:0-54644 GCA_031553045.1 Opitutales bacterium | reverse complement strand
AAACATTAAAGTGAGTTTTGGAAGCACATCACACACTTCAACGTTTTGGCAGTATGGTTTGGATGAAGAACAAGGCGCAAAAAAAATTGCGGGTCGCAGCGTACTGAATGTACGCAAGAGTCGCACTTTTTTGCAGCAACGCAGTTATTGTAGATTTAATAAAACCCCAACTCACCCAGTTAAAGTTTATGTTAGAACAAAATCCATCACTTTAATAAACCCAACTTTAAATATTAAAGAAAGTTTTGGAAGCATACCACACACTTTAACGTTTTGGCAGTACGGTTTGGATGAAGAACAAGGCGCAAAAAAAATTGCGGGTCGCGGCGTACTGAATGTACGCAAGAGTCGCAATTTTTTGCAGCAACGCAGTTATTCGCCAAACAAGTCTGCCAAAACTGGCGTGTCAAATTGCGCTTCAGGCAAGTATTAAAAAAAATCTGCGATGGGAGCGTACTCATGTACGTGACCAATGCAGATTTTTTTAAAACGGAGCATCAAGCGTGATTTCACACGCCTGACTTAGATGAGCTCGTACTTGCCTGGAACTGGGACGGGCTTGGTTGGGTTCTTTTCAGCCTTTAGGTCTGCTGGGAGCAGATTTTCTTGAGACTTTGCCATTACCCAATCGTACTTGAATTTTTTGCCCGCAAAAGCGCTCATACGGCCGGCGATGCCAACGGTGTTGGAGATAATGAGGTTATGAAGATCATTAATCTTTTTGCCGTTTTTGATGCAATCTATGAGAACTGCGTGTTCTTTCACATAGGGGCTGACTTTTGGCGGAGGCATAGTCCAAACCGTATTACCCTTGTGGTCTGTAATTTTTACGGTACCGCTAAATTCAAGTATGCCGTTTGTGCCGACGAATCTTTCGCCGACGGTTCCGGCAGTGCCTTGTTCTTGCCTGCAATAGCTGCTCATACGGACACCTTCGCCCATGTCATAGTCTATGGAAAAGTGGCTGAATCTGTCGCCATATTTTGGCGTTGGCAAATCTGTGCCTCTGCCGCCAAGACCGTTGACTTCAAGAATTTGCCTGTCATAGCCCAAGCCCCACATCATGATGTCTATGTTGTGAACGTGCTGTTCTACGATATGGTCGCCGCTTGCCCAGATAAAGCTGAACCAGTTGCGGATTTGATATTCCATGCTGTCAACAGGCATATTTTTGATAAAGTCGGCAGCGCCGTCGAGCTGGCCTCTGCCTACATAGTCGCTCTGATTCCAGTAGCACTGGGCGGAGTAAATTCTACCCAGCTCACCACCGTGCAGACGCTTCATTGCCTCTACATATCTGTCATCATAATGGCGTTGAGTGCCGCAAACTATGCAAAGATTTTTTTCTTTGGCTATTTTATCAAGCTCCAACATTTTGCGCATCTGCGTAACGTCAACGCCTGCCGGTTTTTCAAGAAAAGCGTGCTTGCCAGCTTTGATGATTTTTTCCGCACTGAATGGGCGGAAGTATGGCGATGTTGCCTCAATAACGATGTCTATATCGGCTTGAAGAAGCTTGTCAACACAGTCCCAACCCCAGAACACTTTTTCAGGAGTAACTTTGACTCTTGAAAGCATCTCATCTTTTTCTTCTTTAGAAGCATTCACTTTTTCAAGCGGAAACTTAATTTTGTTGAGATAGCCTTCAGCCTTGTCTTGATAGAGGTCTGCAACTGCGACAAGCTCAACATCTTTGCTTGCCTCAAGAGCGTTGACCACTGCGCCGCAACCTCTGCCGCCGCAACCTATCAAGCCTATTTTAAGCCTGCCGTTCCCACCATTTTGTGCAAAGCTAAACTTGGGCATTGCCGCTGCCGTACCCAAAATAGCGCCTGTTTTTACGAATTCTCGTCTTTTCATATTTCCTCCTGTTAATTTAGTCTAAATCTACCGTTCTGTAAGCGTTGAGAAGCTTTGCATCGCCCGCCAAAGTAACGTCGATCTGCCCGTGCTCCATGCCATATACGCCCTTGAAGCCTTTTGAATGTATGTGCTTAAAGACATTCTTGTAATTGATTTCTCCAGTAAGCGGCTCTTTGCGGCCTGGCACGTCGCCCATTTGGATGTAGGCAATTTCTTCCCAAGCAGCGTCTATATTCATAATCAGATTGCCCTCGGTAATCTGTTGGTGATAAAGGTCGTCCAAAATTTTGCAGCATGGGCTGTTTACCGCCTTGCAAATTGCATAACTTTGCGGAATGCGCTTTAAGAAATATGCCGGGTGATTTTTTATGTTAAGAGGCTCAAGCACCATAATAAGCCCGTTGCCCTGCTTTTCGCAAAGTTCTGCGCAATACTTAAGATTGTCAACGACGTTTGCAAATTGGTACTCAGGCTCCAAATAAGGGTCTTCCACACCGGGAACAACCGTGCACCATTTTGCGTTCACACGCTTTGCAACTTCAAAAGAATCAAGCAGTTTTTTCTTAAAAATCTCACGCACTTCCGCCCTGTTTTGGTCTTTCTTTGTTACGTCTGTGCGATAGCCCGCCCACATTGGGTTCATCTTTACAGTTTCCATACCCAAACCAACAAAGACGCCCATTTCCATACCCAAATCAGCCATTTTTTTGCCGATTTTTTCTTGAACATCTTTGGGCTTGTTTGGCATGCCGTTGTCTTCTATCGCCCTGAAACCTTTGTCGTAGAAGTATTGCAGCTTTGCCTCATAATCATCGTCTTTTATACCGGCTTCTTTAAAAGTTGCCTTGAATTGAGAGAAATTTGGCGCAAAGTTAAGTTTATATTGTTCATCTTTTACGCCAACGGCAGGATTAGACTTCTGTTGTGCGTGCGCACTGGCAGCAAGCCCCAACCCCACAGAAGATATTATTGCCGTTTTTGCGAATTTACGTCTATCCATAATTTTCCTTTATCTTTCTATATAATATTAAAACTACTTTCCTGAAATAATTTTTTGAAAGTAAATGTTTTTCAATTTTACTTCAACAATATTTTTAAATCTTGAAAAATTTTTCAGTCCTGAGAAAATTCGGGAATCTATGAAAAAGTTATTCGTATCAATACTTACCGCAATGCTTGCCGTTTTTAATTTGGCGGCGGCGGAAAACGACTCCGCATTTGGCGGGCACAAGGTTGGCGTACAATGCTACACCTTCAACAAAAACACGCTTGAGGAAACTTTGGCAATGTTGAAACCTACCGGTATAAAATATCTTCAAGCATACGGCGGACAAAAAGTAGGCTTTGGCATAGACGCAAAATTTTCGCCGGACCTGCCGCAAGAAGATTGGGCAAAAATCAAGAAGTTTGTGGAAGACTCAGGTTTTAAAATCATGAGTTTTGGTACGAGCACATATGCGGATGACGAGGCAATCAAAAAGATGTTTCAGTTTGCGGAGTTTTTCGGCGCAAAAGAAATCTCCTGCGAGGCGGTGGGTGAAACTCTTAAAATTTACGACAAGTATTCAAAGGCTTTCGACATAAAAGTTTCTTTGCATAATCACGACAACGAGGGCAAACACAATGATTACTATGACCCTTATGTTGTCCGCAAAGCCATTGAAGGTACAAGCGTTTACGCATCGCCCGACACCGGCAACTGGGGCAGAGCCGGCATAGACGCAGTGGCGGCGCTTAAAGTTTTGGAGGGCAAATTGTACAGCCTGCATCTTAAAGATTTAAGCGCTTTTGGCGTATATAAAAAAGGCAAATCGGAAGCCTACGGTACGGGGGTATTGAATATGAAAAACATCCTTGCAGAACTGGATAGGCAAAACTTTGACGGTATATTGTATCTGGAAAGCGGAGAAAATTCCAAAGACCCAATGCCTTATGTAAAAGGTTGTTTGGACTTTCTGGAAAAAAATCAAAAAGGAAAAATCAAAATTGGCCAGCCACGCAAAATAGCCGTGCAAGCCTACACTTTCAGAAAATTCACGATTGAAGAAATGGCGGATATGCTAGGGAAAATCGGTGTGCATGATGTCCAACTTTTCCCAGGGCAAAAAATCAGCAACGACATCCCCGAGAAATTCTCGGCAAATCTGCCAAAAGATTTGTGGGAAAAAACAAAAATCTTCTTCAAAGAAAAGAAAATCAACCCTGTAAGTTTTGGCGTTGTCGGTATAGACACTCCTGAAGATGCCCCAGCCTTGATGGAATTTTTGCACTATTTCGGCATTCCACAATTTGCAACAGAGGTTACGGGCGAAAAACTTACCGCAATATCCAAAGCTGCAAAAGCGTACAATATTGAAGCTACAATACATCACCACGCTTCCGACAGTAAATCCAACACTTATTATAATCCACACGTTTTGGCGGAGACTATCAAGGAAGACGGCTATATGAAGGCGATGCCCGATACGGGGCACTGGGCACGCTCTGGCATAGATGTCATAGATTCAATAAAGCTCTTGAACGGCAAAATTGCGGGCGTACACTTTAAAGACCACAGCATATTTGGCGATTTGAAAAGCAAGTGTACGGAATTTGGCAAAGGTGCGCTAAACATCCCTGAAATTTTGGATGAACTGGATAGGCAAAATTTTGACGGCTATCTTATTATAGAAAATGAGCATATTTCCGATAATCCAATGCCCGTAGTAACCCAATGTGTTGAATATCTGCGCAGCAAGCCTGTGGGCATGGCTTTCTCCAACCAGCCCCGCAAAGTTGCGCTCCAAACCTATTCATTAAGCAAACTCTCTTTTGAAGAAACTTTGCAGGTTTGCCAAAAATTGGGTATCAAAGCTGTAGAAGCATACGGCCGTGAAGGTTTCTGCCAGCGCTTCACCAAGGAGGATAAGTCTGGGTTTGGCTACCACATGCCGAAAGAAAAATGGCAGTCAGCCAAAGATATGCTCGCCAAATATTCTGTCGAACTCTTGAGCATTGGCGTAAATTCTCCCAAGGATGAAGAAGATGCTGAAAATCTCTTTAGCTTTGCAAAATTCATGGGCGTAAAAACCATCGCCACTGAGGTTTCCGGCGCAGAAAAATTGGAGTTCATGGATAAACTTTCTGTAAAATACGGAATAAAAGTCGGCATACACAACCACGCAAAAGATTTAAAGCCTGAAGAAGCTTACTACAACCCGACAGTGATTAAAGACATATTGGGAAAATATCCAAATTTGCTCGCCGCACCGGACAATGGACACTGGGCACGTTCCGGAATTGACAGCGTTGAAGGTTTCAAAATCCTGCAAGGCAAAATTATGGAAATTCATTTTAAAGACACCTCAGCCTTCGATGACATCAAGGCCGAATGCAAGATTTACGCTAAGGGTGTCTTGAATATGTCGGAAATGCTGAGGGAACTTGACAGGCAAAATTTCGACGGCTATTATGTCATAGAATACGAAGTTAAGGATGTTGAACCCATAGAAGGCATAGAGCGTTGCTTAAATTACCTTAAACTCACACCAAAACACAACTGAGTATTTACAGACATTTTTCTTACATTCTATGGAGCTTATACTTATGAGCTCCATTTTTGTTGTTATGCGTAAAATTGTCCATATTTGAACATCAAAATTTGAAATTTGATAAATATGCTTGCCCTCCAAAATTTTTTGTACAATTTCGTTATCATAACTATATTATTAGGACAAGTATTATGAAGACTTACAAAAAATATCTGTATTCAGCTTTGGCAATTTTGGCAACGCCTCTTTTTGCTGGCGACTTCTATTGGTTGCCCACTGGCGCTTCTGATTCTATTCAAACTTTCACAACCGCAAATATGTGGGCGGATGCTCCCGGCAGAGACCCTGCGCCCACCATTATTGCATATCCGAGGGCTAATGACACCACGGCAAACATATATAGGGCGGATAAAACCAGCGACACCACCTATGTATCGCGCATGAATCTCAATAGCACGGACATCACTTGGAAGAGCGTCAACAACAACAATGCAAATTCCCGTGGGGATTGGCAGATTGTATCTGCAAAAAGCGCCATAACTTTAGACTCCATCACAAGTTCGGTAAACACTGGCGTTACTTTCCGTAAGACAGACACAGGCTCCGCCATGAGCATGAATGTTAAGAATGTTACAATATCGTCGGGCTCTGTGGGCTTGGGTGCAAATACGGCAAACTGGTATATGGATTTTATCATAGTTGGAGACTCTGCCGACACTACAAAAACTTCTGTAAACATCACAGGCGGCAGTTATTTCACCTTGGTTACAAAAGAATTTACGAACTACGGCATCATCAATGTTGCGGGCGCTGAAATGCGCTTTATTATGGGTGCAAAACGTTCTGGCGACCAATATCCAGACTATACCAGCCCAAACGTAACACTAAATCAAGCACTCAACTTGGGCGATGATGGCAAATTCCGCTATACTCAGTCGAACAATACTGATGAATCGAAGTTTTTGGATGGTTACGTTGATTTGAAAACCGTAAACGTTACAACCTCTACAACAGCAAAAAAATCAATATTGCAGATTATAACAAAAGCGACGCCAACAACAGTGGGTGAAACCACCACTTATGGCGCAGAAATAGGCACAATAAGTCTGGGCGTAAAACTTGAAGACTTTGTTTCTGCAGACCTCTCAACTTTAGATATGCTACTCAGGCAGGATACGCATATTAAATCTATTGTTTCAAACACCATTGCAGGTTCTTCCGACGGCAAAACCAGCGGCACTTACACTACCGCCGCAGATAACCAAGGCATTACGATTACGAACAAGAGTTTGGACGGCCTCACAAAATATACAACTTATGTTGACTCTATGAGCCTTGCCGTTGTGAACCTTGTAGTTTCAGGCAATCTTGAAGTTGCCGGTAATTTTGAAAGCAAGCTCAGATACTCCACAGGCGCAAATTACACAAAGGTAAATTTAAGCGACGGCTCTCTGACAATCAAAGGCGAACTTGTAAACAACGGCGCAATAGGTTTTGATGAAGGCATTGCAGCAGGAGAATCGGTTACCGTGAATATTGGCGGTATAAGCGGCGGCGCTAAAACTACAAATACCCGTATTACGACATACGGAGGCAATTCTTCTACGCCGAATAGAGGCGATACCATAATAAATCTTACTGGCGAAGGCACATATACATATACTGGCCGCATACATGACCTTGGCCAGGCTGTTGCCGCTTCGGCGGTATCGGGCGCTACTATGAATATAGTAAAAAATGGTACGGGCACGCAGATATTCAATGGCTATGTCTATTACCGTGGCGATACTACAATCAATAGCGGTGCGCTATTTATATCCACAAACAATAACAAAACTACAAACCACATGGGTATAAGCAGGGTTTTCCTCAACGGCGGTAAATTTGGCGCTCACGGCAAGCATGACGGCACTCTGGGTAACGGCACAATAGGTTATGTTGAAGCCACAGATTTTACATGGAAAGACGGCGCAATAAATGTAGGCGTTGACGGTAAAGCTCTTGACAGCATTGACAGAATCATGCTTTCGGGAAATTTCAAGAAAGACGCCCTAGCTGCTGCTGATCAAAAATTCCTCATAGAGTTTGAACTTTTTTCTTATGAAGAAGATTTTGAATACAACATCATGAGCTGGGGGAGCGATGCAACTGTGGACTTCATCGTAGGAGACTTCACCACAAACATCGCCTTCAATAACCCAGCAAATGCAGACCCTATGCTTAAAGCGCAACTGCGCCTAGACCTTACTTCGGGGCTATACGTTACATTCACGCAAATTCCTGAACCTTCAACCTATGCGGCATTGCTGGGGTTGATGGCGCTCGCATTTGTCTGCTACAAGCGTAAAAATAAGAAGATATAATTTGGTCTTACACTCTATAAAAAAAGAGGTCTTACAAAAAAATGTAAGACCTCTTTTTATTTTGCAATCTTTGTAAAAATCGAACATAGTTTAAAAAGCAATGTCTTTCTTATATGATTAAGTTTTTTACAAAATCCATCCTGTTGAGTTGCGTACTTTTTCTTGCGCAAAGCGCATATCCAAACACCACAATAGCGGTGGAATGTGAAGACTTCCAGTTTCTCGGAGACTGGATTGTCTTTGGCTCTCAAGAGGCGTCTAACGGAAAGCACTTGATATTGCAGGCGCGCAACCCCAAGCCGGCGTTAACGGCGGTTAAAATACCAAAAGACGGCAAATACACCCTTTGGGTGAGGGCTTTGGACTTTACGGATAAAACGCAAGGTATGCGCAAATTTAACGTGTCTGTTGACGGCAAATACAGTTCAAACTATTTTGGCGTATCTGGTAAGAGAGGCTTTACTTGGGAAAAGGGAGATACTTACGACCTCAAGGCGGGCACGGTATTATTGGGAATACATGATGACGGCACTTTCCACAACGGCAGGATAGATATGATTGTGCTCACCACCAAAAGCCCGTTTAAGCCCATATCCACAAACGCCCACCACAGATGGCCCTTGGCGGAAATCGTCAGGCTAGATGTGGATAAAGATTCCGAAGAAGTAAAAATGTCTTCTTGCGAAAGCATTGACAGTTCAAAAGTTTTTGCGGAAATTGAAAACGACTTTATGAAAGTCCGCTTTGTAAGCGCAAAGCGCAATGGCGTTGATAGTGCGGCAATAAAAATCAAGGCAAAAACAAATGAAGGCTTTGTAGATTTGCCCGTAAATTCCAGCAAAGAATCTTATCAGGTAATCAGCGCAAATAAAGACATCAGCCTTGTAATGAAACAGGCAAGATTTTTTCCGCTTTGGGATAATTCTCCAATTAAGGAAGTGAAAATAAATTGCGGCAACGCCTCTTATACCACAAACTCCAACAGCAAGTTTTGCATCTGGAGCGCAGGAAAATCTGAAGAAGCCATAATAAAATCCGTCAAAAAGATTTCCGAAAAAAAATTGGAGCTGGAATTTTATCCTCTTGAAAGCGGCATTCTTAAAGCGTCTTGGGACTTGGGAGAAAACTCTTGTTACGCCAATGTTAAGCTTTCTTTTACGCCAAATAAAGAAATGCAATACTCTTTGGGCTACTATCTGTTTGATGAAAAAAATATTGATGAAGTTGAGGAACTCTTGATGCCCATGCTTATACAACAAA
Source organism: Opitutales bacterium (assembly GCA_031553045.1). GTDB lineage: Bacteria > Verrucomicrobiota > Verrucomicrobiia > Opitutales > Intestinicryptomonadaceae > CALXQW01. The sequence goes on along the minus strand of JAVBLZ010000020.1, from coordinate 45,628 downwards.
AGCGTTTTCCAAAAGCCTCTTACTCTCTGCCGCAAACGCATGCGCCAACTCCGCTTTCTATCATGCAGATTGGAAAGTCAGACAAAGCCTTTACAATAGGAATTGTGGGAGACCCGAAGGTTACCCCCTTTGAATTTCCCACGCCATGCAAACCCAGATACGTTTTGCATATAAAAAATTTCAGAGAACTTCTGCAACCGTCTATCTATGGTCCGGTTGTGGGCACGGAATATTCAAAGTTTTCAAGTGGTTCTGAGGTAAAATTCTCTTTCAATGTGCTTGTAAAAAATTCCGACGTTCAGACTTCTTTTGCCACGGTAACCAAGGAGATTTTTGAAGTTAAAGACTATCGTAAAAATTCGTCAACATCCCTCACGGAAACCTGCCTCAACATGATGGATTTATTTTTGGACGACGAATTTGGCGGCTGGTGGGAAAAAGCAAAGGGCTCATACCAGATAGAGGGCAAGGGTTGTGTTACAAACTCCACGCCGCTTACCCCGCTTTCTCTTTTCATGTTAAGCGGAGATATGAATATGTATGAAAAAAGAGCCCTTCCAACTTTAGAGTTTATTTTGTCAAGAAGCGGAGAACATTTTTCACCTGCACCAAGCCGTGCGGGTACGTATCCCAAAGGCTCTATGAACGGGCCCGTAAGAATGTTTTCTTCCGCCGTGTATTCAGATATTTGGCAGCTTACAAACAAGTTCACGCCAGCCTTCCGCAATATCGCATACAGCAAAGAAAAATTTCCCGAAAATCTGAATGAGGAGATAACTGTAGGTAAATCCAGACACCCAAGTTTTGAAATTTATCTGGCTCGTTATTTGCATTTCAAAAACCCCGCAGATTTGGAAGAAGCCAAACGCCTTGCAGATAAATTTATTGACGAGCGCATAACCGCCCCCGCAACTGAAGATATGGGTTTGAGCCCATTTTTCCTGCTAACAAACGTAACCGCTTGGGAAGGGCTTTTAAGGCTCTATGAAACCACGCAAGAAAAACGCTTTCTGGATGCGGCGGTAAAAGCTGCCAGAGTTTTGATGACGGGTATTTGGTCGTGGCCGCAAATTCCTCAGGGCAAAGTAACAATTTACGACGGCAAAGGCACGCCGATAGACAAGCGTCATAGAAAGCTCTACAAGGGCTTTGATGAATTCAGGCTTAACTTTCCAGACGGTCTGGAAGCCGCTTTGAAGCCAAAGCAAGTGGAGGCAAGCCTAGTTTCAGATGTGGGCTTGGGTTTTGAACAGCCCAGCACTTACACCTTTCAAGAACAAGGCGGCAGAATGATATTTCAAGCGCCTTGGGCGTCGGGGTTTTTGCGCCTTGCAGAATATACGGGCGACAAAACTTTTGAGATGTATGCACGCAATGCCACACTCGGCAGATATACAAATTACCCCGGTTATTATTATGCGGGTTTTTCAGATTTGGCGCAGAACCCTAAATACCCCTTTCAAGGGCCGGACATTTCTTTTATTTACTATCACCACATACCCGTACATTTGTCGTGGGTGATAGACTATCTTGTTTCAGACGCAAAACTTATTTCAAAATCCAAAGTAAAGTTTCCATCTTTGAGACAGCATGGTTATGCTTTTTTTGATTATCTTATCTACGGGCACGACAGTGGGGAAATCTACGGACAAAAAGGCGCATGGCTTTGGTTAAAGCGCAACTTGGTGAATATAGACAACCCGCAAATCAATTATATAACAGCGCACACTAAGGATAAATTTTTCGTTGTCCTGACAAACCAGTCAACGCAGAAGGAAGATTTTAAAATCACATTTAATCCTTCCCAAATTTCAAAAGGCTCAAAAACTTTTGAATCTGTCTTAGACATTGCCCAAGATACGCCCAAGACTTTCAAACTCTCCAACAATGTGCTTTCCTTGAGCATTGCACCGAGGGGTCAAATCTGCCTCATGGTAGAAGGCTTGAATATAGAAGTTGTAACGCATAAAAATTACACGCCAAAAGCTGCCGATTCTTCCGCAGGTGTACAGGTTATTGATTGCGGAAAATCTCTTAGCATGAATTTAGCTCCCATTCAAGTTTTGCCAGAGTTTTGGAACGCTTACGTGTGGCTGAACGCCGGCGAAGAAGCGTTCAAAGAGCTTGAATTAAAGTGGTCAAGCAAAACCCAAAAAGGCAGCCTTAAATGCGCTTCATACCCTTATGAATTTTCTGTGCCGCTTAGCGCCAAAGAAAATGAATTCAAATGCCAAATATCGGGAACCAAAGCAGACGGGTCTAATTTTATTTCGCCAGAAGCAACTATTGTAAATATGAATTGCCAAGCAAACTGATTTCATTTAGCATGCTCATGTTATGTTTCGTAAAATATCTGTTTTAATATTTCTTTTAAGCACTCTAAATTTATTTTCCCAAGATGACAAGCTGTGGTATATGCAGCCCGCAAAAAGCTGGGCGGACGCACTGCCTTTGGGCAATGGCTCTATGGGTATAATGCTTTTTGGCGGCGTTCAAAAAGAAAGATTGCAACTTAATGAGGAGACTTTGTGGTCTAACACACCACGCGCAAAACGTCTGCCGCCAGACTATAAGGCTCAAAGAGAGCAAGTCATGCAGCTAATCTCTCAAGATAAAATGAAAGAAGCCGCAGAGCTTATGGCAAAATTAGATAGGATTCCAGAATACACTGGTGAAGATGCAATAATTATAGAGGGCACAACATCTGTGGAACACGGCTATGAAACCATGGGCAATCTTTGGCTTTTCATGGAAAATCATGACTACCCTGAAACTGAATATTATAGAGACTTAAAGCTTGCCACCGCCACTGCCAGCGTAAAATACAAACTTGGAGAGACTGAATTTGAAAGGCTTGCCTTTACTTCGCACCCCGCAAAATTGGGGGTGGTTAAGTTGTCTGCAAAAAATGCAAAAGTGAGTTTTAGCGCAATGTTGAACAGACCAATGGACCTTAAAGAAACATGGTCAGACCTGCAAAATCAACGTTACTTAAAAAATCCGCATCCCGTAGAGATACTAAAAATTTCCGACAATGAATTTGCCATGAAGGGCCGTACTTCCAATAATGGTCTGGAGTTTCAGGTGAATGTCAGGATTATCGCCCAAGACGGCAAAGTATATTTTGAAAATAATCGCTTAGTCTGCAAAGACGCTTCCGAGGTTGTTATTTTAATTTGTCCTACCAGCGCATACTATAAAAAAGATATGTCTTCCACAATCAAGGATCGTCTGGATTCCGCACAAAATAAGGGTTTTGAGGCACTCCTTAAAGAACACGTGCAAGACTATTCAAAATATTTTTCAAGATTCAGCCTTAAATTAGACTCAACCCCTGCAAGTGTCATGCCCACGGATATGCGCATGAATAGGGTGAGAAAAGGCGTGATGGATCCTCGCCTAAAATACGACGGCGACTATGACCCAGCCCTCACCGCCCTGCTGAGCAACTTTTCTCGTTATACATTTATTTCCACCTGCCGCAATGGAACGCTGCCTGCTTCTTTGCAATACTGGAACCCATCTTTATTCGCCGACTGGTACGGCAGATACACCACAAACGTCAATTTGCAAATAAATTATTGGGGCGCTGAAACCACAAACTTGTCGGATTTGAACGATTCTTTGTTTGATATGCTTGAATCTTTCCTTCCCACGGCAAGAGACGTTGCAAAAAAATCTTACGGCTGCAATGGCACTGTTTTCCCAGGCAGGGGCGTATCCATATATGGGCTAGAATATATCTACGACAGTTGGAATGACGGCGGCGCATGGCTTGCAGACCACTTCTGGCAGCATTATCTTTTCACCAAAGATGAAAAATTTTTGAAAGAAAGGGCGTATCCATTCATGAAATCAATGGCGGAATTTTACGCCGATTTTCTGCGTGAAGATGAAAACGGGTTTTTGGTTACAGGGCCATCGCACTCTCCGGAAAATTCTTTTTTATACAATTCACAAAGGCCCACGGGCATAGACTATGGCATCACCATGACGCAAGCCATAGTAAGAGAGCTTTTCACGCACACCATTGCCGCCTCTGAAATATTGGATAGCGACAAAGATTTTAGAGAAAATTTAAAAACCAAAACGGCAAAACTTTTCCCATATAAAATAGGTCGCTACGGCATACAAGAGTGGCGCAGAGATTATGATGAATACTGTGCCGGACACAGGCATCAATCTCACCTTTACGGGCTGTATCCCGGCACCGAAATCACCAAAGATTCCACGCCGCAACTTTATGAAGCCGCACAAAAATCACTCACCAGAAGAATTGAAAATGGCGGGTTCTGGACAGCTTGGAGCGCAACTTGGGGCGTAGCGCTTGCCGCAAGACTCCACAACCCCGAGCAGGCATACTATGCGGTAAATAGGCTCTTGGCAAAAGAATCTTTCGACAATCTCTTTGCCCTGCACCACCGTGCAAATACTTTTGAAGTATTCAGTATGGATTCAAACCTCGGGTTCTCAGGCGTCTTGTCGGAAGTTTTCATGCAAAGCCATGCCGGGTATATTGAGCTTTTGCCCGCCTTGCCAAGCTGCTGGAAAAACGGTGAAATCAAGGGTATATGCGCAAGAGGCGGCTTTGTTTTAGATTTTACTTGGAAAAATTCAAAGCTAAACACTCTTAAAATTTTCTCAAAGCTGGGCGGAAAATGTATCGTAAAATACAAAGACAAATCTGTCAGTTTTGACACCGCAGCAAATACCGAATACAAGCTGAATTCAGATCTGGCGCTTATTAAAAATTAGCTCTAATCTTTTTGCCCAGACGTAAAAAAACGTTTGGGCATTTTTTTAGAACAACGCCTGAAGCTGCGCCCTGACAATGTGAGAGTTTGAACGCTTTGCGCCGTTGTATGCAGAGCCTGAAATTGTGTCGGTAAATTCACCCCACTCATAACCGAACTGAAGCTTCAGATTGTTTCCGTTGATGTACCAATTTATGCCTGAATAAACAGTCTGCGCAGAATCATAGTATGCGTCGAGAGAGGATGTTGGCGCATTTTGCCCGGAAATTATTACGTCTTTCATTGTAAGCCCCCTGCCGTCTGTGAATAAAGCAGCATACTTCAAAGTGAAGCCAAGCTTTGCATACTGGGCAAGTTCAAATCTATATTCGCCGGAAATTGTAAAGCCCTGCGGGTGAGCCGTCTGGCTTGCATTATTTTTCCCCTTGTCAACTTGAGAATATAGATAAGTTGCCCACACCGTAAAATCTTCATACAAATCTGCCTGAATATAAGGGTTTACAGCCAATATGCAGCCATAATTATCCGTATTTACCACGTTGGCTTCTGCACCATAACCGAATGAAAGCCCCGTTTTGATTTTCACATTTTCAAAACTTTTTGCATAGGCAACGTTCGCCCACAAATTGGGAACTGCCGACGACTCTTTGTTTTGATTGCCGCCTATGTAGGTTGTAGAATAAAGGCTTTCATTTGCACTGTTGCCTACCGCCAATGCGTAGCTTAAACCTTCAACATTTTCCACTCTGCCAAGCCATTGCAAAGAGGTTGTCCTGCCGCCAAAACCCAGCCTGCTGTTGTTGCGCTGAGCGCCCGTAAAATATCTGTCAACTATTGAAATTTCTACACTCTCCAACACTGCGGCGGAAATATTTTCTTCAAAGCTGAATATGACTTTTTTATAGCCGGCAATAATTTCACCGTTTAAAAAAGAATAGTCCACGCTTTTTGCTATATACGCTTCATCCACATAATCTGAACCGTGGCTGCCCGAGCGGCAAGGGTCTAGACCAATCTTTACACGCCAGCCGTAATCTAAACTTGCCTCCATACCTATAATTGCACGCCGTATCTTAAAGCCGTTTGAAGCCGCCATATTTGTATCAAACGGGGCATCCATACCGCCCGCCATATATGCGTACTGAGTTTGCATCAGCCCCGAAAGTTTGATTTTGGACGCCTCAGATTTCTGCATCACAACAACAGATTCTTTTGCAATCTGCGCCGCCTCTTGAGAGTCCACCACGCCCTTCTTCACGAGAATGTCTAAGAGCGCCTTGTCTTGGGCTTGCAAAAGCATGGCGGAAAAAAGAGATGAAATTAAAACAAATCTGCGCATAAAAAACATAAGTCAAAGGAGTTTGTGGAAATAGAATTTAAGTCAATTATAATTTTAAAACAAAAAATTATGCGGCGCTTACTCTTTAAGTTTTTCAAAATATTTTTCAAAGACGGCTTTGACTATAGGCCCTGCCGTGCCGCCGCCGCTTACGTCGCCGACGTGCTGCCCAACCGTCATAACGGCTATCGCCACCTTTGGGTCTTCGGCGGGCGCAAAAGAAATCATCCACGCCAAATTGGTTTTGTTGCCGTCTATTGTAACCTGCGCCGTGCCAGATTTTGCAGCAGAAGTTGCGCTATCCAACTTTGCTTTTTTACAGGTTCCGTATTCTACCGCCCCCACCATGCCCTTCAATATCAAATCAAATTTTTCCTTGGGTAAATCTATCTTTTCTGCGCCGTGATATTCCATATCGGTAATGCGCATTGGGTCATGCAAGATTGAAGCTTTTGTGCGGGTTTCACCCCTTGCAAGACTTGCCGCCATGCAGGCTATTTGCAGAGGCGTTTGCCTGTCATAACCCTGACCAATACTCATATTTGCGGTGTCCCCCAAAGTCCACGGGCCTTCCATTAGTTTCTTTTTAAAAGCCGGATTGGGCACTATTGTATTGCGCCAACTGTTTTCAGGCAACTCTATATTCGGAGAAGAATCCAAGCCAAATTCTTTTGCAGTTTCGGATACCGCATTTACACCTGCATCCAAACCCGTCTGGTAGAAAAATATGTTGCAGCTTTTTGCTATTGCGCTTTCAAGATTAACTTTGCCGTGCCCGTATTTTGCATTGCAAAGAAATATCCTATTGCCGACTTTCATGCTGCCATGGCACTCTATATGCGTATTTTCATCTACAACGCCTGTCATCAAGCCCGCTATCGCCGTCATGATTTTAAAAGTTGACCCCGGAGAATATAAGCCCTGAGTAGCCCTATTTGTCCAAGCTTTTCTTTCAACTATTTCAGCATAAACTTCACGGGAAATACGGGGCGTAAGCAAATTTGGGTTGTAGCCGGGTTTACTTGCCATCACCAAAACTTCCCCTGTTTTTACGTCAAGCATAACCACAGCGCCCTCCGCTTCGGCAATGGCTTCTTCGGCGACTTTTTGCAAATCTATGTCTATTGAGCTTACTATGGTTTTGCCTTTTTGAGGCGGCACAGAAAGCAGATTGTCATACTCAAAACCGACGGGGTCAACAACAAGAATGTCTATACCGCTTTTTCCGGACAAGCTTGAGTCAAAAGCTTTTTCTATACCGCTTACGCCGCTTTTGCCCTGATAGAAAAACGTCATGAGTTCTTCACCGGGGATGTCTGAATCAAGGTCTTCATAATTTTGCTTTACGTAGCCTAACACGTGCGCCAAATATTCGCCGTAAGGGTAGTACCTTTCAGTGTCGGAAAAAATCTGTATGGGGCTGTCAACGGAAAGCCTCTCCGCCAAGATTGCGTGCTCACGAGGGCTAAGGTTGCGTATGATTGGAAACGGCAGCAAAGATAGCTGGCTGAAGTGGCGCATGAAGTCTCCCTTATCAAGCTTATAATCCGTTTTCAAAATTTCATTGACCTGTTTTATGTAACCTTCAAGAACATTTTTTCTGGCTTTAAAAAGCAAGTCTGTGTAGTCTATCCTGAGCTTTTCTGCAGAGCCTGAAGCTTTGTGATTATCTATAAGCTCTTTGCGCAGACGCTTGCGCTCCTCATTAAAATCACGGCGTGCGCCGTTGTAATAAACTATGACGGCGAATTTTGCGGCGTTACTTACAAGTATTTTTCCGTTCCTATCGCAAATATCGCCACGCGCACCCGGAGAGACAATCCTGCGCAAGGTCTGCCTGTCAGACTTGAGCTTGTAATTTTCATACATTGCAAACTGCTTGTGCGCCAAAGAGGCAATAAGGATAAATGCCATAAGCGGAAAGAGCACATAGAAAATATACAACCTGCCGTTGCCTGATGTAAAAACCTCAAAAGTCTTCATAGACGTTTAATCCTTTCGAGGGTGAATAAATGTCTATGCCCATGAAGCGAAAGACTGTCTTTTGCAAAGACAAAACAAAAGGTATTGCCAATGCGCCAATCAAAATTGAAAACACATTGTCTATAAAAATTCTTGAGATATAGGGCAGAAAAAACTCCTCGCCCTTGGGGAAAATGATGGCGTAAAGCAAAAATAAAAATTGGTTTGCAATAAGCCCCACACAGGTCATCCAAACATAGCTTGGGTTTCTGTACCTGTTTCTGGCAAGATATAAAAAGAGTGCACCCAAAAGCCAAAGCGCCGCCAAAAGCCCATTATCCAACGGAGAAAATGCGTCATAATAAAATGCGCTTAACACCACCACAATAATGCATGATGAAAATTTTAGAAAATAGCAGGGCCCTATCAAAAACAGTACGGGCAAAACCAAACTCAAAGAAGAAAACGACAACATTGAATTTACCGCAGAAAGCATATACGTAAAAATGATATTGAAAAACAACACCACAAAAATACGCATATCAAAAACCTTGTTTGCCATAAGAGCCTAAGGAGTTTTGGTTTCTATTGAATCTTCTATGGGCGCAAGTATCACAACCTCACGCAAAGTTGAGAGCGCATTGGAAAGCTTGACATAGCCCTCTTTGAATATGGCGGAATTGTCCAGCTTTAAATCAAAGACATCGCCTATAAAAAGATTGTCAGGAAAAGAGCCCGCCAAACTTGAAGTAACAAGCCTTCTTGGAGAGTTTGTGGAAGCGTGTATATTTGAAGGCACATCCGTAACCTTGCCCCTAGGGTCATGAAAGCTCAACGAACCTGCGCCCTGATAAATGACGGGGGAATCATCGCCCTCAAAATGTGCCGCCAGCCTAAAATTGCGGGAAGACGCCAGCTCTACGACACTGGTATATAAACTGACCTGCACAACTCTTCCGACTATGCCGCCCGCATAGATGACGGCATAACCTTCTTTGATGCCGTCCATAGAACCCCGACGCACAACTATGTGCTGCCACCAAGCGTTGAGATCACGCAGCACAACTCTTGCAACCACAAGCTTATATTTTTGATACGATGGCAAACGCAGCAAAGCCTCATATCTGGAAAGCTGATTTTTGAGCGCATCATTTTCTTGAAGTTTAATTTCATAAGAGGCGTTGAGCCTTGCCAAGTCTCTGCCCGCTTCAATCAAATCCCGCTTTGAGTGGGAATGCAAACTCCAGAACTTCTGTAAGTCTGAAAGATGTGAAGACACAACCTCGACAGGCGCCCTGAACTCTGTAAATAAGCCGTCGGAAAAATGCCTGAATACAGAAGGCCCGACAAGGCAAAAGAGAAATAGCGCTATAAAAATTACAGCATTGCGTATGTTCTTATTTTTGCCCACCGCCAATCAAAATCCTAGCTGCTTATAGATTCCCAAAGATGTATGTTTTGAAGGACAACACCCGTGCCGTTTGCAACCGCACGCAAAGGGTCGTCAGAAGTAAAACACGGCAGCCCCGTTGCGTCTGAAATGCGCAAATTCAAGTTGCGTATAAGACCGCCGCCGCCAGCAAGAACAATGCCCCTGTCAACCAAGTCTGCCGCAAGTTCCGGAGGGCAATGCTCCAAAGTTTCTTTAATTGCGTCTGTAATTTGATTGAAAGTATCATCAAGCGCCTCACGCACTTCCTGAGAAGTTATGGTCAGCGTTTTGGGAAGCCCCGCAACACTGTCCCTGCCCTTGACTTCCATCGTCATTTCTTCGTCCAAAGCAAAGGCTGAACCTATCTTGATTTTAATTTGTTCAGAAGTTCTTTCACCAATCATGAGATTGTAAGCGCGCTTCATGTATTGGGCTATTGCGTTGTCAATTTCGTCGCCGCCTATGCGCAGACTCTTTGCGTAAACAATGTCTCCCAAAGATATGATTGCAATTTCAGTTGTGCCGCCGCCTATGTCAACAACCATGCTTGCGATAGGGTCTAGAGTTGGCAACCCAACGCCTATTGCGGCCGCCAAAGGCTCGTCTAAAAGATACACTATCCTAGCGCCAGCCCTGATTGCCGATTCTTTTACCGCCCTGCGCTCAACCTCTGTAATGCCCGAAGGTACGGCTATTACAACCCTTGGCGCAAATTTAAGATGGCTGCTTGCCTTCTCGATAAAATATCTGAGCATGGTTTCGGTGATTTCAAAGTCCGCAATCACGCCTTCTTTCATGGGGCGCAGAGCTGTTATCTTGCCGGGAGTCTTGCCCAACATCTCTTTGGCTTTTTTACCAACGGCTATGACTTTTTTTGTAACGCTATTTACGGCTACCACGCTGGGTTCGCTCATAATTACGCCTTTGTCTTTGGCAAAGACCAAGGTATTCGCCGTGCCAAGGTCTATGCCTATATCGTTTGAAATTAAACTGTTTAAAAAGCCTGACATTGAAAATTTGCTCCTGTTAGAATATGTCCTTTTAGAGTCTTTATTATTTGACGGTTTGTCAACAAATTTAGAATATGTAAATATGCAAATTTTTAAAATATTTCTTTTGTCGTTTTTTGGCGTCATTTTTGGTTTTGCCCCGCTTGAAGCCAAGACGCCAAACGTTGAGGTTTCCGCAACTGCGCAAACACAAATTTTGGAGGCAAGCAAAGAGTATGAAATTTTTGTGGATATAAAAATCGCCCCCGCTTGGCATATCTACTATAAAACCGCCCCCGATACAGGCTTGCCGACAACCTTAAAACTAACACCGCCCCAAGGCTTTGTAAGCGTGTCTGAAACTTGGAGCACGCCGCAAGATTTCACCGAAAATGGCGTAACATACAAGGGGTATAAAGATTCCGCACAAATAAAAATTAAATTTAAAACGCCAAACAACTTAAGTGCGGCAGAATATGCCTTTGATTTAAAACTTTCTTGGTTGGAATGTAAAGATGTCTGCATACCCAATGAAAAAATCCTTACGCTTTTAATGCCCGCAAAGATTTCTTCCGCAAATACGGAGGAAAACTTGGGATTTTTTGCCCTGATAGGAATGGCGTTTCTGGGTGGAATAATTTTAAATTTGATGCCCTGCGTATTCCCCGTATTGGCGCTGAAAATCTTGAGTTTTACAAAGAATGCGGGCAACAGCTTCAAAAAATCTCTGACACTTGCGGCGCTCTATACATTGGGGATTATGCTGAGTTTCTGGCTGCTTGCCGCAATACTGCTTGTTTTTAAAGACGCAGGGCAATCTTTGGGTTGGGGTTTCCAGTTGCAAAATCCTATTTTTGTGGCGGGATTGGCATTGATATTCACCGCGATAGCCTTGAATTTGTTGGGTGTATTTGAAGTGGGCGTATCCATATCAGGCAAGAGCTCCGGCGTACTTTTGGCGCAAAAACGCGGAGTATATTTTGAGGCTTTATTTTCCGGCGTCTTGGCGGTGATTGTCGCAAGCCCTTGCACTGCGCCTTTTATGGGCGTTGCGGTGGGAACGGCTTTGACAGGCAACACCTCTTTCATACTGACATTTGCAATATTTACCGCTTTGGCATTGGGTTTGGCGTTCCCGTACATTTTGCTTTCAATAAATCCCAAACTCATCTCAAAACTGCCCAAGCCGGGCAGGTGGATGCAGACTTTAAAGCAGGCTCTTTCAATACCGATTTGGCTGGCGGTTTTCTGGCTTGTTTGGATATTCTTTTTGCAGAGGAATTGTGAGGCAACACTGCTATTGCTTTTTAGCGCAATAATTTTGGCTCTCGCCCTTTGGATATTCGGGAAGTTTTGCTCAATCTATTATGAGGGCAAATTTAAGAGCCTCGCCTTAATTTTATTTTTCACACTTTGTGCGTCAGCTTTTTATGTAGGATACAAGGCGGCAAGTTCCCCCATTGCAGATATTTTAAAAGCAGACTCTGAGTTTAGCTGGTCTTTGCAAAAGCAGGAAAGTCTGCTTGCCGAAGGTAAAACCGTCTTTGTAGATTTTACCGCCGCTTGGTGTTTGACTTGTCAGGCAAATAAAATCGCTCTTTACTCCAAAGATGTTGAGGAAGTCTTTAAGAATAAAAATATAATTCTCCTCACCGCCGATTGGACAAATAAAGATGATGCAATTTATAATGAACTGCAAAAATTTGGCAGAAGCGGAGTGCCCTTGTATGTAATATACTCAAAAAACAATCCTAAAGGTTTGCTCTTACCCACAATACTCACCAAAGAAATTATACTAGAATTCATTGACAAATAGCATCATTTTGTACATACTTTTTTCATTTATGAACATAGCCGAGCCACGATTTTTAACCCCCAATCAAGTTTTTGCAATAGCCGAAAAATTCTCGACCCCATGCTACGTATATAGCCAAGAGGCACTTGTAAAACAGGCAAATCTTGCCTTGGCTTTTCCAAACGCATTTGGTCTGACAGTCCGCTACGCCATGAAGGCTTCTTCAAACAAAAATATCTTGAAGCTCTTTAATGATTTAGGTCTGCATATAGACGCTTCCAGCGCTTTTGAAGTTAAGCGCGCCATTATGGCTGGCGTCCCCGCCGAAAAAATCTCTCTTTCCTCTCAACAGATGCCGGACGATATTGCGGAACTTATGGCGCTTGGGATACACTTTAACGCTTGCAGCCTGCATCAGCTTGAAGAATTCGGCAAGGCGTTGCCGAACACGCAAGTTGGCGTGAGACTTAATCCGGGCTTGGGTTCGGGCGGCACAAACCGCACTAACGTGGGTGGGCCAGCTTCGTCTTTCGGGATTTGGCATGAATACATCCCGCAGGTGCTTCAAATTGCGGAAAAATATAAGCTTAAAATCATACGCATACACACGCATATAGGCTCTGGTTCAGACCCTCTGGTGTGGCAGAAGGTCGCAAAAATGAGTTTGGATAATGTCCGTCAATTTAAGGATGTTACGATACTCAATATGGGCGGCGGTTTCAAGGTTGCAAGAATGCCTAACGAGGTCTCGACAGATTTGCAAACCGTGGGGCTGCCCATTGCTTCTGAAATAGAAAAATTTGCCGAAGAAACTGGCAGAAAACTTCATTTTGAAATTGAGCCCGGTACATTTCTTTTGGCAAACTGCGCAAGCGTGATTTCCAAGATACAAGATATTTGCGACACAGGTAAAGAAGGTTATAATTTTCTGAAAGTTGATACTGGTATGACGGACATCTTGCGCCCTTCAATTTATGGTGCGCAGCATCCAATAAGTGTCGTACAAAAAAAACCTCATGAAGGTACGCAAAACTATGTTGTTGCAGGGCACTGCTGCGAGAGTGGAGACATCCTCACCCCTGCGCCTTCCGACCCAGAGGGCCTTTCGCCCCGCCTCATGAAGGTAGCCCACATTGGCGACTATTGCGTGATAGACGGTGCCGGCGCATATTGTAGCTCTATGGCTACAAAGAATTATAATTCGTATCCAGCCTCGCCTGAAATCATGCTTTTGGCAGATGGCGAGCTCAAACTAATCAGAGGCGTCCAAACGCTTGAACAAATCATAGCCGACGAAATCTGATATGCTGCAAAGTAAGACAAAAATCCGTGTCCGATTTTCGGAAACAGACGCCATGGGCATAGTTTACCACGCAAATTATTTGCCTTGGTTTGAGGCGGCGCGCATAGACCTTATGGACTCTCTTGGTTTGCCCTATAAAAAAATCACGCAAATGGGTTTCCACATTCCGGTTTTAGAGGCTCATATAAAATATTTATCCAGTGCAAAATTTGATGACAGGTTGGAGGTTATCGCATCCCTCAAAGAAAGACCCGGCGTAAGGCTCAAGATAGAGTATTCAATCTTGCATGGCAATACGGAGCTTGCAAGGGGTGCAACGTCGCACGCCTTTGTCAATGCAATGGGCGTGCCCGTTAAGCCTCCTTCAGAAATTTTAAACCAGTTGCGTAAAAAATTTGACGAATCAGAAAATTTGGAAAAGTAACTCTATGAAAATTTTTAAGTACTTGTGTATTACAATAGCCTTAGTGATATGTTACGTATGTATTTCTCTTAGGGGTACAACGCTGGAGCTTCGCCAAGCCCACGCCGACGAGAGTGAGCAAGCGTCCACATTTGTAGAGCTTTATAAATCCGGAAAATATTCCTACAACCCCAATGGTCCTCACGGGCCAACGCTTTATTACATTTCTTTATTTGCGCAAGATATCTATAACGCATTCCAACCTGAAAGCGTTGCGCCTTCCCAGCTAGACATCAAGACACTGCGCCTTCAGTTGTTGTTCTTGTTTGTAATAACGCTTGCAGCAATAATCTGCATTTACGACTTGGGCGGCATAATTGCTATGGTTTGTGCGTGCGTGGCGCTGTCATTAAGTACGTTAAGCACCATATACTCTTGTTATTACATACAAGAGCCGCTATTTGCGCTCTTTGTATTGTTAACTTGTGTTTGCGCATATTCATTTGCCTATTGGCCCACCATATCAAATTCTCTGCTTTTGGGGCTCTTTGTAGGTTTTACGCAGGCTACCAAAGAAACTTCCATTTTGGCATTTCTTGCAATAGCCATTGCCGTTGCGCCAAAATTCATACCCAGATTAAAGCATTTTGGCTGGAAGAAATTTGCCAAAGCTTTTGGGTTAGTTTTCCTTGCAGCGTTGATTCCATTTCTGGCTTTTTATTCCTCATTCTTTTCCAACTTCAAGGGCCTTACCGACGCTTTCGGTGCATACCTCCATTTTTTCGACAAAGCTTCCGCCGCCGAGCATACAAAAGAATTTTTATATTACATAAAACTCCTTCTTATTCAAAAAAACCAAGGGATATATTTTGGGGAGCTTTACATAACGCTTCTGGCAATTTTGGGAATCATAATTTCTTTCGTTAAAAAAGATGAATATGCTTACTTTTTCAGATATATAGCACGCTTTGCGCTTGTGTACTTGCTTTTCATAAGCCTCATACCCTACAAGACTCCTTGGCTTTTGCTTTCAATCATGTACCCTATCTGCCTTTTGGCGGGCTATGCGGCGGCAACAATGCTTTCTTCAAAAAAAATCGCCCTTAAATGTGCGTCTTTGGGGCTGCTCTTATTTTTCGCCTATATGCAATTCAAGTGTACGCAAATTGCCTCTAAGCGCTATAATAGCGACCCACGCAACCCATTCATCTACGTCCATACGGTTCCAGATTTTGAAAACTTGATAAACCGTATTTACAAGTGTTCTTACACCACGGAAAACCCAATGCAAATGCCAATTTGTATCTATATGCAAAACTCTCCTTGGCCCATGCCTTGGTTTTTGCGCAACTATGTTAACAAAGGCTTTTGGACAAAACAAAATCCTCCACCAACGCTTGAGCCTTTTGATGTCATAATTGTTGATGACCCCTGCAAAGACATTATTGCGGACAAAATCAACGATGAAAACTGGGCAACTTGCGTTTATGGTCTCAGAGAAAATCTGATTCTTACCGTGCTCATCAAAAAAGAGCTATTCAAAAAATCCATAGATACCCATTAAAAAAATGAAAAAATTTCTCAAATACGCCCTTGGTATAAGTGGGCTAATATTGTCATTAAGCGTTACTGCGCTTATTGTGTTGTATTTCAACGCCGCTTTGCAAACTTATGTCGCCAAAAAAGTTGCAGCAAGCTATGCGCCGGAGGCGTCGTTCCAAAGCGTGGATGTAAAAAATTCCACATTCAAAATTTCAAAACTCGCCTATGTTTTGGGAAATTCAGACAAGCTTTATGTTGAGAGCGCAGAGCTTGAATACTCTCTTTCAAATCTGATTTTTGGCTCTGCATTAAATGTAAAAACCGCATCTATTAAAGGCGCTGTATATGAATTTTCTAAAAAGTCAGATACACCTGTTGTTGGAAGCGGCGGCGTATCTTCAACATCTCCATCTGCGCCACTGCCACAAACAGGCGCTTCAGCGCCTCAAGAAGTAAAAATTGAAGAAGCCAAAAAAACTGAGTTCGCCCTGCCGATAGCCATTAATATAGAAAATTTAGATTTAGATTTGACGGTAAAATTTGCCGACGGGAAAGTGCTTGCGATAAAAAATCAGTTGGTCGGTTTTGATATGCCGCTTGGCAAATTGCCCGTATCAGGCAGATTAGATTTGCTTGCAAGCCTTGAAGAAAAAGGCGCTGACAAAAAATCAATATCTTTTGCCTCAACTGTCTCAAAAGCCGACAACGCCAAGAATCTGAATCTGCGCGCCGCCTGCAAATACAACGGCAAAGATTTGTTTTTGGTGGACGCACTTTTAGACAACTCTTATACGGAAATAGCCGGAAAATTAGAGCTTAAGGCGGAGGATAAGGACATCGCCGAATTTTTGCCGCAAGGGGTTTTGCCAAAGTTTTCCGTTTTAATATTTTCCAACTTTTCGTTCAACATCCACAAAAATTCTCTGGCATTGCAGGGCAAGTTTGACGGCAGTTTTTCTGAATTTTCAAAGCTTCACTCAAGCTTGTCGGCGATATCCGGCGTAAAGGCTTCGGGGGAGTTTGACGTTTCAAAATCCGCCGAAAATGTTTCTGTGAAAAAGTTATCAGCCCTGCTTATTGAAAGCGGCAAGACAAACATCAGCCTAGACCTGATTAAAGAACTCAATTTTTCTTTGGACAAGTTAGACACTCTCCCCGATGGCAAACTGCTTTCACTCGGCGTAAGGGCTTTATCCATAGATACAATCAATGCGCTTGCGGGTTCAAAATTGCCGGTTTCATTTAACGACATATTTGCAGATTTTGTATTGGAAAAAACTCCAAACGTGAATGAAGTTTATGTTGCAACGCTTAAGCCAATTCAGCTTAGGGCAATCACGGTTTCTTCCGCCGAAAACCTTGCGCTTAGCAATTTTGATTTGGATGTTTCAGCCGTGGCAAAACTTTCAGAAAAGGGTTTAAGCAATTTGAATTTATCTTTGTCAACCCCAACTGAAGACAAACTTTCCGCCGCTTTAGACGTGAAGATTGATGGCGCAAAAACTCTTATTAAATCTGTATTGGACGGCTCTTTGACGCCCCTGATAAAATCAATCCCAAATGCGCTTGCCTTTGAAAAAGAAAGTTTATTCGCAAACGTGTCCGCCCTTATCAACCTTGAAAATAATGAGCCAAAAAATATTGTTTTAGACGCAAAAGTGCTCTCTAAAAACAAGGTTGAATTCCTCAACTTGCACTTTGAAAACTTCAAAGGCAAATTGGTAGCCGATAATTTTCCGGTAGCGTTAATTGCGGTACTTGCGCCAAATTTAAGCGGAGAGAGTTTCAGCGCAAACATTGATTTTACAAGCGCCCCCTACGCCCAAGCTTTAAAAGACTTTTCTTTGGATGGAAGCTTTTCCACACGCTCAATAAGCTATCAACACAGCGCTGAAGTCTATTGGAAAGACTTGAATTCAAAGGCAAAATTTGCGCTTGTCTCAAAAGAAGGCTTGATGAATTTCAAACTGGAAAGCTTGGATGCCGGTTCTTCCAAAGGCACATATCTTAAAGGGAATTTGAGCGCAGTATTTGATTCAAACAAAAACATACTAAACTCCGCACATCTAGAGGCAAGCGCTGTATTGCCAGCCATCTTGGCGCAAAAAATGCTTAATGGCTTTGACAACGTATCAAGAGGCAATGCCGAAATTTCCGCAGACTATGCGCCTAATAAAATCAGCGCAAAATGCCATTTAAACTCGCTCTCTGCAAGAGCGCCCTCGGGCGAAATAGACAAAGTTGCCTTAGAAATTGACGCAAAGTTTAATGAAGACTTTTCAAACATAAATTCAGACATAAGCTTCTCCTCAAACTCCGCACTTGGGCAATCTGACGCAAAACTCAAATTCATAAAAGACAAAATCTCATCCGCAGATTTTTCTTCAGGAAAACTGATAATTGACGACATTATACTGCTCTCAAAACTTTTTAAAAATCCCGTTGCAGATGTAGTCAAACCTACGCCCGCTTCACCTGCTAGCGCATCTAAATCCACCCCGACCACGGCTTCCAGAATGCCAAGCGCAAAAGTTTACGGCACGGAAAAATCCACACAAATTTCCACAGCAAAAGATACAAAAGCATTCTGGGATTTTGAGATGCCCATTAACATAAATGCAAAAATTTCGTCCGCAATTATGGCTGCAAAACCCCTGCTTACGGACTTTTCCGGAAGCGCATCAATTTTACAGAATGAGTTTTCAATCAAGTCTGCAAAGGGCAAAATACACGGGGCGAACGCAGAGTTGGATTGCAAGCTGACCTTTAATCCGTCGGCAAAAAAATGTTATACGCTTGCGTCTTCGGCGTTAAAAATATCTGAGCTGCCAATCAAAGATTTCTTCGACAACCCCAAGCCCATAATAATTTGCAACTTGAATGTTAACGCAAATCTTTCCGGCACTGGCGACAGTATGGAAGACCTGTTAAACGGCATTTATGGAAGCGCAAGCCTATCTTCAGGTCAGGGCGTTTTGCACTTGTTGGATGAAAAAACTGCACAGGGTTCAATAGCGTCGGTGGCGGGTCAAGGCTTGAAAATTGCCGGCGGAATATTGGGCAACAGAGTTAAAGAATTAAGCGGCTTGGGCGATATTACAATGCTTTTTACCAAACTTGATTTTAGCTCTTTGAATTTTGAGATTTCACGCAACAATACGGACTTTAATATAAACATAAACAAGTCGGAAATTTTTGCGACAGACTTTATCTTGAAGGCAAGCGGCAATATTGCCTACGACGCAAATAAATCCATATTGGATCAGACGATAAATATTCCAGTCAAGATGTACGTTAAAGAGGGTAATATGCGTACGACCCTCGCCTCTACGGGGCTTGCAACCACAAAGTCCGAGCTTGAAAATTACTACGCAGGGCCAAGCTTTGAAGTTTACGGAACACTCAATAATCCGCAAAATAATTTGATGGACGCATTGAGTGTTGGCGCAAAAAAGGGGTTGAATAACATCATCAACAATATAATCAAGTAAGTTTACAGCAATTGGATTCAAGCGTAAATATAAATGAAAATAACTACAAAAGACATAATTTCAAAAAAATCAAAGGGCGAAAAAATAGTGGTTCTGACCGCTTATGACGCCATATTTGCAAAACTCGCAGACGAAGCGGGCGCTGATATGATTTTGGTTGGAGACTCTGTTGGCAATACTTTTCTGGGTTTTTCAAGCACGGTAAATGTGTCGGCAAGCATGATGTTGCACCACACCGCCGCCGTTGCAAGGGCAAACCCAAATGCGCTAATTGTGGCGGACATCCCTTTTGCTGTTGCAGCTTTAGATGTAAATGAACTAATTAAAATTTCCGCAAAATTTTTACAGGAAGCGGGGGCGCAAGCCGTAAAAATTGAAGGCGGTATAGACATGGCGCAAAAAATTTCAGCACTGACAAAAGCTGGAATACCAGTTGTGGGGCACATAGGGCTTATGCCTCAGCAGGTTTTGCAGATGGGCGGCTACAAGTCTTTCGGCAAAACTGATGCGCAAAAAATTTCTTTGCTAAATGATGCAAAAGCTTTGGAAGATGCCGGCGCATTTGCAATAGTCATTGAGATGACAGACGCCGCCCTATCAGCGCAAATTACAGAATCTATAAACATACCCACAATAGGGATAGGCTCAGGCTTAAACTGCTCCGGACAGGTTCTTGTCTGCACGGATATCTTGGGCTTATCGCCCTCTACGCCAAAGTTTGCAAAAAAATATACCGATTGTTCCAAAATAATTAAAGACGCATTTTTAAGTTTTGCGGAAGATGTGAAAGCCTCAAAATTTCCGCAATCTTAATGGAAAAAAAGCACGAAGTACGTAAATCTAAAATTCACGGCGCAGGTGTTTTTGCAATTAAAGACATTGTTGCGGGTGAAAATATTTTACAATACCTTGGCGAAAAAATTACCAAGGACGAATCCAATAAGCGCGGTATCGCCAGGGAAGAATATGCAAAAAAAACGGGCGAAGGCGCAGTATATATTTTTGAGCTTAATGACGACTTTGATATAGACGGCAATTTTGATTATAACGACGCAAAATTCATAAACCATGCCTGCCATACAAATTGTGAAGCGGTAAATATAGATGATGAAATTTGGATTGTCGCCACCCAAAACATAAAAACGGGCGATGAAATTTTGTACAACTACGGCTACGCCCTTGAGCATTTTATGGACCACCCATGCCGTTGCGGAAGCCCCAACTGCGTGGGTTACATAGTCGCAAAAGAAGACCGTATTAAACTAAAAAAAATCTTGCGCCAAAAAAAACGCAAATAGGGAAATTTACATAAGTCTTTAAGACAAACTCTTGAGGCAAGCCTGTGTTTCAGCCTCTGCACAGTTTTTATCTTGCGTCGATTTTTTGAAAACGTAGAATAAAGCCATGAAAAGGATTTTATTTTTATTGTCGTTTTTTATTTCTTTGACGTTGTGCGCTGGGGAAAATTTTTCGGGTAAGACTCAAATCAAAGCGGCGTCTTTCAATATGTACTTCTGGGTTGAAGACAACTACTGGAATGCGCGCAAAGACAGCCTTGCAGAGCTTATCAAAAAATATGACATTGATATAATAGGCACGCAAGAACTCTGCAAAGAACAGCTTGAATATCTTATGGGAAAGCTGCCTGGCTGGGACTACTCTCAATATATGCCGCTTCGTCCAAAAGATATGGGTAACGGCAAAAGAGGTTTTAATAACGCAATCATCTACAAGAAAGAAAAATATCAGGTTTTGGACGAGGGCACTTTTTTCATACAAAAAGATGTGCGTTTTTGCGTCTGGACAAAATTTAAAGACAAAAAAACAGGTAAGAATTTTTACTTTTTCAACACGCATTATCCGGTCAATGGCGATGATTTAAAAAAAGAATGTTCCTCAAAAATTATTAAAGAGGTAAAAAACCAAGATGAAAATGCCTCGGTATTTTTGGTCGGAGACTTTAATTCAAAAAATAAAGAACCCTGCATTGCGGAAATTTTAAATTCAAAAATTTTTGCAGATTCCAAAGCGATTTCCAAAACGCCCCCCCAAGGGCCGCCCTATTCTTACCGTGAAAAAGATTATGGCCCAAACCATGAAATGCTCTGGCGAAAACAAGATTACTCTATCACAGAAAATAAACATATAGACTACATCTTTGTCAGCCCCAATATAAGCGTAAAATCATTCATCTGTATTGACGATACATTCAATGCAATCCCCCCGTCAGACCACAGGCCAATCCTCATTGAGGCAGAACTAGATTAAAAAAATTGTGGCGCAAAAGTTTTAATGCTTTGCGCCACAAAATATTTTAAACTGTAAGCAGTACGCTTTTTAGAGAGAGTCTCCAAAATCTTGACGGAATTTTGCCACGAGCTTTTCAGGCCAATCTGTAAGAGCGTCCAACTTGCCGTTAAAGAAGCGCAAGATTGGGGGTTCTTCAACAAACTTTAAGCCGCCAACAAGCCTTCTGTTTTTGTAGAGCCAGTTTAAGCGGTCTTCAACATACTTAACCTGAGAGAGTGTGAAAACCCTACGAGGCATTGCCAAACGCAAAAGCTCAACGTCTGAAAGAATGTCATTACCCTGTTCATCACGTATGCTGGATATAGTGCCACGCTCCATACCACGGGCGCCGCTTATCAGATAAAATGCTGCGGCAAGTGAGCCGGCAGGATAATCTTTCTGCGGAATATGGTCTAAGAAACCTGTTGCATCAACATGGCAGCCCAAGCCGCCCGCAGGCGTAACAACAGGAATACCCCTCTTTGAAAGTTGCAAGACCAAATATTCTATAAATGACGGGCTCTGAGAAATAACAGATTCATCAAGCGTCTCACGCAGACCAACGGCGATAGCCTCAATCTCACGCACAGATATGCCGCCATAAGTAAAGAAGCCTTCAAAAAGAGGCACCAAGTCTTCCATCTTTTTTATCAAAGTCTGGTTGTTTGAGCATATACCGCCACCCCTTGAAGAACTGACTTTACGTGCAGAGAAATAAACGATGTCTGCCAAATCAGTAAATGAACGCAAAATTTTTGCGATAGATGCGTTTTTAAATTCAGCTTCACGCTTTTTCACGAAGTATGCGTTTTCGCCAATCAAGCTTGCGTCTAAGACCAACATGAGACCGTTTTCGTCGGCGACTTTGCGGACATCACGCAGATTTGCGATGGAGAAAGGCTGGCCGCCTATGAGGTTTGTAGAAGCCTCCATGCGGATATAAGCAATATTTTCTTTGCCGTGCTTTACAATAACATCACGCAATTTGGCAATGTCCATATTGCCTTTGAAAGGATTGTCGCTTTTAATGTCAAGCGCGCCGTCGCAAAGAAGTTCACAAATTTTGCCGCCGTTGATTTGTATGTGCGCCAAAGTTGTGGTGAAGTGATAATTCATCGGCACAATACTGCCCTCACGCACGAACGTACGAGAGATGATGTTTTCAGCAGCCCTGCCCTGATGCACAGGCAAAAGATACTTCTTGCCGAATACTTCTTCCACCGCTTCTTGATAGCGGACAAAACTCTGCGAACCGGCATAAGCGTCATCCGCACGCAGCATCGCCGAAGTTTGAATATCGCTCATGGCGTTTGTGCCGGAGTCTGTAAGCATATCCAAAAATACGTCATTTGTGCTCAGCAAGAAAGTATTGAAACCCGCTTCACGGATTGCCTTCAAGCGGCGCTCTATGGGCTGGAGATTCAACTTTTGCACAACCCTAACTTTGTGCATTTCAAGTGGAAGATTTTCTCCACTGTCAAATTTTACGAAATGTGAACCTGCGTTTTCGTTAGACATAAAATATATTTCCTTTTTTAATATAATCTAGTAAAGCTAACAAACGCTCAAAAATCGTCAAGAGCATTTTAAGCATTTGCGAGTATTGCGCTTGAAATTTTAGAGCGTTCGTGTAGCTTGGTAAAAATGGGCACTTCTGCTATAATATCCCTATCCACAAGTTATCTTCAAAGCAAATATCCCGACGGTTATGAGATGCTCTGCCGTGCTGCGGAGCTGGGTTTTGAATATGTAGAATTGGGACATTCAACACCCCTTACTTCCATAAATGGCATAACTAAGGCGCTGAATGAAAATATAGTCAAAGTGTCTTCCCTGCACAATTTTTGCCCACTGCCTAATTTTGCAAAGGGGGCGGCGCCCAATTTATTTTCGCCCGCAACAGGCTCTGAAATTGAAAGTTCTCAGTGGTTGCGGCACACCCGCAATACCATAGCCTTTGCAAAACAATGCAAGGCAAAAGCGATAGTCTGCCATCTGGGCGCAATCTTGTATTTTTTCATCAACCCCGCAAACAGGTTGAAGGGCATAATTAATTCATGCAAGCCAGAAACGCTCGCCCAAAACAATGCCTATCAAAAAGCAAAAGAGAGGTTTTTGAAGTCATCTAAAAACAAGTCTAAAAAGAACTATCTTAACATAGTCAAAAATATTTCAGAACTCGCCAAAGATTTGGAAGATTCAGGCATATTGATAGGCATGGAAAATAGAGAAGGTATTGCCGAACTGCCATTAGACTGGAATTTTGAAGCCCTGATTGAAGCATGCAAAGATTATTCTTACGCAAAAGTTTGGCATGACGTTGGGCACTCAAAAATCAAAGAAATATTGGGGCTTACTACGCAACTTGATTTGCTTGAAAAAACTTCTGAAAATATCTGCGGCTGGCACTTGCACGACTGTAATTCAAGCGGCAAAGACCATATCGGCATAGGCAAGGGCGATATAGATTTTCAGGCTTTGAAAAAATATTTTGACGCAAAAAAACATATCTTCGTGCTTGAATTAAACGCCATGGTTGACGTTGAGGACGTAATTTATTCCCGCAAATTTGTGGAGGATATCTTGTCATGAAGCGCTCTGTTTTAGTGAGCAACAACGCAAAAAACATCGTAAGCTTTTTAACTGCCGATATCAAAAAGTTGATAAAATTTTTAGACGAATTTTTGCCTGAAAATTTGCGTGCGCCACAGGGTGAACTTTCCATCGCATTTTTTGACGACGACGCAATCAAACAAATACACGCCGATTTTCTTGACGACCCAAGCCCTACCGACGTAATCACTTTTGACGGAGAACCCGAATTTATGGACGCTGGCGAAATTTGCATTAGCGCACAAACGGCTTTTTGCAGAGCTAAAGAGTTTTCGACCACGCCAAGTTTGGAGCTTTCCCTCTACATAGCGCATGGATATTTGCATTTGGCGGGCGTTGACGATGTGTCGCCAAAAGACGCAAAAAAAATGCGCTCGGCGGAAAAACTCGCAATGCAAATTATTGAAAAAAATTTTCCTAAACCAATTTTCAAATTCAAATTATAATATGTTTAAGATACTCAGAAATTCATTTATTGCGGGCTTGATAATCGTCTTGCCCCTTACAATCACGCTTTACGTGTTGTCATTTTTAGTGAGCAAAATTGGCACTCCGGTAACAACGCTGATTTTCCAACCTATTTTTGAATCTTTTGGCAAGTCTATGCCAAGCACGGTATTCATGCTGTCTTTGCTGGACATCTGTTCCACATTCATAGTGGTATTGCTGATAGTGCTCATAGGGTTTTTCTCTAGGTTCTTTTTTGGCAGGATAATAATTTCCTTGTCTGAACGCCTGATTGCAAAAATACCCTTGGCACGCTCTATTTATAAGACTGTTAAACAAATTGTTGAAACCTTTTCAAAACAAAAAAAGACCGTCTTTCAATCTGTGGTGATGGTGGAGTTTCCACGCAAAGACATGTTCACAATAGCATTTACCACAGGCAATGTTAAAGGTGAAATTCTTGCAAAAACCAACGAAGAATACATCACGGTATTTGTGCCAACAACTCCCAATCCAACGGGCGGATATTTGGTTTTGGTGCCAGAAAAAGATGTGGTTTGCATGGATATGTCGGTGGCGGATGCCATGAAATTTATTATCTCCGGCGGGGCTGTTGTGCCGGACTGGAAAGACTTTAAAGGTATTCAGGAAGAAAGCCAGTAAATCAAATGCCCAAAAGCATAGAATCCACCGCTATTGTAATAGACAAATCCCTGCGGGGCGAGGGCGATTTGCTTTTGAGTTTATTTTCGGCAGAGCTTGGCTTTTTTAACTGCATAAAAAAAATCAGTAAAAAAAAGACCTCTCAACAGCCCGATTTTTTCAATCTGATAACGGGCAATTTTGAAAAGATAGGCGCATCAGACCTGCGTATTTTAAGAGATTTTGAGCTCTTAAAGAGCAACGCAAGCATTGCAAAAAATTATGACGCCTTCATGCAAGCTTCTGAAATTTGCCGCACAATTTTAAAAAATGGCAAACTCATAGAAGACGTGGGGCTTCTTTACGACACCCTAACACACGCTCTTTCGGCGTTGGATGCAGGCGCAAATCCCATCGTGGTGCGCACAAAATTCGTGTACATATTCTCAAAGCAGGAGGGCTACGCCGTAAAACAAGGCTTTGCGTCAAACTTAAACCTTCAAGAAAAATCTTTGCTTCAGGAAATGCTTTCCAAGCCGAGCTTAAATTGTCAAGTGTGCTCTCAAGAGGCACAAAGATTGCTGGCTAAATTCATAGCTTGGTTGAGTGCAAATACCGATATAGTCTTTTAAAAATCACCTTGCAAGAGATTAAAAGTTATGCAATTCTGCCTAAATATTTAGAAAGATTTCATCAAATGAACGCTAGAAAATCCGCCCTCACAAGGATAGCCTCCGCCACTCAAAATTACGCTGACAATACCAAGCCTTACGACGTGGAAACCCAATACGGCTCCGATGTTTTTGCGCTAAAGGCAATGGAAAAACATTTGGCAAGACCGGTATATAAAAAGCTTTTACAAACCATACGTACCGGCAGCCCTCTAGATCAGGCAATGGCGGACGACATCGCATACGCCATGAAAACTTGGGCAATAGCAAAAGGCGCAACCCATTACACCCATTGGTTTTTACCGCTTACCAGCAATAGTGCGGAGAAGCATGATTCCTTCATAGACCCCACGGGTGTCGGTACGGCGATAATGCGCTTTTCAGGCAAAAATTTAATTATGGGTGAGCCCGACGCTTCAAGCTTTCCCTCCGGCGGTTTGCGCTCTACATTTGAAGCCAGAGGCTATACTGCGTGGGACCCTACAAGCCCAGCATTTCTCAAGCGCCAAGGCGGCGTAACAACGCTTTGCATACCCACAGTATTTTATTCTTACACGGGCGCAATGCTCGACAAAAAAACGCCAATCCTGCGTTCTTTGCAGGTGATAAACGTGCAGGCAAAAAGGCTGCTCAAATGTTTCGGCGAAGTTTCCGACGACAAAATTTCCGTAACCCTTGGGGCGGAGCAAGAATATTTTTTGATAGACAAAAATCTCTATCTTCTGCGTCCAGACTTGATTCAAACGGGGCGTACGCTCTTTGGAACATTGCCGCACAAGCATCAGCAGCTTGACGACCACTACTTTGCGTCAATCAAGCCCAGGATACTTGCCTTTATGTCCGACGTTGACAGCGAGCTTTGGCGCATGGGCATCCCCGCAAAAACAAGGCACAATGAAGTTGCCCCCGCACAGTTTGAAATTGCGCCCGTTTTTGAGGAGCTCAACTTGGCGATAGACCACAACATGCTCATCATGGAAACGCTCACACTCATTGCAAACAAGCACGGGTTGATTTGTCTTTTGCATGAGAAGCCTTTTGCGGGTTTAAGCGGTTCAGGCAAGCACAACAACTGGTCAATTTCCATGGGAGAGCGTAACCTGCTGAATCCAGGCACAAACCCGCATGAAAACGCCATTTTCTTGACCACCCTTTGCGCCGTTATAAAAGCGGTAGATTCTCACAGCGATTTGCTGCGCAGCACGGCGGCAACGCTTGGCAATGACTTGCGTCTTGGCGCAAATGAAGCGCCGCCTTCAATAATTTCAATATTCTTGGGCGAACAACTTACCGACATCATAGAGCAGTTGGAAAAAGGCCAGCCCAAGTCTTCCAAGAAAAGCGCAAACTTAAAAATAGGCATAGACGCCCTGCCCACTCTGCCAAGGGATGTTACGGATAGAAACCGCACAAGCCCATTTGCATTTACGGGCAACAAGTTTGAATTTAGAGCGGTGGGTTCTTCACAATCGTGTTCAAACTGCAACATAGTTTTGAACACTATTGTTGCAGAAGCCTTTGATGAAATTGCTTCAATTCTAGAAGTTACCCCGAAGGAAAAATTTAACGAAACTTTGCAGGCAATTTTGCAAGACATAGCACGCAAGCATAAGCGCATAATTTTCAACGGCGACAATTATACGGAGGCTTGGCGTCAAGAGGCGAAGAAAAGAGGTTTGCCAAACCTGCGCACAACGCCCGAGGCGCTTGCGCCTCTGCTCACGCCGGATAATCTTGCGCTTTTCAGCAAATATTCCGTATTCACCCCCGATGAGATGAAGTCTCGCTACGGTGTTTTTATGGAGGAATACCACAAGAAGGTTCATATAGAAGTTTCTCTTGCGCTAGATATTGCAAAGACGGTTATTATGCCAGCCGTTTACAAACATTTGAATATGCTTTCTACTGCGGCAAATTCTCTCAAGACGGCAGGCGTTGACGATTCTTGTTCTGTTGCAAACGCCAAAAAAGTTGCGGCGTTAAACGCAAGTTTAAACAAAGCGTGTGCGGAACTTGAAGCCGCCATAGAAGCGGACAAAGATCCTCTTGAAACAATCCCCGCCATGAATGAAGTCAGAAAATATGTGGACTTGCTTGAGATGGAAGTTGACGACTTCCTCTGGCCCTTACCCAAATATTCCGAGCTTCTGTTTTTCTACTAGAAGTTTTGATAAACTTCAAAAACCTTACCTGATAATGCGGGATATTTTGCTTTATTTACGCCAAAATATCCCGCTTATTTTTTATCAATATCCGTAGCTTTTGGCAAATGGGATTTCAGGTACTATGGTTTTACTTGAGTCAAAGACTTTGCCGAATATGGAAGATGTTATTGAAGCTGGCACTAAATAAAATGTGCTTTTTAATGCACCCATTTGATTTGCCGGAATTTCATTTGCGCCGGGGTGGGTGATTTTTGTGCCGTAACCCGTAACGTGGCAATTATCGGTTAGGACTATCTTGCCGTCTATATTTTCAACACCAAGCTGATTGCCTTTGCCAAAGTAACCCAAAATGTCGGAAGAATTTTGCCTTGCAAAAAGCGCAATATCTATGGGCGAACGGTTGCCCGTAAAGCGCAAATCATCTTTATGCATTGCCCAAAGACCTATTTCATTGAAGGCGGTCTTGCCCGGCGTCGAGGCAAAAGGCCCTTCGCCAAACCATCTGAAGGTGTCGAAAGATTTTGAAAGCTCAAAGCCCAAGCCAAGCTCTAAAAACACTCCGCTTGCGTTATGCGGTTTTAAGTCGTAAGAAATTTTCAAAAGGCCGTTTGCCATAAACGTGTAAGACACAAAACCCTGCACATACTCACCCTCTTTTTCAGCCCTCTGCCAGCGATACTCAACTTCTACGCAAACGCCGTCTTTGGTGTTCTCTTGCCTGCGTGAGATTTGCTTGGCGGCAATCAAGTAAGGATTCCAATAATATACGTCTTTCTTTTTGTCTTTGGGTTTTTCCGTTGCCAAATCCGCCTTAAAGAGATTGTTGCTGAAAACAGCCTGACGGCGCGAAGCCTGATTAACAATCTTAAGAGTGGGTTTGCGCCCCACACGCAAACTTGGATAAGCCTCTAAAAGAACATCCCCTGCCGCATTTTTGAGCCCCAGTTTGCCGTCGGCAGACAATGTCCAAACGCCTTGAGGAGCTGCAACACTGAGGAATCCGTCGGCATTTTCAACCTTTTGCGCCAATGGGGGCATTGTCGAATATTTCTCAAGAAAACTCTGATTGTCGGGTAGCAATAAACGCACGGTTTTTTCTGAAATTTGAATGCCTGCGGGAGAAAAACAAGTAAGCTCCAAAAGAAATTCCTTTATATCCATAGGCGGAATATTCAATTCCAAACCCGCCTGACTGCGCCCTCGAGCAAGCGTGGATGGATAGATTTCGCCGGACTCAATTATTTTCCCACAGTTGGTCAAATTCCATTTTATGCGATAACCGTTTAGCGGAATAAAATCCAGACGGTTTTCAATATCCAAGGAAATTTTATTTGCGCCCTCTTTAATATCTATATTTTTATTATGTATCACAAGCGGGCTATAAACTTTGCGCAGATACCAATAGTCTTCCGACGGATAACGGTCTGCGTAGAGCATGCCGTCCGTGCCGTGTTCGCCGTTGCTGTCGTAGTAGGTCTGCTCGTCTTTCCATACACCCTTGAGCATTGTTTCGGACTCAAACTGAGCCTTGCTGCGGGGTTTAATCAAACCCTGATCCACCCATTGCCAGACGCTTCCGCCGACAATATTTTTATGCTTAAGCATGACATTGAAGATTGCCTCAAGATGTTCAAATGCCAAACCCAATGAGTGCGAATGTTCCGTCAAAACTATCGGCTTTTTGAGTATCCCCGCCATTTTTTCCAGAAGCTCTGGCGTAGGATAGTGCAGGCAATAGAGGTCAACATAGTCCGAGAATTTTTCCCAATTTTCAAGAAAGTCCGTCCTTGCCATTGGGATGGATGCCGGCCTTGTGGGGTCTTTTTCTTTAACGTAGGCTATTGTGTTTTTTACAAGTTCGGTGAATGGATTTTCGTTGCCCACCGTCCAAAAAATTATGGAGGGATGGTTCTTATCCCTCGTGAGGGTTGCCTCGGCACGTTTGAAAAGCTCGGGTTGATAATCTGGGTTTGTCAGATGCTGGTCGCCAAAACCAAACGGCACTTCACAATCCACATAAAATCCCAATTCATCGCACATCTCAAGAAAACGGGGGTGAGGCGGGTATGAAGCAAAGCGTATGAAATTTATATTCGCAGCCTTCATCATCAAAAGGTCTTTCAGACGCTCATGGTCTGTGAGCGCCCTGCCAAGGCGCATATCCAGCTCAAAAGTGCAGATGCCATGCAAGAGTATTGGCTTATTGTTCAGTAAAAATACGCCGTCTTTTATGCTTATTTCACGTATGCCCACCCTCTCTTTTATCTGCTGCACAACCCTTCCATTCTTATCTAAAATTTTGGCGGTTAAGGTGTAGAGATATGGAGTTTCTGCCGTCCATAAATTTGCGGAAGAAATTTCTTTTTCAAAATGATAGCTGGTTTTATCTTGAGTTATGCTCTCGCTGAAGCTGCAAACATCCCTCATGGCTTGGTCAAACAAAGTCATCTGCACCAAAGAGCCCTCCTCAAAACCTGCGCCAAAGTGTGATACATCAAGGTCGAAACTGAGCAATGCTTGAGAATCATTCTTCACCTTGCTTCTGAAAACCATGTCCTTAAAATGCTGCTCTGGAACGCAAAAAAGCGTAACGTCTCTGGATATTCCCGAGAGGCCCCAGCAATCGTTGGTATCAAACTCCCACCCCTTTGAGCGTGTGGTAACTTCAAGCGCCAAAACGTTGGATTTATCTTTTTGAAGATATGGCGTAACTTCAAAATTGCAGGGGTTGTAAGAACTGTTCCATGCGCCGACATATTGACCGTTGACATAAAGCTTGTATCCGTAAATTACCCCCTCAAAACGTATGAAGATGTGCTTGCCTTCCCAATTTTTTGGCACGGAAAATTCAGTCCTATAAAGACCAAGTCCCGCCACAATTTCCCAGCCGTAGCGCAGAGGCGCTTTGCCGCTAATTTCCCAATGTCCGGGCACTTTTATTTTGCCCCAGTTGGAGGCTGAAAATTCACGCTCAAAAAACTTGGCGTCGGAGTCGGGAAGCTTTTCTCCGGAGATGTATTTAAAATCCCAATCGCCGTTTAAAGACTGGGTATAAACCGCCTCGCTAACGGGATACACACTTTGTTTTGGGATTTCCTGCGCCCATACTAAATGCGTTAAAAGATATAGCCCCAAACATATTATATTTTTTTTCATAACAAAATTCCAAAAAAATTACTTATTTTCTTTGAAGTCAGCCAAGATTGAATACTTTTTAAGCTCGCTGGAAACTTTGAATGTGCCAGGGACTTCCCAGCCCGTATTTGTGCTGGCAACGCACATATCTTCAAGTTTTGAATTTTTAAGATACCCCGCCGCTTTGGCTTCCTTAAAAGCCTCAAAAAGATAACCTAGCATATCATAATTAAAGCTGTGCCACTTGCCGTCCGCCAGATTCGCATTGTGCCAGAAATTTTTGCCGCATAAAGTCCAAATGTATTTGCCTGTGTTGTCTGATTTCCCGCTATCTTGCGCCTTGTGAGCGGGCACGACTTTATGGCGACTGTCATAGATAGGCACGCCAAACCAAAGATAATCCCCATAACCTTTTGATTTTTTATTGCGATCTTGAAGGGTTAAAAACATGACATACTGTGCCGCATGCAAAGAGTCTTGATATTTTGCACCGCGCATTTTTTGAGGCTCGTCTATTTTGATTTCAAAAGAAACCTTCAAGCTTTTTAGTTCTGAAATTTTCGGCAAAGACTCAATTTCTTGTTCAACCAAAATATGCGGCCAAGCTTGTTTGGCTACCCTTTCCGCCTTGCCGTATTCAGCATGAGCGTCTAAAAAAAAGCCTATTGCCGTTGCGTCTTTATATTTTTTGAGGGTAACTTTTTTGCCTTCGTTTTCGTAAAATTTTTCATCGCCGAGCGCCTCTTTAAGTTCTACGCCAAGGAGTGAAAATTTGCTGCCCCACTGCGCTATACGCCACACACTCTCAGAATTTCCGCCGAATAAAAAGCCTATGTTTACGGGCTTTGCCGTAGATTTCAAGGCGGAAAGTATGAAGCCTTTTTCAAAATCAACATCTCGCAAAAGTTCATCGGCAAAAGCCGTTGAGGATGCAAAAATACAAGACAGCAGTAGGAATAATTTTTTCATCATTACCTTTTCACATAGCTGCGCATGTTTTCCACCGTTACATTCGTATTGATAGAATTGCTGATGCTGGGTGTTTCTATTGTTATATTGCGCCTCAAAACATCATAAGAGAGTTTGGAAGTCCTGAGGGTTCTTGTTCCGTCGGGCGTGGAAATTTCTATATTGTCGGCAATGTAAATGGCGGTGCGCCTTTCGTCGAAACGTGCCTGCGCTTTTTCAGATTTAATTTCTATCACGTCATTTTTTCCATCTTTTGTGAAGAAAATCCTGAGCTTGAAATTTTGGAACAACACGCCGCAGTCTTTGGATTCCAAACTTGCAAGCTTGTCAAAATCGGCAGGCTTGAGATTGTCTATATAGACATCCATGCAAAAATTTTTGAAGGAAACTTGCAGACTGCTGGTGAGATTCATGCCCATGTATTTCTTTTCCGCAAGCTGGGTTGCGTTGTCAAAAGTTATGCGCAGACCTTCTTGTTTGGTTACCTCAGACACATAGCTAATGTTTGCATTGACCAATGGCAAAACGCCCTGACACATCTTTGCCAAGTCCGAACCCTGCGGGCCTGTATTTTCTTGCACAATACTCACATTTTCCCAGTAAGAATCCCAAGCCTCTTTGCATTCTATGACTACTACCGCCAAAACCGCCAATGCAATTACGAGGGCAATAAAAATTTTTATGACCAAGAAAATTTTCTTCATGGGCTAATTGAAATACAAGCATTCAAGCCTGTCAAAATAAAAACTCTGCTTGACAATCCATATAAAATTCATTGGATGTGCTGCTTTAAATGGTGGTAATAGCTCAGTTGGTTAGAGCATCGGATTGTGATTCCGAGGGTCGCCGGTTCAAGTCCGGTTTACCACCCCAAAATTTTAGAAACGCAAAATGACACGGGGCATTTTGCGTTTTTTTTACTTTGCCCTAAGGGGCATTGGCGCACTTCTGGATTTTTTCAAAAGTTCTGGAATTTTGCTTGTTAGGAAAAGATAATGATCGCTCGGCAAATTATCATTGCCCACAAATTTTACGTCGCCCGTGTTTGGCGGGGTTGAAGAACATTTAAAGATTGCCGTGCCCTCGTCAACTTCGTCAAACATTGCAACAAAAACGGTTTCAGCCTTTGCGTCCGCAGCAGCATTTGCCATACTCCAAAAGAATTTGCCACCGTTTCTGGGTATTAAGTTGAATGGCACATCTTGCCCTCTAAAACGCATTAAATTGCGCCAAGAAAAACCGGCGTGTATCACAGGCATATATGCGACTTTATTTTTTTTGCACCAAGCCATGTCTTTTTTTGCAATTTCTTTCATCGGGAATTCACCGTGGCAGACAGTCTTCATTTTTTCATTGTAGTTGTAGCGACCCACATTCCACGGAGAAACTATGTCTGCATACTTTGCAATAAATTCATGCAGGGTTTTGTCAGGGGCGGCGTCTTTATCCAATGTCCTGAAAAAAGCCGGTACACCGAACATTATCGAACATCCGCCGTAGGTTTTATCTTCTTTAAGAAATTTTAAAAATGCTTCTATATTTGAAGTTTTTATTGCAGGCCTGCCTTCAAGACCCAAGCCCCAGATTGCAACAAGCGGTCTATTGCCCAAAGTAACATAGGGCGAATTTTCGCCGCCTGTAAGCGCGAGCGTATCCAAAAGCCATACCCAATCTTCCGTAAGCGCTTTGCCCGCATCCTCGTCGTCTTTCAGCCCAGACAAATCATACATAAGCACCAAGCCCACCTTGTATTTTTTTGCCATTTTAAGACAATTTATAAGAACCTGCGTTTCGTCAGATTCACGCCTGAGCATGTGCCTGTAAAACCTCTGCACAAACGCCGCCTTGATATTGTATTGAGACATCCATTTAAAATGCAGCTCAACAGTTTCCTCATCATAAGAACTGAACACTTTTGCGGTTGTTCCGTCAGCGTTGAGAAATTCTGTGGGGTAGGTTTTTGAATATTCAGAAACATCCGGCCACATATCGACAGTGCAATTTTTTGGAGAAAACTCCCCACTGCCCCAATGCATCCATCTTTTCTTTCCGGAGCCGTCTTGCGGACATCTGAACCACCCCTGATAGCCGCAGACGACAGAATATTTCAGGCTGGTAATAATGGGAGACTTGCTGTGCAAACTATCGGCAAATAGCGATGTTGAAATTTGCGCACACAAAAAAAGATATAGATATTTCAACTTATTTTTAATCATGATTTTTAATTTATAAAAACAATAATTCTCTCAAGCACAATAGGAAAACTCATACGATTTGATATATAACGCATTGCCCCATTTTTATCTGCACAAATTTATAAAATCTCACAGCGCCTTTTTTTGTTGCGTCGGGAATATACGGACTTTACAAATTATGAAAGGTTTTATGAGAAAATTTTTTTTATCACTTATCGTTTTTTCCTGCACAATTCTTTTTGGACAATCTTCCAAAAATAAAATCTACAACCCTGTTGGGGAAGCTTACAATATCAAGCAAGAATACGTATTACCGACCAGAGTTGACTGGAAGGCAAGAATGACAGATTACGAATTTTTGCCCATAGAATTTAATTGGCACGTTGTTGCGTTAAATCAGATTGGTTTTGAAAAAGACGCTCCAAAACGTTTCACAGCGCCGCTTTCGCCGGATGGCACAAAATTTATAGTGCGTAAAATCAATAATGAAAAAGCGCTTTTTACGGGCGTCATAGAAAAAAATATCGGAGACTTTTCCGCCTTCAAGCCCGATGATTCCAATGACGATTATGTGATTGTGGTAAGCGGTGGAAAATTGAAAACGGGCGCATCAGACCCATTCTTTATCAAGAGCGATATGTTTAAAAAATATTTCCACCAACGGGCGGTTGACTTTTTGATAGACGTACGCAGCGTAGTTGGCACGCACGCCAGCGCCTACGGCGGCGGCCCTTGGAGAGACGGCTGGCTTGAGACAGACTTTGTTACGCCCTCTTTAATAATGTTTTACCTTGCCTGCCAAGACGAAGTTTTATCCATGCCTCATCAGATAGATTATGAGGCGGAAAAAGCAAAAGTAATGTCTCCTGATTTTAAATACATTCCCGACAATCATGCGCCCGCAGAATTTATGGATGTTGTGAAGGCATATTTTGAAACAATAGAGCCGCCTGCAAAAGATGCCCCAGATGTGGTAAAAATGATACATTGGGGCGTTGGGCTTAACATCATAATTGCAAATAAAGATATTGAAAAATATTCAAAGCAGACCAAGTCTTTGGCTCAGCTTGCCTACTTTTTATGGGCGTATCCTAAGCTTGAAAAATGGATACCAAAAAGCCTCTATCAAAAAACTTGCGCAGTAGTGTTTGGGAATTGGTACAAATCCGGAACGGGCGTACCGTGGTATTGGGATACGAAATATTACAGCAGTCTGGATGAGAAAGACCAAAAGAAACTCGCACCCGTCCACGGCGGCAGAGCGCAGGGAGATTTGATTGTGCCAAATCTCATGATCTATGAAGTTGCGCTAAGGCTTAACAAACCCAATGCGCAAATATATATGGACGCCGCAGTAAAGCAGGCGCAGTGGATGGTGGATAAATTTGAACTTCAAAACCCGCTTGCCACAAAGGGGCATAGATTCTACGAATATCATACTATCACAAATTTGGTCTGGTTCTTAAAAGCCTATCCGCAATTTGCTCCGCAAGGTTTGGAAAAACTGGTTCAAGACTGGGCGGAGCTCATGATTTCACGCTCAAACAATATGTGGGATTTCCGCATGCTCAGCCCTGAAAACAATTTATGGAGCGTGCCTGTGATGAACGATGTCGGCAACCTCTTGTGCTTCCCGTCTATTGCCGTCGCCGCCGACTGGGTTGTAACAGACCCTGTAAAAAATAAGAGACTCAAAGAAATCATGTATGCGCAAATAGACGCCATATTTGGCAGAAACCCAAGGCTCTGTGTTGGCGTAAGCCATCCTCAGAACGGCTGGTTGGAGGCGGAGCGCGGCTGGCCCTTGGCTTATGGCGACAATATATGCGCAAGGCTGGAGCTTTGCAGGGCATCAATTTCCACAGCCTGCGGTACAGAAGCCTACCCCTTCAACCCCAATGGCAGATATAGACACGTCGAAGGCTGGGTGATGTACGGAAGCGTTTGGCTAAATTCATTAGCCTATCTGGAGTTTGACAAAACAAAACGCTACCCTTGGGATTCTTTGAAAGACCTTTGATGAGTATTGTAAAAAATCTCGCAATTTTTTACTAAAAACAAAATCCTATTAAGCGTTTAAATAAATCATGATTCCGCATACTCCCAGAACTTGCATAAAAATAATGGCAGAAGGCGTTTCAGATAGAAAGCTTTGGGAGAAATCCTGGTCTAGCTTTTACAATATATATTTTGATTTCATTAAAGTCTCCGCCCAATGCCGCTTCCGCAAATATAATTGGAGCGCCAGCCCCGAAACTTTGGAGGACACCGTGGCTTTAGTCTTCAAAGTATTGCTGACACTCGTGGGGAAGTACGATGCCGGTAGAGGACGCTTTCATCAATATTTGCGGGGCGTTGTGCGCCTTGTTGTTTTGCAGGTAATAAAGTCTTGCAAGAATGATTTTAAACATCTGCCCTTCGATGAAACTTATTCGGAAATCGAAAACTCTTTGAGAAATAATGGCACAAAATCCGTCGATATTTACCCTATTGAAACACTTAGTTCGGAATCAAGCCACATTGACGAACTCTGCCTTGAAGAGCGCACTGAAGCCATGAAGGCAATCTATCTTGAACTCATTGAAGAAACAAAAGCGCAAGTCTCCCCACGCATAGCCGCCGCCTTTGATTTGTGCGCAATAAAAAACCTCTCCGCAGCAGACGCCGCCAAAGAACTGGGTATAAGCAGCTCCATGGTAGATAATGACAAATATAAATTCCTGAAAAAACTAAACGCCATCGCCGCCACAAAACCCTTCAAAGAAGAAATAGAAAGTTTAAAGCTGGTTTAGTTTTGAGCTTAATTAAACCTAATCTAAAGTGAATATACTTAGGGTTCCTGAGCGTTGGAAATCTCTCAATTCGTCGCCTTTAACCCAAAGATATCCACTAGTATTCTTTAGATTATCTGACCGTAGCAAAATTTCGCCACTCTGCTTATTGTAGCCTACAATAAAAGAACAAGCGTAAATATTTTTATCATATTCCATATCTTCTTCAGGCAAAATAGACTTTTCAAGAATCTTAATCCAGTCGTCAATATTTTTGATTGCTATACGCTTTTCATACCTTTCTCGCAGGACATAGAAAATATTTTCCGCTATACGTATCTCTCCAAAAAGTGGAACCCCACTTTCTATGCTTGCCTGTATATCATTGTCCGACATGCTAGCCCAGTTATATTCCTTATATACTCTTGCATTTTTAAAGCCCAGACCTTTTAGGTGGGATATTATTCCAGGAATCCAAGAATATTTTACAGATTTAGACAGTCCTTCAATAAAAGCTTTATCGTCCATATTGGGATCCAAATAAAGCAAGAATGGCAATATAGGTTCATTGGCTCCCGTCCTTTTATAGTCAATATATTGAAGAGGATTTGCGGCATAATCATAGCGCCCAATATCCAAACGCACATCGCCATTTTCCTCTCTGATTACGTTAGACTTCAAACGAGCCTTGAATTCTTCAGGAGTTTCTTTTTGGAGTATTTTCTTTGTAATGGGCGCAGAAGTTATTTCTATTGAAGCAGACGGCGCATCAGCTTTTTGCGGTTCTATATTTTTGTAAAAATGGAGTGATAAAGCGCCTACTGCTGCCAATGTCCCAAAGATAAGGGTTGTAACTAAGGCATATTTATTTTTTACACTTTTTCTTTCAGGCAAAACAGCCTGCCTAAATTCTTTTGCGCTGCGGAATAAATCCATCGCCCTATGCGCCGTTGCGTGATTAAAAATTATGCCCCTCAGCCTTGCATATTCAAGGAGTTCTTCCTTCGACATTTTTTCTTCACCAAGCGGGCTTGCCCAATTTTTTATGCGTCCCCAATGTTCCGGATTCTTGCCTGTGAGTATAAAAAATATCACGCAGGCAACGCTCCAAAAGTCTGCATTGCCTTTGAAATAGGCATTCGCCCTATAGTTGTCCGTGCCGTATCTAGACGCCCCATCATCCTCAATTTCCAAAAGCCCAATGTCTGAAAGCACAGCCTTGCCATTTATAAAAATTATGTTCGTGGGCTTGATGTCCCTGTGTATAAGGTTTTCAGATTCCAAAAAATCCAAGGCATCAAAAAGTGAGGCAAAAATACAACGCATTTGTTCGAGCGTAAACCAAGTTTTTTGCCTGAGTTTTTCTTCGACCAGTTCTTGCAGGGTGCACTCGGCAAGCGGCATGACATAATAAAGCAGACCATCTTCAGTTCTGCCGCAATCCAAAATTTCAATAATACCTTTACGATTTTTTGAGTTTGTACGTATATAAAGTTCAAGAGCCGTGCGCTCGCGGTTTTTCTGCGCTTCATCGGCCTTCTTGACAAGTTTAAGGGCACACTCTTGCCCCTTATTATCTTTTGCAAGATAGACTATGCCAAAGCTCCCCTCGCCTATCTTTCGTATGAGCGAGTAATCTTGAATCTTTGGCAAAGCATTTTCCATTCTTATAAACGCTGGGTATTAAATAAAATCATAACAACATCAAGCATCTTAAAGGAATA
Source organism: Opitutales bacterium (assembly GCA_031553045.1). GTDB lineage: Bacteria > Verrucomicrobiota > Verrucomicrobiia > Opitutales > Intestinicryptomonadaceae > CALXQW01. The sequence goes on along the minus strand of JAVBLZ010000020.1, from coordinate 6,997 downwards.
ATTCCATCAAAATCTCATTATGCAACTATTTTGGAGAATTTCTCAAATATTTCCCCAAAGCCCGTGAGATTTTTAAAAAGTACGCCAATAGTATTATAGAACGACATTAATTTGCAGTAGCATTTTGATACAAAGCTTTTTGATGTAATAAATAGAATTTTATATGGGACTATCAATTATCAGCATACCTATAGCAATAGGAATTTCACTCTTGATATACATAATTTTCATTATGCCGCTTAGGCGTGTAGTGCCGACAAATGTTGTGCATATCGTACAGCGAACACGGCGCACAATATCATATGGAAAGGGGCAAAGTGGGGGAAATGTCTATTATGAATTCCCTCATTGGCTCCCCATTTGGGGCATATCAAAAAGAGAATTGCCCGTGTCTAATTTCGATTTGGATTTGCAAAATTATGAAGCCTATGACCGAGATAGGCTACCCTTCGTATTAGATATTAAAGCATTTTTCAGAATAAGCGATACAAACGAAGCCGCCAACAAAGTCGCCTCTTTCAATGAATTACACAGTCATTTAACGGGCATTGTTCAAGGTGCGGTACGTTCCATAATGGCAAATGCAAAGCTTGAAGAAATAATGTCGGAGCGCTCCGTATATGGTGAAAAATTTACGGTAGCAGTTGCAGAGCAACTAAAGGAATGGGGAGTACTACCCGTAAAAAATATTGAGCTTATGGATCTTCGTGACGGAAAAGACGGAAAAGTCATAGAGAATATAATGGCAAAAAAGAAATCTGAAATTGAAAAAGAATCCAGAATAGAAGTCGCCAAAAATAGACAGCTTGCAGAATCTGCAGAAATTGAGGCGGGTAAATCTGTGGCTTTAAAAAAACAAGAAGCCCATGAAGCGGTCGGGAAAAGAGAAGCCGAAGTCAATAAAACCGTGGGCATAATGAATGAAAAGACCCAGCAAGAAATTAATAGCGAGGCAAAAACAACTAAAGAAAAGGAGATGGAAATCTCTTTGGTGGCAGAGGTTAAAAGGGCGGAAATCAACAAGCAGACCGAAACCATTTCGGCAGAGCAAAAGAAAAATGTTCAAATTATTGCTGCGGAAGCGCAACTGGAATCCCAAAGGAAAATCGCCGAATCTATAGTCATAAAAGCAAATGCGGATTTGACCGCAAATATCAAAGAAGCCGAGGGCGTTCAGGCGCAAGGTCTTGCAAAAGCAGAGGCAAAAAAGGCGGACCAGCTTGCATCTGTTACCGCACAGACAACACTGGCAAAGGAAATAGGTTCAAATAAAGAATATCAGGAATATTTGATAAAAATTGAACAGATAAATGCGGAAAAAATAGTTGGGACAACTCAGGCTGAAAACCTGAAAGGCGCAGAAATTAAGATTATTGCAAATGCCAACGAAGTGAATGCGGGCGTAGAGGGTGCAAGAAAAATATTTTCAGCGCAAACAGGCACGAATATAGGTGCAACCCTTGAAGCATTCTCAAATACCGACATGGGAAAAGCCGTCATAAACAAATTTCTCGGCAAATAATTTAAACATCACCCGCTTTAATTTATGAATATTAATGATAAAAAAAATACATCTACTAATGATATTTTAGAAGAGAGTATAAACTCAATAAAGGCTCAAACAAAACCCGATGAGGCAAAGTTCATAAATGAGAGTTTGGATACTCCGCAAGATATAGAATCTGAAGCGGAAATATTCCCTGAAACAAATAGCGAGCAAAACCCTTGTGATACCGAAATCAATAGAAGTTCCGATGAGGTAGTTGAAGAAAATTTAGATGAAAACCTTGCATCTCACGAAATAGACGCACCTAAAAAAGAAAAAGTAATACCATCCCAAAAGAAAAAATTTCCACCACTTGCCATACTTTTAAGCATGATTATTCCAGGACTAGGGCAGGTATATGCAACGGACTGGAAGAAAGGCTTGATGTGGTTTATCGGTATCTTTGGATTCCCATTATTCATACTTTTGCTGGCAAACATATTAACAAATAAGCTTAGCGGCGACTATTGGACATTGATTTTTATATCAGTTTTTTTAATTTTCTTCATATCATATTATTTTAATCTCGTTGATTCGCAAAATACCGCCATTAAGGCAAATGAGAGAAATGGTTTCTCAAAATCAAAAATTTCTGACAGATTTGCAGATTATGGAATATTGGGCAAGATTGCCCTACTAATAAGTAAAATATTATATCCTATATTTAGACTTATATTTAAAATTACATTTATAATAATAAGCATAGTATTGAAAATATTTGTTAGCATTTTAGAGATTTTGGGCACGATTCTTGCAATATTTTTACCCGTTCTAATTAAACACAGCCAAGAGGGTCTGAAAAAAGAGCAGGAAAGATTCAAAGAACGATCGGAAAAAAAATATTATTGTCAATATTGTGGGAGAAAACTTAGCCAAAATGATCTTTCCGAAAAATGCGCTAAACATCCAAGCGGAATTTGTAAAGGACCACATAAAATCGTTCCGTTATGAGTTAGATTCAACGTTTCAGAATGAAAATAAATAGAATCAGGAAAATCACAAAAAAATTTATCGAAACAAATTACAATAACTATTGGAACTAACAAATAAAGCAGGGTATTATGAATAATATAAAAAAACTACTAAAAATAAAATGGACTAAAAACATAAGCAATGACCCATTTATAGGACTAAATTATTTTAATGGCCTTGATATCTTAGGTAAACATCAAAGGGTATTGATACTCGGAGAAAGTTGTTATACTGAAGGCGATGCGGAAACTAAGCCTGATGAATCCGAATTGGCGGAACGAGCCACATTTAAAGGCATTGATTTTGAAGATGCATTGAAGACCAAATTCTATACAAATTTCCAAATTGATGAAACGGGAGAATTCATCTGCGATGAAGATTTAATGGGGTTCTCGGAAGCAATTATGCATATGAATTTGGATTCATCTGTTGCGGGAAAAAGAAAGGCGCATCCGGAAAAGTGGGGGAAGCAAGATTTTAGAGGTTCAAATCCTTTCAAAACTTTTTTCAACATATTTGAATCGGTAAAACTTGCCGGTAATTTTGAGACGTTTTGGAACTCCGTGGCATTTTACAATTACATACAATTTTTCCTGACAAACGCAGGAGTACGCCCAGAAGAATGGCAATGGGAATTTTCCGAAGAACCTTTTTTTGAAGTTCTCAATGCGCTACGCCCTGACATAATCATTGCTTGGGGCGGAGACTTGTATGATAAGACTCCAGCATCTTCGGCAAAATACGGTATTTCAGGAGAATCTGCCATATTAAAATCTGAAGAAGCAGCTTCCGGGAAAGATTACCCTTACCATCTATACTCATTCAAAAATCATAAAACCAAACTTATGTGGATTTATCACCCATCTAGCCCGCATTTTTACAAGAGTGGATACGATTGGGCTAAACTAATCGAAAAAATCATTTCCATATAACTTTTTGGCTTCAATCAATCGCCCAGAAAATTTAAAACTATGAAGCGCATTACACGTTTTTTGATATTTTTTATTATAATATCTTCTGCAATATTTGGGCAGGAGAAAGCCGATAGTCTGGAGACTCTCGAAGAAGTAAAGGCTCGTCTAAAAGCCAATGTGATAAAAGAAGAAAACGGCGATGTACGTTTGGAAATAAAACCCTATAAATATTACGATAATCCGCTTAAAAGTGTGGATTATAAAGGAAGTTGGATTAATGAAAGTGTATTACCATACATTCTTTATTTAGACCCTAACATGGATTATAAAACCTTTATTGAAGGCTTGCCCAAATCATCACCCAGCCCATGGCTTAACGGTCTTGTTGCATATTTTAAAGACAGAGGCTTTAAGAAATCAAAATTTGATAATATAGAAGAAGGCATTAAAAAAATATCCGACAAAACTATACAAGAAAGTATAGATGACGGTATCCCTATATTTACCGATATAAAGATTGTTGATGATAATTTTTATATTGCCTTAAAGGAACGAAACACCGTACGCAAAGCAAGTAAAAATATAAACGATTGGATTATAGCTCTAAAAAAATTCACCTCGCCTATAAAATCTGAAAATAAAAATTCCACACGATATAGATACACCTATATTATGGGTTACAATAAAAAAAGTAAGGAATTTCTGCTTAAAATGAATCCTCGGAATGATGATTTGGATATGTGGATTACGAGCCAAGAATTGCGCACACTTGGCACAAAAGATACGTGTATTCCAATTTTGAAATAGATTTTATTGAGCCAAACACAGCATAAAAGAAATATAATTCAATGTTGGAATAAATCCCATCTCTTTAACAAAAACAACGTTAACTCTTAAAGTAAGTTTTGAAAGTACAGAATTGTGGGTAGTAGCGTACTGAATGTACACAAGAGTCGCAATTTTTTGTAGTAACACAGTTATTTTTTCTACAAGGCACTAGGCTGACTGTGCCTGCGGCACAGCATCAAAAAAAAACACATACACTTTAATACTTAAAGAAAATTTTGGAAGCATACCCCACACTTTAACGTTTTGGCAGCACGGTTTGGATGAAGAACAAGGCGCAAAAAAAATTGCGGGTCGCAGCGTACTGAATGTACGCAAGAGTCGCAATTTTTTGCAGCAACGCAGTTATTCGCCAAACAAGTCTGCCAAAAAAGTCTGCCAAAAAAAAGAGCCTTCCGACTGGGAGGCTCTCTTTTTTAAACTTGTCTGACCAATTAGCTCAAACGCTCTATAAGAGCGGCTCTTTCGAGCTTGAGGGAGTTTGGCAATTGGTTGTATAGCTCGTCAGAGAGGGGCTGTGCTGCCGCAATCTCAGGATCAAAAGTCATGAGCTTTTTGAATTCTTCAGCAGAATAATTCAAACCTTCCCACGTGAGGTCTTCATAGCGGGGCATCATGCCTATTGGTGTTTCCTTGGCGTTTGCGCCGCCGTTTACACGGCCAACTATCCAAGCAAGCACACGGGCGTTGTCGCCAAAGCCAGGCCACATAAAGTTGCCCTGCTCATCACGACGGAACCAGTTGACGTGGAAGAAGCGTGGAGTTGATTCTAAACCCTTGCCCATCTTGACCATGTGGCCGAGATAGTCCGCCATGTTGTAACCGCAGAATGGCAACATTGCCATTGGGTCTGAACGAAGCTTGCCGAGCGCACCTTCTGCGGCGGCCGTAAGCTCTGAACCCATAACTGCGCCAAGATATACGCCGTGTGTCCAATTAAAGGCTTCAAAAATCAACGGTATGCCATTTGGTCTTCTGCCGCCGATAATGAATGCGCTTACAGGCACGCCTTCAAGCTTTTCAAAATCAGGGTCAACCACAGGGCAGTTGCGTATTGGCGCTGCAAAACGGCTGTTTGGATGAGCGGCAGGCTCTCCCAAATCTTTGGACCACTTGCGGCCCTTCCAGTCTGTGAGGTTTGCAGGCGCTTCTTTTGTCATACCTTCCCACCAGATGTCGCCGTCTTCAGTGAGGGCAACGTTTGTGAAAATAGTATCCTTAGAGCAGGATGCCATGGCGTTTGGATTTGTCTTGTCTGAAGTGCCAGGGGCAACGCCAAAGAAACCGTTTTCAGGATTTATGGCGTAAAGTTTGCCGTCTGCCGCAGGCTTAATCCAAGCGATGTCGTCGCCAACGCAGGTAACCTTCCAGCCCTTTTTGAGCATTTCTGCAGGCGGGATAAGCATTGCAAAATTTGTCTTGCCGCAAGCCGACGGGAATGCGCCCGTAACGTAAGTTTTGCGACCGCTTGGCTCTTGAACGCCGAGGATAAGCATGTGCTCAGCCATCCAGCCTTCTTTTTTGCCCATGGCACTTGCTATGCGCAAAGAGAGGCACTTTTTACCCAAGAGCGCATTGCCGCCGTATCCTGAACCAAAACTCATAATCAAGTTTTCTTCAGGGAAGTGGGCGATGTAAGTGCTTTCCGGATTGCAAGGCCACACAACGTCATCTTCAGGAGTGTTGATTGGCTTGCCTACCGAGTGCAAACATGGTATAAATTTGCCGTTTTCGCCAAGTACATCCAAAACTTTTTTGGAAACCCTAGCCATGATGCGCATGCTCACAACAACATAAGCACTGTCAGAAATTTCCACGCCAATCTGAGAGATTGGACCGCCGATTGGGCCCATGCTGAAAGGAATTACGTACATAGTACGGCCCTTCATGCAACCTTGGAACAAACCGTGGAGCTTGTCTTTCATTTCCTTTGGGTCCATCCAATTATTTGTTGGGCCCGCATCTGCCTTATTTTTTGAGCAGATGAATGTGCGAGACTCAACACGAGCCACGTCGCGCACGTCAGAACGGAAATAGTAACTGTTTGGACGTTTCTGCTCGTTCAATTTTGTGGCGACGCCTTTATCGACCATCATCTTGAAAAGCGCATCAGCTTCTTCTTGAGAGCCGTCGCAGAACTGAACCTTATCGGGAGTTGTAAGAGCCGCAATAGAATCTACCCAGTCCAACAACGCCTTATTTTTGATTTCTTTTCTATCTATCATTTTGTTTTAACCTTTTTAGTATCGTTGTGCGTAAACATTCGCACAATATTCGAGTACGGTATTTTTGGTAATTCGCAAATCTAATCAAGCTATTTTTTCAAAAATTGGCCACTTCGCCCAATATGGGACAAAAAAAATTTCAATACAGCAGATTATGCATAAGAAACACATCTTTTTTACAATATAGTAATCCGCCTCACACCCCCAGATGCCCTTCTAAAATCACATCGCACAAGCGCAGCATGTGCCGCTATTGGCATCGTCAAATTGCGCTTCAGGCGAGTATTTGAAAAAATCTGCGGTGGAAGCGTACATGCGTACGTGCCCAGTGTAAAAATTAAACTGCAGCCCCATGCCCCAGACACCTCACACCTACCAGATGCCCTTCTAAAATCACATCGCACAAGCGCAGCATGTGCCGCTATTGGCATCGTCAAATTGCGCTTCAGGCGAGTATTTGAAAAAATCTGCGGTGGAAGCGTACATGCGTACGT
>JAVBLZ010000002.1:0-124261 GCA_031553045.1 Opitutales bacterium | reverse complement strand
ATGAAGAACAAGGCGCAAGGGTGTGAGGCGGTGGGAATGTACTTAATGTACATGACCAGTGCCGAAGCGCCCGCAGCAACACAGTTATTCGCCAAACAAGTCTGCCAAAACTTGGCAGTACGGTTTGGATGAAGAACAAGGCGCAAGGGTGTGAGGCGGTGGGAATGTACTTAATGTACATGACCAGTGCCGAAGCGCCCGCAGCAACACAGTTATTCGCCAAACAAGTCTGCCAAAACTTGGCAGCACGGTTTGGATGAAGAGTGAGTATTGCGAAGTGAAGATGGGTGGGAATTGTAGCAGCGCTACATTCCCAGTCATATTCACGAAGCAAACGGAACTATTCGCCAAACAAGTCTGCCAATTACATGGAGAGTCCGCCATCTATGGCGATTACTTGGCCTGTGATGTATGCGGATTCTTCGGAAGAAAGGTAGGTGCACATATTGGCGATGTCGTCGGGTTTGCCGGCTTTTTTCAGGGGGATTGTGGATACGGCTTGCGCCATAATTGATGGGGAAAGCTTGGCGGTCATATCGGTTTCTATAAACCCTGGGGCTATGGCGTTCACGGTGATATTTCTGGAGGCGAGTTCACGGGCGAGACTCTTTGTAAAGCCTATCATGCCTGCTTTTGCGCTTGCGTAATTTGCTTGGCCTGCGTTGCCCATTATGCCTACAACGGAAGTAATATTAATGATTCTGCCCCATCTGTTAGACATCATGTTTCTGGTGAGCGCTTTGGTCATGTAGAAGCACGAGTTTAGATTGGTATCAATCACGTCTGCCCATTCGTCGTCGGTCATTCTGAGCATGAGGTTGTCTCTGGTGATGCCTGCGTTATTGATGAGAATATCTATATTGGGATATTTTTTTGAAATTTCATCTATGGATGTTTTGACGGCGTCTTTATTTGCGACATCTATTGCGAAAGCTTCCGCCTTACCGCCTGAAGCGTTGATTTCATCGGCAGTTCCGGTGCATGAAGACAAGTTTTTGCTGACACAAATTACCGTGCAACCTTCTTTGGCAAGCGCCAAAGCTATGTTTTTACCTATACCTCTGCCTGCTCCGCTTACGAGCGCAACCTTATCATTGAACGTCAATTTCATAATAAGGTTAAAGAAAATATATTTGGAAGTTTTTGTCTAGACCAAATTCCAAATATGAAAAAAATACGTCTGTATTCAAAAGAAATGCGCATAAAACCTTGCAACCTTATGCGCATTTGATTGTTTAGCGTTTACGTCTGCGCATTCCCATATAAGCGCCAAAGATAGCCGCAGTTGCAGCAAAAGTTGCAATTATACCCGGCAGGGGTTGTCCTGCAGGTCCGCCTCTTGCGCTTACTATCGTATCCCACCAATCGCCCCAAGACATGTTATCCATGTGGAACTTCATGTTAAATACAGAACCCGAACCACCAGGATTATCAATCAATAAAGATCCGTAGTAGTTTGTGCCATCAATAGAGTTTGCATTATTAAGCCCTTCCATCCAGAAGCTGACTATGCTTCCAGCAGTGAGCTCTTGTACGACAGGTAGCATGCCCAGAGTCATATCAAAAGACCTTGTGTCTATGATATTCAAATACGAATCGTGAAAATTTATTCCAAATTTCACACTATTCATGTTAGGAGAAACCATCTTTGTCAGGTCGAATGTCAGCGACGAATCTTGTAGCGCACTTATATAAGCACCACCGTGGTCACCTTGCAGAAGAAACCCTACATTTGGATTTTGTCTATTCCATCCAAAGTCGTACTGCGCCATAGCTTGTAAAGCTAATAGTGCGGTAAAACATAATATTATTAATTTTCTTCTTAGCATCTTGTGTCCTTTCTTTTTTAAGCCGTGTCTTACGACTACACCTGAATAGCGGTAAAGTCAATTTTTTTTGCTTATTTTTTCAGAAAAACTTGAAAGATACTATATTTCAGATTATCCCGACCAGACTTTAATTTCTTAACACACTGCAAAACAAATTGTTATAAAAAAATAGCCCATCTTTTATACAGACTATTACCATAAATTTTTAGAAACTTTTTGGGGAATATCGGTAGAACAAGACTCTTTAACCCCAAATTTAAGAGACAAAATAATGGATAATTGCGATAAAATACAAATTTATTTCAGAATAATTCCCAGACGAATAAGAAAGCTGCACAAAAAAAAAGAGCCTCTTTAACAAGAGACTCTTTAAGAAAGTGAAAAAAAGTTTTGCACACCGCAACCTTTACGTTGGATGAAAAATCATCGCCGGCGTATTACAAAACTTTCAAAGAACAATTCCGCCCCTTGGGCAAGATAACACTAAATATTAATAGTGATATCAACACCTGCAGGCAGGTTCAGCTTTTTAAGCTCATCGACAGTATTAACCGTAGGGCCAATGATGTCTATGAGGCGCTTGTGAGTGCGCAATTCAAACTGTTCCATGCTCTTCTTGTCAACGTGTACGGAACGGTTAACCGTGTAACGCTCTATACGGGTTGGAAGTGGTACAGGACCTGAAACCATAGCGCCAGTGCGCTTTGCAGTTTCAACGATGTCGCCAGCGCTTTGATCCACTGTGCGGAAGTCGTAACCCTTAAGTTTAATTCTGATTTTCTGTGTCGCCATAACTTTAATTATTTGGGAAATTAGCTTCTTGCTGCTTTGCGTGTTGAACCTTCTACAATCTGTTTGAGAACGTTTGCGGGCACTTGTTCAAAATGGCTTGGCTCCATAGAGTATGAAGCTCTGCCACTGGAGAGCGAGCGCACGTCTGTTGCGTAACCAAACATTGTTTCAAGCGGTACGAAAGCTTTAACTGTGCAAAGATTGCCTTTGGTTTCCATGCCCTGAATCTGACCACGGCGGCGGTTAATGTCGCCCATGATGTCGCCCTGATATTCGTCCGGGGTAACAACTTCAACTTTCATGACAGGTTCCAAAAGAATTGGTTTTGCATTTTTCATAGCGTCTTTAAATGCAAAGATACCCGCCATTTTAAATGCCATTTCAGATGAGTCAACTTCATGGAAAGAACCAAATACCAAGCGTACGCAAACGTCAACAACAGGATAACCCGCAATAACGCCGTTAATCATGGCTTCTTTGATACCTTCTTCAGTTGGCTTGATGTATTCCTTTGGAATTGCGCCGCCGACGATTTCGTTCACGAACTCGTAATGCTTGCCCTTTTCCAGAGGTTCAATTTTAACTTCGGCATGGCCATACTGACCACGACCACCAGATTGACGCACAAACTTGCCAACACCTTCAGCAGGTACTGTAATAGTTTCACGATATGCAATCTGCGGTTTGCCTGCGTCAGCCTCTACCTTAAATTCACGGAAAAGACGGTCGCGGATGATGTCCAAATGCAATTCGCCCATGCCCGCAATAAGAGTCTGACCCGTTTCCGCATTGGAAGAAACCACGAATGTTGGGTCTTCTTCAGCCAAGCGCTGCAAACCTATTGAAAGTTTTTCCTGGTCTGCTTTTGTCTTGGGCTCAATGCTCATGGCAATAACAGGTTCAGGGAATGTTGGAGGCTCAAGACGCACTTCATGGTCTTTTTCGCAAAGAGTGTCGCCCGTAATGAGGTCTTTAGAGCCGATGATTGCGCAGATAGAGCCCGAATATGCTTCGTCAATATCTTCACGCTTATCCGCCTTCATAACTACGAGGCGAGAGATACGCTCACTCCTGCGGTTACGAGGATTGTAAAATGTCATACCCTTCTTGATACAGCCGCTATAAACACGGATGAAGACAAGCTTGCCGATAAATGGGTCTGCCCAAAGTTTGAAAGCCAATGCCGTAGGCTGTGCAAAGTCGTCAGCTACAACCTGCAAAGAAGGCGTTTCATCGCCGTCTGCGTAAGCTTTAATTGGAGGTACGTCGATGGGGCTTGGCAGATAGTCAACAACTGCGTTGAGAAGCATCTGCACGCCCTTGTTCTTGAGCGCAGAACCAGGGATAACCGCCACAAATTCACGGCTTGTAGTTGCCCTACGAATACCCGTGCGGATTTCGTCGGCAGTAAATTCCGTAGCGCCTTCAAGGACTTTTTCCATGATGGAATCGTCAAAGTCTGCAATGCCTTCTATAAGAGCCTGCCTGTATTCATTTGCCTTTTCAACATATTCGGCAGGAATTTCTACAGTGTCATACTTCATGCCCTGAGGGTCGGTCTCATCATAAATATGAGCCACCATGTCAACCAAGTTGACAAGGCCCTTGAAGTTTGATTCAGCGCCTATTGGCAAGAAAATTGGGTGTGGATTGCCACGGAGTTTTTCTTTAATGTCCGCAACTGCGCCGTAAAAGTCTGCACCGGTTCTGTCCATCTTGTTGATGAAAGCAAGACGTGGCACGTCATACTTATTCATCTGACGCCATACGGTTTCAGACTGAGGCTGAACGCCCGCAACTGCGCAAAATGCTGCAATAGCGCCGTCTAACACACGCAAAGAACGCTCAACTTCTGCGGTGAAGTCAACGTGTCCGGGGGTGTCAATCAAATTGATTTGGTGGTCTATGCCTGCAAACGGGCCTGACTTGTTTGTCCAGTTACAAGAAATTGCCGAAGACGTAATGGTGATACCACGCTCACGCTCCTGCTCCATCCAGTCTGTAACCGCCGTGCCCTCGTGAACTTCACCAATTTTGTGAACCACGCCGCTATAAAACAAAATACGTTCCGAAACAGTTGTCTTACCTGAGTCTATATGCGCAGAAATGCCTATGTTTCTCGTATACTCAAGCGGACGCGCCCTATTCGGGGAATTTTTCTCTGAAATTTTTTGTGCCATTATATTTACCTATCTATTACCAGCGTAAGTGTGCAAAAGCCCTGTTAGACTGAGCCATCTTGTGCATTTCTTCACGCTTTTTAACGACATTGCCCGTGTTATTGTATGCGTCAACCAGCTCTGTTGCCAAAGCTTCGCTCATTGGCAAACCTTTACGGCCTTTTGCGGAATCAATCAACCAACGGAAAGCCAGCGTCTGCTGTCTGTCGTAAGTAACTTCAACCGGAACTTGGTATGTTGCGCCGCCAACACGACGGCTCTTAACTTCAAGCTTTGGACGGATGTTTTCAAGTGAACCCAAAAGCAAATCAATAGGGTCGCCCTTTTCGAGTTTTTCGCTAACCCTTTCAATGGCGGAATAAACTATCTTTTCAGCGATAGTCTTCTTGCCTCTTTCCATCACCATATTTATCAGGTGACTGACCAATGTGCTCTTATAACGTGAATCTGGAGTACGTTCTCTCTTTTCAGCTCTGTGTCTGCGTGACATATTATATTATCTCCTATAAAAATTATTTCTTTGCTGCCTTAGGACGTTTTACACCGTACTTTGAACGGCTGCGACGGCGCTTTTCAACACCCATGCAGTCAAGTGCGCCACGAACAATGTGGTAACGAACACCGGGCAAGTCCTTAACACGGCCGCCACGAACCAGCACAACGCTGTGTTCCTGCAATGAATGGCCTTCGTCGGGAATGTAGGCGATTATTTCATAACCACTGGTCAACCTTACTTTGGCAACCTTACGAATAGCTGAGTTTGGCTTTTTAGGCGTACGGGTCATAACCTGCACGCAGACTCCACGTCTGAATGGGTTTAATTTCAAAGCCGGAGCCTTGCTCTTTGCACGAGTCATTTGGCGTGGCTTGCGAACTAATTGATTAATTGTAGGCATATTTTTATCGTTTTATAAGAGAAAAGTGCAGAACGATATTTATCCGCATTCTCTTTGCAAGTATTTTATTTAGTTTTTTTTCAATTTGTTTTGCCCACCCCCATTAAGCAGGGGGCGGACAAAAGTATTAAATGTTGTTTATTCTGATTTTGAAGCCGATTCCGATTCTTCTGCGTAAGCCGCAAAAGAGTCTTCATCGTCAACGATTGGGTTTACCTTGACCTTGCGGTATGAGGGCAAGCCCGTACCAGCAGGAATCAGATTACCCATAATTACGTTTTCTTTAAAGCCTTCAAGGTCGTCAATTTTGCCGAGCGTTGAAGCGTCTGTCAAGACACGTGTTGTTTCTTGGAAGGATGCGGCACTGATGAAGCTTTCCGTTTCAAGGCTTGCCTTTGTGATGCCCAAAAGAATTGGCGTACCTTCTGCGGGTTGACCGCCGGCGGCTTCAATTTCTTCATTATTCCTTCTAAATTCAAACTTATCTATCTGCTGACCCCAGAAATAATCAGAGTCTCCAGGATTTGTTACACGCACTTTACGCAACATTCTTGAAACTATAATTTCAATGTGCTTGTCATTAATTGTAACACCCTGCGAGCGATAAACCTTCTGGATTTCACGCAAGAGATATTCCTGAACAGCATTGGGCCCGAGAATTTCAAGAATTTCATTTGGGTCAGAACTGCCTTCCGTGAGGTGCTGGCCTTTCCTGACCATGTCGTCAGGATGCACTGTAATGTGCTTGCCATGAGCAATCCAATGTTCTTCACCTTCTTCTTCAGGTGCGCCTTCCGGAATAATCTTGATTAATTTTTTACCCCTTCTGGTATCGCCAATCTTGACTCTGCCGTCAATCTTAGCCATTTCTGTGGCGTCTTTAGGTTTGCGCGCTTCAAAAAGTTCGGCAACACGGGGCAAGCCACCGGTGATGTCCTGAGTTTTGGAAGCTTGTCTTGGAGTCTTTGCTATCAAAGAACCTGCCTTGATTTTATCGTCGTCAGCAACGATAATCTGTGCGCCGGTTGGGATTGGATAGTTTGCAAGCTCCTCACCCTTGGCGTTGAGTATTGCAACGGAGGGGTTCAAGTCTTCCTTGTGGTCTATAACCGTTGTCGTGTGGCGACCGGAAGATGCGTCAAACTCACTCTTAACGGTGATGCCCGGCATCATCTGACGGAACTTGATTGTGCCTGTTTTTTCAGAAAGAATTGGAATGTTATGCGGATCCCACTGTGCGAGCAACTGCCCCTTCTTGACGGTAGCGCCGTCAACCAAAGAAAGCACTGCGCCTGCTACCATTGGGTATTCTTCAACAACCTTGTCTTCGGCAGTGTCTATAACCAAAACTTTACCCGTCTTATTGAGGACTACGCTATAGCCGCCTTCAACTTCTACAGTGCGCAAGCCTTCGTACCTGATTTGACCCGCATTTCTGGGGCGAATTTCAGGAGCTTTTGTGGACTGAGCAACACCGCCGATATGGAAGGTTCTCATAGTAAGCTGCGTACCCGGTTCACCGATAGACTGTGCGGCTATGATACCAACAGCAGTGCCTCTTTCAACGAGCTTTTGCGTTGAAGGGTCTATACCGTAGGCTTTTGCGGGAATTGAGTTGCGCTTCAAGTGTGTAAGCGGGCTCATAACCTTTACACGCTCAACGCCGAAATGTTCAGCCTTGTGCGCCATTTCTTCAGTGATAATTTCACCATTTTTTATGATGATTTCACTTGGGTTGGATGGGTTATGCACGTCTTCACTTGCGCAACGGCCAACGATTCTGTCAAAGAGGGAAATAATTTCGTCGTCGCCGTCGTAAATAGCTTCCTTCCAGATACCGTCTCTGTTGCCGTCATCTTCTTCAGTGATGATAGTGTCCATAGCAACGTCGCAAAGTTTTCTGGTCATGTAACCAGCGTCTGCGGTTTTAAGGGCTGTATCAGCCAAACCTTTACGTGCGCCGTGCGTGGAAATAAAGTATTCAAGAACGCTCAAACCTTCACGGAATGATGATAAAATTGGTCTTTCGATAATTTCACCGTTAGGCTTTGCCATCAAACCACGAGCGCCGCAAAGCTGGCGTACCTGCGCCCTGTTACCACGAGCACCGGAATCCATCATGACATAGACGCTGTTAATGTCTTGCCTGCCACTGCTCTTTGCGACTGTTGGCTTGCCGAGTTTTTCAAACACCTTTTTACCGATTTCGTCGGTAACATTATTCCAGATGTCTTTAACTTTGCCGCTTCGTTCGTCCTTTGTGATTGTACCTTTGCGGTATTCAACCTCAACATCCTTAATTTTTGTGCGGGCTGCTTTGATAATGTCTTGCTTTTCTTCAGGAATAGTCATGTCAACTATACCAATAGACATACCCGCCAAAGTTGCCGCACGGAAACCAAGAGATTTAAGTGCGTCAAGAATAGGCGCAGAATTGCGTTTGCCCAAGAACTTAAATGTGTTCAAAATCAAATCGCCCAATTTGCCTTTAGCAACGGGTGAATTTACAAAGCCAATTTCATTCGGCCAGATTTCATTGAAGATAACCCTGCCAACTGTTGTGCGTATGACTTTTCTTTCAGAGTTGCCGAAGAACGTTGTCTTGCCAAAGTCCGGGTTGACAAAGTCAATCCAATCATGCCAGTGAAGCATGCCTTCGGCGTTTGCCGTTACAACTTCATTTGTGCATGACATAAGCGGCACTCTTTCGCCTTTGCCTTTTTTGAGGCTTGGTTCAAAAGTCATGTAATAAACGCCCAAAACGATGTCTTGAGACGGCGTCAAAATTGGCTTGCCGCTAGATGGCGAGAATATGTTGTGGCTTGCAAGCATCAAAAGCTTTGCTTCCATAATAGCTTCCAGAGAAAGCGGAACGTGCACCGCCATTTGGTCGCCGTCAAAGTCTGCATTGTAAGCGCCGCAGACGAGAGGGTGCAAACGTATGGCGTCGCCTTCAATCAAGACAGGCTCAAACGCCTGAATAGACAATCTATGCAAAGTGGGCGCACGATTGAGCATTACAGGATGCCCTTCCGTAACTTCTTCAAGAATATCCCAAACTTCAGGCGCACGCTTTTCAATCATCTTACGGGCGCTGCGCACAGTGTGCACAAAGCCCAGCTCTTTCAAGCGGCGTATGATAAATGGTTCAAAAAGCACAAGAGCCATCTTTTTGGGCAAACCGCACTGGTGCAGCTTAAGCTCAGGGCCAATGACGATAACCGAACGGCCGGAATAGTCAACACGCTTGCCGAGCAAGTTTTGACGGAAACGTCCCTGCTTACCCTTGAGCATATCCGAAATACTCTTAAGAGCCCTGTTGCCTGCGCCCGTAACAGCCCTGCCGTGGCGACCGTTGTCGAACAAGGCGTCAACAGATTCCTGAAGCATACGTTTTTCATTGTGTATGATAACATCAGGCGTTTTCATAATCATCAATGAGCGCAAACGGTTGTTGCGGTTGATGACACGTCTATACAAGTCGTTTAAGTCGCTGGTTGCAAACCTGCCGCCTTCAAGCGGAACTAGAGGGCGCAAGTCCGGCGGAATAACTGGCAGAACTTCAAGCACCATCCATTCAGGACGTGTGCCGCTTTCCAAAAAGCCTTGCACAAGCTTAAGACGCTTTGCCAGTTTCTTTTTGTTCTGCTTTGAGCGTGTCGCACGCATTTCTTCTTCCAAATCTTTTGAAAGCTTTTCAAGATTCAAATTCTTGAGCAAATCCCTTATGGCTTCTGCGCCCATTTTTGCGTCAAACTCATCGCCGGCATCAATGTGTTTTTGATACTCCTCATCGGTTAAACGCTGCATGAACTGCAAAGAAGTGTTGCGTGGATTAATCACGATATACTGTTCATAGTATATGATGCTTTCCAAATCTTTCATGGTCATATCAAGCATCAAGCCCAAGCGGCTTGGCATGCTCTTTAAGAACCAAATGTGAGAAACGGGAACCGCCAAATCTATGTGCCCCATGCGCTCGCGACGCACACGGCTTGTGGTAACTTCCACGCCGCAACGGTCGCAAACTTGGTCTTTGTAGCGTATGCGTTTGTATTTGCCGCAAGCGCACTCATAGTCGCGTATTGGTCCGAAAATCTTTTGACAGAACAAGCCGCCCTGTTCGGGCTTGAATGTCCTGTAATTGATTGTCTCGGGGTTTTTAACTTCCCCGCGAGACCATGAGCGTATCGTATCCGGAGACGCCAAGCCTATAGACACGCAGTCAAAAGATGCGTCGCCGTCAAAGCCGAGAAAATCACGAGTCTGCTGAATGTTGTTTTCCATTTTTAGAATCCTTTTTTAAATTTTGAGCCTATTGATTTTCCGATTCAAGGGGTTGTTCAAGTTCTTCTCTGTTGCAGGGCTTGATATTCAAGCAAAGGCCCTGCATTTCTTTCATCAAAACGTTGAAAGATTGCGGCGTGCCAGCCTGCAAGGAATTGTCGCCCTTGACTAATTGTTCGTAAATCTTTGTTCTGCCTTGAACGTCGTCGGATTTAACCGTGAGAAGTTCCTGCAAGGTGTACGCTGCGCCGTAAGCTTCAAGCGCCCACACTTCCATCTCACCGAATCTCTGACCGCCGTACTGCGCCTTACCGCCGAGTGGCTGCTGAGTAATCAAGCTGTACGGACCTACCGCACGTGCGTGAATCTTGTCTGCAACCAAATGGTTAAGCTTCATCATATAGATGCAACCAACAACCACGTCTTGGTCAAAATACTCACCCGTATAACCGTCCATAAGGCGGCATTTGCCCGTTTCAGGCAGTTTTGCTTCTTTGAGATACTTGCGTATTTCAGACTCAGGCATACCGTCAAAAATTGGCGTTGCAATTTTCAAGCCCAACTTCTGACAAGCCCAACCCAAGTGTGTTTCTAAAACTTGTCCAACGTTCATTCGGGAAGGAACGCCCATTGGGTTCAAGCAGATTTCGACAGGTGTGCCGTCTGGCAAATATGGCATGTCTTCTTCGGGAACTATGCGGGCTACAACGCCCTTGTTACCGTGCCTGCCCGCCATTTTGTCGCCAACTTGAATCTTGCGCTTTGCGGCAATGTAAACCTTTACGCTCTTGATATTGTTTTGACCGGACATATCGCCGCCTTCGATAGAATCTATCTTGCGGGCTTTTTCACCTTCAACTTCATCAAACTTGTGCTGATACGCTTCGATAATTTCCATTATCTTGTTGCGCACAGGAGACGGGTCTATGTCGATATTTTTAGATATTGCCGCCAAACGACGCAACAGCGTCTTTGTAATTTTGCGATTTGCGGGAATAATCACTTCGTTAGTTTCAACGTTGCGCACATCCAATGGGATTTTTTCGCCCAAGAGAACGTTAGAGAGCGCTTCAGTCAAATCCGCACGGAGCTTGTCGCTCTGGTTGCGGTATTCTTCATTGATTTTGCGTGTCTGTCTGCGTATGTCGCCCTGGCTCATCTTTTCAGATTCGCCTTCGCTCTTTGTTGAAACTTTTACGTCCATGACAATACCTTCAGTACCGGAGGGCACTATCAAAGATGTGTCTTTAACGTCGGCGGCTTTTTCGCCGAATATCGCACGCAAGAGCTTTTCTTCAGGGGCAAGTTCCGTCTCGCTTTTTGGAGTAATTTTACCTACCAAAATATCACCTGGTTTTACTTCTGCGCCTATGCGGATAACGCCAAGCCTGTCCAAATCTTTGAGGGCTTCTTCACCGACATTGGGAATATCCCTTGTGATTTCTTCAGGTCCAAGCTTTGTGTCACGGGCGGTAACTTCAAATTCTTCAATATGTATTGAAGTGAACACGTCATTTTTAATCAACTTTTCAGAGAGCAATATGGCGTCTTCAAAGTTGTAACCGTTCCAAGGCATGAATGCAACCAAGACGTTTTTGCCCAAGGCAAGCTCGCCGCCGTCTGTGGAAGCGCCGTCCGCCAATATTGAGCCCACGTTCACAACCTGACCTTTTTTGACCACAGGTTTTTGATTAAAGCAAGTAGCGGCATTAGAACGCATGAATTTGCGCAAGTCATACACATACACGCCTTTTTCAGGCTCATGCTTGAATGCGCCCTGAACTTTCTTGGGCAAATCGCCATCGGAAGTTACTATAATGCGCCTTGCGTCAACGCTGGCAACTTTGCCTTTAGATTCTGAAATCAAGACAGTTTTGGAATCTTGCGCAACCCTGCCTTCAATGCCCGTGCCCACGTATGGAGCTTGCGTTTGCAAAAGCGGCACGCCTTGGCGTTGCATGTTAGAGCCCATCAATGCACGGTTGGCGTCGTCATGTTCCAAGAATGGAATCAGACCTGCGGCAACAGATACAAGCTGCTTGGGGCTGACGTCCATAAAGTCAACCTTGTCCGGATCTGCTTCAAAAACTTCGTCTCCATTACGGCATATAACCTTGCCGTGCAGCTTGCCGTCTTTAACTTCGCTGTTTGCCTGAGCTATGGTCTTGCCAACTTCGTCGTCGGCGGAAAGATATATGATTTTTGTGGAAACTTTGCCATCTTCAACTTTTCTGTAAGGCGTTTCAATGAAACCAAATTCATTGATTTTTGCATAACAGGAAAGCGAATTGATAAGACCGATATTTGGACCTTCAGGAGTTTCAATGGGACATATTCTGCCATAGTGAGAAGGATGCACGTCTCGAACTTCAAAGCCTGCTCTTTCACGACTCAAACCACCCTGACCCAAAGCCGACAAACGACGCTTGTGCGTAAGCTCTGCCAATGGATTTATCTGGTCCATAAACTGCGAAAGCTGATTGCGGGCAAAGAAGTCTCTGATAACCGTTGCCATAGCCTTTGCATTCACAACCCTTGAAGGGCTGAGAGAATCCATGCTTTGTTCGCCGGAAGTGCTCATGCGTTCACGGATGAATTTTTCCGTGCGCGCCAAACCAATTCTGCATTGGTTAGCAAGCAATTCGCCAGCCGTGCGCACACGACGTGAGCCAAGGTTGTCTATATCGTCAATTATACCGTCGCCCTTCTTGAGCTTGCACAAATATTTTGTGCCCATGACGATATCTTCACAAGTAACAACTCTATGCTCAAGCGCAGTTTTGAGACCGAGCTTTTGATTGATTTTAAAGCGGCCCACCCTGCCCAAGTCATAACGCTTTGGGTCTTGCATTGTGCGGCGCAATAAAGCCCTTGCAGAACCTATGTTTACAGGCTCTCCGGGGCGCAACTGCTTGAAAATTGTCTTCAAAGCTTCTTCGTCATTCTTTGCGGGGTCTTTCTTGATTGCACGCACTATTGCGCCATCGTCAACAGTTGTGTCTATGACCTTAAATTCATGAATGTTTGCCGCCTGAAAATCTTGAACATTTGTCTTGGAAAGCGTTTCAAATTGCTTGAGCAAAACTTTACCCTTTGCAGGGTCCATAACGGGTTCTGCCAAAACGTAGTGCGAGATGTTGTCCATCTTGAGCGCACGCTTTACGGAGATGTCTTCAACCGTGTAGAAAAGTTCCATAATTTCTTTGTCGGAACTGTAACCCAAAGCACGCAGCAAAGTTGTTATAAGGAATTTGCGGCGACGACGGCGACGGTCTAAATATACGTAGAGCAGGTCATTTTGGTCAAACTGGACTTCAATCCAAGTGCCCCTGTCCGGAATTAAACGGAAAGCAAAAAGCGTTTTGCCTGAAGTATGCACGCTTTCTTCAAAGCATATACCGGGGCTGCGATGCAACTGGCTTACTACAACACGCTCTGCGCCGTTTATGATAAAGCTGCCACGAGCAGTCATCATTTGCAATTCACCCATGTAAATTTCTTCATCAAGGGTTCTGTCTTCTTCACGCAGACGGAGCTTTACGTACAGAGCAAGAGTGTAAGTTGTGCCTTCTTTTATGCACTCAACCTCGCTCTGCTTTGGCCCTACCAAATTATATGAAACATACTCAAGCTTGCAACGGCCATCGTAACTTTCTATCGGGAAAATCTCACTGAATACAGCATGAAGGCCCTTCATTTCCCTTTTTGCCGAGGGAACATCCTTCTGGAGAAAATCAGTGTAACTTTGCACCTGATTCTCTATGAGATTTGGAAGATCTATAATCTCCCTTAGTTTTCCAAAATTCTTTCGTTCAGACATTTTTTCGAGTTTCCTTTTAGATTTTATTTTACTTTAAAGCCCAGAAATAAGCCCAAAGTTTGCATCAATCCCGCTTGGAAACCCATGTAGTCTCCCTGCGGATAAACGCTTCGGCTTTGCCGATAATACGCATCTTAAAAAGATGAGTCTTATCGAAAAAACCACGTCCAGCCTCAACCCCGAGCAATACCTATAACTCAGCGCCTCAACCAAACTTTTTAAAGAACATTTTTAGAGCAAACGCTCTAAACGGAAAAAACGGATAGCCTAGACGCCCCCATTTCTGGGGGTCGTCTAAAACATTCCGTGAAATTTGCAGTTAATTGTATAATCAATTTACTTGATTTCGACAGTTGCGCCTGCGGCTTCGAGCTTTTTCTTGAGCTCAGCAGCTTCGTCCTTAGTTACACCTTCCTTAACTGGTTTTGGTGCACTTTCAACGAGTGTCTTAGCTTCTTGCAAGCCCAATGCTGTAATAGCGCGAACTTCTTTAATAACACCAATTTTCTTGTCAGATGGAACTGCCTTCAAGATAACATCAAATGCTGTTTTCTCTTCTTCTGCTGCTGCTGCGCCGCCTGCTGCAACAACCGCTACCGGTGCTGCTGCGCTAACGCCCCACTTTGCTTCCAATTCCTTGACCAAGTCAGCGATTTCAAGAACCTTGAGGCCACTGAGGTATTCTATTACTTGTTCTTTTGTGATATCTGCCATTTTATTTATTCTCCTTGGACTGTTAGCGCCCGTTCGGGCATTTAAAGGGCAATTCCCTCTAACTTAAGTCCATTGTTGATTTGTTTTTTTGTTGTGTTATGCGCACGCTACGGCAATAGCGCACGCATTTAAAATTAATTTGCGATTAAGAATCTTTGAGTGCGTCCAACTCGTCCTTTTTGAAGGCGTAGATGACACGTACCAAACCTGCTGAAGGCTCTTTGAAGAGACTGAGCAACTGTGAACGCATATCGTTGAGTCCTGGAAGCTTGCTTAAAGCTTCAATCTTCTTTGCGTCTGCAATTTCACCGTCTATAACGCCAACTTTTACGGAGGCCTTCTCACGGGTTTCAAAGAATTTTACCAAAACTTTTGCAACCGCAGAAACTTCAGTGCCGCCTGTTACAACAGCCGTTGGACCTGCCAAGTATTCCGACAAATCGGGCAATGAACGCTCTTTTGCAACAATGTTCAAGATTGAATTCTTGACAATGTGGTACTCTGCGCCGATGTCCTTCAAAGCTTTACGCAGCTCAGTTGCACCTTCGACAGATACGCCAGTAAAGTTTACCAGCAATACGTATTCTGAAGATGAAACTCTTGCGAGTGTTTCGTTAACTAAATATTGTTTTTCGGGTCTCATGATTTATAGCCTTCCCTGATTATTGTTCAGCAACTTCGCTGGCGAGAACTCTTATGCCCGGGCTCATCGTTGAGCTGAGTGTAATTGAGTTGAGGAATTTGCCCTTGATAACTTCCGGACGTGCAGCCTCAATACTTGCGAGTGCAGCCCTTGCGTTGTCTTCAAGCTTATCTGCAGAGAAACTGCGCTTGCCAACTATTATCGAAACATTTGCCGTTTTATCCATCTTATATTCAACACGGCCAGCCTTAACTTCCTTGATTGCGGAAGCAATATCGTCTGTTACAGTGCCGCTTTTTGGATTTGGCATAAGACCTCTTGGACCAAGCACACGTGCCGCCCTACGAACGTCTTTCATAGCGGCAGTTGTGGCGATTGCCACGTCAAAATCCATCCAGCCGCCTTCAACTTTCTTAATCATTTCTTCCATGCCGGCATAGTCTGCGCCTGCGTCAAGTGCGTCCTGCGCTTGCTCTGTAAACACCAACACGCGAACATTTTTACCGCTACCGTGCGGCAAACGCACAGTCCCACGGACCATCTGATTGCTCTGTTTTGGATCTACCAAGAGCTTAAAGCTCAATTCGACAGTTTCATCAAAGCCCGCCTTGGGCATTGCGTTAAGAGCTTTGACTGCGTCAGACAATGATATTGCCTGAGGTTTCACAGCTTCACTCGCTTTTCTATATCTTTTACTTCTTTTAACCATGACTTTTTGTCTCCTGCATTGCAGTGCGGTTTGTTATTTTTTGTTTGCCGAGCCGCCTTGGGCGGCCCGAAAATTCTTAGCCTTCAACTTCTATGCCCATAGAACGTGCCGTACCCGCAATGATTTTGCGTGCGGCTTCAGGACTTGCGGCATTGAGGTCATTCTTCTTGATTTTTACAATTTCGTCAACCTGCGCCATTGTAACTTTGCCAACTTTGCTCAAGTTTGGCTTAGCACTTGCGGTTGCGATACCTGCCGCCTTTTTGAGCAACACGCTCGCAGGTGGAGATTTCAAGATGAAACTGAAAGATTTATCTTGGTAAACTGAAATTACCACGGGCAAAATCATACCTGCCTGATCTTTAGTGCGGGCATTAAAATCTTTACAGAATGCCATGATGTTGACACCTGCAGCGCCCAATGCTGGGCCAACCGGTGGAGCTGGATTGGCAGCGCCTGCTGGGAGCTGCAACTTAATCATTTTTACTACTTTTTTAGCCATTTTATATTCCTATTTATGAAACTTTTATTATTTATATCTGAGGCTTATCTGCGTAAATTTATTCCTCAAGGCGGCTTACCTGCCAGTACTCAAGCTCAACCGGAGTGAACCTGCCAAATATGGAGACGCTGATTTTCAGCTTGCCCCTGACAGGATCAACCTCGTCAATTCTACCAGTGAGGCTGAGGAATGGACCGTCATTTATTTTAACTTCTTCGCCAACGGCAAAGTCCACCTTTGGTTTTTCTGTGCCTGCCGCCTGTCTTATTTGTGAGAAAATTTCTTCTATCTCTTTTTTGCTGAGCGCAACGGGCCTGTCTGCGCCCATGAAATTGATTACGCCGTTAATGCTCTTTACAAAGTACCAAGGTTTTTCGAGGAAGTTTTCCTCATCGTCGTACAATTTTACTTTTACAAATATGTAACCCGGATAGAGCTTGCGTTTGCGAGTGGTCTTTTTGCCACCCTTTACTTCAGAGACAGTTTCTGTGGGCATGAGTATATCTTCTTTTGAGATATATTCACCCATGTCTTCCATGTCTATCATCTTAATTAGGGTTTCGACCGCCTTCTGCTCCATATTAGAGCGAGTTTGCACTGCGTACCATTTGCGATTATCTGTTTGTTCGATAGACATTGTCTTAAATTTTAATTATTATTTACCGCTTGTAATCAACCTAAAAAGGTCTGTAACGTTGTAAACCGCAAAGTCAGCCACGCCCACAAAAACACCCATTAGAATGAGTGCCACAAAGACTACGGTCATAGATACGCCGACTTCCTGACGTGTAGGCCAGCTTGTCTTACCAAGCTCCAACATGGTTTCACGGTAGAAAATTCTGATTTTTGTAAATGGATTTACCATAATTTTTAATTTTAAATTTAGTGGCAGGAGTTGAGGGACTCGAACCCCCAACCAACGGTTTTGGAGACCGCTACTCTACCAATTGAGCTAAACTCCTACTGCTAAATTTTAGGTTTTGCCAAGGCTTAAAACCTCGGCAAAACCAAATTTGAGTGTTAATTAAGCAATAACTTCAGAGATACGGCCTGCACCGATTGTGCGTCCGCCTTCGCGGATAGCAAAACGCTGACCCTTTTCCATAGCGATTGCCTTTTGGAGCTCAACATCTATAGTCAAGTTGTCGCCAGGCATAACCATCTCAACGCCGGCTGGCAATGAGCAAACACCCGTTACGTCTGCAGTACCAAAGAAGAACTGTGGACGATAGTTTGTGAAGAATGGTGTATGACGGCCGCCTTCGTCCTTAGTGAGAACGTAGATTTCTGCCTTAGCTTTGCTGTGCGGCTTAATTGCGCCCGGCTTTGCAATCACATGGCCACGCTGAATTTGGTCTTTTTCAATACCACGGAGCAAGAGACCAACGTTGTCGCCAGCCTGACCTTGGTCGAGAAGCTTGCGGAACATTTCAACGCCTGTAACGGTTGTCTTCATAGTTTCGCCGAGACCGACGATTTCAACTTCTTCGCCAACCTTTACGATACCACGCTCAATACGACCTGTTGCAACAGTACCACGGCCTGTGATAGAGAACACGTCTTCAACGCTCATCATAAATTCTTTGTCGATAGGACGAACTGGCTCAGGAATTTCTGCGTCGATAGCGTCCATAAGAGCGTCAATGCTCTTTACGCCTTTTTCTTCACCTGCCAAAGCTGGAGCTGCCATACCACGGATAATCTTGATATTGTCGCCGTCGTACTGGTACTTGTTGAGCAAGTCGCGAACTTCCATCTCAACGAGGTCGAGGAGTTCTGCGTCTTCAACCAAGTCGCACTTGTTGAGGAACACTACGATTTGTGGAACGCCAACCTGACGTGCAAGCAAGATGTGCTCACGTGTTTGTGGCATAGGACCGTCTGCTGCGCTAACTACGAGAATTGCGCCGTCCATCTGGGCTGCGCCCGTGATCATGTTTTTAACGAAGTCTGCGTGGCCTGGGCAGTCAACGTGTGCATAGTGGCGAGTTGGAGTTTCATACTCTACGTGCGCCACAGCGATTGTAACAGTTTTGGTTGCGTCACGGACAGTACCGCCCTTTGCGATGTCCTGATAGGACTTAAATTGCGCCAGGCCCTTGTCCGACTGAACCTTGAGTATAGCTGTCGTGAGTGTTGTTTTGCCATGGTCAATGTGGCCAATTGTACCCACATTAACGTGTGGCTTTGTTCTGACGAATGATTCTTTCGACATGATTCTTTCGGTTTTCTATTGTTTTATATTAGGTTAATTGATGACTTATTGAACGCGAGCCCCAGAGCGGATTTGAACCGCCGACCCCGTCCTTACCAAGGACGTGCTCTGCCAACTGAGCTACCAGGGCGTACATTCAAAAAGCCGCCAGTGCTGCTGGCGTTATTTTTATATATGAAAGGGGGGGAATCTGACTGAAACCCCCTACCTCGTCAATAGTTTTTTTTAAAATTTTTATATTGCCCCTAAAAAAAATCATTATGTTGACAAAAATTTATAGGGTATTATCTGTCCAGTAAGCATTTCAAATTACGCATGAAAATTTCAGCAAAAGACATTAAGTTAGCCTCAATGATGTTCATAGAGTACGCCATGTTCTCAATATGGTGGATACAGATGGCGTCTTATCTGGACACCATAGGCATTGCAGGCAATATGAAATCCGGCATATTGTCAAGTATTGCCATAGGCTGTATGTTTTCTTCAATAGTTGGGATGTTTGCCGACAGATTTTTTAAAAGCGAGAAAGTCTTGGCAACCCTATACACCCTCTTTGGCGTACTTCTGATACTCAGCGCATATCTGAAAGACGAAAGCTTGATTTTTATATCGGTAACAGCCGCAATGATTTGCTACATACCCACTTGGGCGCTATCCAATGCGATAGTCATGGCGCATACAAAGAATTTCCCTGCTATCAGGATGTTTGGGTCAATAGGCTGGGGCTTTGCCTCTTTCTTCTCTTTGACTGCTGTGAATTTCTTGGGCGTCGAAAAGTTTGACGGCACAAACCTACCCCTGATTTACGGCGGCGGGCTTGCCTTCTTGGGGGCTGTCATAGCGCTCATACTTCCCACCACGAATCCGCAGGGCTTGGGCAAAAAATTCTCAATAATAGACGCTCTGGGTTTGAGAGCCTTTACATTAATGAAAGACAGAAACTTTGCGGCGCTCATCATTTGTTCATTTTTGGTTATGATACCCTTTTCATTGTACTGGAGTTATCTTTCAACTTTCCTCAAGGCGAAGGGCTTTACGTATCTTACCCTGACTTCATGTTTGTCGCAAGTTTCTCAAATCACCGTAATACCCCTTTTGCCTTTCATGATTAAAAAGTGGGGAATAAGGGGCATTCTTATTTCCGGTCTGGTTGCCATGTTTTTAAGATATGTGTCGTTCTACTCTGAATCTCTTACAGATATAGACTTTTTCATTTATCTTGCAATAGCAATACACGGGGCGGTCTATGTAAATTTTTTCATAGCCTCTCAAGTGTATGTAAACAACAATGCGCCCGCACACATGCGTGCGGAAGCGCAAGGGCTGATATTTTTGATACAGTTTGGCTTGGGTCTTTTTGTGGGCACTTTCATAAACGGTAAACTGCTATCTTACTTTTTCGACCCTGCGCAGAATATTTATAATTGGGGCGGTATCTGGAGCGTAACTTGGCTTACCTGCCTTTTGATATTGGCAATTTTCATCATATCCTTTAAACCTTTAAAAGAAAAATAATAATATGCCCAGCACTCAAAAAATAGACAAAGAAAAATTTTCTTACGAAGCAAAGTTGGCAAGATACACCAAGACTTTGCGAAATGAAAAAGCCGACATGGTTCCCCTGCGCCCTTTTGTTGCCGAGTTTTTTGGCGCATACGCAGGCAAAACTTGCCAGCAGGTTACCCATGATTACACACAGGCTTTCGACTCTGTAATCAAGATGTGCAAAGATTTTAACTTTGACGCTTTTGTCGGGAATCAGATACATCTTTGGAGTGGGCTTACGCAGGCATTGGGCGTTAAGTACTACGCCGTTCCGGGTATGGACATCAAACCCGATGTCGGCTTTCAATATCTTGAGCCTGAAGAAGATGAATCTTTCATGCGTGAGGATGAGTACGACGAACTTATAGACGACCCCACCGCCTTTCTATACAACAAATGGTTTCCACGCATATCCACCGTTGTGGGGCATAAAGACAAAGACGGCTCATTTTATAAGAGCCAAGTTGCACTGGTCAAAGGCGCAATGGCGCTTATGCAATACAGAATGCAAGGCGCTTTGCACGTTCAAAGAATGAAAAACGAAACGCAAACCCCAACGCCCTTCTGCGGTACATTCAAAGCGCCGCTAGATATTATCGGCGACAAACTTAGGGGTTATCTGGGTTTGACTATGGATTTGTTTGAACGTCCGGAAAAAGTTTTGAAAGCCTGCGAAGCTTTAATGCCTTATCTATGCAATGTCAGCCTCAGGCTTTCAGACCCAAACAACAATCTGCCCATATCTTTTTGGATGCATAGGGGCGGCAAGCCTTTTGTATCGGAAGGGATTTTTGAGTCTCACTATTGGGCGACAACCAAGCCCATAGTGGAAGAATTTTTCAGGCGAGGCAAACAGACGCTATTTTACGCCGAAGGCGCATGGCACTACCACTTTGATTCGTTTAGAGAACTGCCCGACGCCTCAATAATCTATCATGCAGATAGAGACGATATTTTTGAAACCCATAAGAGACTTGGCGACAAATTCTGCCTAAGCGGCGGTCTGCCAAATACGCTATTGAGTTTCGACACGCCGCAAAATGTCAGAAGTTTTACAAAGAAAATAATTACGGAGGTCGCCGCCAACGGCGGCTATGTCATGGATTCAAGCGCAATAATGCAAAATGACACCAAAATTGAAAATTTTTCCGCCCTTTGCGAGGCTTGCAGGGAATATGGTGTCTATTCTTCAAGCCACTCTACGGAGGTTGTAGCGCCACTTAAAAATCGAGACTTAAATGTCGTAAGCGGCATGAGCGCTTTGCAAAAAGAAATAGAGGACGCTTCCTACATAACAACTTGGCAAGACTATAAAGACGCTCTTTCAAAACCGATTTTGGGAGACGAAACACTCTGCGAAAAAATCTGGTGCGACATTGAAAAAATGGGCACAAACTTTATATGGCAAATGTTGCTTTGCTTTTAAGCATTATACGCAGCAAACCCATCTTGCCTTGTCAATATAATGGCTTGACAGTTTCGGCAATATGCTTAGCAATTTTGGTTTTTGTAATTTTAAATAATGAAAATATTTTTTGCATCCATAGTAACATTTTTGATAATTTCTTCCCGCCTCTTGGCAAATGACTTTTATAAGGTGGAAATTAAAACCTTTGTCGGCTCAAAACTGGACAGCGTAATCACATTCACTATGGAGCCCAACACCAAAGAAAAAAAGGGCTTTGAAGGCAAATTGCTGGCAAAAGGTTTCAATGCAAACGGTTTTGAACATCACATAATCAGCGAGATTGAAAGGCTCAACAAAGAAAAGGAAGCGCTTGAGCAAGAGAAACAGGCGGCAGCGGCAAATGCAAAAAAAACTTTGTCTGAAGCGCTATCCAGCACAATAGAAGAAAAAATTAACGCCCTCGACAGGGAATGCAAAGAGAATGAAAGAAAGGCAAGCGGCTTCACTTCAAGGATAGCTTTGCTTGAAGAAAAAAGAGAAATTCTGGAAAAAATACTCTCCAATATCAAAGCGTCTCCCACTAAAGCAAAAGGCGCTTTGGAAGCTTATATGACAAAATATGAAACTTCTGAAGACCTCAGGCGGCACAACGGCAAAAGCACAGATTATACGGAGTTTGACCTTGGCACATATTGTGAGTTTGCCTTGGGTGCGGTAAGCGCAAAAGGTGCGGTTTTCACAATATCTTACGGCTACTCAAGCCCTCTTTCTTGGACCATACTTGAGGGTTATAATAACGGCAATGTAATATCCCGTTCGCCTGTTTTTGAATCTTACTTCAAATACAATTTGGAAAATATAAGCCTGCCTGCGGGTGCGGAATACTGCATACAGTTTGGGCGTCAAGACCCCAGAACCGCCGGCTCTTTGCAAGACGCTCTCAATGCAACCACGCTATTTTCCAAAGGCGGAAAAGGCGCATCTGCAATAGATGAGGCAAATGCCATCATGGCCTCAAACGCAAGCCCTCTGGACGCACACGGGCTGCTTACGGACATCAAAAAACGTTTCGCATCTGAAGACGCAAGAACAATCAGGGCGGTAATAAAAATCACACCCGTAAAACTTTAATAGGTGTTGAAAAAACTATTGCGGAAGAATTTCTATAAGAATTTCCGCATTTGTTTTTTCCCTAATTTCTACGCCGTCCACAAGGCTTACGCTCAAAGAGTCTAAAGTGCTTAAACAAGTTTTTTGCATCAAGGCTGCGCTTATATCTTTACGTTTTACAGATATCGTCTTGGGTTTGTCGTAGGGCAGATTCACATTTGGGAATGAACAGTCTATTTCCACATTTAAAGATGCACCTTTTCCCGAGACATAAAAGTCTGAAATTTTCATGCTGATACCAGAAGGCACTCTCACCACCTTGCAAGCGTCTTTTATGGGTTTTGCCTCAACGCTGTAATTTGCAAAAGCTTCAATAATATTTGCGCCCGATTTTTGCTCCAAAAGTTTGCTTTTCATATCATCGTCGCAAGAATATTCAAACACGCCAGTATAATGCGCTTGAGCATTGCCGCCATTTTTTATCCGCAAAATGTTGGATGCTTTAAGCCGCCCGTTTTCCATATACAAAACTCTTACTTTATATGTTTTAGCTTTTACATCCGCCAAATTTGTCTCTGACTTTTTTTGCTCTTTAACGACAGGCGTAGCCGTTTTAACCTCCGCTTCATTTACACTTTCAGTCTTTGCGGTATTCTTGATTTCTTCAGCTTTTGCCGCATTTTCTTTAAGCGCCCAAGACGCCTTGTGAGGCATTCCATATTTGCCACCCCTTGCGGGCCTTTGCAAATTTTTCTCATCCGCAACGCCATTTTTTTTCTCTATAATTTCAACTTCTCGGAGTTCCTGATTTTCATTGCGTATATATTTTTTGCCGTCTATTTCCACAATCTCGGCTGAAAATAGCGCAGTAAAAATTGTAAGATAAAATATTATTGCGCTAAATTTCTTCATCTTGTTCCTTCAACTTTTTTAGTTTTTCTTGAGCCTCTTTAAAACCTTGTGCGGCAGAAAGCTCAAAATATTTTTTGGCGCTTGCAATATCTTTTTCAACGCCTTCGCCCTTCTCAAAACATAGGGCTATGTTGTATTGAGACTCGGCGTCTCCAAACTGCGCCGCCCTGAATGTCCATTCGGCAAACTTTTTCATGTCTTTTTTTACGTCTTCGCCGTTAAAATAAATCTGCGCCAAATTTTGGCAGGAAAGCACGCTGCCCTGCTTGGCTGCCGCCTCCCAAAGTTCCATAGCTTTCTTTCTGTCTTGAATAAGCCCCATGCCCCTGTAATAAAAGCCCGCCATTGCCTCTTGCGCAGGCATATATCCGGCTTGGGCGCTCAAATTTAAAATTTCAATACCCTTTTGCGGATTTTTATTTATATGCGTGCCGTTTATGAAAGACACGCCTATATTGAATTGCGCAACCATGTCGCCGTCGTTAGATGCCTCCATCCAATATTTGTAGGCTTTATTCAAATCTTTTTCAACGCCAAGCGCATTGATGTAGCAAACGCCCAGATTAAATTTTGCCTGCGCATTGCCAAGTTTTGCGGCCTCAACCCAAAGTTCAAAAGCTTTTTGCGGGCTACATTCAACACCTGCGCCACGGCTATACAAACCCGCAAGCAAGTTATAGGCTTCGGGATATTTTTGGTCTGCGGCTTTTTGCCACCACTCTGCCGCTTTTTTAAAATCTTGAACAACACCCTTTGTGCCGTCGGCATAAAGCCTGCCCATATATAATTGAGACTTTGCGTCGCCCTTTTCAGCTTTTTTTAAAACAAGCTTAGAAGCTTCGTCAAGCTGCGCAAAGATGTTTTGCACGATGCAAAAAAATACAATGCCGACTGTAAAAATTTTTTTCACAGCCAAACACTAGCTTTGGCGGACAAAAAATAAAGACAAAACTCTTGCAAAATATCGCCTGTCTTTATACTCGGTGTTTATGAAATTTATATTTGCAGTTTTGATGGCTTTTCTTCTGCCGTTTTTGAGTTTGAATGCAAAGCCTACAAAAGTAATTTTCGACACCGACGTGGGTAACGATATAGACGACGCTCTTGCAATGGTGCTTTTATACAATTACCACATACAAGGCAAAATTGATTTAATCGGAATAACGCTTAGCAAGGGCTCTGAACACGCAAAAGTTTTTGTGGATATTATGAATCAGTTTTACGGTCTGCCGCAAATACCGATAGCGGAAATTTTTGCGGGCAAGTTGCCCGATAACGGCCCTTATTTCCAAGCCACTATTGAAGCTACCGACCCTGATGGCAGATACTCTTTTGCAAGGCGCACAACACGCTACTCTAAAATTGAGGAGTCAACGCAAATGCTGAGGCGCTTGCTCGCTTCTGAAAAAGAAGATAACGCCATAGTGCTTGTTGTTGTTGGTTATTCTACAAATTTGGCGAGGCTTCTTGCTTCTGCGCCCGACACATATTCAGACTTAAATGGGAAAGATTTGATTGCAAAAAAAGTAAAGTACGTTTCTCAAATGGCGGGAAAGTTTGACTCAAACACGCTCAAAAATCCAAACAAACATAAACCTGAATGGAATATGCAAATGGACGCAAAGTCTGCGGAAATGTTTTTAGAGCACTGCCCCGTGCCAATCATATTTAGCGGCTATGAAGTTGGCGACGCCGTGAGGATTTCTCAAGATGGATTAAAAGAAAAACTCTACAATGCGCCGCGCAACCCCGCATGGGTTGCGTATGAAGCTTTCGTCAAAAGCATAAATCAAAAAACGCATGATAGACAAACTTGGGATTTAACAAGCGTGCTCATAGTTGCCGAGCCCGACAGCCCATACTTCACGCTTTCAAAAAATGGCAAGGCTACAATAATAAACGACGCAGGCTGCAATGATTTTACAGAAAATAAAGACGGTCTGCACAGATATTTAATTTTGGATGAAAACAAAAAAGAGGATTTGAAAAAACGCTTCCTTGAACTTTGCTCTTTAAAACCTGCCAACAACTAAACTATGAAAAAAATCCTATTGCTTATTCTGACATTTTTAAGCCTTATGCTTTGCCTAAACGCAGCCCCTGTAAAAATAATTTTTGATACAGACATGGGCAATGACGTTGACGATGTCATGGCACTTATGATGCTCTATTCTTACATTCAACAAGGCAAGGTTGATTTAAAGGGCGTTGTCATAAACAAGACCAATCAGTATGCGCCAATATACACAAATATACTAAATGATTTTTACGGCTTTTATGACATACCCATTGCCCACCTTAAATCGGGAAAAGCATCGGGGGAGGGGCATTTTTTAAAAATAATCTGCGAAGAAAAAACGCCGGACGGTCTTTATGTGTATCCGCGCCGCAGCGATGTTAATAGCAATTTCCCCGATGCAATAAAGTTTCTACGCAAAGTTTTGGCGGAAGAAAAAGCGGACAATGACATCGTGATAGTAACGGTTGGTTTTTCTTCAATTATGGCAAAGTTTTTGGAATCTACGGCTGATGAAATTTCGCCATTAAGCGGGCTTGAACTTTTTAAGAAAAAAATAAAATTTGTTTCAATTATGTCGGGCAGGTTTGATGAGCCGACATACTCAAAGCCGCTTGAATCCCCCGTAGAATGGAACATTAAGGGAGACCCAATAAGTTCAAAAACTTTTTTTGAACTCTGCCCCGTGCCCATGATTTTTAGCGGCGGAGAAGTTGGCAACGCCATCGCATACCCTCAAACCAGCGTGGACAAAGACTTCTCTTGGAGCAAGCGCAACCCATTTGTTGACGCATACAACATCTTTGCATACCATGTTGCAAAGAGCAGATACAAAAAACTGGACGGCCGCCATGACAGAGATTGTTATGACCTTACAAGCGTGCTTGCGGCAGTTGAAGACCCTTTGGAATACTTCAAACTTTCTGAAAAGGGAGACGTGCGTTGCCTCGACGACAAAGGGCACACCGCCTTCACCCCAAACCCGAACGGCAGAGACAGCTTCTTGATTGTAGATGAGAGTAAAAAGCAAAAAGTTATTGAAAAGTTTATAGAGCTATGCACTCTCAAACCCAATAAAAATAAAGAGTAAACATACTTCTTATAGGTTAATAGGCGTGTTAAATTTTTTAAAATTTTCTATTTTTTTTATTGCACTTGTTAAGGTGCAATCTCTTTTTGCGTTTACCTTAACAGAAGTTAAGTCGGAATTTATTTCAGATAAAGTTTACCCGCCAAGCGTGCATGCCTCCTCTATTTGCGAGGTTTCAAAAGGTGTCTTTGCGGCAACTTGGTTTGGCGGCTCTTTTGAAAAATCTCCGGACACGTCGATATGGTTTAGTTTAAACACAAACGGTTTGTGGGAAACACCCAGAGAACTTGTTTGCGGAATTATGCCAAACAGCCAAAAAAGATACCCGGCGTGGAATCCTGTAATTACAAAAACTCCGTCTGGTAGGGTCTTGTTATTTTACAAAGTAGGTTCATCTCCCAGAGACTGGTTTGGCTATTATATTTATTCCGATGACGCCTGCAAAACTTGGTCTAAACCCGTATCGCTGCCGGAAGGTTTTATAGGCCCCGTCAGATCTAAACCCATTTATCTTGAAAATGGGGACATCATTATGCCTTCAAGCCAAGAAGTAACGTCTAGGGGCGCTTGGAGTATTCATTTTGAAAAGGCTGACGCAAACCTCAAAAATTGGTCTGTGTCTGCACCGGAAAAACTTTACACAAATTACTTTTTCTTTGCCGATGGGGTGAATGTGATACAACCAAGCATAGTGCGTCTTAAAAGCGGCAAAATTGTGGCGCTTTGCAGGTCTAGAGAACACTTTGCCTTTAAAACCGAATCTTTGGACGATGGTAAAACTTGGTCGAACCTTGAGCGTGTGGATAATTTGAAAAATCAAAACTCCGGTATTGATATGCTATTGCTCAAAGACGAAACTATTTTGGTTGCCTATAACCCCGGCGAAAACCGCACGCCTCGGCGCAAGCTCCTAATTGCAAAGTCTTCAAATTTTAATGATTGGGACGACGTTTTCACTCTTGAAGACTTCCCGCCGCCGGAACATGCGGAGTTTTCCTACCCCAGTATTATTCAAGATTCAGAAGGTTTAATACACCTTACATACACTTGGAATAGGACACATATCAAGCATGTAGTTTTAAAAATCGAATAGCGTACTATGATTAAAAAAATTTTACTAAACTTTATACTGCTGCCCGCCATTGTCTGCGGGCTTACAATCGCAATCAACGCACATCTGAGCGAATACGCTTGGCGAGAAGTTGACAATTCTGAAATCATAAACAAGGCGGAGGGTTTGTTTGCGCTTTTAAATTCTGAAAA
Source organism: Opitutales bacterium (assembly GCA_031553045.1). Lineage (GTDB taxonomy): Bacteria > Verrucomicrobiota > Verrucomicrobiia > Opitutales > Intestinicryptomonadaceae > CALXQW01. The sequence continues at coordinate 96,329 of JAVBLZ010000002.1, read as the reverse complement.
ATCTATTTCTGAAAATGACGAGTATATTTTTTTTGGAAATACTCTTAAAGAAACAAACAAAGCTGTGCTCAAAAATTTCCCTGAATTTGCAAATTCAAAATCTCCGACTCTTGAACTTTTAAAAAAGAAATTTTCCGACGAAATTAAAAACTGTAAAAAAGTTTATGTTGTGGGAGAGACGTTTTCAAAACCGGAAGTACAGGAAAAATTTGTGTCTAGAACTTATGACACAAAAGTCATCTGCTATTTTGAAGACAGCGCAAATCCTCCATGCAAAGAGCCAAGACATCTGACGCTGATATACAAAAAAAATGGCGAAACCTTTACGGATTTGTATTTTTTATAGAGCGTTTATAAGACACTTTATAACTGCCGTTTTTATAATGGCAGTTTTTTTTGCTCCAAAAATATTAGCCAACTTAAGCCTTAGCCAATAGTAGGTAAAAAAAATCTGCGTTTGCCGCATATTTATTATGCAAGCAATGCAGATTTTATAAAGTATCAAGCGTGGTCCAGACCAAGTACGGTTTAAATGGCAATAGATTTAAATGAACTTTATGGTTTTTCCCGACTTTCATTTGCCTCAATGATTTCACTCAATAGAAAGGCGTGCTTTGTATTAAAAGCTGGGGTAGCACTGAATAGTGCGTCTCCTGTTTTTAAGGCGAAGCAAACGTAGTTATTGCGTGAAAGCGTTTGGCAAATGTTGCTGTTTAAACCGTACTTGGTCTAGATGCCCATTACTTTCTTCAAATTCCATATTCCATCAGCGTACTCGGTAATGGTTCTGTCGGAGGAGAATTTGCCGACTCTGGCGGTATTCATTATTGCCATTTTCACCCAACGCTTTTTGTCGAGAAACGCTTCTGAAACTTGCTCTTGAGCGTCGCAATAAGACTGGTAGTCTGCACAGACCATAAATGGATCACCCCAGTCCAACAAAGACTTGCGCAATGGCATGAAAGTGTCGGGATTTTCAGGCATGAAATAATCGCTCACAATCCAATCTAAAGCTTGTTTTAAAGAAGCGTTTGAATTGTAGAAAGACCAAGGATTATAGCCCAAAGCCTTCATCTCCTGAACCTGCTCCACATTCATACCGCAGATGAATATGTTGTCCTGACCAACTTCTTCAAGAATTTCCACATTTGCGCCGTCAAGAGTGCCTATTGTAACTGCGCCGTTTAAAGCAAGCTTCATATTGCCTGTGCCTGAAGCCTCCTTACCTGCCGTGGAAATTTGCTCAGAAAGGTCTGCGGCGGGTATGATATTCATCGCCAAAGACACTCTATAATTGGGCATAAAGACCACTTTTAGTTTGTCTTTTATACGCTTATCATTGTTGATTTTTTCAGCAACTTTGTTGATTGCGTAAATGATATTTTTTGCCAAGTCATAACCCGGAGCAGCTTTTGCGCCGAAGATAAATGTCCTTGGGGCGATATTCATATCGGGGTTGTGCAACAAATTGCGATACATAGTAATAATGTTCAGCAAATTCAGATGCTGGCGCTTGTACTCATGCAACCTTTTGATTTGCACGTCAAAAAGAGAATCCGGATTTACGTCAACAGCACAAGTTTCTTTGATTATGTTTGAAAGCTTTACCTTGTTTTCACGTTTTACCGCAGCATACTTTTCTTGGAAAGATGCGTCTGATGCAAACTTTTCTAGCCCTCTTAAAAGGTTCAAATCTTTAGTCCACTTCTGCGTGCCAAGAGTGTCGTCGAGCAGGCTGGAAAGCCCCTCATTACAAGTGCGCAACCAGCGACGCGGAGTAATGCCGTTGGTCTTGTTGTTAAATTTCTTGGGGCTCATCTCATAAAAGTCCCTCAAGACACTTTCTTTAAGAAGCTCAGAATGCAATGCTGCAACGCCGTTGACGCTGAAAGACCCAACCACAGAAAGATACGCCATGCGCACCATCTTCGGTGAAGATTCCTCAATTATGGAAAGCGCCTGTTTTTTGGAGTCATTGCCAGGGTATTGATTTTCAACCTCCATCATCCATCTATTGTTTATTTCATAGATGATTTGCATGTGTCGGGGCAGAATCCTCTCCATAATTTCGATAGACCATTTTTCCAGAGCTTCAGGCAAAAGCGTATGGTTTGTATATGCAAAACACTTTGCCACCATTGCCCAAGCGCTGTCCCAATCCATGCCATTTTCGTCTATGAGAAGCCTCATAAGCTCGGGGATTGCTATTGCAGGGTGGGTATCATTAAGCTGTATGACAACTTTGTCCGTAAATTTATCCCAGCCCTTGTGCTCTACCTTATAGCGGCGTATGATATCCTGCAAAGAACAAGACACAAAGAAGTACTGCTGAATCAGGCGCAGAGCCTTTCCGTTTTCAGTTTTATCATTTGGGTAGAGGACTTTTGAGACGGTCTCGCTCATGGCTTTTTCATGAACCGCCTGCGCATAACCGCCTTCATTGAATGCGTTTAAGTCAAGCTCATTGCCCGCCCTAGACTCCCAAAGACGCAGGAAATTTATGGTGCGTGTGCCGTAGCCCACAATAGGGATATCCCAAGGCACGCCCAAGATTTCGTTTTTGGGTTTCCATTTTGGAGCCCAGTCGCCACGGCTGTCAACGGCGTTTTCCACACGTCCGCCAAGACCAAGCTTGATTGTAAATTCAGGGCGCACAAACTCCCAAGGGCAGCCGTATCGCAGCCAGTTGTCGGGCAGTTCAACTTGCTTGCCATTTTCAAATTTTTGGGTGAACAAGCCAAACTCATAGCGTATGCCGTAACCTATCGCAGGGTAATCTAAAGTTGCCAGAGAATCCAAGAAACATGAGGCAAGCCTGCCCAGACCACCGTTGCCCAAGCCCATATCAACTTCTTGAGACATTATGGTGTCATAATCCAAGCCCAACATTTCAAGAGCTTCGGCGGTTACCGCCTTCAAATTTGCGTTATTGAGGGTATCTTCAGTGAGCCTGCCCATGAGATATTCCAAAGACAGATAGTAAACCCTTCTTACATCCTCGCCGTGATGCGTTTCCATGGTTTTAAGGAATCTTTCCATGACGTAATCTCTGACGGCATGGGCGACCGCCGCCCACCAAGCCATGTTTGAAGCCGTCTCTTTTGCGCGCGCCATGGTGCAGGTGAGGTGCCATTCAATGCGTTCCTTCATCTGTTCCGCAGTAACTACTGTGCAGAAATCGCACTGTTCCACGGTATTAGCCTTTTTATCTTTTTTGACTGTCTTTGCTTTCATATAATTAAAAAATCAATCCAAAAGCTACACTTGTCAAAAAAAATTACAAGCCCTTATTATTTGCACTCCCCAAGTCAGCATAGGAAAGCATGAGTTCAGATTTGAAAAAATTTATTGCGCAAATCAAATATCTGGTTTTGATTATGTTGTTTAAAATATGGGCATCCTAAACAAATATGTTTTTAAACAAGTATTGGGCGCAGTCATAATGACAGTTGCGCTTTTCGTATTTGTGCTTGTTGTGGGGAATGTCATGAAAGAAGTAATATCTGAACTTGCCACAGGCAGGCTCAGCGTAAGCTTCTTCTTATATATAGTGATGCTGATTATACCGGGGGTTATACCCTATGCAATGCCCTTGGGTATGCTCACGGCAATACTTTTGATATTCGGCAGAATGTCGGCGCTCAGTGAGATAACGGCGATAAAAGCAATGGGCAAATCCATTTACAGTTTGTCTGCCCCCGTATTTTTGATAGCTATACTCGCCTCCATATTTTCTGTGGGCATAAATTTTTACTATGCGCCCTTGGCGGATTCTACGTATAAATCGGCGTTGCGCAATCTGATACGCAACAACCCTCTCCAATTTATACAGCCCGGCGAATTTATCAGAGACTTCACCGGCTTTGTAATCTACGCAGACTCTCAAAAAGACGGCGAACTTATGGGGTTCAGAATTTGGGAAATGACCAATGAAAAAGTCTCTATGGCAATACAGGCGCAAAGCGCAAGGCTGACTTATGACGACGTCAATGAGGAGATTTTGCTCACCCTCAACAACGCAACCGTCGAGAGAATGCACACCGACGACCCTGAAAATTTGCGCCGCCCAATACCCGTTGCAAGGTCTGAAAAACTGCCAATGCGCCTATCCTTAGACAAGACGTTTGGCAAGGCAAACGGCGGCAAAAAAAAGCTGTCGGTAATGACTTATGGCGAACTTATGGACGCAAGACATAATCGCCACAGCGTGCCGGAAGACAAACTCACAGACGAAATCAGGTTTAAAGACAGGATAGAAGTTCAAATACAAATACAGAAAAATTTTGCCATGGCGTTTTCAATATTTTCTATGGTGGTATTGGCAATTCCGCTTGGCATCAAGGCTTCACGCACTGAAACCCTTGCAAATCTTGGCATAGCGCTAGCCTTGGCGATGACGTATTATCTTTCCATAGTCATGATTTCTTGGCTTGAAAAATATCCGCATTGCAGGCCGGACCTGCTTATTTGGCTGCCAAACATGGTCTTTCAGGCGCTTGGGGCCGCCCTTCTTTACAGGTCTTCCAAACATTGATATGCAAGACTTTTCCAGATACCTAAGGCAAATTGCTCTGGATGATTTTTCTAAAAAACACCAAATAAATTTGCAAAAATCAAAGCTTGTGCTGATAGGCATAGGCGGCGTGGGCGGGTCGGCTTTGGCGGCTTTGGCGGGTGCGGGTGTGGGCGAAATTACCGCCGTAGATTTTGACAAAGTTTCAATAAGCAACCTTCCCCGACAGACAATCTATTCTGAAAAAGATTTGGGGAAATCTAAGACACTTGCGGCAAAAAAATTTGTTGGCAGGCTGAATTCAGAAATCAAATTTACGGCGATAAATAAATTTTTAGATGATGAACTAATGCTCGAAAAAATCCTGATTGGCGCAAATTTGTGCATAGACGCCACAGACTCTTTTAAGACCAGACTCTTAATTGCCAAAACCTGTAAAAATTTGCGCCTGCCACAAATTTGGGCAAGCGCACAGGGATATTTAAGCCAGACAATCTGCCTTGGTAAAAATACGGACATGAAAAAAATCCTCTCCGATAAAAATGCGGAAAATGAAAAATCTTTATCGCCCTCCATATTTGGGGCGGCGGCAAATATAAGCGGCTTGATTGCCGCAAGCGTTGCAATCAGGACACTCGCAAAAGTTGAGCGTTTTCCGGACGGCAGAGTTCTAAATTTTGATTTGCAAAACTTAAAATTATTTTCGGCGCAAATTTAAAGTGTTTTTCAATGGAAATTTCAAAAAGATTTAAACAAATATTTTTACCGCAATCCGGCGCAAGAGCCTTTTTTAGAAGCATAATTTTTTGGGGCATAGGCGTGGGCTGCTTTGCGTCCTCATTAAATAATTATCTTGCAGAAATTTATTCGATAGACGGCTTTGAAAGAGGATGGGTTGAATTTTTTAGAGAGCTGCCGGGCTTTTTGCTAGTATTATTTTTGGCGATACTGCACAAGGTCTCGGACTGGAAGATTATGCGCATAGCCTGCCTGACATCAATGATTGGTGCGGCGGCGCTTTTGCTGCCCTTGAGTACAATCATGCTGACTTTTGTAATCATGGTTTGGAGTTTGGGAGAGCATCTTATCATGCCAGTAAGAAGCGCAATCACAATGCAGGTGGCAAAGCCGGAAAGAGCCGGCCTTGCGCTGGGATTTTTAAACAGCGCAATGTGCCTTGGCGTTGTGATAGGCTCTTTAATTGTAGCCGGCTTGTTTTATGTTGCCGCAGAATTTTTTGACATGAATGACAGCGTGCAAATTTACCGCATATTATGGTGCCTGATCATAATATTGCTTGCCCTAAGCTTATATTCAACTTTTTCAAAAAATGCGCCGAGTGTTGCGTCGAAAAAACCCAGACTGCACTTCAAGGCAAAGTTTTTAAAATTCTATGTGTTGGAACTTTTTTACGGCGCAAGAAAACAAATATTTCTGACTTTTGCGCCGTATCTTTTAATAATCAATTATAAGTTTTCCACAAGCGCCATCGCCGCACTTTTGGCTGTCTGCGCATTGATAAATATATTTTGCAGCCCAATGATAGGCAAGCTTACAGATAGGCTTGGCTACAAAAATATCATGATTTACGACACCGTAATCTTATTTTTTGTCTGCCTGCTCTACGGCTTTGCCGGCGACTTATTTTCGGAAACCACCGCCATCATTGTGCTGTCCATAAACTTCGTGTTAGACGCAGTAATAAGCACCACGTCCTTGGCGACAAATATTTACGTAAGACAGATAAGCGCATCTAGGGAAGAATTGACAAGCTCTATAACTTCAGGAATATCTGTAAACCATCTGATTTCCATATTGTGTGCGCCTTTGGGCGGATGGATATGGATTAGATTTGGCGTTGAATATCTCTTTGGTTTTGCGGCAATAATGGCGCTCTTAAATTCCGCCTTTGCGCTGACACTGCCAAAGCCTGTTAAACACGGTTAATTTTTTACGATACTTCAAGAAAGGAAATTTTATGGAAGATTTTAAATCTGTAATTAATGTAAATGGCGCAAATTTAGACGCCTATACAATAGATCTCTTTGGCAAAAAACTCATGATAATAAAAGCGCCAAAAGGCTTTCTTGCCTGCGGCTATATCAATATTGAAGTAGTAGAAAAATTCGGTCAAAGCTGCGCCATTGTAACGGGCGTAAAATCTTATGACGATATGCTTGCCGCCAAAGTGCAACTGCTAACTTCCGCCGCTTCAAACCTAGGCGTCTCAACAAATTCCACGGGTCTTGAAGCGTTGCGCAAATTTTTGTAACAATAAAAAGTTTACGTCAATCTTAGATCAATTAGCCAGCAACTAAAAACAAGTTTTGGGCTCAAACCTAATTGACTATATATGGTTGATTAGAACGAGTTTGAGCAGGCGCAACTTGAGCAGAATTATTTTCTCGCTCTTTTATTTGCTCTAACCCTTTTTCTAATCCACTTGCTAAATGAATTTGCATCAGCCCTAAAAAAGCACCAAAAGCAAATATAAAAATGTAGGCGAAAAATAGCGCAAAAGACTTTATAACACTAGGAGCTTTCAGCCTTACCCCTTCCCATACGGCACTCACATAATTGGGGATAAATTTTGGGATTTCGCAATCTTTGACATCGTATTTTATTAGTTCATTACGTATCAGCTCAACATTGTCTTCAGTAATTTTATCTGAAAAAATATTTTTCTTTTTGAAATCTGCAACGATTCTGCGAATCTTGATTGAGCCTGAAAGACCCATGAGTAAAAACGCAGGTATTATCAAAAAACTATATGCTTCTATATAGATAAACCAAGCCGCCAAGGCAATTAAAGACAAAGCCCTGAATACCGCTTCAAACAGCCAATTTCTCGAAAAAATAAGCACGTTTGCAACTTGCCCACCATCCAAAGGTAGAAATGGAAGAAGGTTTAATAGGTTTATAAAAATGCTAATGCCAACAAATGAAACAATATAATTTGCACTCTGCATATTGCCTGTGAATCCAGATACAAACCCCGCCAAGAACATGGAAATAAACGCCACAATAAGACCAAATACAGGACCCGCCAAAAACACAATAACACGCTTTGTAGATGTTAAATCATCTTCATTTGCGCTGACAAAGCCGCCCAACATGGGCACAAACACCATATTCACATTCTTACAGCCAAAAATTTTGAACATCAAATAGTGTCCACATTCATGGAAGAATATGACCAGAAGAATTAGCAAAGAATACTCCCACCCCCAGAAATAGGATGCGATGAGCATAAACAAAAATAGCGATCCAAAAAATAGCTTGGGATTAGCCTTCTTTGTTTTCTTCTGAGCAATTTGTTCTAAGACGCCGCCATTAGTCATAGTCGCAATCTTAGAATAGCCTGAGCACCACGGGTTTTTCCAGCACGGATGAAGTTTTACTCAAGTCTTTAAGCAAGTTTGCTATCGCTTGCTCATTGGTTTCGTGGGTTGTGAGTATGAGCCAAGCCTTGTTGGATTCTTCATGCATTGTCTGCTCAAGTAATTCAATAGATATGTTGTGTTCCGCAAATTTTGCAGAAATTGCAGCCAATACGCCCGACTTATCTTTGACGCACAACCTAATATAAAATGCACCCTTAACCTCTTCCAAAGATGCAACAGAAATTTCGTCATGCTCACTCAAATCGCCGATTTTTGGTGCGCCCTTAAGGTATTTTATGGCGTCAAAAATATCGCTGATTACTGCGCTGCTTGTAGGGTCTTGACCAGCGCCTTTGCCGATATAAACGCCCGTGCCAATCAAGTCTCCATCTACTGCAACAGCGTTATAGACACCATTGACATTTGCCAAAACTTCAGAATTTGACACCAAACATGGCGCAACTTTTACAAATACTTTTTTACCCTTACCTTTAAAACGGGTATTCACAGAGGCAATCAACTTTATTGAATAATTGTTTTCTTTCGCCCAGACTATGTCTTTCTGGCTTACCTTGCGTATGCCGTCTATAATCATTTGGGATTGTTTAATCCACTTGCCTGTGGCCAGATATGTCAAGACTACCGCCTTGTGTGCAGTGTCAAAACCGTCAACATCCAAAGAATCATTTGCCTCTGCATAGCCGAGTTTTTTTGCATCAGCCAAGATTGTTTCAAAAGAAGATCCCTCATTTGCCATCCTAGTTAAGATGTAATTGCAAGTGCCGTTGAGTATGCCGTATATGTGCTGAAAATCATTTGCCACGAGTGCCTCACGCACAACCTTGATGATGGGTATGCTGCCCCCCACGCTGGCTTCAAAGAAATATGATTGAAAGTTTGAAGCTTCAAAAATCTGCTTGCCCTTTTCGCAAATAACAGCCTTGTTTGCGCTGACAACAACCTTGCCGTTTTTAAGAGCCCTCATGGTGAGGTCGAAAGCCGCATTCACGCCGCCGATAAGCTCGCAAACTATGTCTATTTCAGGGTTATCGACTATGTCTAACGCATTTGTTGTAAGCTTGCTTTCGGGGATTTTTGCCTTGCGCGCCTGCTCTAAATTTATGTCGCAGACTTTTGCCAGCTCAAACTTTGCGTCAAACTCTTTTTCTAGCTGCGCTTTCTTTTGGCTTAAGTGTTTATAGACCCCTTGGGCAATAGTGCCCATTCCAAGAAAACCTATCTTATATGTTTTTTTCATAATCACTCCTTGGGTTTTTTAACAAATTTATTTTCAGTGCCCTTAATCAATCTGACAATATTGCCGTGATGCCTTACGATTATTGCTATTGCTATGGCTATCGCAAACCAAAATTCCGTACTGGGATAACCGAAGCAAAATACGGAAGAAACGGGCAAGCTCAAACTCATTACGATAGATGCCAAAGACACGTATCTTGTGGCGTAAAACACAGCAACCCACACAACAATGCCAATCAAGATTGGGTAAAGCATAATTGCAAAAAGCCCGCCTATTGTTACCGACACCCCTTTGCCGCCCTTGAATTTAATAAAGACACTAAAACTATGCCCCAGTATTGCGGCAACAAGCCCCGTCAAACATAAATAAGTTGTGTGCGAATCAGAAAAATTGATGTTAAAGTGATGCGCATAAAGCGGAAATGCCGCCGCAAAAAAACCTTTGAGAGCGTCTAAAACAAAACACAAGTTGCCCGCAAACTTCCCGCAACTGCGCTTGACATTAGTAGCACCTGGGTTCCCACTGCCAACCTTAAAAATATTGACGCCGCAAAACCTCGCAATAATGACCGCAAAAGGCAAGGCTCCCAAAAAATAGGCGGTGAGAGCCACTATAACATAATCTAAAATGCTCATAAATTTTTATTAAACAAAATCTATCACACGTACAGCTTCAACTTTTTCAACTTTGGAAAGTTCTTTAACCGCATCCGAAGGGGGATTGCCGTCAAGCTCATAAACGCTGAGAGCCGAGCCGCCCGTTTCATTTCTGCTGAGAGTCATATTTGCAATATTGCAACTGTATTTGCCCATTATAGAGCCAATCACGCCGACCATGCCGGGAGTGTCGTTATTCTGCAAAAGCAAAACGCATTTGTTAAGCGGATTAACTTCAACCTCATGAGAATCTATCTGCACTATGCGAGGACGCGCACTCTTGCCCATCACAGTACCTGCCACAGAACGAGTTTTGCCGCCCTTGCAGGTTGCCAGTACCTGAACCAATTCAGAATAATCGCTATCCACATTGCTTGCGCCACTTTCAACAACAATGCCCAAATGTTTCATTTGCATTGGCGCATTTACGTCATTTGCAAAATCTGTAATTTTGCTAAGATAACCCTTCTGAACAGCCAAAGTAAGCAGTTTATTGTCTGTGCAAGCAAGCTTGCCAAAATATTTAATGGAAATTTTTTCGACAGTATTTTCAGAAACTTGCTGAACATAAGTGCCCAACTTTTCACAAAGACTGATGTAAGGAGATATCTGCCTGAGAGATTCAGCATCTACACTTGGCGCATTAACAGCATTGCGTATTACACCGTCTTTCAAGACTGAAATAATAATTTCCGCAACTTCAATGCCACAACTTTCCTGAGCTTCTTTTGTGGATGCGCCCAAATGAGGCGTAAGCACCAAATTATCCAACGTTAAAAGCGGACTGTCGGCAGGCGGAGGCTCATCTTCATAGACGTCTAAACCCGCAGCCGCAACCTTGCCGCTTTTAAGCGCTTCAACCAATGCGGCTTCTTCAATAATACCGCCCCTTGCGCAGTTGAAAACCCTCACACCCTTTTTCATTTTTGCAAAGGCATCGGCATTTATCATATATTTTGTGGTGGGCGTAAGCGGCATGTGCACCGTGATGTAATCGGCGTTTTTGAATGCTTCATCAAGGTTGACCATTTTTACACCCATGCTGTTTGCCCGAGCTTCCGTAAGAAATGGGTCATAAGCTAAAACTTTCATATTGAAAGCCATCGCACGGATTGCGATTTCAGAGCCGATTCTGCCCATGCCCAAGATTGCAAGGGTTTTGCCGTTTAATTCGCCGCCCTTAAAAGAACCCCTGTTCCACTTACCCGCCTTCATGGAAGCATTTGCCTGAGCCACAGGACGTGCGCCGCAGAGCATGTGTGTAAAAGTAAGTTCGGCAGTTGCAATGGTATTGCCCGTTGGGGTGTTCATGACTATAACGCCCTTTTCTGTTGCCGCAGGAATATCTATATTGTCAACGCCAACGCCCGCCCTGCCTACCGCTTTAAGACAGGTAGAAGCGGCAATGACATCCGGACTGATTGTAGTTTCAGAACGTACAATGACGGCGCAAGCGTCTTTCACAAGCTCCTTAATTTTCTCCGGAGACGAACCATACGCTTCTATAACTTCAAAACCTGCCTGTTTTTTAAGCAAGTCAACGCCTATGGGGGAAATTGGGTCTGCAACTATAATTTTCATAAATGTATTAAAAACGCAGTATCGAATACATTTCCAAATAAAAGGCAATATATTTTATAAACTTGAAGCGCCTTTAGAAGCTTAAGCGAGACAAACTTGAAATACTTTTTCAGACTATCACCAAAGAAATCTACAATCAGCGTATATACATACAGATATAGATGCCTAAACAAAAAAATTTAACTCAACAAAAAGATACCCCCAGACACCTCACGCCCCTAGACGCCCCTTTTAAATCACATTGCATAGGTGTTAACCTATGCCGTTATTGGCATCGTCAAATTGCACTTCAGGCGAGTATTTGAAAAAGTCTGCGGTGGAAGCGTACGCAGATACATGCCCAGTGCAGAAAGTTTTTACAACTTAGCGCAACCTCACGCCCCCAGATGCCCCTCTAAAATCACATTGCATAGGTGTTAACCTATGCCGCTATTGGCATCGTCAAATTGCGCTTCAGGCGAGTATTTGAAAAAATCTGCGGTGGAAGCGTACGCAGGTACGTGCCCAGTGCAGATTTTTTCAAAACGGAGCATCAAGCGTAATTTCACGATGCCCCAAGTTTTTTATGTTCTAGTACGACAACCGTTACCGAGTATATGCATGCGCCCAAGTCTGCTATGGGGAAGCTGAGCCAGACGCCGTCCAGACCAAAGAATATGGGCAGGATTAGGAGCATGGGGACGAGGATTAGCATTTGTCTTATTAGGGTTGTGAATATGGAAAACACTGGGCGACCCGTTGCTTGGAAGTATCCGCTTGCGATAATATTTATGCCTATGCAGGGAGATAAAAATGTACAGATGCGCAAGGCTCTTGAGGCAGGTTCGAGCATTGAGGTATCTTTGGGTAAGAACAGAATTGCAATTTCTTTGGCAAAAATTTGAACGCATAAAACGCTAATCAAACCAAATGCCAGCCCCATAAATATTGCGTGCAAAAGCGTGCTGAAAGAGCGAGGGTAATCTTTTGCGCCCCAATTATAGCCCACAATGGGTTGAATGCCCATGCTGATACCTAAAAGCGGTAAAAATAAAAGCATGATTACTGTCATGCAAATACCTATTGTGGTTACCGCACTTTCATCGCCAAACTTTTGCGCCTGATAGATTTGAAGCGCCATAGTTATACTTGCCAAAGATTGTATAACAAAGGCTGGAGAGCCCATCTTCATAACCTTCAACGCCATTGCAAAATGCAATCTGACGTTTGAAAATTTCAACCTCACGATGCCTTTATGCGCCAGATAAAAATACATCACCCATAAAGAGGCAAGCGCCTGCCCTGCAACGGTTGCGTATGCTGCGCCGGAAATACCCCAGCCAAATTCAACAATAAAAACATAATCTAATATGACATTAACAACGCCGCCCATGCAGATTACGGCCATTGCATAAGAAGGTCTGCCTTCCGCCCGAATCAGATTATTTATGCCGAAAGAAATTTTTTCAAAAATCAAACCGATGAGCAATATTCTGTAATACTCCACCGCCAAAGGCAGAATTTTCCCGCCAGCACCAAAGAATGTAAGGAGCTCAGAAGTAAAGACTGCACCAAGTGTTGAGATTATCAGCGTAATTAGCATGAACAAAAAAAACGCCTGACCCAGAATTTGTTCAGCTTTGATATGCGCTTTTGCGCCAAGTTTGATTGAGAGCAATGCGCCAGACCCCTGACCAATCAGCATTGCAAATGCCAAAAAAAACATCGCCGGCGTGAAGGTTACGGTGAGTGCGGCAAGAGCGTCTTCACCCACAAATTTGCCGACAAAAATTCTGTCAATCAAATTGTAAAGGCTGTTTACAACCACGGCAAATATTGTCGGAGAACAGTAGCGGATAACCAGCTTGTGTATAGCCAGCTCTCCGAGCGCCCTTGTCTGTTCGTCCGTCATAAGCGCTTACTTCACCCTGAAGAATATGCGCTTGCCCGCCTGCAAAACAATGGGATTTTCCGGCTTGCAGATTTTCTTCATGGGTTCGGAAATTTTTTCAGAATTCAACTTAACGCCGCCTTGCTCTATGAGCCTTTTAATGTCGCCCTTACTTTGAAATAGTTTTGTTGCCGCCATTACGTTTATCAAAACTTCTTCCGCATTTTGGCTTAAAGAGCCCCATTCAAATTCCGGCATTTCGTCCGGTATTTCATTTTTTGAAAATACTTTTTCAAAATTTGCTTTTTCAGCATTTGCGACATCTTCGCCGAAGAAACGAGAGAGCAAAAGCCTTGCAAGCTCTTTCTTTGCCTGCATTGGATGCTGAAGCTTAACTCCTTCAATCTGTGCGGCAGTATAGAGAAGCAAATACTGATAGTATTTAAGCATGGTGTCGTCGCCCACAGACATAATTTTGCCGAACATATTGCGTGGAGTGTCATTGAAGGCTATATAATTATCCAAACTCTTAGACATCTTTTTTACGCCGTCAAGCCCCACAAGCAAAGGCATTGTTATAACAGCTTGCCCAGACTTGCCTTCCATAGACTGCAAATCACGGCCGACAAGATTGTTGAAAAGCTGGTCGCTGCCACCAAGCTCTATATCGCTTTCTATCATCAAAGAATCGTAACCTTGCACAAGCGGATATAAAAATTCTACGATTGAAATTGGCGTGTTTTCATTAAAGCGTTTTGAGAAGTCGTCGCGTTCCAACATTCTGGCGACAGTCATTTTTCTTGCCAGATTCAAGAGGTCGCCAAAAGACATTTTGTAAAACCACTCACTATTGTAGCGCACTTCAGTTTTAGCTTTATCCAAAATTAAAAACGCCTGTTCAAGATAGGTTTTTGAATTAGCCTCAACCTCATCTTTGGTGAGCACCGGTCTGAGATTGTTTCTGCCGCTTGGATCGCCAATTTGGGCGGTATAGTCGCCAATTATGAGCACTGCTTGATGACCCAAATCTTGAAACTGGCGCAATTTGTTGAACACAACCATGTGCCCAAAAGTGAGGTCCGGCCTTGTTGGGTCAACGCCCAATTTGACACGTAATTTCTTACCTTCTTCAAGTTTTTTTTTCAACTCATCCATGCCGATAAATCTGTCGACATTTTGCGCAAAAATTTCAATTTGATTCATCGAAACAGAATCTAACTTGCGTATTTTTTTGCAAACAAAAAAAATGGCTTTGAATTTTTGCATCCAAAGCCATTTGAAATCTTTATAGAATCTAATTAAGCCCAACCAGCTTGTACGGACGCACCACAACAGGGCCAATCAAACCTGAATCTATTAAGGGCGTTGTAGCCTTGTACGGATTATAGAACATGAACGCCTTGCGCTTTGTGTCAGGGCGGGGTTTTGTTGCGTCGTAGAGCCAATCCGCAATCAACACATATTTTTCTTCGTAATATTTTTCATACTGGGGCTGGAAGCCGCCAGAATTGGGTTTGCGGCCAATGCGCTCATTTACAGTGTCCTTTGAAAGATATGGATTGTCGTAATGTTGGTCTCCAATCAAGCGGTTTTTAAGAGTGCTTGTGAGTTTTATTTTCATCTCATTTGCGCCCTCTTTAACAAACTTTGTAACATCCAATACGTATGGGGCAACCCAAGCAGTGCCTGCATGCTTGCCATTTATAAAGACTTCCGCAACCACTTCTACCGTGCCCAAATCAAGATTAACACCAATATCTTTGCCAAGCATTCCTGTGGGGATATTGAACTTCACATCATATTCCGCCGTGCCTGAAAAATGCTTGTCGTCAAAATTTTCAAGCCTTGCCCAAGACTTCAAAGAATCCAGCTCGACAGTGTTGCCTGAGCCTGTAACAGTCGGGAATTTGATAGACCAGCCGGATTTTATATCCAAAGGCTCAGACAAACTTGAAACCAAAACATCCTTGACGAAAGCTTTGTCGGAAGCTTTGGAAAGAGTCATTTTATAAGACTCATTTTTAAACGCTTTAAGATAGAGTTTGTTTTCTTTCACACAAAGCCTCGCCCCATTTTCAGGCAGATTCAAAGCGGCAAGATTGTTGTCTTGGCTCTTTTTGCGGAACACCACAAACAGGGATTCGTTCTCAGCCAAATCAAGCAAAACTTCCATTCTGCCGTCTGAGGTTTTACTCCAAGCGGGGGCTTCAAAAATCTCTCCACTTTGGGCGTCCCAAATTTCAGGCACATAGCCGGAGACCCTGAAAGTACATGCCGCCTTAACAGCTTTATCGCTTTGGTTGGAGACAAAATAGTAAGACTCGTTTTCAGTTTTTCTGTGTATGTATCTTAAGAACAGGTTTTCACTTGCCTTGTCCAGAGCCCTATAATCAAAGTCTTTGGCGACCTTTAATGTCTTCATTATTTTCTCAACATTTTCAGCAGGTTCGTAAATTCTGCCCTTGCCATATACCCTGTATCCGTCTGAATTTAATGGAGCAGCCCACATTTTCTCCGCAATGTCTTTAAGTTCCGTATCGGAATTTGGCAAACCTTCCAACCCCGGGGTTGCGATTGGTTTTACTGCAACAATTTTACCGCCCTCCGACACCAATTTTTCAAGAATTTTTGCAATTTCCAAGCGCCAGAAATCTTCCTCATAAATAAAGAGCACTTCATATTCCTTGCCGCTTGAATGCACGATTTTGCCGTCTTTAACAGACATCTGAGAGAGGAATGTGCGGGCTATTAAATGAAAATCATAACCTTCAGAAAGGTCTGTTTTGAATGTCATGTTTGCCCCTCTTTTGGATGAGGCTTTTTTTGCCTTGATGTCTTTTGGGTCCAAAGAATTTCTGTAACCAATTTCAACCTGAGCGCTTTCTCCAGCATAAAAACAAGCGTCGGCAACCAAAGCGCCACGCTGCAAGAGAGATTGCACTCGAGAAATGTATTCACTCCAAAGTGGCATTTGCACATTCCACCAAGGATTCAGCCTGTGCATATGAGAGCCCCAAAGATACAAGCTTGCCCCCGGAAAGACCCCGTCAATAAAGGGTTGGTGCGAGTATCCGTGAAGCAAAAATCTGTTCACGCCATAAGTGTAGTAATAGTCTCCCTGAGATTTAAGAGACCCCGCATGGGAATGGAAATCTTCACCGGAAGTAAACGCCTCAGCCCCCACAATTTTGCGGTTCATTAGGTCTGAAACCGTTGCCGCTTCTTTACTGTTCCAAAGCTGTCCGCTACCGTAAGCGCCCACCCAAAATTCCGACATTGGAATGTCGGTTTTCATGGCGGTTTCTATATTGTCCAAATCTGCAGGATGCCCGTAAGCTTCTGCGGAAAATTTGACGCCGTACTGGTTGCAAAGCTCTTGCAAAACGCCGTAGTGATTTTTTGCAATAAGGTCTGCGGCAGTGCGCCTAAAGTCCCAAAGAAAACGCTCGGTAAAATCTGTAGAATTTATCACCCTGCCCGTAAATATTGTCATATATTTAAGGATGTCGTAACCGCGCAAAGCCTTGAATTCTGCGGGGAGCGCAGGCGACCAATTTTGAGTCTTGGCTTCAAAACTGTCTGTAAGTATTGTTGTAAGGCGCTTTTTTTCAGGCGTATTTAACTTTTTTATGAAGGGCAATATGCCGTTGTAAAAATGAAATCTTGCCGCCTCTGCGCTGAATTTATCAGCCTCTAAACCCCTGCCGCCTTCGGGCGCAGGATGACAAGGCTTGCCCGTGATTATATGCCCCATCCTAATGACAGTCCACGTACCGGAATTTGCAGGCGGCGCCCAGTCTAAAGAGCCGTCCGGCGTCATCTTGTCCGTAATGTCTATTATGCTTTTTTCATCTATGGGATAAGGCGCAACAGCAGTGTCTCTGGGGATTTTTGCCGTGGGCGTCATGCCTTTATTGCCGCTTTTAAGCTGCCAGTCTTTAAGCCTGTGGCCTTCAGCACCGTTCAATTCGTCCTTGGGTGTAGGGAAGGCAAAGACAATAATGTCTTTGTAAAATTTACGCTGCCATTCATCTTTTTGAGGCAAATCTACACCCTGAGACATTGTGGTACTGGGGCAGAGCGTTACGTGCTTATGGATATTTTTATCAAATTTTTCCAGAACAATTTTATCTTTGGAAGAATCTGCAATCTGCTTTTCCGTCCATACCAACTGCTGTATAGCGTAAGCGGGAGAAATGTGCGGACCACCCGTAGTTGCCCAACCCGCACCGTTTGTCATGCCAAAATCCAGATTCCTCTTGCTCATTTCTTCGGCGGCAAAATCTAATAGTTCCCACCATTTTTCACTGCCGTAATAAATCGGCCCAGGCATGAGCCCCGTTTGCGTTATATTAAAAAGTTGCAAACCGCCGTAACCAGCTTTCACCATTGCGTCAGCGTCTTTTACTATGCCCTCTTTGCTGATATTGCCACTCATCCAATGCCACCAAGTAAAAGGTTTTGCGTCTTGGGGAGGATTTTTGAAAACAGCCGCCAAATCATCCGCCCCGAACAAGGCGGATGCAGAAATTAGAAGCCCCGATACACCACACAATACTTTGCTTTTCATTCGGCAAAGTTTGAGGAATAATTTATTTTTGTCAACACGCTTGAGTGTTGAACTTTCAAAAAATCAGCTTGTCAAAAATATTACAAAGACTTCTTCTTGCGACGAATCAGAACAAACAAAAGCGCCATAACGCCAAAGATTGCCGCATAAGTGCTAGGTTCTGGAATTACGCTGATTTGGAGCGTGTTGCCAACAATTTTTGCCATCAAATCAAAGCCCTTATTGTTTTTTACAACAATCTTATCGGCAGAAACATCGCTTACACCTGCCCAAGCTATGACGCTATAAACGTCCGTATCAGTTATTTCGTAACTGCCCATGAAGTTTAGGTCAACGATAAGTTCGCCATCGCCGATATGCAAAAAGTCTCCAGAAAGAATTATTTTATCATAGCTGGAAGCTGAAGCAACATCCACCAATACTGAACCGCCAGACCATTCCATAGTTGTAGCCCTTACTTCGCCAACTTCAGAATAAGTGTAATTTGTACCACCAGTTGCCGTGCCCACTGCGCCAAAACCGCCGCCCTGCAATATCACTTTTGAAAGATATAAAGAACCGTTGAAACGCTCATTTTCACCCTTTTGACTTCCGTTCAAAGTTGTTACAAACAAATTGCCGCTCTTGATTATAGTATCGCCCCTGTAATAATTTGCACCAAGCAGATATTGACTTACGCCTTCGGCAGCTTCCATAATCACACCGATTTTGCTGCCAGGATATGACATGTATTGTGCGGTAGGCGTGGTTTCACCGACGTCATGCAATCTGCCGCAATACTCATATTTGCCAGCAACAGTACCCTTTATAACAAGGTTTGTATTGCTTGCAGTGCCCGTTGTGCCGTATGAAGTTGTTATGCGGAACATATTGTCCGTATTGCCGCATACCAAAGCCGACATTTTAACGTCGAAAGATTTGCCCGACGCAGAGCCTTCATCAAATAAAATTGCGCCATTTACAACCAAATTACCGCCTATATCGACGCCCGTAGCCGTTGTAATATCGCCAGATATGTTGGTGTTAAAACTGACAGCAGCCTTGCCGTCATTTGACACCGTAAAATTACCCGTAACTTTGGGTTTATCGCCAACCTTTAATGCTTCAATGTTAAGACCAGCTCCATTCAAATTTATTTCGCCAAAAGTTGGCGCAACTGCAGTGCCGCTCATATTCATGTAAAAACGGAAACCGGCGTCAACAGTAAGAGAACCAATTTTATTGGTGGTAGCGTAACGCGCCTCAATATAACTCCTGTTAGTGCCGTCGCCACCCGTAATATTCAAAGAGCCAATATCTATGGTAGAAGCCGCCCTCAAATAAACAGAGGCTTCATTCATATTTAAGGTTGTAATTTTTATATCTTTAAAGTGGTCGCTGCTTGAGCCGCCAAAAACATACCAATCTTGCATTGAAGCGGTTACAGACGTGATATTTAAAGCGCTTTGATTTGTAGCGTTTTGCCACTCAAACCTATTCTTTTTGATTGTACTGCCTTCAATATGGGAGATTGTGCCTATGTTTAAATCACCCCCATATACCTTTGTGAAAAGCATTGTGGCGTTGCTGCCCGAAGTGTACTGAACGTCTAAATTATAAGAACCTATCGTTGCACCATCCGTAGTGTTGATATTTATAGTGGCCGATTTATATGTAGAATCAATAATGTACTTTAAATTTGTAATACTTAAACTTTTTAAAGCATTGTCCGTATTGCCGAAATATACCTCTTGCGGAGATGAGGAGGTAATGTCTAAATTGCCTAAAGTCATCGCAGCGCCGCCGAGAAAATATGTTCTGGGAGAACCGGAAGTTGCGGCGTTATTTAAAGTCAGCGTACCCGTTAGAGTAATTGTGTCTGTTGCGTAAATCGTAGTTGTTAAGTTTGTGGACGTGTTGTTGGTCAAACTCATATTTTGCGCATTAAACGTTTTAAGCGCATTTGCGGCAGAACCAAAATTTATCACACTGCTAGTGCCGTTTACCGCATTAATCTTCAGGTCTTTCATGGAGACCGTGCCGTTTGCCGTGGTCAAGATGTTTGAGGTTAATTGAGATGTACCTGTAAAAGTAACATCGCCCGTAGTGGCAAAAGATTCCTCAAAATATATGCTTGAATCTATCTTGCCGCCGTTTGACGCAAAGGAAGCGCTATCCGCAGAAAATGATTTAATTGCGGAAGCCAATGTGCCTATTGCCAAAGTATTCAAATTGTCGGTCTGACTGACGCTTAGTGCGCCCAAAGAGAGCGTTGCGCCGTAATCGCTGCCAATTTTTGTAGTGATAGAATTTGCACCTGACAAAGAAAGCGTACCGCCAATAGTAATAGAATCCTTAGCGTACATATTGACAAGAGCATTAGCCCCACCGTCAGAATTTGCAGTGAAGTTACCCGTGATGTTTATAGATTTTAAATTGTTTTTGGTTATTGTGGTTGTACCAGTCTTAACATCCCCCAAGTTGACGCTTGAAGAACCTTGCGCATTTATTGAAACCGCCGTAAATTCAGACCACAGAGACTTTGGACTGGCTATAAAGGCGTTTTGGTCAACATAAACGTTGAGCATACCCCTATTGCTCAAATTTATTGCGCCCTGAAAATCTACAACATCCGCATAGACAATGAGCCTTGAGTTGGAGCCGGAGATAGAAGTTTCCCCAGTAACAGTCAGCTTGGTAAGTGCCTGATTAGAATCATTACCTATGCCCAAATAGCCGTTATTCACGGTGATGGTTTTTGTTTCTACATTGCTGCTGGTTGCACCACTTTGCCTGCGGAAAGTGTAGTTGACAGCCGAATTTTGCAAGAATGAACCCACTTTCAAAAGCTGATTTGCGCCGCCGCCAGCAAAATAAGTATTCACACTCCCCGTCATTGTAGATGTGTTGGATATAGTCGCCAAATATTGGGTTGAATTGGCCAGAGATGTTACCGCATACTGGCTTGAAAAATTAGAGGTATTACCGAGATATATGGAGTTTGCACCAACCTCACTAGAACTATAAACAACAGGCGTTGCCGGCGTTGTTGCATCAGCAGAACCAGACCAAGCGCCAGCGCCATGCAGGAAGTAGTCTATCCCGTAAACGTGCGAAAACAAGGCGACACAAAGAGCCGCCGCAAAACATTTAATGCGATTAGAAATCATGGGATGTAAATAAAGTAAAGTTTAAATTATATTTGAAACTATTGGTAAAATTTTTAAATTGCGCCCGCATTCTGAAATATATGCAACTCAATAGCAAGCTTTTTTTAACAAGCTTTTTACAATAAAAAACCGTGCCCATTAAAAGCACGGTTTTTGTTATCTAATACCAGATTTAAAGCCTGAAACTATTCCGCAGTATCGAATATTTTTTCAAGCTCGCCCAGCAGGCGTTTGAGTTCGGAAACCGCAGTTTCTTTGGCTTTTGGCAGAGAATCTTGAGACTTCACAAATTCTTGCGCAAAACCGTAGAATTTTATCTTGGGCTCAGTGCCGCTTGCCCTGATTGCAAACTTGTAGCCATTTTCAAGCTCGTAAAAAAAGAATTCTTCTTTGGAAATCTGGACACCGTCGGCGTCCAAAATTTTATCTTTGGCAAAGTTGATTGAGCTTTTCACCTTAACTCCGCCTACCTCTTTAAGCGGTGTAGCGTCTATGGATTTTAAGAAACTCTTAATCTTTTTTGCGCCCGCCGCCCCTTCACGGTATAGGCTGAGCAAATCCTCATAAAAATAGCCGTATTTAAGGTAAATTTCATCCAGATACTCATCCACCGTCTTGCCGAGACTTTTGAGATACGCAGTCATTTCGCAGAACGTTATCACTGCGGCGTTGGCGTCTTTATCGCGCACAAAGTCTGTCGATAAATATCCGTAACTTTCTTCGCCGCCAAATACAAAAAATGTGCTGTATTCTTGCAAAAGCTTTGTGCGTTCAGCGTAAGAGAGCTTGTCATAATTCAAATCTGGACGCACTTTAAGCAGGGCTTTTTCATAAAAATCAAGCTTGCCGCCTATCCATTTGAAACCCGTAAGAGTATTTATGCACTTTAAGCCATGCGCTTTTGCAATAACGTCTTGCAATGGGGAGGTTACAAAAGTTTTTACCAGCGCACATTTTGCAGGGTCTTTGATTATGCCAAGTTCTTTCATTCTGGTAATTCTATATTCGGCAAACAGGCTGCCTATCATATTGCCCGTAAGCAGCTTCATAGAGCCGTCTTTCAGGCGTATGGCAACGCCCATTCTGTCGGCGTCGGGGTCTGTTGCCATGACGCATTCAGCCCCAACTTCCGAAGCCTTTTTTATACCCATAGAAAGCGTTTCCGAATATTCAGGATTTGGCTGTTTTACCGTCGGAAAGCGTGAATCCATAACCATCTGCTCATCCACAAAAATAGGTTCAAGCCCGAAGTGCCGCATGATGTCAGGGCACAAACTCGCCCCCGTGCCGTGTACTGCGGTATAGACCACCTTTGGCTTATTTGCGCTCATAACCTTGTCGTCTATCACGCAGGCTTCTATTGCTTTGATGTAGGCGTTTTCAATATCTTTTGATATGGTTTCAACGCCGTTTAAATTTATCTGCATATAGTTTTTAACCTGCCGCCACTGAATATTTTGGACTTCGGAAACTATGCCCTCGGCATTGGGGCTTATGATTTGTGCGCCGTCGCTAAAATAAACTTTGTAGCCGTTGTCGCAAGCGGGGTTGTGGCTTGCTGTAATAACTATGCCCGCCGTTGCATGGCAATGGCGCACCGTGAATGAAAGCTGCGGGGTGCTGCGTGCACCGTCAAAAATCTTGACCGTACCGCCCAGCTTAACCCAGATAGAAGCGGCAAGCTCACAAAAATATTTTGAAAAATGCCTGACGTCATAGGCGATAACAAGGCGGGGCGCACCCAAATTTTGGGAGTCGCAATGCTTCTTGCAATAGTTGAACAAGCCCAAAGTCGCCCTTGCGACGGTAAAACTGTTCATGTTATTTGCGCCTACGGCAGGATACTCTGGAGTTTCTTGCGGACCGGGAGTGCCCATTTCAATACCGGTTACAACCTTGCCTATGGTGCGCCCTCTCATGCCGCCCGTGCCGAAAGCTATTGTTGTAAAGAATCTGTCGTTGATTTCTTCAAAAGCTTCTCTTTCAAAAAGCTCGGCGATACTGTTCAGCGCCCAGTCGGGCAGGAAGTCTTCGTCAAGCCATGAAAGCAAGTTTTCCTCAGCCGCCTTTAAAATTTTGCCGCCTGCGGAAATCTTTTTTGCGAGGTCTATAATTTTATTTTTGTCTGCCATAGTAAAAATAGTAAGCGTACAGTCCAAAAAATTTGAGACAAAAGCGCAATATTATTTTTGCCAAAAAAATTTTTAACATCCGCAAAAATCCACTTTAAACAAAAAAAGCCCCTCAACGAGAGGGGCTTTTATTTACACAATATTAAAACTATTTTTTACGCCTTCTTAATACTACGAACATCAAGGCAAAAGCCCCAAATATGGAAGCGTAGAAGCCAGGTTCGGGTATCAGTGTAAAGGATACAGACAAGTTATTTGCATTGAGTTTCAAGTCTGCCTTGTAGTTGGCGTCGCTTAAAATCACCGTAAAATCATCCGCACTTGAAAAATCTGTAGAGGCAAAACCTATGATGTCATAATTTTGTGCGGTATCCACATTCATCATGTTGAAGTCTAGGGTATAAGTGCCGCCCGCAATTTTTGTCAGTGCGCCGCTTAAAACTATCTTGTCAAAATTTGCACCATTTATATCTACGAGCAATGTTCCATTTGACCACTCAAAGCTTGTGCCCAAAATCTTACCGGTTTCAACGGCAAGGCCTATTGCGCCAAACTTGCCGCCCTGCAACTTGATTGCGGCAACGCCCCAATCAGGGTAACTAGCCCTGCCAGAACTGTCTGCGCGCAAAAGCAGTGTGCCCGCCTTTATGACAGTATCGCCGCGATAGTAGTTGTCTCCACGCAATTTCTGTATGGAATCCCCCTCTTTGACAACTCCAAGTTTTGCCCAATTATTTGTTATGGCTTCAGTAGGATTTGCCGCCTGTCCCATATCGTGCAAGCGCCCTAAATAAGTGTCCGTACCGGTGGCGGCATTCAGAGTGATTGTGGTTACAGAGCCATAGTGGTTTGTGCTGCCGTAATTTGTTGTTATACGGTCTCTAGAATCGCTGGAACCGCCGGATAAAGACCCAAATGTAACTTTGACGTCTTTAACAGCATTGTTGCTGTCAAAATATATCGCACCATTATTTATGAATTTGCCGAGTACGGTAAAACTTGTCGAGGAGGAGCTGATAAAGACATTTGTGCACTTTAAGGAATCCACCTTGTAAAAGTTTGTAAAATTCCCCGACACTTCAAATTTTGAATTTATAGTCAAACGTTCTACCGCCAGATTTGCCGTGCCGATATAATACCCTGCCGTGGCAGTACCGACAAAATTTACCCCCTGATACATGCCGCCGTTCATCCCCACATTTTTAGACTGCAATGTGCCTATATAGACATTTGCATTTGTGCTTATGTCAACCCTAGTCCTATCGTCGGCGTCGTCGGCAAGACCCAATGTGAGGGTGTCTATGGTGATGGGTTTGTCGGTTGCGGTAGCGCCCTGAGTGGCGCTTGTAACAAAATTTATCCTACTGCGATACGCATTAACAGCCGTTGGGTGGTTTATTTTTGAATTGATGACAATCTCCCCAAAGTGCGCATAACCCTTTTGGGCAATAAAGTTACCATAAGACAAATAAGCGTCATCCCCCAAAGTTATCGTGGCGTTTGTAATATCCAAATTTTGATTGCCAAGGCTACCTGCGTCTCCCGCCGTACCCCTTTCAAAACCAAGAACCCCATGGGCAACATTTATCTTACTGCCAACCTCAGCGTTGACGGTTTCAGCATATATGTTCAATTTTGTCAGCCCCGTATCGCCGCTTCCGTCTGCGCCCCTGATATCTATTGCAACGCCATCGCCATTTTTGCCCAAGTTCAGGACGCTCAAATATTCACCCTTGGTATTTGTACCCAAATTCAAAAGCCCTTTGCTCACCTTTACCTCACGGGTGAGGGCAATGTTATACGTGGCGTCCATATTCCTTTTGCGTATGGAAGTTGTGTTTAAAGAATTTTGCAAGACATTGCCTATGGTAAATGTCAGGTCAGAGACCGTGGTATAGAACTGCCAATTAGAAGACGCCGTACCCGTTACATCGTTCACGACAGAATTTACCCAAGTGTTGGCGCTTATGGCTATCATGCCATTTTTTGCCAAAGCGGTGGCATTATCCACCCTGTAAATATTTGTGTCCACAGAGCCCACAGCCTCAGTTATATTTGGCGCAGAACCAAATGGTTGAGTGCCTGCGGCGTCTTTAAACCAAGCGCTGGCGGTAGTTATACCAACCATCGCACCGTCAAAGTAATAGTTTGTCGGTGCCGCAAAAACCGAGCACCCAAAAGATAATAACAATAAAGCTACGTATATTTTTACATTCCTCATAACATCCTCCACAAAAAAAATAACATTATGTGGAGAAGCTAGTTGAGGCAGCCCATAGAGTCAATTTTTTTTAAAAAAAATTTTGATAACCCTACTTCAAAGATGCAACGTCTTTGGAAATTTCTGAATGCAGATTAATCATACTGCTTTGGTCTATGCGTATGAAACCTCTCGTAGGTCTATCCAAATCTAAGATTACGGTTAGCACTGCCGCAATAACCATTATAAATAGCGCCCTTGGCAGAAATATTTTCACGTGCTTTAACCCAAGTGCGTACGCCCCCGTTGAGTTGGCTATTAGAGCCACTAAAATTAAAAGCCACAATATTTGCTCAGGCAGATGATTGTCTCTGACTATCGTACGTTTTGTCTGATCGTCAAATACAGAGTTTAAAACGTTTATGTAGGCCAAGGCCAAAGGCGGCGTCTTATGTGCGTTCAAAGCCTCTATGGATTTTACCCATATTTCTTTCTGAAGCTCTACGGTTTCATTCAAGCTGCCGTTTAAATTTTTTGCGACAACATCGGGCTTGTAATAGTCTAGGCGCAACTGAGTGTAGTCTGCAAAAAGGCGTTTAAGATTCTTGGAATGTTCCGCATTAAGAAGGTCTATACGCAAATATGTGGTTTGGATATCGTTGACTTCTTCAAGCAAAAGTTCTTTGCGTTTTTCAAAACGCCCCATTGCCATAGAAAAAGCAAAACCTAAAAGCAATGCCAACAGCCCAAGCATAGTGCCACTGATTGTGGCGGCGTTTGCGCTTAAGTCCGCACTTTCAACGTTGTGTTTTTTTGAAATATTTTTGCCGTGCAAATATGCAAGCTCGGCAGAAAATAGCATTACTACAATAAAACCAATGAAGAAAGTTACTTCACTCGTATAGTGGAAGAATTCGAATTTCATAGACGTAAAATGGCGCTTATTACTGAACTATTAAACCCTAATAATCAAGCAAAAAGCAAAGTATCTATTCATTAATTTGTTGAGAAAAATAAAATTTTATTGAAATTTTTAAGCGCAAACTTAAGTTCTAAGGCATGAAATTCCATCTATTTAGCCTGATTGTTGCACTTTTTCTTTGCGCAACTTACGCCCAAGACAAGCCCAATATAATCTTTATATTAGCAGACGACCTCGGCTATGGCGACCTGAGCTGTTACGGGCAAAAAAAAATCACCACGCCCAATATAGATAGAATAGCAAATATGGGAATGCGCTTTACAAGGCATTACTCGGGCTCGACAGTTTGCGCCCCTTCAAGATGCTCTTTGATGACGGGCTTGAGCACGGGCAAAACTTATATCAGGGGCAACAGAGGTTCTGGATACAATGCCGATGGAGATTTGGATATGCCCCAAGACACCTTAATTCTCCCCAAGGCGCTCAAAGAAGCGGGTTATGTTACGGGGCTTTACGGCAAATGGGGTCTGGGTGCGACAGAGAGTCCCTCTGCGCCGCTCAAAATGGGTTTCGATAAATTTTTTGGTTTCGTGGGGCAAAGAATGGCGCACTATTATTATCCGCCCTATCTTTGGGATGGAGACAAAAAATACCCTCTTCCTGAAAATGAAAATAACGCAAAAAAAACAAATTCGGCAATATTGATACAAGAAAAAGCCATGGAATTTGTGAAAGAAAATGCAAAATCTAAAAAGCCCTTCTTCCTTTACTACGCCACAACAATACCCCATGCGGAGATGCAGGCTCCAGACTCTGAAATGCGCAAATTCATAGGCAAGTTTGGCGAAGAAAAGCCTTTCATACAAAGTAATCCAAAATCCACTTATAACAGCCAGCCAAATCCCAAGGCGGCATTTGCGGCAATGATGGGTATCTTAGATAAAAATGTCGGCGAAATTTTAGACTTTCTGGAAAAAGAAGGTCTTATGGAAAACACAATAATTTTCTTCACTTCCGACAACGGCTGCCACAAGGAAGGCGGCCACGACCCCCTTTATTGGAACAGTTCCGGCGGTTTAAGGGGTGGCAAAAGAGACCTCTATGAGGGCGGCATACGCACCCCAATGTTAATCTGCTGGAAGGGCAAAATTGCGCCCGCTTCAGACACAAACCACATCAGCGCATTTTGGGACATATTCCCCACAATATCCGACATTATTTCCTGCGCCAAACCCAAAGATACCGACGGGCTTTCCTTCAAACCCCTTCTCTTTGGGCAAAATTCCGACACGCCAAAGCATGATTATCTGTACTGGGAATTTCATGAACAAGGCGGCAAAACTGCTATAATTAAGGACAATTTCAAGCTCATAAAATTCAACGCAAAAAATGAGGATAAAATTTACTACGAGCTTTTCGATCTTTCCAAAGACCCTTCTGAAAATAATGATATTTCAAAGTCCTCTCCCGAAATTTTGTCCAAACTAAAACCCGTTTTAAATTCAGCCCGCACGCCCTCTCCCGTGGAGGCATTTAATTTTTAAATACACTTGCATAATGTTCCCAATTAAACAGTACTTGGTCTAGACAAAGTTTGTCGGGCATAAAAAATCTTACGCCGCTACTTGCCTAAACGAGGCTAAGGCGCAAATTTCTCACTTATTGATTTTGTCTGCAAAAGACATTATCAGTTTTGAAACCGAATCAATAGTGATTGGCTTGAAGAGTTTGTCGTCAAAGCCTAGGCTGTGAAAACGTGTGTCTGCCGTAACGGCAACAACAATTATATCTTTCGTTTTTTCGTCGGTTTTGATTGCTTCCAAAAGCTCGCTACCGCCCATATCTGGCATCCAAATATCTGTGAGCACAATATCGGGTTTGTGTTGCGCAATCATCTCCAAGGCTATTTTTGCCGAATTTGCGCTTTTATATTTTACGCCCAACTTTTTGAGTATTGCGCCAAATACCGCCAGATTCATGGCAATATCGTCAACTATCAAAACTTCCCCCGTGAAATTAAAATCAGCATCCTCATGCGTCAGCGTCTGCGATTTTGAAATATATTCCTCATCTGAAATTTCAACATCCTCAAGCGTAACATTGAAGTTACTGCCTTTGCCCAACACGCTTTCTACGGAGATTTTGCCGTTCATATTTTCCACCAGCCTCTTGGCTATTGGAAGCCCCAAACCCGTGCCTTCATGCGCCTGTTTGCCCGTTACAATATCCATGTGCTGACGTTCAAAGGGGTTGAAAATCTTCCAGATATAATCTGAAGATATGCCCATACCCGTATCTTTTACAGATATAAATAAATTTATCTTGCCGCCCGCAGCAGGCTTAAATTTGCAACCTACTATAACGCTGCCGGAATCTGTAAATTTTACGGCATTGCCGACCAAGTTCATCAAAACCTGTTTTAGCCGCATAGAGTCCAACTTTACAATCGGGATGTTTGCATCAATATTCAAGATAATGTCAACATCTTTGAGGGTTGCCCTATATTTGAATATGCGCACAATATCGCCCAAAAATTCTTTCAGATTTAGGGGCTGAGGATTCATCTCCACAAAACCGGCTTCCAGCTTTGAAAGGTCTAAAATATCGTTGATTAAAGCAAGCAGAGAGTTTGCGGCAAAATTTATACTCTTTAAATTTTCCAGCCGTTCTTGATCTGAAATATGGTCGTACTGATTTAGTTCACTGTAACCGATAACCGCATTGAGTGGCGTGCGGATTTCATGGCTCATTGTAGATAAGAAAAGGTCTTTTGCCTTTTCGGCAGCCTGTGCATTTCTTACGGCGTCTTCCAGATTTTTCTTGCTATTAACAAGCTCCGTAACGTCCATCATATATTCCAGCGCATATTCAATCTTGCCGTCCTTGTCAAAGACGGGATGGGCGTGAGCGTGATATATGGTGCCATTGGGCAAGAAAACCTCCATCATCTGCGCAGTTGAATCCGCCAGACATTTTGAAACATGGCAATTAGGATTATCTTGCTTGCAGAAAGTCTCGTAACAGGGTTTGGTTAAAATCGTTTTAATATCCTCACCCACTATTTTTGACGCAGATACGTTGACCGTTTTCAAATTCCTGTTTTTGTCAAAAAGCATTATGGGGAAGTGCAAAGACTCCAGAATCAAAGCTTTTTCAGCCTCGCTCTCTCGGAGGACTTTTAAATTTTCGCGCCTGTTTAAATAAAGTTCAAACACCTTACAAGCAGACAGCGCCGTCTCATAATCTTCTTTGGTTATCGTATGCGCTTCCACATAATCAAAGCCCATCACGCCCCAAAGAGAATCTCTGTGGAATATGCCCATAGTGAATGCGCTTTTTACGCCAGAAGATTGCAAGACATTATCTATTTCATGAAACCTTGAAACCTCAACACCGGAAATGTCATTTGTGGCAAGAATCTTGCCATTTTTGATTTCTTGCATATCAGCAGAAGTGTTTGCAATCGGGATTGTCTTATATTCTGACGGCGTAGGAGGCACGCCCTCTTTGCACCATTCGTCCTGTAATTTTGCGCCTTTATTTTTGTCGTCAAAAATGTAGATATTAGCCCTGTCGGCTTTAAGATAAACGCCAATATCTTTTAGGAAATTGTCCAAAGTTGACGCCTCAACATCTGAAGAAAGGGCGTTTGAGAGCGCATTATTTAAAATTTTACCCCTTTCAACGTAAGACTCCAACTGTTTTTGCACGTCTATAAGTTTTGTAACATCTATTGCGATACCCATGAGATAGTCTTCCCCATACGGAGACTTCATGGGGCAGAGTATGACCCTGTTCGTCTGCTCCGTACCGCTCTTATTGTGTATTGTTATATTGCTGTCTTCAATGACACCCCTAGATATTATACCCAAATCCAAATCTTGAAACTTCTTTGCAAGATGATGTTCAAAAATATCATAATCCGTCCTATCTTTGACGGGGTTGGTGTCTGTTATGCCGATAAAATTGTAAAAGTGCTTATTTATTAATATATATTTGCCGCCTTTGGAATAATTTTTTACAAAGATTGGGAACGGTATGTTGTTTAGAACATACTCTAAGATAATATTTGCTTGCTCAGCCTCTTTTTGTGTTTTGTAAAGAGCGGTTATATCGGTGATTGTACCAACATACTCATCCGTATCGTCGGATTTCTGCATCAGGAAAGAATAGTGTTTTTCTTCCCCAAATTCAGATGAAAAATTAAGCTCCAGCCTTTGGGTTTTGCCTGATTTAAAGTTTTGTATGTCGGAAAATTTTTTTGACAAATCAAAATTTCTGGATATCGCCACAAACACAGACTCCTTGCCGGATGTTTTTTCTGAAACAAAGAAATCATTACCTTTGCAGATGTAAGTAATGTTGAAATTTTTGTCGCAAGTGAAGAAGGATACCCCCGCCATGTTCACGACAGAATTTAACATTGAAAAGCCCTTATTTTGAGCATTTCTCAATTTTACAACAGACCTCGCCTTTGCATAGAAATATACCGCAGTCCCAAATAATATACCCAAAATCGGCAATAAAAAATAAAGAAATTTAACGCAATCAGACCCTTCCGATACAGACTGCGCCAAAATGTACATTCCATCAAAAAATGAAAAAAATGTCATGTTCTCCGTAAGACAATACATAAATACTGGCTCATTCAACAATCGGATTAGAGAAAATGCAAGTTCAATAATTTCTCAGTCCCAAAAGGTTAGACTTTATTTTTGAGAACATGACTCCCAAAGTTGGGGCAAAAGTTGCGACAAAAAGCATGACAAAAAACAAAGTTGCCACACGCTCAAAATAATCTTGCCCCTGCGCTCCAGAAATTGTTGTAAAAAGAAAAGCATACCAAAGCGGCGCCACGCATACTGCGTGCATGATTTGGAGCCAGCACCAAGCATAGGGGTCTTTCTTTATTTTAAAGAGTTTTTGGGCAAAATAAAACGGCATAATCACCATTAAAATTGCAAAAGCTAAAAGCAAAAAAACGCCCACAAAATCAGAAGCGGCAGACAATGTTTTGCTTACAACCTGCATCACAAAAACCAACACATAAAAAGACAAGCTCGACAAAACCGACTTCTTGATTTCTTTTCTATTTTGCTTTTCTTTCAGCATTATTGCGTAAAGAAAAATAAAATTTCTTTTTTTGCAAAACAATTATGTGTTTTAAAAAATAAAAAAATTCGCAAAGAACATTTTGCTTTGCGAATTTTTACGACAATTCTTACGCAAATAAGTTTAGCGCAACACGGTTTAAATGACAATAGGTGTAAACCGTATTTGGTCTAAGCATTTATCTTCATTTTTCAGAAGCTTTTTTCCTTGCGGCAGACCTTGCCTCCTCCTCGGCTTTGTATTTTTTGAACATCTGCCCAGTCTCCCAATCTGAACGCACGCCGCCGCCGTAGGGCGCAAGCGTGCTGATAAGCTGCCTTAGTTTGCTGTCTTTATTGACAATTTTGCCAGCCTTGATGTCTTCTTCGGTAATTTTTGCGAACAAGATTTCCTGCATATCCTTCATGTACCTGCCCCTGTCGTAGATTGCATAAATGAAGCCGTCTTTGGTCTGCGTGGCGTCCGGGTAACTTACGTATTCCCGTTCGTCGAGCTGCAATTTATACTTCCAAGTTCTGCCCTCGTCGTCAGATAAAAAGGCGGTCATATTGCTTCTTGATTTGGGATTGTCGTTGGCGATTAGCAAGATGTTCCCGCTTGCAAGTTTTCGCAAATGGAAGCGTGTATTGATACTGCACTTGATTGGGAAATCTTCAATACTGCGCCAAGTTTTTCCGCCGTCTTTAGATTCCGCCTGCACTATGGCGTCCTTCGCCCTGCCCATGCAAAGCAGAGTCCCGTCGTTTCTTTCAATTATCATGTGCTCTGTAAAGACGATTCTGGGTTCTTCCCAGTATGAAAAATATGTGGATGTTTTTGCGTCGTCGTCAGAAATATAAAACCTGTTTCTGTCGTTCATCTTAGACATGAAATCTACCGGTATGAGAAGCTTTCCGCTTTTGAGATACATTGGTTTATTAAGCTCAATACCATTGCCTATTATGCGAGCCTTTTTCCACTTTGTCTTTGGGTTTTCCGCATCTATGGCCTCATTATAAAGAACCATTCTGATAGCACCGTCGGGATGCCTCAAAGTATAATTCAGAATCCAATGTAATTTGCCGTTTTTATCTTTCCAGATATTTGGGTCTCCACTGCTGCCGTTTAAAACGGTGGATGGGTCAAAGACCGCTACTTCCTCCCAAGTTTTGCCGTCGTCGCCACTGGTCGATAGAAGCGCAAAGTGCCCGCCCGCACCTTCCGCCAAGTTGCCGCTATACCATGTTGCCCACAGCCTGCCTCCGTCTGAAACTTCAATGCTTGGTATGCCTTGCCACACCCTCATTCTGGGGCTGTAAAGAGGCGGAGGGTTTAGTTTAATATCCGGAATTGCGCTAAAAGTTAAAGTTTCCGGATATTCACTCAAAAACTCAGGAGAGAATTTGTCCGTCTCTGAAAACAGAATGTTTGCAAGGCTAAGTAAAGCCGATGTAGATAGTAAAAATTTTTTCATATTACTTGCCCTTTTTTGAATGCGCCTTGTGCATATCTGGTGTTTCTGAGTCTTTTTTTACGCCGCCGCCGTGGGGCGCAAGTTTGCTGATTACCTGTTCCAATCGGCTTAAGTTATTGACGAGTTTTCCCGCCTTGATATCTTCTTCGGTAATTTTTGCGAACAAAATTTCCTGCATGTCTTTTTTATACCTACCCCTATCATAGGTTACATATATAAACCCATTTTCGCCTTCGGCGGCATCGGGATAACTTACAAATTCCCTTGAGTCTATCGCCATTTTGTAGGGCCATGTAACGCCGTCGTCTTCGGATAAAAAGACTGTCATATTGCTTCTTGCCTTGGGGTGGTCGTTGGCGACCAAAAGCAGGTTGCCGCTTTTAAGCCTGCCCACAAAAAATCTCGTACCCACGCTTACTTGCAGGGCAAAGGGTTTTTTATCGCCCCAAGTTTTGCCCAAATCTTTAGATTCTATTTGCAAGATTCCCGCATTGCTGCGTATCAGGCAAACGATGTCTCCGTTTTTGCGTTGATACGCCATAGGCTCACTGATTACAGGGTCCTTTTCTTCCATAAAACCCCATTGGCTGGCAAATTTTACGTCGCCAGCTTTGTCATTTGCATCAAAGAAAATTATGCGCTTTTCGCACTTTTCCATTTTATTCATGGATATAAAAACCCTGCCGTTTGAGAGTGTCTCTGGCTTGTTTAAAACCAATGCCCTTGCAATAAATTTTGGTTTTTCAAATTTGGGTTCTTCGGCTTCAGGGTCTTTAATTTTTACAAACCAACAGCTTCTTGGCGTAGCGCCTTCCTCCACGGTAAGTTTTCTATTTAAAATCCAATACACAGACCCATCTTTAGATTTCCACAAAGATGGATCTCCGCCCGAACCTTCAAAGAAAATTGCAGGGTCGAAAATTGCGACCATTTTCCATGTTGCGCCGTCGTCGCCACTCGTGTACAGCATTGCGTAGTGCCTTGCAGCACCTTCGCAAATATTGCCGCTATACCATGTTGACCACAATCTGCCGCCGTCTGAAATTTCAATGCTTGGTATGCCCTGCCATACTCTCATCCTTTCGGAATAATAAGGCGGTGGATTCAAAGTAATGGAGGGTTCTGAAGGCAAAGTTATGTCTTTGGGCATGGTGGCGGGTTTGCCCAATTTTCCCGTCTCAACTTTTCTTGAACCGCTAACCCCGTCGAATGCGGCAAACTCTTGATTTGCATTTTGCGCAAAAGCGACACCAGCCACCGCCAAGACTATAAATGTTAGTATTTTTTTCATATTACTTTTTCTTCTTTAATTTTTCTATGGCATCTTTGTAATTTGCCTCAATAGGCGTGCACTCAAAGTTATCTTTTGCGCCGCCGCCCATGCCTGTCAAGGTATTTATAATTTGCTTTAGTTTGCTTTTTGGGTCAACAAGCTTTCCTGCCTTTATGTCCGCTTCCGTAATTTTTGCAAAAAGTATTTCTTGTTCATTGGGTGCGTATCTGCCTCTGTCGTAGGCTATGTATATGTAACCTTCTTTACTCTGCGTTGCGTCCGGATAACTGACAGCGCCGCGCTCATCCAACACCAGCTTGTAACCCCAGGTTTCGCCGTCGTCTTCCGACAAAAACACCGTCATATTGCTTCTGGATTTTTCATGGTCATTTGCAACAAGTATGAGATTTCCGCTTTTGAGTTTGCCCAAATAAAAACGTGTGTTTACGCAAAATTTTTCCCTGTAAGGTTTAAAGTCTATCCAAGTTTTGCCGCCGTCTTTCGAGCTTGCCTCCGCCAAGCCGTAAACCGTGCGTGTAAGCATCCAAAGCGTGCCGTCTTTGCGTTCCACAAGTTGGTGTTCGCACATAAAGTTTTTCCTTTTTGCGTCGTGATTTCCAAAGCCTTTGTGTGCGCTTTCAGAAAATGGAACTTTTGAATATTCTTCAAAAGTTTTGCCGCCATCTTTTGAAATATTCCACTCAAGATTTGTAAAACCGTCTTTGCCGTGCCGCACATCTACGGGTTGAAGTATATTGCCATTTTTTAAGAAAGTTGGCTTATTAAGCGCAACGCCCTTTGCTTTTAGCGTTGCCTCTCCCCAAGAAGTAAAAGGGTCTTCGGGGTTTTGCGCCTTAAAAAACCATGAGGTTAGCCCCACTTTTTCTTTATTCAGTTCCATAGACCTTGTTACGGAAAAAAACAAATTGCCCTGAGCGTCTTTCCATAAACTGGGGTCCCAAGAAGTTGCGTTGAAAAATGTTGACGAGTCAAAAACCACCACAGGCGGAGACCACGTTGCGCCGTCGTCGTCGCTGGTTGCCAACACTATAAAGTTGCCTCTCTTGCCTTCTTGCACAGGCCCTGCGTACCAAGATGCCCAAAGCCTGCCGCCGTCGGTAATTTCTATTGCGGGTATGCCCTGCCAGTTTCTGTATCTTTCAAGATACTTTGCCCAGATTTTATCGGCATAAATGAGCTTTGGTTTTGTGAATGCCGAAGGGTAATCTTCAGGAGTAATGTCTGCACAAACGCCGCCTTGCGCATGAACCGAGGGCAAAAGCACAGACAATGCCATTAAAGTTAAAATTATTTTTAGATTTATCATATCAATTTTTTCCTAATTATTTTTTTAATTTATCGCTCTCTATTTTCAATTTTTCAATCATGGCCTGATGTTCGCCTATGGGGTATTTGGATTCATAATTTTTCATAGCCCCCTTGCCGCCCATGAGGGTGTTTATCATATTTTTAAGAGAGCTTTTTTCGTTCACCAATTTTCCTGCCTTAATGTCTTCTTCGGTGATTTTAGCAAACAAGATTTCTTGCATATCCTTCATGTACCTGCCCCTGTCGTAGATTACATATATAAACCCGTCGTCGCTTTGCGTAGAATCTGGGTAACTCACCTGCGAGCGTTCATCGATTGCAAATTTATACTTCCAAGTTGCACCGTCGTCTTCAGATAAAAATGCCGTCATATTATTTCTGCTTTTCTTGTGGTCGTTTGCAACCAAGAGCAAATTGCCGCTTTTCAAACGCCTAACATTAAAGCGCGTGTGAATTGAAAATTCATTTGTGAAAGGCTTAAAGACAGACCAAGTTTTGCCGCCATCGGCAGATTCAGACTGCAAAATCCCGCTAGTATATCTTGCCAAAGTCCAAAGTTTGCCGTCATTTTTTTCGACAAGCATGTGCTCGCAAACTATTTTATTTTCAGGTTTTCCGTCAGAGAGTATCGTCGAAAGAAGCTTGTAGCTCTTACCTTTGTCTTCCGACACATACCACTCTATATTCTGCGCCAAATCAGTCTCCCTAATTCTATTGTCCATGGGCATCATTATTCTGCCGTCTTTTAGATAAGTGGGTTTATTTAAAGATAACCCGAAGCCGCAGAATATAGGCCCTTCCCACTTTGTAAGGGGGTCTTCAGGATTTGCCGCTTTGAATATCCAAGTTGT
The DNA here is from genome assembly GCA_031553045.1 of Opitutales bacterium. Lineage (GTDB taxonomy): Bacteria > Verrucomicrobiota > Verrucomicrobiia > Opitutales > Intestinicryptomonadaceae > CALXQW01. Next base: position 60,077 of record JAVBLZ010000002.1, on the reverse strand, counting down.
CCAATCTTTGCCTTCTTTATTTGCGGCCATTATGCGAGTGAATGAAAAAAACAAATTTCCGTCAGCATCTTTCCAGAGCTTAGGGTCCCAAGTGCGGGCGTTGAAAAACAAACTCGAGTCATACACCGCCACAGGGCCTTCCCAAGTTTTGCCGTCGTCGCCGCTAGTATATAGTACGACAAAATTGCCCTCATAGCCTTCACCCGTTGGTCCTGCATACCATGTAGCCCAAAGCCTGCCGTTTGCAGTGCGCTCAATACTTGGTATGCCTTGCCAAGAGCGATAATAAGCCAGATATTTACCCGGAATATTTTCCGTGCGCAACTGTGGCGCAAGCAAAGCGCTTGGATAATTTTCCTTGTCTATCTTTGCGCAAAAGTCCGGCACTTCCAGTGCAAAGACCGATAATGTTGCGGCAAAAAAAGCCGTTAAAAGCTGTGTCAATTTTCTATTCATAAAAAAATTTCTAAAAATCAAGAATATTGACGCTATTGACTAAAACGTTTTAAGTCAAACATAAATTTAATGCCCTCCACACATTCAGAAAGGAAAATTTAGATACATTAAACTTAAAAGCAGATTGGCGACGGTTTAGTGTTTCTGAATTTTCGCATTCAGATTATCGCTTTGCACTATGGGCTTTTTTGTGTTCTTAAAGACGTTGCCGTCTATAATAAGCCCATTTACGCCTTCCGCCTGAATGCCCACGCCGCAATCTACAAACTCATTATTTGTAATTTTTATATTGCGCATATAAAAGAAAGGCGCACCGGAAATTACTGAATAATCAGGATTATAATCCTCCTTTTCATTCAACTTTTTGCAACGTACGCCAATGCCGCCATAAGCGCCCTGCCTATGCGTCCAACCGGATGAAATAAATTTGCATCTGTTTACGGTGATATTTTTTGGCGTGATGCCCTCTCCGTTTTGAGGTTCCGCCCCTATCAAAATTGCGGGGTACATTATGTTGTCAAAAACGCAATCCTCAAATAGTGTGTTTTGATTCCTGAGTATGCTTGCGCAACCCGCAATGTTTCTGAATTCGGAATTTTTCACTTTGTAAGAATTAAACGCCCAGCCATAGATGTTGCATAGGGTTTTATCATCGACAAAGTTTGGTACGGCTTCTTCAAAAGTTACAATGTAAGAGACCTTGCCTGTGCCTTTTTTAAGCTCCGCAGATTTCACCTTACATAGAATTTCCGTCTTGGAATCTTTAATGAAGCCAATCATAGAGCCGACCGGTATTACTTGCCCCGCACCGCCTTCTTTAAAGAGACACAAAGTTTTAGAATCTATTTTTTCTTGAAGCATCATAAAAGAGCCATGAGCATTCTGTCCGTCCCAACGCACGCCCTCAATATACATTCCGTCTATTTCCACATCGCCGGTGCAAGCGTATAGCTTCCAAGCGTCTCTAGAGCAGACCATAAGCTGGTTTTCGGGCGCTATAAATTTCACATTCTTGCCGCGCAAATTGTGAGAAGCCTTAGTCTCAAAACAAAAACCTACGCTGTTGTAAGTCCAGACATTTTCCACGTACAGATTGTCGCAATATTCAAAAGAGGTCTGCAGACCCTTGTGTCCGTAAGACCAGCTTATGCCCTCGCCAACTTTCACCTTTGGCGCCATTGTGGGCGAGTCTATATACATCAAATTTTTATCCGTATCATTCAGAAAATGCATGGTATATTCTTCAGCTTTTCTGGTTGCGTCGCCGCCGTAGTTAAGACTTTCAACATGCAAAAGTTTTTTGTTTTTCAAATCCCAAGAATTTGCGCAATAGATAATGCCGCCGTCTATTGCGGGGTTTCCGTCCAAAATTCTTATGACAATCCTTGAACCTTCAATTTTCATGATTTCGCCGGCGGAAGTGTATCGGGGGTTGTTGTCAAATATGACATTTTTCAGCGTGAAGTTTTTGCAATTTTTTGCGGCAAAAAGCGGTATTGCATGCACGTTATTTTCAAACTTGTAGTGGCGAAGAAATGTCGTGGCGGGCTCACCCTTTTCATTGACGGCGCCGACAACGCTCAAGCCTTCAAAGTCTTCAAAGCGCATGGAGGTTGCGGACTTCATGGTTTTCAATTTAAAGTCATAAACACCCGCCTCAAAGACCAGTTCTTTTGCCGAAACTTCTTTGGCTTTCTCTATTGCTTTTTTGATTGCCGCAATATCACATACGCCGTCATTTGGCTTTGCGCCAAAATCTGAAACCAAAACAACATCTTGGGCTAGAACAAAGTTAGCCGCCGCAAAAAAGATTGAAAAAATATACTTCATAAAAAATTCCTTTCATACAAACTCAGTTACATCACTGACACACTTAACCCTTTAACGCCAGACTTTTTTAAAAGTTGACCTTTACAATATATAGTAAAAAATTTTTCCATGTTTTCCAGATTTTTCATATTGACTTGCCTTACATTTATTTTTGTTTCCGCACATGCGGCAAAAATAATAGATATTTCAGGAGAGTGGCAATTTTCCTCCGATAAAGAGTTTACTGATATTCAGGAGGGCAAAGTTTATCTGCCCGGCGACGTTGCCTCGCAAGGATTTGGTAAAAGGCCCAATTCTGAAACAAAATGGCTGGCAGGTTTCAGGGATGAGATGTTTAAGACTGAAAACTTAAAAAAATATTTAACTTCAAAAACAGATTTCAAGCTGCCCTGCTTTCTCCAGCCCGACATGTATTTTTCAGGCAAAGCCTATTTTGAAAAATCCGTAGATGTGCCTGAAAAACTCCTCAACTCTCATTTTTCAATTTTCCTTGAAAGGCCGCATTTAAAAACGTCTCTCTGGTTGAACGGCGTTTTTATTGGGTCTAATATGAGTGCAGGTACGGCTCATATTTACGATGTTTCCAAACATATTAAAGCCGGCGAAAACAAAATCAAAATCCTTGTAGAAAATGACAACCCCATAGATTTGGGACGCGACTCTCACAGTATTTCAGACCACACTCAGGGTAATTGGAACGGCATTGCGGGCAGAATGCAGCTCATTGCAAAGTCTCCAATTTTCATACAAAACGTTCAAATTCTTGAAACAGAAAATCCAAATGTGCGAAAATTCCGCATCAAAATAAATTCCTTTAATAGCGGGAAAAGAAATTTTTCTCTGACCATATCGGCAACCCCGCTTGCCTCTTTCAAACCTGCGCCAAAAACAATCAAGCAAGTTTTTTTATACGTCGGAAAGGAAAGTTATCTTGAAGTGCTTTACTCTTTTGGAGACGACCCTGAGTATTGGAGTGAATTTGCACCAAAACTTTATGAGATGGAAATTGAGTTTAAATCAAAAAATCTTGTTGATACAAAAAAATTTAATTACGGACTGCGCACAGTTGCCGCAAAAGAAAATAAAATTCTGGTAAACGGCTTAGATACTTATTTTAGAGGCACGCTTGACTGCTGCATATTCCCGCTTACGGGTTATCCGCCAACAGACAAGGAGTCTTGGATAAAAATTATGGAAACTTGCAAAAGTTACGGCTTAAACCACATCAGGTTTCATTCTTGGTGTCCTCCCAAAGCGGCTTTTGAAGCCGCAGATGAGATTGGGTTTTATTTACAAATAGAAAATTCAAACTGGCCCGTAAAAGATTTTAGCCGCATTGGAATGGGCAATCCAATAGATGATTGGATTTTTGAGGAGACAAAATTGATACTCGCCTCTTATGCCAACCACCCAAGCTTCATCCTCTATTCCCAAGGCAATGAGCCGCATGGAGAAGACCACAGAGGGCGAGACGCCTTCTTAAAAAAATGGTTGGAAACTTTCAAAAATAAAGATACTCAGAGACTCTATTCGGCGGGTAGCGGCTGGCCCCTACTCGCAGAAAACCAATTCCATCTGCCTCCAAATCCTCGCATACAAGGTTGGGGAGAAGGTTTGAAGTCTGTCATAAACGCAAACCCGCCCAACACAAAATTCAACTTCGACGCCTTTGTAAACAAATACCCAACAACACCCGTAATCACGCACGAAATGGGGCAATGGTGCGCATATCCTAATTTTGAAAGCATAAAAAAATACACAGGCAATTTAAAAAATAGAAGTTTTGAAATCTTTAAAGACTTGCTGGATGAAGCCGGCTTGAGCCACAGGGCAAATGATTTTTATTTGGCATCAGGTAAGCTTCAGCTCCTTTGCTACAAGGCGGATATTGAAGCCGCACTACGTACCGAAAATTTGCGTGGATACCAACTTTTGGGTCTGCAAGACTTCACCGGTCAAGGCACTGCGCTTGTAGGCGTGTTAGACCCATTCTGGGAGAGCAAGGAATACGCAAGCAATAAAGATTTTTCTAAATTTTCAAATTCTCTAGTCCCTTTGGCGCTCTTTGAAAAAATGGTTTTCAGTTGCGAGGAAAAAATCTCGGCGCAAATAAAAATTTCTAATTTTACCCAGTCTGAAATTAAGGAAGCCCTCATCACTTACACGGTGAAAGATTCAGATGATATAGAGCTTTTCTCGAAATCTTTTGAGACTGATTTGCCGCATGGTTTAAATGTTATCAAAGATTTCAACTTCGATACTTCCGCCTTAATAAAAGCATCCCAGCTTAAATTCATTGTAGAAATAAAATCAAAGCAGATAAACGTTACAAATGATTGGGTTGTTTATTACTATCCCAAAGCAAAAATGCCTGAGCCCAAATTTCTGATTTTTGAAAGCATGAATGAAGATTTTTTCAAGGCTTTAAATGCCGATTCAAAAATTTGGCTGAAACTGAAACCAAGCAAAGAGGACGCCGCAAAATATGGGGCTGGGTTTTCTTCCATATTCTGGAACACCCTTTGGACAAGCAATCAAGAGCCGCACACGATGGGAATACTCTGCAACCCAAAACATCCTGCGCTTAAAAATTTCCCGACAAATTTTCATTCAGACTACCAGTGGTGGGATGTCATAAAAAATTCTACGCCATTAAGGCTTGATTCTAAAATAACCCCCATAGTTGCGATGGTTCCAGATTGGTATAAGCCCATGAATCTTGCCCTTTGTTATGAGGTGAAAATTGGCAAATCAAAACTTTTTGTCAGCAATATTGATTTTGGTTTGCAGACGCCCTCCCCTGTATTAAAGCAGATGGAACTTTCAATTACCGAATATTTGAATGGCACTGAATTTGAGCCTACGCAGACAATCCCTCTGGAATCATCTTCCAAAATTGGCTTATATGAATAAAAAAATCTTACTTAACATTTTTTGCGCTTTATTCTTTTTGCTTAGATTCGCCTGCGCTGAAACGCTGGATATTTCAGGAATCTGGCGCTTATCTTTAAACAAAAAAGATTCCATGAAATCTGAAGGCGAAATCAGATTGCCTGGCGACTTGGCGTCTCAGGGGTACGGCTTTAAGCCCAGTCCGCAAACACGTTGGTTGGGCGGTCCGAAGACGGCGCTTGTTGAATCTGAAAAGTTTTCAAAATACCTTAAAAGTAATGCAGAATTTAAGATGCCGTTTTTCCTCCAGCCAGACATTCATTTTATAGGCATTGCCACATTTGAAAAAGAAATAGAAATTAATTCCGACATCTCAAAACACGCATACAATCTTTATCTTGAGCGCCCACATTTCAAAACACAGCTCTTGATAAACAATCAGCTTGTAGGGGAGAGCGTGAGGATTGGGACGGCGCATGAATACGACATTTCCAGCTTTGTTAAAAAAGGCAAAAACCTCATAACAATCAAGGTTGATAATTCATCTTTAATTGACGGCATTGGTTCTTACTCACACAGCGTAACAGACAATTCTCAAGGAAATTGGAACGGAATTGTGGGAAAAATGTTCATAGAAATCTCCCCACAACTATATATTGACGATGCTCAAATTTTCTTTTTAGGCGGTGAGGAAAAATCGGCAATGCTCAGGCTATCGCTTGCAAATTCAAAAGATTTCAAGGGTGTTGCTGAGCTTTATTTTTCAGCATCTCCAAGAGGAAACACCTCTGGTAAAAGAATCCAAAAAACATTCAAAATAGAAATTAGTGGTGATAAAAAATCGTTCAACTTCAATCTAGATTTCGGCAAAGACGCCCCGCTTTGGAGTGAATATGCGCCGAATCTCTACGACCTTGAAATCAGTTTAAAAAGCCCTTTGGGCGAGAGTAAAAAAACTTTTTCTTACGGCCTAAGAAAAATTGAAGTTAAGGATAAAAAAATCCTCGTGAACGGAAGGGAAACATTTCTTAGAGGCACTTTGGAATGTGCGTTATTTCCGCTTACAACCTATCCTCCAACCGACAAGGCGGCGTGGATAAGGATAATGCAAACTTGTAAAAAATACGGCATTAATCATTTGCGGTTTCACTCTTGGTGTCCGCCTTCCGCCGCATTTGAAGCTGCCGATGAAATAGGAATTTACTTGCAGCCTGAAAATTCAAACTGGGCACATTCTTTGGGAGATGGCGCACCTGTGGAAAGTTGGATTTATGAGGAAAGCAAGGCAATGTTGCGTGCCTACGGCAATCATCCAAGTTTTGTCTTTTACTGCCAAGGCAATGAGCCATCTGGCAAAAGCGATGAAAGGCGAGACGCATATCTAAAAAAATGGGTTGAAACTTTTAAAGCTGAAGACTCACGCAGGCTCTATTCTGCGGGTGCGGGCTGGCCCGCCTTGTCGCAAAATGATTTCACAATTTCCGCAATGCCAAGATTGCAAAAGTTTTGGGGAGACTGTGCAAAATCCATAATAAACACTCAAGCGCCCTCTACCAATTACGATTATGAAAATTTTGCATCAAAGTGCAGCCTGCCTTTAATAACTCATGAAATGGGGCAATGGTGCGCCTATCCAGATTTTGAAAGCGAAAAAAAATACACAGGCAATCTGAAACCAAAAAGTTTTGAAGTGCTTATGGATTTCATGAAAAGCGCTAATTTGCAAAATCAGGCAAAAGATTTCCTGATGGCGTCAGGCAAGCTTCAACTGCTGCTTTACAAAGCAGAGATTGAGGCAGCCCTGCGCACAAAGAGTTTGTGCGGATTTCAGCTCCTAGATTTGCGGGACTTCCCGGGGCAAGGCACGGCGCTTGTCGGGGTTTTAGACCCGTTTTGGGAAAGCAAAGGTTATGCGGATGAAAAAGATTTTTCCAAATTCTGTAACGACATAGTTCCCTTGGCGTTGCTTCCAAAATTAGTTTATGCAAAAGGCGAAGTTATAGATTTTGAAATCAAGCTTTCAAACTATTCTGAAAATGAATTGAAGGGCGCAAAAGTCATCTGCCAAATTTTAGGTAAAGATGGCAAAAAATATTTTGAAAAATCTTATATCTCAGACTTCCCTAGAGGTTTGAGCGACGGGAATAATATTAAAATTCCGAGTGCTAATTTTGAATCGCCTGACTGTGTTACGTTAAAAATTTCCGTGGAATATTTGGACAAGCAAAGGAGTAACGATTGGAATTTGTGGTGCTTCGCCCCACAAGAAATCGGAGAAATTAAAGGCGTTAAAATATTTGATAATGTGGATGAAAATTTTGTTGCGGCGACAAATTCAGGCGGAAAGATTTGGCTTAAATTAAAGCCTGATTTAAAGCTGGCTGCCGAGAAATTCAAATTCGGATTCACCCCAGCATTTTGGAATACCGTCTGGACTGAAGGACGCCTACCGCCTGAAACACTTGGTCTTTTGTGCAATCCCAAACATTCCATTTTCAAATTTTTCCCAACTTCATACCATTCAGATTATCAGTGGTGGGAGGTTGTGAAAAATTCTTGTCCTATTGATATGACTCATACAAAAATTCCGCCCCTAATCCAAGTAATTCCAGATTACTTCAACCCAAAGAAATACGCTTTGACCTATGAAGCAAAAATAGGCAATGCCAAGGTGCTTGTAACAAACATAAACTTTGATGCTGAAAAGCCAAATCTATGTTTAAAACAACTCAAGACATCTATTTCAAAATATCTTTCAAGTGCGGATTTTTCACCAAAAGAAACATTGAGTATTGCAGACCTAAATTCTAAATAAGTCGCATTTGATATTACTTTTTCATAACAATATCCAGACAATCGTCCTCTACAATTTTCTCCCCTACATTTTCAAATTTAGAGCCTGATATGTAGAGCTTTTCAGCCCCTCTAGCCTCAATGGCAACATCGCAATTTTTAAATTTGTTGTTTATTAGTTTTACATTTTTTATGTAAGGGTGTGCGTCTTTTGCCAAAAGAGAGCTTCTCGCCAAAGACACTGTTATAGCCCCAAGACCGTCATGGCGCTTTGCCCAAGCACAGTCAATAAAAGTGCTGTTTTCTACCACAACATTTTTTGAGATTGGCCCTTCACTGCAAGAAACGTCGCCGCCAATGCAAACGGCGGGATACATAACATATTCAAAAGTGCAGTTTGAAATTTTAACGTTATCATTGCGTATGACGCTTGCCGAGCCTGCTATATTTTTAAAAGTGCTGTTTTTAATTTCGTAAGAATCCATAGTCGTGCCATAGATATTACATAGTGTGTGTGTTTTGACAAAACTTGGCAAAGGCTCTTTAAATGTAACTTTGACGGCGGCTTTGCCCGAGAGCTCGCTCACGCCGATATCGCTAACGCTTTCTATGGTCAGCAAAACTTCTTCACTTCTGCCGTTGCAGAAACCAACAGGCGTCCCCTTTATAAATACGAAACTCTTGATGCCAAAATTTCTGTTTGAAATTATTACGGAATTATCGCCTTCAACGCCATATACAAAACCAAATCTTCCGCAGATATTTTGCCCGTCCCAACGCACGCCTTCGCAATACATATTGTCTATGGAGAAGTTTCCGCCTTCAAGTTGTACTATCCAAGCGTCTCTGCAACCCACCTGCATTTGATTGTCTTGCCGTAAAAATTTCACATTTTTTGCCGTCGTATTTTTACATAGAATTGAATTTATGGCAACGCCTATGGCGCTATAAGTGTGCACATTTTCAACTTTCAAATTTTCACATCTGGCAAAATTTACCTGATAGCCTAACCAACCAAAGTGCCAACTAAAAATCTCGCCCTTATTGACTTTGCCTGCAATTTCTTTGGAGCTTACTTTTAAAAGCCTTTCCGAGACATCCCCTACCGAGCGCATGGTGTATTCATCTTTGCGTTCATCAACATCGCTGCTCATAAATCCGCCGTAGGTTACACTCTCACGTTTAAGCAAGTTTCTGTTTTTTTTGTCCCACACATTGCCGCAATAAACTATTGTGCCATCTATACAAGGATTGTTCTCCAAAACTTTAACCGTAACGCTTTTGCCGTCATTTTCAACAATCTCCCCAGCCGTCATGTATCTGGGGTTGTTGTCGAAAATCACATTTTTAAGGGTGAAGTTTTTTGAGTTTGAAACCAATAAAATTTCCGCCGCATTCATCGCATTCTTAAAATCATAGGAACGCAAAAACGTAGTTGCGGGTTCTCCGTTTTTATTGGTTTCTCCGCTAAAAGTTACGTCATCCAAATTTTTAATGTCTATACCCCTGTTTTTTTCGGCATCGCCAACTTTAAAATCATAGACGCCTTTTGAAAATTTAATTTCTTTTGCGCCTATTTTTTTTGCTTGTTCAATGGCGGATTTTACGGAAGCGATGTCGCACTTATCATCGTCTGGAAATGCGCCAAAATCGGCGACATTTACGACTTGTGCAAATGCATTTGTAAAAAGAAAAAGCGATATTGGAACAAATTTTTTCATAACTTTATTTTTCGGAATTGTTTAAAATCTTCTCATCCAAATTGTCCGAATGCATTATGAATGTTGTAGAGCCCTTTGCTGAATTTCCGGATACTTCAAGCCCCATAACACCGTCCGCATGAATGGCAACATTGCAACCCACAAATTTGTTGTCTAAAATTTTAATATTTTTTATGTAAGGATTTTCCGACACCGGCACTCTTTTTGTATTTTGCAATTTTACGCTTACAGCACCTTTGCCGCTATGCCTTGTGGCCCAAGTGCAATTTATAAAAGTATTATTTTTTACGACCGCATTTTTACAGACAACGCCCTCAACTTCATCCATTGCGCCGCCAATGCAAATTGCAGGATACATTATATTGTCGAAGGTGCAATTTTCTATCAACACATTGTCATTTCTTATTAAACTTGCTGTGCCGGCAATGTTTTTGAAATGAGAATTTTTGAGCGTATAAGAATCTATATTCATTCCATATAAGTTACAGGTTGTAGATTCTTTGGTGAATGCGGGCAAGTCTTCCACAAATGAAACTTTAATCATGCGCTTGCCCTTCTGTGTTTTTTGAGTGGATGTTTCCCTTGAAGCCACGGTCAGCAAGACTTCATCTTTACGACCGTCGCAAAATCCGACTTTGCTGCCGACAGGAAAACAATCCGCACTTAAGCCGTACAAATCATTTGAAAATAATGCTGTTTTTTTGTCTAAGATTTCAAAAGGCCACGCAAACATTCCGTGCACATTTTGACCGTCCCAACGGACGCCTTCAACATACATATCGTCTATGACCGCCGTGCCAAGACACGCCATAAGCTTCCAACCGTCTCTTGCGCCTACGTGCATCTGATTGCCTTTACGCAAAAATTTAACACCCTTGGCGGTAACATTTTTACAGTGAGAAGCCTGCATGCCAAAGCCTATCGTACTGTGCGTCCATACATTTTCTAGGCGCAGATTATCGCAATAGTTAAAATATGTCTGATACCCAAGCCAGCCGAAGTTCCAGCTCAACACCTCTCCAACATTGCATTTTTTGGCAACCTTTGGCGATGGAAGCTTCAGCAATCTGTCCTTGGCGTCGCCATGAAATGAGAGCGTATATTCAGGAATGTTTTTTTCAATCTCGCCATCCTGACTCGGCCCGCCGAATGTAACGCTGCCCACCTTGAGGAGATTCCTTGTATTTTTGTCCCACAAATTTGCGCAGTATAAAACGGTATTGTCTATGTAAGGGTTTCCTTCAAAAACTTTTACAATTATATAGTCGTCGGTTTTTTCGACAATCTCGCCGGCGCTCATATATTGCGGAGAATTGTCAAAGACGATATTCTTGAGAGTAAATTCCGGACAATATTCAACTCTCAAGATTTGCGTAGCGTTTAGATTGCCTTTGTATTCATATCTTCTTTGGAGTACTGTTGAAGGCTCTCCCTTTTCATTCACAGCGCCCTCAAGAACAAGTCCGGTAAAACCGTTTATCAATATCGCCCTGTCGTTATTTACGTCTTTTACCTCCAGATCATAAACGCCGCTTTCAAAGATTATTTTTTTTGCGCCGTTTTCTTTTGCATATTTAAGGCATTCTGCAATGGCCTGAATATCGCACTTGCCGTCGTTTGGTATAGCACCAAATTTTGATACGCTCAAAGATTCCTCTGCAACGCAAGTTAATGATAGGGCAAAAATTGCCAAACCTAAAAATTTTCCGTTCCTCATAATTCCCTTTCAATTTGTCATGCTCATAAAGCAGTCCTTTTAATTGTGCCTTAAAATAAGCCCTCGTCAAGATTCTTTAATCTGTTGATATTTCACGCAAATCGTTTAACATTTATCTCATGTTCAAAATATTTTTAACAACTATTGCCCTAGCTTTATGTACTGTGTGCTTGTATGCACAGAACAACAAAAAAGCCGTCGAAAATTTTGATGCCAAAAATTTTTCTAAAATCTCAAAGTCTATAAAAAACCTCACAGCCGATCCCAAAATTTTGCGGATTGAAAACTCCGACACACAACAGGTCTGGAACACCCTGATTGCCACAAAGCAAGGCATTCTCAAGCCCGATACCAATTATACTGCGTTCTTAAATGTAAATATTACAGACAAGGCAAAAGAAAATTCTTACCTGCACATAATAGTGCGCCCCCTCTCAAGACAAGATGAAGCCTTGGATGTTGGACGGATAAATGTCTATGACTTGGACGAAAGAAATATACGCCTGAATTTCCGCACAAAAAAGGGGATTGACGACTATTCTTTCCAGATAATTTCTCACTTTGGTCTGAGCGCAAACATTACAAATTTCTCAATTCTAGAAGGCGATTCTGAAATCTTCCATCCTCTGAAAACTACTGGCAAAAAATATACTTTGGCGGAAGAAATCCTGCCCAAAGGCGCAAAAGAATTTGATATTGATTTGCCGAACAACCCAAACGGTATAGTCGTCAAAGCTTCAGATTTTGGCGCCACCCAGGATGCGGATGATTTTGTGGAATCTATGAATAAGGCAATTAATCACTGTAAAAACGTGGGCGCCGCAAAATTGGTTTTGGAAAAAGGCACGTATAGAATTTCTAAAAACAAAAGTATCAATTTTACAGGTTTGGAAAATTTTGAATTTGACGGCGGCGGCTCCACATTTATCTACCTTAAAACCGGCGCACCAAACATGACAATTACAAATTGTCAAAAAACCAAAATCGGCAATTTCAATTTTGATTGGGACTATGATAAAGACCCGCTCGCAAGCATCGTAGAAGTTGTGAAATTCGACTCTGAAAGCGCTTCCCCTTATGTGGATTTCAAATTCATACACTATGAAAAATTCCCTAAAGAAGATGTAAGAATGGCTATAATTTCCGCCTATGATGCGCAGACAAAATCTGTTGGAATAGAGGGCGGATTCAATATGGATTTTGAATTTTTTAAAGGCACAAATGTTCCAAAAACAGAATGGGTTGCGCCCAACATTTTAAGAGTTTTTATGAAGGCGCAAAGAGCGAAAAAATTCAGCAACGGTCAGCTTTTCCGAGCGCAACATTATTATTACGATATGCACGGCATAATAATGAATTCCAATAAACATCTTACTCTGGAAAATATCAATATCTACGCCTGCGCCGGACACGCACTTGTGGTGAACGGCACTCAGCAATATTGGCACTTCAAAAATGTCAACATAGCCATACCGGAAAATGATGAAAGGCGTGTTGTAACTTGCACTGCAGACCACTTCCATATCGCCAACTCGAAGGGGTTTTTCAAGATGGAAAATTGCCGTTTCAGCCGTGGCAGCGATGACTGCATAAATATCCACGATTGCTCCGGCTATGCAAAGAAAAATTCCGACTCTACGCTCATTTCCCAGAATCTGAAACACATAGCCAATTATTCCGTCTCAGATGAAATAGAGCTCAGAAACGGAGACTTTTCACCTAGCGGCTACACGGGCAAGCTTAGCGACATTATCACTCTGGACAAGGCAAACGGCGTCCACAAATTAGTATTCAAAGATAAAATACCCGACCCAAAATTCGGGGGCTTCATACTCTTTAACAAAAAATTCGACAGCAGAAATATAATAATACGCAACTGCCTTTTTGACAACAACAGGGCTAGGGGTATTTTAATTTTGGGCAGAGACATAACAATAGAAAACTGCAAATTCATACACAATGAAATGGGCGCAATTAAAATAGAAACAGGCTACACTTTAGACAGATGGAGCGAAGGATACGGTGTCGATAATGTTCTGATTAGAAACAATTATTTTGAAAGCGTTAACCCCGCAGGTATTAAAAATTTTGACCGCACGAGAGACATCTACATGGGCGTCTATATGCGTCAAGACCCCTCTTACGAACAAACTTCATATCCCATACTCAAAAATATTTTGTTTGAAAAAAACACATTCAAAAATTCCTACGGGCTAATTGCTTCAATTAACTCTACCGAAAACGTAATCTTCAGCGAAAATGTTTTTATCAATGATAAACCCCGTAAAGAACCTTTGGATTACAGAGCCTGCTTTTACTTGAATTCATCAAGCAAAACAAAGATTGTAAATAACACTTGGGTAAAATCTGACAACGTATCAAAAATAGGCGTTTATGTAGATAAATACAGCGTTAAGGACGTTATTTTTGAGGGCAACAAACTTGTGGATAAAGCAAAATGATATGAAACTTTTTTTCACATCGTTATTTTCAATAATCTTAACTTGCAATTTATTTGCGGCTACGGATAAACCCAATGTCATCATTTTTATCACCGACGACCAAGGCTACGGAGACCTTTCGGCGCACGGCAATCCTATTCTCAAAACACCGAATCTTGATAAATTTAGGAGTGAGAGCATAGCCTTAACAAACTTTCATACGGGTCCAACTTGTGCGCCTACAAGGGCGGGGCTTTTGACAGGCAGAAATTGCAATAAAAACGGCCTCTGGCATACGATAACGCAAAGGGCAATGTTGCGCACAAGCGCAAAAACATTGCCGGAAATCTTGCGAGAAAACGGTTATTCTACAGGGATATTCGGCAAGTGGCATCTAGGAGACGCCACGGGCTACACTCCGTTTGACAGAGGTTTTGAAAGCGGCGTCTATCATGCGGCGGGCGGTGTTGGACAAACAAGCGACTACTTTGGCAATGACTATTTTGATGATACCTACATCACAAAAAATGGTTTGAAAAAGTTCGACGGTTACTGCACAGACGTGTGGGTTGATGAGGCAATAAAATTCATCGCCCAAGAATCTCAAAACGCCAAGCCATTTTTTTGCTACATATCCACAAATGCGCCTCACACTCCGCTTAATGTTGCTGAGGAGTATTCAAAAATTTATGAGGGGAAAGTTCCTGCCGACATGGCAAAATTTTACGGCATGATTAGCAACATAGACGATAATTTTTTGAAGCTGGAAAATGCGTTGAAAAAATTGAATTTGCATAAAAACACAATAGTTATTTTCATGACGGACAACGGTACGGGAAGCGGTGTGATATTTGACAAGTCAGGAAATATTTTGGCAGGTTACAATGCAAATTTGCGGGCAAAAAAAGGCTCTCCTTACGAAGGCGGACACAGAGTGCCCTGCTTCATAAAACATCCAAAATTATCCGAAATACAGGGGCTTGAAGTAGGTCTGCTAACTTCGCACCTTGACATATTGCCGACAATTTTGGAATTCTGCGGAATAGACTATGATTCCAATTTGGATGGAGTTTCTTTATGCAAAATTTTCGAGAAAAAAAATCCCCATAAAAAGTATTTTGAAGATAGGATAATTGTGGTGGACAGCCAACGTGATTTGAATGCGAAAAAATGGAAATCATCCGCCGTAATGAAGGCAAATTGGCGGCTCATAAACGGTGCGGAACTTTACAATTTGGAAAATGATTTTTCTCAAAAAAATAATGTCGCCAAAGAATATCCCCAAATTTTTGCAGAGCTTAAAAATGCTTATGAAGACTGGTTTGCGGAAACCTTTACGGAAGAAAATTCCAAGCTCAATTTGTTTTATATAGATTCAAAGCTTTCGGATTTTCCGGCAACTCTAGATTCTCACTCTTGGCAACCTAACACAAGTTCCGACGGCTGCCTTTGGAATCAGGAGCAAATTAAAGAGGGGCTTTCTTGGAACGGATACTGGCAAATAGACGTTAAAGAAGATGGGGTTTACACTTTTGAAATGCGGCGTTGGCCCAAAGAATCCGATACGGAAATTAGAGGCGCGCCCAAAGAATTTCCAAATGCAAAAAACTTGGACATACTTTCCGCAAAATTGCAAATCGACGATTCTTTTCAAGAATGCTCCGTTGCGGAATCTGATAAATTTTCAAAATTTATCTGCAAACTTTCAAAGGGCGAGCATCGCATTCAGACATATTTCAGTACCAAAGAATATGATATTGGCGCATACTATGTTTACATAAAAAAGACGGAATAAATCTTCCGCCTTTTTGTGGGTTAAAAAAATATTTGATTTTTTTACGCAGACTCCGCCTGAGAAGTGTCTTGTTCCGTCTCGCCACTGGCGGGGTTGAAACGCATTGATATAAGTTTTGTAACGCCTCTTTCAGGTTGCGTTACGCCATATATCGTATTTGCCGCCGAAACCGTACGCTTGTTGTGGCTGACCACCAAAAATTGGGAATACCTTGTAAATTCTTTGAGCAAATCTGTGTATCTGCCGATATTGGCGTCGTCAAGCGGCGCATCAAGCTCGTCAAGCACGCAGAATGGAGAAGGCTTTACCATGTAGATTGCAAAGAGCAATGCCACCGCCGTCATTGTGCGCTGTCCGCCTGAAAGCAAAGACAAACTTTTAAGAACCGTACTTGGAGGACGGGCAATTATCTCTATGCCACTATCCAAGACATCTTCATTTTCAACCAATTTCAAATCTGCCGAACCGCCGCCGAAAACTTTTTTGAATGTGAATTCAAAATTCTTTCTTATCTGCTCAAAAGTGTCCGCAAACATTTTTTGAGACGTTGCGTTGATTTCATCTATTGCCGCAACAAGCTCATTTTTAGACGCCCACAAGTCATCGCTCTGGGTTTTCAAAAAGTCAAAACGTTCTTTAAGTTCGGCGTATTCGTCGATAGCCACAAGATTTACAGCCCCCATTGCGCTTATGCTTTCACGCAGTTCTCTGACTTCATTTTCAACTATCGAAAAATCGGTAGAGTCCATGGAGGCAAAGTCTGCCTCGGTTGGTTCGCCCCTATTTTTCTTGGCCTTTGCTTGAACTTCGCCGTCTTCAATATCGTCAAGTTTCACCTTGATTTCAAATTCTTCATCGCTTTTCCAAAGCTCCATCTTCCAATCCACAGATGAAATATCGCAGTCATACTCTGAACGTATGCGCTCTACAACGCCATCCCTGCGTGATTTAAGAGTAGCCAAGCGCACTTCAATTTCATTGCGCATATTAATTTGCGTTGAATGCTTTTGACGCTCAAGAGATATGGTTTCTTCCGCTTCGGCAAGTTTTTCTTCGCAGATTGTCAAAACCTCTTTTGAAGATGAAATTTGTTTGAGCGCCTCATCAAGCTTGTCGGCAAAGATTTTAGAATTATTGCCTTCTTGCAGGCTGTCGCTTTCCAACTTTGCGATAGACTGCGCAATTTCAGATTTTTCTTGGCGGCGCTTTTCAATGACGTTACGCGTTTCCTGCTGCTGCTCTATGGTTGCGCCAAGACCTCTTTCGAGGCTTTCCAAACGTGCCTTCTTGTCCGCAAAATCCAGACGCACCTCTGAAAGCACTGAAAACTTTTGCTCTTTCTGCGCCCGAAGCTCCGCAAGCAAAGCCTCTCTGGAATCTATGCCAGACTTGCCCTCTGCAATAACTTTTTCTGCGTCTTGCAATTCCTTCACGGCCTCATTCAGCCTGTCTTGGGCTTCAAATCTGGAATTTTCCATCTCTTTTAACTGTGCGCTTTTTCTTTCACCCTCGGAAATTTTTTCCGAAAGATTATTCTTCATAGCCTGCACATGCGCATTAATAGAGGAAATTTCACGCTTAACTTCTGAAAGCAAAGCCTTCTTGTTTTCAACATCCGCTTCCGCATCGTTCATTCTGGAATTGATGCGCATTGCCTCCTCATTCATTTCAGTGAGGGTATTGTTGTCTGCCTCCAATTCTTCTTTAAGGCGTTTGATTTCTTGCGAGCGCAAAAGGAAACTGTTTTCAGTATTACTTTTTTCAGAACCTGCAACATAGAGAAAGCCTCTTGAATCAAAGACATCGCCATCTGCCGAGGCGCAGTAAGCAAAAGCAAAATCTTCATTTTGCCTTGTAAAGTTTATAAAATCTTCAATATTTGCGCAGAAATAGCAACCTTCTAACAGCCCGTCAATAAAGGGTTTTAGGGCTTCTGAAGCGTTTGAAGAAGCCCTCACGCAATCTGAAGCCTTGTGTGTGCCGCTTGGCATTGCGCCTGAAAATTCATAAGCCTTGGTTTTTTTTGTAATTTGCAAACACGCCTTGCCCAATTCCTGAGCCTTGATAGATTGCAGTGCACCGCCGATTTTATCGGCATTCTCAAAAGCCACAGCATCTAACGCCGAGCCCATCATTGCTTCAAATGCGAATGTCCAAGAAGCGTCAACTTCCAAATTTTGGCTGACAACCTTTGCCGTATCGGCGCTGATAAATTCTGAAATTTTGCCTTTTAAAATTGCCTTCACGCCTTCAGAAAAGCCTTCCATTCTCGCCTGAAAGTCATTGAGAATTGTAAGCCTTGCGCTCTTGGCGGTAAAAACCCTATCCATGTTGAGAATCTTAGACTGCTGGTCTCTGTAAGTTGCACGCAACGTGTTTACAAGTTCATTTGCCTCATAAATTTCACTCTCTATGGAAGCAACCCTTTCTTGAGACATATTAAGCGCCGACAAAGCTTCCTCTATTTTACGCTCTAAAACTGCAGACTCCTCTTTGATTTGAAAAACATTATCCGCCGTATTTGCGTGATTAACTTGATATGATTTTAAGTCCACCTCTAAAGTTGTGCACTTTGAGCGCAAGCGTGTAACAGACCCTTCACTGATTAGCAAATCTTGCTTGAAGCGGGATAAATCCGCCTCGGCATTGCGCAAAGATTCCTCAAGTTCAGCCAAAACCAAGTTGTGTTCTTTAAGAACTTCATCGGAATTTGAAACCAAATCAAACTGCATCTGCTTTACTTCTTGGTCTTTATTGACCCTGCCACTGAGCATTTCTAGCTGTTCGGAAAGGCTCTTGAGTTCGTTTTCAATTTGAGTGTCCCTGTTGATAAGGTCTTGTTTTCTGACGAGCGCAAACTCACTGTTCATTTGCGCTTGGTCTTTCGAGCTGCGCAATTCTTCCGCCGCACGGCGCTGAGATTCTAGTGATTCGCCGATTGCCGCCCTTTGCCCACGCAGGCGCATAAGCTCCTCACTTTTTTCCGATAACAATTTTTCCACTTCAAAAAGACCTGCGCCAAGCTTGTTACACTCAGCCTCATCCTTGATAATTTCCTGATTTTGCTCAGAATAATTTTTTGCATTCAAAGCCAAATCAAGATGACGCAGACGATAGCTTCTGCGCTTGTAACGCAAAGTCTTGCTTGCCTGCTTGCGAAGCGTACCTATTTGCCTGTCAATTTCAGTAATTCTGTCCGTAACTCTAGCCAAATTTTGGTCAACAAGTATGAGTTTGTTCAGCGCCTCTTTGCGTTGAGTTTTGTAACGTGTTATGCCAGAGGCTTCTTCAAATATAGACCTGCGCTCACCGGGGTTTGAAGACAGAATTTGGTCTATCTGACCTTGCACCATGAAAGAGTAAGACACCCTGCCTATGCCAGTGTCCATAAATAGTTGCTGAATATCCTTTAAGCGTGCCGCCTTGCCGTTAATCCAATAATCGCTGCCGCCGTCTCTGGTTACTTTTCTGGAAATTTCTACCTCATTAAAACCTATTTTGAGCTGTTCTTCGCAGTCTGAAAATAAAAGCGCCACATCGCAAAATTGCAGGGGTTTGCGTTTATCCGTACCCTGAAATATGACATCTTGCATCTTGCCGCCTCGCAACGCCTTTGCGGATTGCTCACCCAAAACCCATCTTATCGCGTCCACAATATTGCTCTTGCCGCAACCGTTGGGGCCAACAATACAGGTGATACCCTTGGGCAAAGTCATGGTAGTTTTATCCGCAAAACTTTTGAAGCCGTTAATTGTTACTTGTTTTAAAAACATATAAAAAAAATTTCGCAAAATTAAATGCAAATATGACAAATAGGGCAACAAAAAAGATTGACGGCGGAAATGCCTCTAATTGCACTAAAATGCAAGAATGCGAGATATTTAAAGCCCTCAAAA
Organism: Opitutales bacterium; assembly: GCA_031553045.1. Classification (GTDB taxonomy): domain Bacteria; phylum Verrucomicrobiota; class Verrucomicrobiia; order Opitutales; family Intestinicryptomonadaceae; genus CALXQW01. The sequence goes on along the minus strand of JAVBLZ010000002.1, from coordinate 40,536 downwards.
TGGCAACTAAGCCAAAGCCGCAGGCTCTATATTTTTTTGCAGTTTGATTTCTTGAGTTTCAATCTGTGTTGATTCGTCATTTTTTAAAAGCAAAATTAGCATGGCAGGCGCAAAAGCCACATTGCAGCCGCCAAGCAAAAGCGACACAGAAATTAAAATGACCACAAATAGTTTTTTCACAGACCGCAAGTCTTTCAGAGGGTTTCAGTATTTTCAAGGAAATAAAAAACTGAGCTGGACACATACTAATGTATGCAAGCAGTGCCACCTCGTCAAATTGCGCTTCAGACGAGTATAAAAAAAACCTGCGCCGGAAACGTACTAATGTACGCAACCAGTGCAGGGTTTTTTAAAACGGAGCATCAAGCGTGATTTCAGGATGCCTTATTCGGCATCTGTTTCGACAACATCTTCTGTTTCAGTTTCTTCCCCAGAATCTTCAGTTTCGCCGTCTCTGACATTAATGACTTTACAGATACCGATGAGCTTGTCTCCTTCGGCGAGGTTGATGAGACGTACGCCTTGAGTGGTTCTGCCTATTACACGCACGCCTTTTACGGGTGAACGCACGGCTTGCCCGCCCTGAGTAATCATCATGACTTCATCATTTTCACGCACGCTGAGCGCACCCGCCACGCCGTGAGTTTTGATTGCAATCACGCCGCTACCGCCCCTGTTTTGCAGGCGATATTCTTCATACTCTGTACGTTTGCCTTGGCCGTGTTCGCCGGCGATGAGCAAAGTTGAGTCTGCGTCTATGCCTACGATTGCCTTAACACAATCGTTTTCTTTCTTGAGCGTTACGCCGCGCACGCCACGGGTTGCCCTGCCTTGCGCACGCAAATCAGTTTCTTTGAAGCGTATGGACATTCCTTGTCTTGTAATCAAGATTACGTCGGCGTCTTTTTCCACAAGTATTACGCCAATCAAGTCGTCGCCTTCGTCGAGGTTTATGCCGATTATACCGCCCTTGCGGCAATTTTTATAATCTTCAAGCATGGTCTTTTTTACAACGCCTTGTTTTGTTGCCATGACCAAGCCCTTTTCTTCCTCCAAGCTTTTCACACAAATCATTGCGGCAACTTTTTCGTCAGCCTTAAGCTCCAAAACATTTTTTATGGAGCGCCCCTTTGAAATGCGAGTGCCTTCAGGAATTTCATAAACTTTGTGCACATACACCCTGCCATTATTCATGAAGAACATGATATAGTCATGGGTTTCGGCGGTAAAGAGATGTTCGATAAAATCATCGTCATACTGGCCGCTACCGATAACGCCCTTACCGCCACGCTTTTGAGAGCGATATGCGCTCACGGCCGTACGCTTGATAAAGTTGTTGTGCGATACGGAAATAATGCAGCCTTCATTTGCGATAACGTCTTCAAGCCTGAACTCACCTTCTTCAGCGATAATCTGAGTGCGGCGGGCAGAGAGATAATTTTTCTGCACTTCCTTGATTTCATTTTTGATTATGCCAAGGAGTTTCTTTTCAGAAGCCAAAATTGATTTATATTCTTCAATCAGGCGCATGAGCTCCAGATATTCTTTTTCAATCTTATCACGCTCCAAACCGGTGAGCTGGTGCAAGCGCAAATCTAAAATTGCGTTTGTCTGCCTTTCGCTGATTGGGTATTTTGCCATGAGAGCAGTTCTTGCCTCATCCCTATCTTTGGATGCACGTATGATTTTGATAAAGTCATCAAGATTGTTGAGCGCAATTTTGTAACCTTCTAAAATATGCGCCCTGTCTTCAGCCTTGCGGAGCATAAATTGAGTGCGCCTGTAAATGACGTCTCTTCTATGTTCGATGTAACACTCAAGCATTTCCTTGATGTTCATCTGCTTTGGCTTGCGCCTGTCCAACGCCAGCAATATCACGCCAAAAGAAGACTCAAGAGCCGTGTGCTTAAAGAGTTTGTTTAGAACAACCCTTGGCGCTTCACCCCTTTTAAGCTCTATAACTATGCGTGTATTTTCGTCAGACTCATTGGCTACATTGCTGATTTCCGGAATGATTTTGTCCGTAACCAAATTTGCAATATTTTCAACCAAAGTGTTTCTGTTTACGTTGTACGGAATTTCAGTGATGACAATCTGTTCTTTGCCGCCCTTTATTTCTTCAACGTTTGCAACACCCCTCATGCGGACTATGCCACGGCCGGTCTTCATGTAACTGTCTATGCCCGCCCTGCCCACAATCACGCCGCCCGTCGGAAAATCTGGACCTTTAATTGCACCCATCAAAGCTTCAATGCTTGTGTTTGGATTATCTATGAGCATGCAGATACCTTCAATAAGCTCATCAAGATTGTGCGGCGGAATATTGGTTGTCATACCAACAGCAATACCCGTAGAGCCGTTCATAAGAAGCGTTGGCAAGGCACTTGGCAAAACGGTTGGTTCAGTGGTTGCCTCATTGTAATTGGCAACAAAGTCAACCGTGTCGCTATCCAAGTCGCTCAATAGCTCCTCCGCTATTGCGGAAAGCTTACACTCCGTATATCGGTAAGCGGCAGCCGAGTCGCCCTCGATAGAGCCGAAGTTGCCCTGCGGCATAACAAGCGGGTAACGCATGACCCAGTCTTGCGCCATGCGGGTAAGCGTGTCATAAACTGAGGCGTCGCCGTGCGGGTGATAGTTTTTCAGAACTTCACCAACCACGCCTGCGCACTTTGTAAAAGACCTGTTGTGCAAAAGACCTTCACGCAACATTGCGTATAAAACCCTTCGTTGAACGGGCTTGAGGCCGTCTCTTACGTCCGGCAGTGCGCGTGAAACTATCACAGACATTGAGTAGTCAATGTATGCGCTCTGCATTATCTGCGATATGCTCGCATCTGAAATTTTTTCGTTTTCTGTGTACATAAAAACTTTCTAATTATTATACATCCAAATATGTTGTGTTGAGGGCGTTGTCTTCAATGAAAGCCCTGCGGATTGGCACGTCTTCACCCATTAGCATGGAGAATGTAGCGTCGGCGGCAGCCGCATCTTCAATAGTAACTTTTAGGAAAGTGCGCTTTGAAGGGTCCATAGTGGTTTCAAAAAGCTGTTTTGCGTTCATCTCGCCCAAGCCTTTGTAACGCTGTATGGAAAGGCCTTTTCTGCCCATCTCACGGATTTTGCCGACAAGTTCCAAAATTGAATGCAGCTTGATTACGTTTTTGGAATCAACATCGCTTTTTTCTGTGAGCAGATATTTTGGATATTCCGTCGGCGTATAAGCCCTTATAACAAGGCCGACTTTTGCTATTTCTGAAAGCAGTTTTTCAAGCTGCACAGATTCATAAATTTCATAGACGCTGAGCCTTTGCTGAACTTTCACGCCGTTGTCCATAACTTCACGCACCGTGTTAGATTCAAAAATATCTTCAGAATTCCCGTACTCTATATAGAAACTTGAACGCTCGTCGTCATTGTGAAGGAATTTGAATTCTTCACGATTGCCCGTGCGCACTCTGGCGATGTACTTTGGAAGACGGCCGTCTTCCTGCGAATCAAGATAGGTGTAAAGCGGGCAACCGTAGCGGGTAATGCCGCCGCCCAAAGCCTCTATCCTTGCAAAGAGCTCAACAATTTTATCAACCTTTGCAGATGGAAATTCAAGACTGTCGGAAATGCGCTTGAGCGTTACGTCTTCACTGCCGAGCTCTAAAAGAATTTTGTTAAGCTCAGAATCATTCATGACATATTGCTCGCGCTTCTTGCGTTTGATTTTATAGAGAGGCGGTTGCGCAATATAAACATAACCGCTTTCAACCAAGCCCCTCATTTGTCTGAAGAAAAACGTAAGGAGCAAAGTGCGGATGTGCGAGCCGTCAACGTCGGCGTCAGTCATTATGACAACCTTGTGATAGCGTGCCTTGGATATGTCAAACGCACCGTCGCCGTCAGAACCTATGCCCGTACCGCAAGCGGTAATGATTGTGCGGATTTCAGTATTGTTCAAAACTTTGTCCAAACGGGCTTTTTCTACGTTTAATATTTTACCCTTGATTGGAAGTATTGCCTGATATTTTCTATCACGACCCATTTTTGCGCTGCCGCCTGCGGAATCGCCTTCCACGATATAAAGCTCGCAAAGAGTTGGGTCTTTCTCAGAACAGTCTGAAAGCTTGCCTGGCAAGCCTCCGCCCGACATTGCCGTTTTGCGGACAGTTTCCCTTGCCTTTCTGGCGGCGTCTCTTGCCCTTGCCGCCATCACGCATTTGTCAATAATGCGGCGTGCGATAGTGGGCGCTGTTTCAAAAGCGTATTTGAGTTTTTCGCCCACGATTTTTTGAACTATGCCGTCAACTTCGCCGTTGGAAAGTTTTGTCTTTGTTTGACCTTCAAAGCGAGGTTCAGGCACTTTTACGCTTATGACCGCAGTAAGACCCTCACGGCAGTCGTCCCCGCTTATGGCAGGGTCTTTTTCTTTGATTAAATTGTTGGATTTGGCGTAATTGTTTATCACCCTTGTAAGCGCAGTTCTGAAACCGCTCAGGTGTGTTCCGCCTTCAACGTTGTTGATGGAATTTGCGTAAGAATAAACCTGCTCATTGTAAGAGTCATTATATTGCAGGGCTATATCCACCACTATCATTCTGTCTGAGCCTTCAGCCGCAAGCGATTCGCCAGAAAATGCTATGACCTTTGGATTCACCACGTCTTTATTTTTGTTGAGGAACTCAACATATTCGCTGATGCCGTCTTTGAATTGAAAATCCTCAGTTTTGTTTGAGCGCTCGTCCACAAGCGATATGGTAATGCCTGGGTTTAAGAAAGCCAACTCACGCAGACGCTTTGAAAGAATTTCATACTTAAATTCCCTGGTAAGGAGGAAAATTTCAGGGTCTGGCGTGAAGAGAATTTTTGTGCCGGAAGTTTTTGTTTTGCCGACAATAGTCATGTGCGAAGTTGTCTTGCCTCTGGAAAATTCCATACGGTAAATTTGGCCGTTTTTGCGGACTTCAACTTCAAAATAATCGCTGACCGCATTGACGCACTTTGCGCCCACGCCGTGCAAACCACCGGACACCTGATATGCACCCTTGCCGAATTTTCCGCCCGCATGCAAATTTGTCATCACAAGCTCAAGCGCAGGAATGTTGTATTTTGGGTGGATGTCAACAGGAATGCCTCTGCCGTTGTCTTCGATGGAGCAAGCGCCGTTGACGTGTATCATCACCTTAATTTTTGTGCAGAATCCGGCGAGAGCTTCGTCTATGGAATTATCTACAATTTCAAATACGCAGTGGTGCAGGCCTCTTTCATTTGTGTCGCCGATGTACATATCGGGACGTTTTCTTACGCCTTCCAAACCTTCCAATTTTTGGATTTTGGATGCGTCATAACTATCATGGTTTTTTGTTTCGTCAGACATTTTTATATGTTGTTTATTAAATTTATTTTACTTAAAAAAGCATTAAAAGTTGAATCTATATTTTGAGATTTTTTGCGCAACAAAAAAAGCTAATTTTTTTGAGATTTTTTTAACATAATTTTGTTAAAAAAAACTGATATTTTTATTGCATATTCCCAAAAAGTTATATCGCAATAAAGCCCTTTATTTCAGCATATTTAAGACTTTTAATATCTCATTTATTTCAGCAAAAATTTTGATGTGCGTGTTGAGGCAAATTTAATGGAATTTTTGGGGTATTTTTTTACCGATTTTTTTGAGACTTTTGGGGAAGAATTTCCCTCATCAAATAATTAAGAATTTTCCCATGGTCTTTTAAAAAAAGCTTGCTTAAAATTATACTCAGGCTAAATTTGCGTACTTTAAAAAATTTCGGGCCGTAGCGCAGCCTGGTAGCGCGCTTGCATGGGGTGCAAGAGGTCCCGAGTTCGATCCTCGGCGGCCCGACTTTTTTTAAAGAAATATTCTCGAGTTTATTATATCCTCGAGTTTTTTTATACCCACAAATATATCCATTCACAATATCTGCTCTCAAGCAAAGTGCGAGAGGTTTCCGTGGGCTATCCTCGGCGGCCCGACTTTTTTTGAAGAATATTTATAAGACCCTCGAGTGCATTTGTGTATCTCGAGTTTTTTTATACCCACGAATATATCTATTCACAATATCTGCTCTCAAGCAAAGTGCGAAAGGTTCCCGTGGGCTATCCTCGGCGGCCCGACTTTTTTTAAAGAAATATTTATAAGACCCTCGAGTGTATTTTTGTACCTCGAGTTTTTTTGTACCTTTACAAAATAAATAAAACCTAAACCTGCTCTCAAGCAAAGTGCGAGAGGTTCCCGTGAGCTATCCTCGGCGGCCCGACTTTTTTTGAAAAATATTTATAAGACTCTCGAGTGTGTTTTTATACCTCGAGTTTTTTTATACCCACGAATATATCCATTCACAATACCTACTCTCAAACAAAGTGCGAGAGGTTCCCGTGGACTACTTTGCCCAAAATAAAGATACGTAGCGATCTAAAGCGGATTTCTTTGCGGAAATATCTTCTTTGCTTGCCTCTTGTTTAAAGTATTTGTCCAACACCTCAGATTCCAACCTGCAAAGCTCGTCATGTTTTTCATAAAAGTTACTTATCAAAAAGTTTGAATATTTTACGTAACGCATATCGCCAAAAATTTCTGGATGAGTAAAAGTATTCTTCCCCGCCTCCGTACTGTCAACATAACCTACGGGTCTATTGTCAACGGCGACATTTTTAAAATTCATTATGGCGTCTTTAATGTCTGCAAGGCTTTTGCTCTTGGCAAAGGCTATTGTATAACCGTTGGCAACCTTGCGCAAATAGTGAGCGTCTGAATTGCCAATTATGCGCACCTTTTTATTCTTGGAAAGAATCCTGCAATATTGCGCCAAGCAAAGATCCGTCCTGTCATCCCCAATAGAACCGTTTATAAATTCCACCGCATCAAAATTTGCACGTTCAAACAGAGAGTCTATTACGGCATCTCTAAGGTGCAAGGTTAACGAAACTTTGCGCCAATAAGGATGATTGAATATCGCCATACCGCCCGCCTTGCGCACGTATTCAAAAGCCGCCTCAGCTTCTGCGATATCCCTTTTATCCATATAAAACATATCTTGCGGCAGAGTTTTTTCTATCTGGGCTATGCGTTGCTTAAAAGCTTCAAGATTGTCGGCAATCAGTTTTGTAACGCTTTGCTGCGCCCCAAAGCTATGCACATGCACCGAAGATGCGTGTACTTCTTCCGCAGTAAAAGCTGATAAACTTGTGGGCACATCTTCCAATTTTTTGATTAGGTCGGCAGATGCCTCGTAACAGTGATGATCGCTCATCGCCTGATAATCCAAGCCCCTCTCCAGACACTTTACAGCCATTTCCTCAATGGTATTTTTGCCGTCGGAATATGTGGTGTGCATGTGCACATCGCCCTTGTATGGACGCAAATTAAAAATGTCTTCCTCAAGAGCATAAACCCTAAAAGATTGCAGCGCCTTTTTTTCACGCACACCCTCTTTAAAATCATCAAAGATTAAAAAATTATATTCACCTTCGGATAAAAATTTTACCGGTATATGGATTTCATTTTTATTTACGGAAAACTCCACATCAAGTTTTGGAGAATATGTATCCACATACTGTTGGACATTTTCATCTTTTGGGTCCGGTCTGCGCCATTTTGGGATGTCGCTTTCAAACACCAAAGAGCCGTCCAAAGACTCTCTATTATGGCTGAGGCAGGCAATGCGCATCTTCTTGAAGCTTTTTAATTCTTCGGGGTTTATTATAAGCCGCATTTTATACTCTTTGCCAACTTGAAAAATTTGCGTGGGGATATTCAGAAAACTCAGCTTTGCCACAGATACTGGCTTGGGTTTAGATTTAGACTTTTCAGTTTTAGTGGGTTTTTCTTCCGCCCTAAGATTAGGAAATATAAACGCCAAAATACTTCCCAAAAAACTCCTCACAATAAATGTCTTTCTATTCATGCATTCTGAACTATCTTTAGTGTGAGTTTACGGCAAGAACAAAGCAAAAAAAACACACTCCAAAATGAAGTATGTTTTTAAATGTATCGCTATTAGAAGCGGAAAATTTGTGGATGAATTACTCCCACTCAATCGTTGAAGGCGGCTTTGAGGATATGTCTAAAACAACCCTGTTGATGCCCTTGACTTCATTGATAATGCGGTTTGCGATTTTGCCCAAAAGCTCATGCGGTATGTGCGCCCAATCGGCGGTCATGGCGTCAATACTTTCAACTATGCGCAGCGCCACAACATAATCATAAGTGCGCTCATCGCCCATTACGCCGACAGTCTTGACGGGAATAAATACTGGAAACGATTGCCAAACCTTGTCATAAAAACCTGAAGAACGCATTTCTTCATAGAGAATTGCATCCGCTTCACGGAGGATATCCAAATAGGACTTCTTGATTTCGCCGACGACCCTGACGCCCAAGCCAGGACCGGGGAATGGATGACGCCAGAGAACTTCATGCGCCAAGCCAAGCTCTGCACCCAAGGCGCGCACCTCATCTTTGAAAAGTTCACGCAAAGGTTCAAGCAATTTAAAGTTCATCTTTTTGGGCAAGCCGCCCACATTGTGATGGCTCTTAATCACCTTTGCGGGGTTGCCCGCAATGGGCATACTTTCAATGACATCAGGATAGACCGTGCCCTGCGCCAAAAAGTCAACCTTGCCAATGCTTTTCACAGCCTTGTTGAACACGTCGATAAACACCTTGCCGATAATCTTGCGCTTGCGCTCAGGCTCATCTACGCCTTTCAAAGCTTTCAAAAATACATTTTCCGCACGCACCGTAATCAGGCGCATTTTAAAATTGTCTCTGAAAATCTTTTCAACATTCAGTCTTTCATTTTTGCGCAAAAGACCGTTGTCAACAAAAACGCAGGTTAAATTCTTGCCTATCGCCTTGTGTATCAAAGCCGCACAGACAGAAGAATCAACACCGCCGCTTAAACCTAAAATAACTTTTCTATCGCCGACGGTTTTCTTGATGCTTTCAACCATAGAGGCTGCGTATTCTTTCATCTTCCAATCGCCCGTACATTTGCAAACGCCAAAAAGAAAATTCTTGATTATCTTCATGCCTTCGGGTGTGTGGGCAACTTCAGGATGAAATTGCATTCCATAAAAATTGCGCTTTGCATCTTCTATCAAAGCAAATTTAGAATTTTCCGTAGTGCCTATTGCCTTGAAACCGGCAGGAAGCTTTTCAATTTTGTCGCCGTGAGAATTCCAAACTTTCATCGGAGACTTAATGCCTTTTAGCAACGCATTTTCTTTATCGAAAGAAAGTTTGCCAAGACCGTACTCACGCTCTTTGCTTGCGACAACTTTGCCGCCAAGCACCGAGCCCATAAGCTGCAAACCGTAACAGATGCCAAGCACGGGCACGCCCATTTCAAATATTTTTGGATCCGGCTTTGGCGCACCCTTGGAAATCACGCTGGCGGGACCCCCAGAGAGTATGATACCGCAAATTGAAGGGTCTTTCAATGCGGAAACCTTTGTGTTGAATGGCACAATTTCAGAATACACACTGCACTCGCGAATGCGTCTTGCAATCACCTGAGTATATTGTGAACCGAAATCTAGAACAACTATTTTCTGATGCATAATGTTTAATTTAATTAAAATTTTAATCTGCCGTTTTTGTATCCGCACTTGGGGCAGTTTGCGGAACTTGCGCCGTCTTCCGAGGTATATACCGAATCGCAACGCAGGCAATGATAGGTTTTAGCCCTGATAAGCTTATCAAACAAAGCACGCCTCTTTTTAGATAAAGACCACTCCGTAATGGTATAAACCACCAAAACCACGCCAATCAAAATTGCAAAATATGTGGACAAGCTTGAAGGCATTGAGAAATAAATTTGGTAAAGAATTATAAAACCTCAAGATGCGCAACGCAAAATTTGCGAGGCGCATCTTGGAGATTTTTTATTTTAAGGCGTAGGGCAAAACCCCGCCTTATGTTAATGAACTACTCGCTAGCGGCCTCAGCTGCGGGCGCTGATTCCTCAGCAACCTTTTTCTTTGCAACTTTTTTTACGGCTTTCTTTGCGGCTGTTTTCTTTGCAGACTTCTTGGCTGTCTTTTTGGGAGCTTTTTTATAGCCCTCATCATTAGCTTCGATAAGTTCTATGAGCGCAACATCCGCAGCATCACCCCTACGGGCAACAAGCTTATATATACGGGTGTATCCGCCTTTTCTTTCGAGGAATTTGCTTACCTTTTCAGAAAAAAGCAAATGTACCGCTTCATCGTCGCGAACTTTTGCAAGAGCTTGCCTGCGATAATGAAGCTTTACAGCCTTATCTTCAGTCTGGGCGGCCTTTTTTGCCAGAGTAATAATTTTCTCGGCAAATGGACGCAAAGCTTTTGCCTGCGCAAGAGTTGTCTGAATTCTGTCATGGCGGAACAAAGCTGTTGCAAGTGAAGCCATCAAAGATTCACGATGCTCTTTCTTCACGCCTAAAGTGTGTCTGTGTTTACTGTGACGCATTTTTAAATACTATTGTTGTAAAATTATATTGAGTTTACGTTAGAGTCCATAAGGCGTTCGTCAATCTTCATACCCAATGAAAGACCGAGCTGCTCAAGCTTGCTCTTGATTTCATTGAGAGATTTCTTGCCGAAGTTTCTGTACTTTAACATTTCCTGCTCGCTCTTCATTGCAAGTTCGCCAACCGTGGTGATGTTTGCATTGTTGAGGCAGTTTGCCGCACGGACTGAAAGTTCGATTTCATTTACAGACATATTCAGAAGTTTTCTGAGCCTGTTCTGTTCTTCGCTGACTTCCTTGCCCGCAGTTTCAAATTCTATTTCCTGCTCATTGACTTTATCGAAGAGCTCTATGTGGTGCTTGAGTATTACCGCAGCTTCCTTCATAGCGTCTTCAGGAGTTATTCTGCCGTCTGTAGAAATTTCGACAGTGAGCTTGTCAAAGTCTGTCATTTGACCCACACGGGTTGCATCGACAGAATATTTTACAAGCTGAACCGGACTGAAGAGAGAATCAACGGCAATCACGCCTATCGGCTGACCTTCGTATTTATTTTCTTCAGCAGGCTTCCAGCCTCTACCTACGGAAATTTCAACTTCCGCAATAAAGCGCCTTTTGGCGTCTAGCGTGCATATAACCTGATCGGGATTGATAATCTCAATATCTGAATCAGGCTGTATGTCGGCAGCCGTGATTTTGCCGTCCTTTTCGACGTCAATCATCAGGTGCTTTGTCTCACGAGTTGCGTTCTTGATTTTGATTTTCTTGAGATTCAAGATAATGTCTGTAACATCTTCAACGATGCCATCGACACTCTGAAACTCATGATCAACCCCCTCAATCTTGATTGAGCTGATTGCCGCACCCTCAATAGAGCTGAGCAAAACTCTGCGCAGAGCATTGCCGATAGTATGCCCAAAACCTGTTTCAAAAGGTTCGGCAACAAACTTTGCAAATGTTGTGCTAGCTGTTGATTCCTCTTTAGCAAGGCGTTTAGGCAGTTCAAATTTTCCAAGGCGTTTGGCCATTTTCGTACTCCGTTTTTAAGTTAAATTTAGTTATTAGCGTGAATAGAATTCAACGATAAGCTGTTCGTTAATCGTCTTATCCATTTCGTCGCGAATAGGATCACGGCTGATTGTGCCGCGGAATGTGTCAGCCTGACGGTCAATCCAAGCAGGAACAGGACGTGCCTGCGAGTCTTCAAGACTGCGCTGCGCCAACTGGCGTGAGCGTGGCTTGTCGCAAATTTCTATAACTTCGCCGGCTACGCATGAGTATGACGGAATGTCAACCTTGTGGCCGTTCACCTTGACGTGGCCGTGTGTTACAAACTGACGGGCAGCCTTGCGTGTGCGTGCAAAACCCATAGCGTAAACAACGTTGTCTAGGCGCATTTCCAAGAAGCGCATGAATATTTCACCGGTAACGCCGGGAATTCTTTTTGCACGTTCAAATGTGAGACGGAACTGTTTTTCAGTCAAGCCGAACATGAAACGTAGCTTCTGTTTTTCGAGCAAACCCATTGAGTAGTCTGTAACACGACGACGTAAACGTGGACCGTGCTGACCTGGCAAATATGGCTTGCGGGACATTGCCTTCTTCTCAGGGAAAAGAGCCTGACTGAAGCGGCGATTAATTTTGGTTGTTGGACCTGTATATCGAGACATTGAAAATTCTCCTGATTAAAAATTAGACTCTTCTGCGCTTCGGCGAACGGCAACCGTTGTGCGGTACCGGCGTAACGTCTGTGATTGAAGCAACTGTGAAACCCAAAGCCTGCAAAGCCCTGATTGCGCTATCGCGGCCCATACCAGGACCACGCACACGAACAGAAACTTCTTTCATGCCGTGGCTCATTGCAACCTTGCCTGCGTCTTGAGTAACAACTTGTGCAGCGTAAGCAGTGCTCTTGCGGCTGCCCCTAAAAGACATCTTGCCTGCGCTAGACCAGCTTATGACATTGCCATTCATGTCTGCGAAAGACACTTTTGTATTGTTGAATGTGGCATTGATATTGCAAACACCCGAATGAACATTCTTGCTGCCCTTCGCCTTGCGGACCTTCAACTCACCGACTTCTTCGGAGAGCAAATCCTTGGCTGAAGGCTGTGAAGCTCTGACTTCTTCGGCAGGAACTTGGGCAGCAACATTCTGATTTATTTCTTTATTTTCTTCGCTCATTTTTATCCTAAATTATTTGGATTACTTTCCGCCCTTTGCGGATACAACGCCAACAGTTCTGCGTGCGCCCTTGCGTGTGCGCGCATTTGTGCTTGTGCGCTGACCACGAACAGGCAAGCCCTTCAAGTGGCGTGTGCCACGGTAGCACTTGACAGCCGTGAGACGCTTTAGATTGCTTGTAACGTCGCGGCGCAAGTCACCCTCAAGCTTAAATTGTTTTTCTGCAACGAAAGTCATAATCTTGTTGATATGTTCTTCCGTAAGCTCATTGGCTCTCATTTCTTCTGGAATGCCGACACTTTCGCAAATCAACTTGGCGCGTGTTGGGCCTATTCCATAGATGTATCTAAGCGCATACTCTACGCGCTTATTGTTTGGTATGTCTACTCCGAGTAATCGTGGCATAATATGTATTTGTTGAAAAAGATTGTTAATATGAAGACTTTTTTTAAAAAGAAAAGTCTTTTTTTGCTATTGTTAAAACTTCAGGACTATCCGCAGTTACAAGAACAGTGTGCTCTATGTGACAGCTTGGCTTTCCATCGGCGGTGCGGACTGTCCACCCGTCACGCTCTATGATGATTTCAGGACTGCCCATTGTTATCATTGGTTCTATGGCAAGTGTCATCCCAGGACGCAATATCGGGCCTGAGCCCGCTTTGCCGTAATTGGGAATTTGCGGCTCTTCATGAAGGCTCTTACCTACGCCATGACCCGTGAATTCCTTCACAATGCCATAGCCGTTAGATTCAACGACCCTCTGAATTGCGGACGAAATATCGCCCACCCTGTTGCCGCTACGAGCCATATCAATACCCGCTTGCAACGCCTCATCGGTAACCTTCACCAAGTTTTTAACTTCAGGTGAAACGTCCCCAATCATGACCGTGCGGGTGTTGTCGCCAACGTAACCTTTATAAATGACGCTCACATCCATCTTGATGATGTCACCCGACTTTAAAACTCTTTGTGCAGTTCCAATCCCGTGTATGACTTCATCATTAAGTGATAAACATGTGTAACCGGGAAAACGCAGACTGCCAGACTTATATTTGTAACAAGCACTCCTAGCGGAATACTCGTCCATAAATTGCTTGGCCGCCTGGTCTAAATCCCAGGTGGATACGCCTACTTGTGCTATTTCAGAAAGTCTATCAAGCACATTAGCGGCTATCACGCATGCTTGACGCATGATACGCAATTCTCTTTCAGATTTAATCGGTATCATACGCCGCGCGCCTTATAATGTAATTTATTTAGAAAGAACAAGACCCTCAATCAAACCCCATTTGCGAACTATCCAAGCGCCCACGCCTATTGCCAAAATTATGAGCAATGGTGTCCAGAGCGCCCAAAGGTTCTTGAGCTGACGAGTATCTAAAATTTGACGTGCTTCACCCACGCTTCTGCCACGTATGCGGCCTTTTTTCATAAAGCCGTCATAATGACGCTGCAAAAGATAAGTTTCCACCTGCCTCATTGTATCGAGAGCTACGCCCACGATAATCAATGCGCCTGTGCCGCCAAAGAAATGTGCTATTTTTTGCGGTATATTCATCTGGCCCATCATAATGCTTGGTATCAGAGCAACCAACACCAAGAAGATTGTGCCAGCCAAAGTCAGCCTCGTCATCACGAAGTCAAGGAACTTTGCCGTTGCGTCGCCGGGGCGAACACCTGGGATATAACCGCCGTTGCGCTTCAAGTCGTCCGCAATTTGCAGAGGCTTAAACATGATAGAAACCCAGAAATAGCTGAATACAAAAATCAGAGTTCCAAATATTATGTTGTGCCAAAGAGCATTGAAGCCGCCGAAGAAATATGCAGGCAATGTTATAATTGCGCTTGCAAAAATGATAGGCATAACGCCGGCATAGTTCACTTTAAGTGGCAAATACGATGTCTGACCGCCCATTATTTTGCGGCCAACAACACGTTTTGCATACTGCACCGGAATTTTGCGCACCGCCTGAATTATGCAGATAATCATTGCGGTAACCAATAAAAAGAAAAGCAACATTGCAAATGCTTGAGGAGTACCCATTACCGAACCTTCAGCGCCTACTGCCCTGTCAAAAACAAGCATGTAAGCCGCCTGAGCCGCACCCGGCATATCGGAAACTATACCCACGGCAATCAATATAGATATGCCGTTGCCTATGCCTCTCTGAGTGATTTGCTCACCAAGCCACATGAGTATTACGCAGCCCGTAACAAGCAATATCACGCTTGTTATTATAAAGAGAGGTGTGTTTTGGGATATGACAATAGAGCCGTACTTGGCGGCGTCAAAACCCATAAATATAGTGCCAGGTTTATAGACAATGGCATATACCATCAAAATACCCTGTATAGTGGCAATAAGAATAGTAAGATACCTTGTATAGCGGGAGATTTTCTGCCTGCCGATTTCACCCTCTTGGGATAATCTTGCCAAGCTTGGAACCACCGCACCCATAAGTTGTAAAATAATGGATGCGCTGATATATGGCATGATACCAAGCGCAAAAAGTGCGCCGTGCATCATGGCACCGCCGGTAAACATATTGTACAAACCCACCAAGCCGCCGCCGCTTGTTGTTGCGGAAGCGTAATAATTTTGCAATGGAGTTGGGTCAACTCCAGGCAAGGGGATGCCTGCGCCCACACGAGCGATAAAAACTAAGCCCAAGGTCAACATTATGCGCTGACGCAATTCTGGGATTTTAAAGCAATTTGTAAAAGCGCTGAACATTTATATCACCTGACTATTTTGCGTTGACAACAGCCTTGCCGCCGAGAGCTTCAATTTTCTTGATAGCTTTTTCGGAGAATTTGTCTGCCGTAACTGAAATTTTCTTTGTGAGCTTGCCCTGACCAAGTATCTTCACAAGTTTTGATGCGCTACGCACCAAACCTGCAGCCACCAAATCATCGCGGGAGATTGCGTCCATACCCAAAGCTTCCAAGCAACCAACATTCACAACAGCATATTCTGTTTTGAAGTTTGCATTGTTGAAACCACGGTGTGGCAACTTACGATACAAAGGCATCTGACCGCCTTCAAAGCCCGGACGAACACCGCCGCCACTGCGAGCCTTCATACCTTTATGGCCACGACCCGATGTTTTACCGTGTCCGCTACCTTCGCCGCAACCACGCCTCTTGCGTGAGTGCTTTGCGCCTGCTGGATGAGAAAGATTATTTAATTTCATCTGTGTAATTCCTTCTAGAATTAAGCTTTGCCTCTGAGTTTGTTGATGGCTTCTTGCGTGCGCAACTTAGAGAGAGCGTCTAAAGTTGCATTTACCATTGCCATATCGTTGTTGGAGCCTAAAGACTTGCTCAAGACATCCTTTACGCCTACGGCTTCCAAAACCGCACGCACACCGCCGCCAGCTATAACACCGGTACCTTGGCTGGCAGGACGCAAGATGACTATGCCGCCATCAAACTCGCCACGCACTTCATGGGGTATTGTGTTGTCTTTGAGGCTTACGCTACGCATTTTCATACGTGCTCTTTCTGTAGCCTTCTTGATTGCGTCAGGCACTTCTTTCGCCTTGCCGAAACCCAAGCCAATTTTGCCTTTGCCATCGCCCATAACAAGCAATGCTGAAAATGTGAAACGACGTCCACCTTTTACAACCTTGGCGCAACGGTTGATATGCACAACCTTCTCGATGAATTCAGGGGCAACTGCCACTGCATCTTCTGATCTATGTTTTCTAAATTCTTTAGCCATTGTGTACAAATGTTAGAAGTTAATACCGGTTGCACGAACAGCGTCTGCAAACGCCTTGACGCAACCGTGATACCTGCGGCTGCCACGGTCAAGAACAACCGCTTTAACGCCCGCAGCCTTGAGTTTTTCGCCGAGTTTTGTGCCCACCAAAGTTGCACCTTCGACATTTGGCAAAACTTTCTGACCAGCCAACTCTTTGCTTGTAGAGCAAAGGCTTACTAATGTTTTACCAACATAATCGTTAATGCACTGTGCATAGACGTGTTTATTTGTTAAGCAGAGGCTCAAGCGCGGCCTTTCAGCCGTGCCGTTTACTTTTCTGCGCACACGCCAGTGGCGTTTTTGCTGCAAATTCTTTTTCTTTTCGAGTTTCATTGTTACTCTTTCTATTTTTGGTTAAGCTGCATTAAGCAGTCTTTTTACCTTCCTTACGACGGACAAATTCACCATGAATTCTAACACCTTTTGCCTTGTAAGGCTCAACAGGATAGAAGTTCTTGAGGTCTGCTGCAACCTGACCAACCATGTGCTTGCTTGCGCCAGAGATTGTCAAGAGAGGGTTACGGTCAGGAGTTTCACCAACCACAACCGTGATGCCTTCAGGCAATTTGTATTTGCAAGGATGCGCATAACCCAAGATTAAAGTCAAATCTTTGCCCTTGAGGTCAGCCTTGAAGCCCACGCCCTTAATTTCTACCACTTTCTGAAAACCTTCTGAAACACCTTTAACCATGCCTGCAATTATACTGCGTGCAGTGCCAAACATCGCCCTTGAAAAGCGTGATGCGCTGGCAGGTTCAACAGTGATTTTACCGTCGTCAAGAGCTATCTTAACTGCGGATGCGAAAGTCTGAGACAATTTACCCTTAGGGCCTTCTACATTAACGGTGTTATCGCTAACGGAAGCTTTAATGCCTGCAGGGATTGCAACGGGAAGTTTACCTATTCTACTCATATTGTCTTATCCTTTAAAAATTACCAAACTTTGCAAATAAGCTCGCCACCCGCTTTTTTAGCGCGGCAGTCTGCGTCTTTGAGTATGCCTTTGGATGTTGTCAGTATGCTGATGCCCATACCGCCGATTACACGTGGAATATCACGGTATTCATAGTACAAGCGACGTCCAGGCTTGCTGATTCTTTCGATTTCAGTCAAAGCTGATACGCCGTCAACATATCTGAGTTTAATTACCAATTTCTTTTCCGACACTTTTTCGCCCGTTATTGCAACTGCGTCGATAAAGCCTTCATCTTTCAAGATGTTTGCAATACCTTCACGCACTTTTGAATAAGATGCGCTGCAAGTATCCTTGCTTGCGCTTGATGCGTTGCGGATGATTGTTAAAAAGTCGCCAATGCTATCGTGTGATGCCATATTCTAGACCCCTCTTACCATGATGCTTTTGTTATACCTGGAAGCTTGCCATCATTTGCCAGCTCACGGAATGTAATACGAGACACGCCAAACTTGCGGATAAACGCACGTGGTCTGCCTGTTATCGAGCAACGATTGCGCACACGAACTTTAGATGAATTGCGTGGAAGCTTTGCCATTGCCTTTGAAGCCGCAAAGAATTCTTCGTCCGTTGATTCCGGACTGGAAATTACTTTCTTAAGCTCCGCCCTTTTGGCAGCATACTTTTCTACCAATTTTTGACGCTTTAAATTGCGCTCTATGGATGATTTTTTTGCCATAAAATATTCTACTTCTGTGTTGAAGACTTGCGGAAAGGCATACCTAAAAGCTTCAAAAGCTCTCTACCTTCGTCGTCGGTCTTGGCGGTTGTTACAAGTGTAATGTCCATACCCAAAATTTTTCTATTTGGGTCTATGGTCGTTTCCGGAAAAATTGTGTGGTCGGATATGCCGTAGTTATAGTTGCCATTTCCGTCCAATTTTGTGCCTATGCCACGGAAGTCACGTATTGATGGCAATACAACTGTGATGAATTTATATAAAAATTCCCACATTTTTGCGCCACGCAAAGTAACCTTCACGCCGTTTGGCTGACCTTCTCTGAGTTTGAAGTTGGCAATGCTCTTTGAAGCTTTGGTGATAACAGGCTGTTGACCCGTAATTTTACCAACTTCTTTTGCCACTTCCGCAACCCAGTCTTTGGAGTGTTCGGAACGAATACCGGAGCTGATTACAATCTTCTCCATATTCGGCACTTGATGAGGATTGGTGTAGCCCTGAGACTTCTTAAGCTCAGCCACTACCTTATCCTGATATATTTTCTTTAATATAGGTGTGCTCATTTTTGTTTTTGTTACTGCCTCCGCTTACGCCTTAGACTTCTTGTCAAAGCGCCCGGCCGACATTACGTTTGAAATGTGTATCGTGTTTTCACGCTCAACGACAGCACCCTCTGGGTTCTTTTCGCTTTTGCGTTCATGATGTTTGCGCATATTTACGCCTTCGACGAGAACACGCAGAGCCTTTGGCTGTACAGCCAAAACTTTACCGCGCTTGCCCTTATCGGAACCGGAAATAACCACAACTTCTTCGCCTTTTTTTACAGATAATTTCATATTATAGAACCTCCGGTGCCAAAGATATAATCTTCATGTAGTTTTTTGAACGCAATTCACGAGCCACTGGTCCGAAAATACGTGTGCCGCGAGGATTGCCGTTGCCGTCTAAAATTACGCAGGCGTTTGTGTCAAAGCGCAAATAAGAACCGTCAACACGACGTATTGGGCTCTTGGTGCGTACTATAACGGCCTTTGCAACTGTACCCTTCTTGACTGTTGCGTCTGGAGTTGATGTTTTAACAGCAACAACGATAACGTCGCCAACTTCGGCAAAGCGCTTTGGCTGGCCTAGACGACGTATCATCATTACTTCCTTGGCGCCTGTATTATCGGCAACCACTAATTTTGTTTGCATCTGAATCATAAGATAGTCCTTTTATTTATCTGGTTATTCAGTAACTTCCGGAGCTTTTTCAACAATGCTCACAATGCGGAAACGCTTGAGCTTGCTGATGGGGCGAATTTCCATTACTTCCACCTTGTCTCCAAGACCGCACTCGTTCTTTTCGTCGTGAACGTGTAAAACGGTCTTTCTGCGGATTTCCTTATGGTACTGCGGATGCGGAACCTTATAGAAATAGGTAACCTTAATGCTCTTGTCGCCCGAGCGTGATGTAACAACGCCTATGAGGGTCTTACGAGTTTTTCTTTGGTTTTCTGACATTTTTAAGCCTTTCAAATTAGCTGTTGCGCTTCTGAACTTTTATTGTTTCAAAACGGGCGATGTCGCGGCGTATAGCCCTAATGCGACCCGTGTTTTCTACCTGACCCGTACCTTTACGGATATTGAGCATCTTGAGTTCGTCGCGCATATCGCGTATCTTCTTGTCGAGCTCTGGAATTGAAAATTCTTTGATTTCTTTTGCCTTCATTGTGATAGCCTTTCAAATTATAGTGAATCAACGCCTTCACGCACGATGAATCTGCACTGACAGGGCAATTTGCCGTCTGCCAAACGCATAGCTTCACGGGCAATGCTTGCGGGTACGCCAGATATTTCAAATATCACTGCGCCCGGCTTAATGAGGGCAACCCAATATTCAACGCCGCCTTTACCTTTACCCATGCGTGTTTCAGCAGGTTTCTTGGTTACGCTGCGCTGTGGGAATACTCTCATCCACATTTTGCCTTTACGTTTCAAGTGTCTGTTAATCGCAACACGGCTTGCTTCTAGCTGCTGAGATGTGCACCTTGTGCGTGTCAAAGCCTGTATTGCAAAGTCGCCAAATGCGATAGTGTCTGCGCCTTTTGCATCGCCACGATTGCGGCCCTTATGCATTTTGCGGTACTTAGTTCTTGTTGGAAGAATGTTTGCCATTTTTAAATACTCCTACTTTTAAATTAGAGTGTATCTTCAGACTTCAAGCACAACCAGCACTTTACGCCGATTTTGCCGTACAAAGTTTGCGCTTCGGTGAAACCGTAGTCGATATTTTCACGCAGAGTGTGCAATGGTATTCTGCCTTTTCTCTGCCATTCAGTGCGGGCAATTTCTGCACCACCCAAACGACCTGAAACCTGAATCTTGATACCTTCTGCGCCCATAGCCAAGCAAGTTGTGATTGCTTTCTTCATGGCACGACGGAAAGATATGCGTCTTTCAAGCTGGAGCGCTACGCTTTCTGCAACCAAGAACGCAACCAAGTCGGGCTTCTTGACTTCCTGAATGTCAACGAGCACGTCTTTGTTTATCAACTTGGCAAGCTTTAGTTTAAGCTGCTCAAGAGATGCACCCTTGGGCCCGATAATAACACCGGGGCGTGCTGTGAAGATTTTTACACGGATACGCTGTCCAGCTCTTTCAATAAAGATGCGTGGCACTTGCGCCGCCTTAAGCTCTCCACGGAGAAACTCACGGATTCTGTAGTCTTCATTGACTGATTTTGCATAGTCGCCCTTGCCTGCATACCAGCGTGAATCCCAGTCGCGGCGAACTGCAAGACGAAAACCTCTCGGATTTACTTTTTGTCCCATAATTATTTCTCCAAATTATTTTTCGTCACTAAGAACGATTGTTATATTGCAAGTCCTCTTTTTATAAGGATGTGCACTGCCCCTTGCGGATGGACGAAAACGTCTAAACGCAATACCTTGGTCAACGGCTGCCGTTGTAATCTTAAGATTTGCAGCAGAAAGACCGTTGTTGTTTTCCGCATTTGCTATTGCGCTTGCAAGAGTCTTTGCAACCAAAGCGGCGCTTTTGCGGGGAACGAGCTTGAGCGTTTCCAACGCCTCAGCGGCATTCATGCCTCTCAGATTTTTTGTAATATCGCGTACCTTTTTGTCGGACATACGCGCAAACTTTGTTAAAGCTTTTACTTCCATAGTTATTAATGCTAAATTTTTATCTTGTTATCTGTGGGTAAACCGCATCGCCCGATTGGACGCTGACCTTGCCGATAGAAATTGCGACGTTCCTATTTTCAGAAGAATCTATCACAACAATACTGCCGATATTCTTGCCGTCTCTTACGACTTCGCAAACCGCACCCATGCGCAGACTGCCAAAACGTGGAGACAGAACAACCAATTCTGCGCCCAAAGACCTGTCAGTGCAAATTACTTCACAAACAGGGGCGTTGGACAAGTAGTTGCTCGCAAACCACTGCGGTTCGGCAGCAAACAAAGAACCCGCCACTGTGGCAAACGCCATAGCAACAAGATTCTTAAATACTCTGCCGAAACTACCCATGATATTATTGAACCGCCTTCTTTGTGTGTGCGCCGTGACCTTTGAAGGTACGTGTGGCTGCAAATTCACCAAGCTTGTGGCCTACCATATTTTCTGTAACATATACCGCAACAAACTTCTTGCCGTTGTGAATATTGAAATTCAAACCGATGAAGTCTGGAGTGATGACAGAACGCCTCGACCAAGTCTGAATAGGCTTGTGTGAGTTTGCCTTCTGCGCTGCGTCGATTTTTTCTTGCAAATCAAAATCAACGAATGGACCTTTTTTAATTGAACGTGCCATGTGGATTATTTCCTGTTAAATTTTTTGCCGTTGCGCCTCAATATTATCATTGAGTTAGTTGTCTTGCTCTTTACACGAGTTGGGAAACCCTTTGAGAGCTGACCCCATGGAGATACAGGGTGACCACCGCCACTTGTGCGACCTTCACCACCACCCATTGGGTGATCAACAGGATTCATTGCAACACCCCTTACCCTAGGACGACGACCCAGCCAGCGTCTGCGGCCTGCCTTGCCCAAAGATTGATTTGAATGTTCCGAATTGCCCACTACGCCAATTACCGCACGACAATCAGCATTTACCAAACGGATTTCACCGCTAGGAAGCTTGATTGTTGCCATTTCGCCTTCGATAGCCACGAGCTGTGCGCCAGCACCAGCACCACGGCCGATTTGTGCGCCCTTTCCGGGCAAAAGCTCAACCGCATGAATTTTCATTGCAGGAGGTATAAGTTTCAAAGGCAAGCACAAGCCTGCTGTATATTCTTCTTGCTTCTTATTTGAAGAAAGCACTTTAGAGCCTTTCTTCAAGCCGTCTGGTGCAATGATGTAGCGCTTTTCGCCGCCTTCATACTCAAGCAAGGCGATGTTTGCGGTACGATATGGATCGTACTCTATTGCCAAAACTGTTGCAGGAACTTCTAAAATATCACGCTTGAAATCTATACGACGATAGAGCTTTTTATGGCCGCCGCCGCGTCTGCGCGATGTTATTCTGCCGTAGCAGTTACGACCCTTAGCCTGCTGGATACTTTCAGTAAGCGAGCGTTCAGGGCGCTTTTTTTCAACTACATGAGCCGTCACTTCTGTGTATCTCTGCGACGGAGTCAATGGTCTTTTTTTGATGATAGGCATTTTAAATTTCTCCTAATTATACGAGTTCGATAGCTTCGCCAGCTTTGAGCGTAACGATTGCCTTTTTCATTTTGCCCTTGATTCCAGGCTTAGCCTTGCTCATACGAGAAGTCTTAACCTTGCCCTTAGCATTGAGTGTGTTAATCTTGGCAACTTTAACTTTGAAGATTTTTTCAACTTCTGTTTTAATTTCAGTTGCACGTGCGTCTGCAGCCACTTCAAAAGTGTATTTATTTGAATTGCCCTGCAAAGCCGCAGCTTTTTCTGTAACACGATATGATTTTAAAATAATCTTAGCCATGGTGTTAGTCTTTCTTATTTAGCCAAGCGTGCAAGCAATGTTGCCATTGCGTTTTCGCCGAGGATTATGTTTGAGAACCTTACCAAGTCTATGGCGTTCAAGGATGAGGTTTCGCAGAAGTAGAGGCGTTCCAAATTACGGCCAGACAAAATAATGTCTTCCGCAAAAACGTCATCAACTATAAGAACCTTACCTTTTGGCTGCATCTTGGACAAAACCGCAGACATTTCCTTGGTTTTTGCAGCCTTAACAGCAAACTTCTCAATTAGAACCAAGCCGCCTTCAGCGCATTTGTCAAAAAGAGCCCTCTTGAATGCCAAGAGACGCGCCTTGCGGTTAATCTTTAAAGACCAGTCATGCGGTTTTGGACCGAAGACCACTGCACCACCACGATGTATAACGCTCTTGAACGTACCATGACGTGAACGACCGCCGCCCTTTTGTTTAAAAGGTTTCTTGTTTGTGCCGCTTACATGACCATAGTCAAGAGTTGAAGCGTTGCCCTGTCTTGCATTAGCCTGATAAGCAACGAGTGTTTCTTTGAGTGCGAACAAGCCTTTGTCGCCGTCAAAAGAAGGAATTTCAAAATCCTTTTCAACGAAGCTAGCGCCGTCTGATTTATAGACTTTCAATTTCATAGTTCTAGCCCCCTATTATTTTGTTTTCTTTGCAGTGCGGACGAAAACCATATCGCCCTTAGCACCGGGCAAACTGCCCTTGATAAGCAAAAGATTTTTGTCTGCAATAATCTTGACGATTTCAAGATTCTGAGTTGTGCGACGAACCTGACCCATGTGGCCCGGCATTTTTCTGCCCTTGTAAACGTGCCCCGGTGTCTGACGCATACCAACAGAACCTGGTCTGCGGTGCATCATATGACCGTGTGTTTGGGGTTGTCCTTGGAAGTTCCAACGGCGCATTACGCCCTGGAAGCCTTTGCCCTTTGTAGTGCCGATGATGTCAATTTTTTGACCTTCAGCAAACTTCTCTACAGTTAAAACATCGCCAATTTTGTAGTCTGCAACTTTGTCAGTGCGGAACTCAACGAGTTCTGTAAGAGGAGCAACTCCTGCTTTTTTTAGGTGCCCGAGCTCGGCCTTGGAAATGCGCTCTTCTTTTTGCGCACCATAACCGATTTGGACGGCATCATAACCGTCTTTGCTCTGAGCAGTTTTTACTTGTGTAACGGGGCAGGGTCCTGCTTCTACAACAGTTACTGCAACGAGTGAATTCTCCCCGTTGAAAACTTGGGTCATACCCAATTTTTTTCCAATTAGTACTAGGCTCATATTGCTAAGAGGCAGGTGAAAACCCTCATCTTATAAGGGATTGCGGTCTTCTATGTCCTGCGTTAGTCGTTAATAATGTTTGTTGATATTTCTTCTATTATTTAAGAAAAGCACCAGATAGTGTCTGAAGTGCTGCAAGTGTCAACATATTTTTTTTAAAATATTTTTCAGAAACAAAACCACTCCATTCAGCCTCTCTTGTTTTTTTCATAAAAAAGGCATATATATTCTTTAATACATATGCCCGTTTTCCCGACATACCGTTAGGGAATATCGGAAATCCAATTTTTTACATATACTTAAGGGGTATCTATGGTGAAATCACCAATACCCCTGCTTGCCTGAGTTGGCGTACCGTATGCCCTAAGCATGCCAGTCAAGGGAGAATCAAAACAACAGGTTACATCTGAATAATTAAACTTTATGCCCCCATAGGTGAATGCCAAAGTCATTCTTGCAACATTGCCGCCTTTTTTTGAATAACTGTAAGTGCCAGAAACAGTAAAGTTGCTTCCGTCGGCAAGTAAACAAGTAACAGTACAATTTGTTTTACTTTTAGTTACTATTTTTATCGCACTTATCATAGTATTTACATTAGGGCTGTAATAGGTGTTATAATTCATCTCTTTATTCACAATATCATTGGGCGCAAAATCTTCATTCTGATACTCCACATCCGCAATCACAGAAATTTTAGAGGTAGTAAGCCCGCTTAAATTACCTGTGAACGTTGCCGATTCAGAATCTTCAAAAACGAGCACGCCCGTATAAGTTAAACTTTTCCCGTTTTCCATACTTCTCATTCTAAGAGTGATATTGGCGGTAGTTGGGCTTGTACGGCTATAATTGTATGAAGTATTATCCATAAAATAATAGGGCTCATACAGGTCAACCGCCTTGCAATTTGTGGCGTCTATGCCCGCTATTAAAACTGGCGAAAGCATAACATAAGGATAAGCTTGAGTAACAGTAACCTTCATCTTGCCGCCAGCCAAACTCGTCGGAGCAGGACAGTCTATAAGGTCTATATATACAGGTTCTGTTTCGACGACATCGCCCAAAGTATTCTCAACCTTGCAATACAGAAACTCTCCCAACAATGAGGGGTTGGAGACTCTGTATGTTGCAGATGTTGCGCCGCGTATTAAACCAAACTCGTTATACCATTGATATTTGGGCGAATAACCTTTTACCGCAACCTTGAAGTCAATAGGATAGCTTTTGTCCGCATAAACCACAATAAGTCCGTCGCAAGGCATTATTGTTTTGGCTTGTGTTGCCTCAAAGCTGAGCACTGCCAGTTTTTGCTGTACCGTCAGGGTTACGTTACTGCTATATGTTGCCGTACTTTTGCTTTGCACTTCAGAGCTCCATGTAAGGCAACGGACCATAGTGCCAGTTGGCAGGCTTATATTTTCCAATATCAATTCAGGGCCATATTCTCCGATAAAATCTGTCCAAGAAGCGCCTTTATTCGTGGAATATTGCCAAGCATAATTTAGCTGATAACCGCTTGCTATCACCTTAAAGTTTGCCTTGCCGCCGTCATAACTTACAACCGCTTTGGGTTGGGTTGTTATTTTTGCCGCCGCCATAACTTCAAGCTTTGCAAACGCACTTGCGTCAGGATTGCGACCGAGATTTTTATTGACCGTACTATTGATATTGGCGGCGTTTGAAACCAAACATCTGTACAAATTGCCGCTTAAAGTTACCGCAGGCCTCGAAATTGAGAGGGTTTGCTTTGTGCCGCCGGCAGATTTCCAAGTTGCGCCATTATCCGTTGATACCTGCCAAAGATAGGTAAGCTTTGAGGCGTCCCCACTTTCTTCTGTCGCTGAAATTGTAAAGTTTGCAACGTCAAGATTTGAAACTTTGGCATTTACAGGGTTTACCGCCACCTTTGCCGCTTGAAGTTTTTTCAGCTTTACAACGCCTGAATGTTCAACCCCGGCGGTGTTTTTGACCGCACAACGATAACTAACATTGAACATCGATAGGGTATTTAAGATTGGCGTTGTATATTTTGCGCTGTTAAACCCTGTGCCGTTTGTAAGCTTCACCCAAGTTTCGCCCCCGTCGGAGCTGCTTTGCCATTCATAACTTATGGACGTACCCTTTGCGGTAACAGCCAAAACCGCCTGATAATTTGCATTGCTCAAGCCGGAATATTCTGAAGATAAAAAGGCTTCTGGGCGATGAGTGCTTGGAGTGAAGTCAACCTTGGTTCTATCACAAAGAGTTACCCGAATTACTGCGGAAGTAAGCTTTTTTGCCCCAACAACAGCGCCGCTTTCTACAACGCATCTATATTGCGTACCTGCCACAAAAGTTGCCGCAGATATTTCATAAAATATTTCAACCTCTGTTAAAGACGGCAATATGCCTTGAGCATCGTCATCCGTGGCATCGAGCCACTGTCTGGTTTTTGGGTTGTAATATTGCCACTGGTATTTGACAAAACTTTCCGCCTTAGCCTTTACGCTCAATAAATTTTTGCCGTCCTTAAAGAGCAAAACCGATGTTTGCGGAGCGCTTACCTCCGTCTTTTGCAATACGTTAAGCAACGCCCTCTTTGATGTTACCGTGCCGCCGCCATTTTTAACAACGCAATAGTAGTAATTATTGTCGGAAGATTTTGCCAACTTGGAGAGCGTCAAAGTTGAGCTCGTCATTTTGGGCAACGGATCGCCTTCGGAAGATTCATCGCCAGAAATATACCACTGATAAGTTATGGGTGCAGTACCGCTTGCGGTTACCGTGAACACGGCAGTTTCCCCCGTTTCTTTAACAAGGCTCACGGGTTCTTTTGTAAGCGTAACGGTCTTATTGACAACCAGAGTTGCCGTGGAGGATATTACAGAGCCGCCGCCATTAGAGACCGTACAACGATATTTTCTGCCGTTATATGAAGCCTCAAGATTGTTTAGAATATATGAATCAGACTTTGCGCCATCAATTTCAATCCATTTGCGTGAAGCTGAATCATAAAACTCCCACTGATACTCAAGGTCTGCACCTGTAGCACCAACGCTAAGCACGCCATTTTTGCCGTCATAAAGTTGCGCCGGCGCTTTGGGTTGAACCGCAATTCTTGCTTTAGGCTTTACCTCTAATGTTGCTATTGATGAATTTAGCTTTTCCCTCGAATTTGAAAGTACGCATCTATACTTGTAGCCGTTCATCAAGGCCGTGGGTGTGATTTTCAAAGTATCCGTAGTGGAGCCTGCCGCCGTCCAAGAGACGCCGCCATTCTTACTGACTTCCCATAGGTATTTTATAATGCCCGCAGTCGATATTACCGTAATTTTCATGGGGGTTGTAACCCCTTCATAAAGCGAACAATCGGAAATATCGGCGCTTATTGTTATAGACGATTTTTCAGAAACCGCCACACCCGCTGCCGCCACACTCTGCGACATCAAAGCGGATGTTTTCAGGTTATTATCTATCAAATCAAAAGAATAAAGCACGCCTGAAGGACGAGTCTCCTCACAATATGGCAAATTTATTGTAACCGTTGCGGAAGTGCCGTTATAGACAAAGTCTTTGAATGTGGTTTTACCTGCGTCGGAAACAACGCTGGCTATCAAAGTCATGGGCCTATTCGCAATAGAAGTATCGCTTTTAAATTTGACAGTTGCCGTGCTGGAGTTAGGCGCAAGCTCAAGCATATAGGGTTTTTCGGCATAAACCAAATTCGCCTTTTTTGTGGACACCAAACAAATTGTTTCGGTATCCGGTGCACCTTCGATAATATTGCTGATTCTATTTAGAACTGCAAAGGCATCTGAAGTATTTTTTACGAAAACACTGCCGGTATTATAGACTTCGTAAGAATTAGGAAATTGCGCATACCTGGTTATCAAATCCGTATCAAGGTCATACACCGCATAAGATGAGGGTTCTAGGGCGCTATATCCCCAGTCGTAAAAATATTCTTTCTCATCAACAAAGAAAACCTTTTTACCATCGGCAGACAACTTTGGTTTTGCCGGAAAATAACGGCTATTTTCTACATCCAAATGATGTTCGCTTGCGGTAACAGTGTCATATACGAAAAAGCCTTGATAACCGGCATACAATAATTTTGTTCCAGAATAATCCATATCTACAATGCTGCCTAAGGGCACTGTTACCATTTCCGATGTGTCAATATCGATTATCGCTGAAGCCCCATATTGATGCGTAAGAAGATATTTGGAATTGCCTGAAAATGAAATCTCATTTCCAAAAGACGTGAGAAGTTGCGAGCAGGTCTGAGATGAAACATTATAAAGATAGTTTCCTAAATATTCATTGTCATAATAAGCAACATTTTCACCATTGGGGCTTATACAAACAGACGTATCGCCTTCGTAATACCAATAATCTTCTACTTTAAAATTATATTTAATTAAAGACAGCTCACCCGATACCGTGTCTTTAATGTAGAGAGATTGCGGCATGTTGTCTTCAATCTTTATGTTTTTAATGTATAGTTTGGGAGATACCTCATCACCATAGGTGTAAATATTGCCATAAATGCGCATACGGTATTGACCCGACTTGAACAAGAAAGGGTCAACTCTTATTTTAGAAACGATTCTGTCAGTTTTACCATAAATCCAAACGTCCCCATACGCAATCGGATTATCTTGAGCATCATAAATCTCTATCGATACATTCCCATCGCAATGGTTAGATGACTCAATGGATACATCCAAAGATACGTTAATGGAATATAAGTCGTCATAATTGCCACTTGGAATATCAAAATCAAACTCCACGTATTCCATTTCCGGTATTTCCGTATTGCTTGGTATCTGAATGTTTATTGGCGTAGTTCCAGAAAGCGCAGAATCTTTTGATGTAAATATGGCATAGCGGCCGTCGTCGCTAAGAAATGAACCTTTGCTACACAACTTTGCGCCTCTTGCTATGGCATTGCCGTCGGAATCTGTACTTACTTTTGTAGTTTTGTGGGTTGCAGTGTCTCTGACATAAACGTTGCTCAAACCGTTCTCATCGCTTGCGGCGTAAATTATTTTTTTAAAGTCCGGCGTTATAGAGAAAGCTGAAATATTTTTTACATCAGATAATGGCGTTGAATATGCAAAAGCATTACTTGGGCGCTGCTGAAGAATTTTGTCTGGAATTTTACCTTCAAGCCAAGCCTTGTTGGATTTTGGCAGAGTACCCGCAAAAGTATAATCAGGAAAAGTTCCGGATATGATTTTACTGCCTGAAACATAAGGCTCTAAAGTTCTAAAATTGACCTTGCCCGCAAAAAAGTTTGATAGGTTTAAATTTACGACCTCGTCATCGCTTATATTTATATTTGTCGGGGTGGTGATGGATTTTTTAACCTCGGCAAGCCTTGCCTTGAAATCTGCCTCAGCTTCATAAGCAGACGTTTTCAGATTAAACAAAGGCGTTGAACTTGCCCTTGAACGTACTTTACCGGAAGCCAAATTATATGTGTCTATAGCGGTGGTCAAATAGGTTTTAGATTTTAAAAGCCCTGCGGTATCGGTTGTGCGCTTGCCAAAATTGGGAATTGCAGCCAAAGACTGTTGCATATTTACGTTTGATTTGCTGGCTGAAGAATTTACAAGATACAAAAAATATGTATATGCGTCTGCGTTATATGCGTCTGTTGCATAAATTGCCGATATTGCGGCGTTCAAAAAGGTTTTTAACAAAAGTGCGTCAACATAATCCGCCTCTATGGCATTATAATCCCCCACCCTAACGCCCAAAAAGGTCAACTCATCAGAGCCAATTTTGATAAGTAAACTCTGGTCCGTAAATTTATCCATATTCTTGAGCGCCTCTAGCAGTTCAGGCAAGATTACGTTTTTAAGATGCGCCTTGCCCGTGAGAGTATTCCAATCTTTTGTCTTTGCGGATTCTTTAATGCCAAATTCGGGATTATAAACATTTGGGTTAATCACGTCTATACCGGCATCTGTGAGCATTTGCAAAAATGCCGCATCTTGAAGAAGCGCTACGGTACGCACCATCCCGTACATAAAATTTTCCCGTATGCCGGATGGTTTTTCGGCAAGTGCGCTTTTAAAATATGACTTTGCACCGACCACATCATGTGCTGAAAGCCTATCATGCCCCAATTCATAATTGGACGCAGGCAGAGCATAAGACAAACAATATGCGCTGGTAAGAGCAACCGTCGCCAAAAGTTTCATAAGTAATTTTTTCATATCCGTTTTATAATTCTAATTTTTTGTTGGGGAAGTTTAAGACCAATTTTTTACTCACTTCGTCTATAAAAATATTTAGAGATTCATAAGCGCATTCCGCAGCGCCCTCTTGCAAAACTTTGACATTTTTTAGGCGCAAGGTTTTATCGGAATTTTGGAAAGTTGCAGAGTCCGCCATAATAGAGGCGTTTAATGCCTTGCCTGCGATATCAAGCCGTAAGCCCCTTATAATAACCGGAAATTTGAAGGGTTTTGAGTTGCGTAAAGATTCTCTTTGCGCTTCGGAAAAATTATCCGTATTAAGCTCTATTTTTGCGCCTTTTATGGCAAACACTCTGTATGCGGCAAACTCAAAATTCATGATTTTTTTCGGCGTTTCCAAAGAGACAGATTCAATATATATGTACGCCACAGGCTCTCCATTTTCCGCCCAATAAGTTGTGGAAAAACCCGACATTTTGGAAAGCTCTAGGGCAATATCGCCCGAAGGTGCTGCGCACAGCGCAACATTAAACAAGAAAAAAAATATTATGCAAAAATATTTCACGCAGGCGACGGCAAATTATTACCATATCAAAAGTGCAACACAAAATATTTTTTATGTCAATTACTTTGTGGAAGTTGGAAAACCTACAAAAAACCCCAGACTTTAACTGCCTGAGGTTTTTGTTTTGTCCCTTTGTTCTTTTTGTGGAGAGGGGATGGATGTAAAGTTGTTTTACTTTTGCTTTTCCACCTGAGAGTCGTAGAGGTAGGCGGGGTCGTTCTGGACGGTTTTTTCTTTGGGTTTTCCGTTTTCGTCCCAAGTGCGCTCTTTGGTTTCTGGGCTTACGCCTGGAGTGAAGGCATCTCCAACGCTATCCCAATACACTCCCGAGCATGCGCTAAGTGCCATCCCCACAATAATTGCCGTTAAAATTCGTATCATAAATTTTCCTTACTATATGTAATATAGATTAAAACCAGCCTTTATCGGACTGTTTGCTTATCTGCTTTTGACCCTGCCATATTGCGTTTCCGCCGCTATTTATTTCAAGCATAAATACGTAGGTTACTTCTTTTACGGAGCTGTTGTCGTCTCTATCTTCAATGATTTTACCCGTCATAGTGATTTTTGGTGCGGGCACTTTTGAATTTGCCATGAATGCCTCATACTCCGCAAGCTCTTTGGATGTCGGGTCGTCAGACATGGTCTGAACTTTTCCGGAATTATTCAAGGCAATGCTGATTTGTTTTGTGAGCATATCAGTATCTATGGTTTGGCTTGTGCGGTTTATCACCCTGCTGACCTGCATCTTTACGGGCTGCTTAAATTTCTCAAGGCATCCTGAAGAAAGCATATCATTCACCAGTGCGGCAGCCGCATTATTCCAATCGGCGATATTTATTTTGTTTGTGGTAACCACACTTCTGCTCCCGCCGGATTCAACATAGACCGCATCCGAAGATGCGCAGCCGAAAACCAGCATGCTAAGAGTTGCTAAAAGTATATATTTAATTTGAATTTTCATAATTTATCTTACGTTAGGAAGTAATTTAAGAGTGAAATCTTTTGCCTTTGGCGTTGTCGCCACTGCAGATACAAACTGCTTTTCGCCGCCTTCTATATTGATTGTGCCCCAAGGTGCAGTAACGCCAGAGACCTCCATACCGCTTTCATCAAACCAGCTAAATTTATAATTTACGCTCTTATAGACACTTGATGAATTCACAATTTCAACTTGTATCTTGAGCAGATTACCGCTTACGGTAGTTTCATTGACGCCCGCTATGTAGGCAAAATCGTCAAGACCGCTATCCGTGATTATGCGTTTGTCGTTTACCATTTTTTTTGCGCCCTGAGGCTCTGCACGCTCAACGCTGTTTACCGTAGAGCACGCCGTAATCAACAATGATAAGGCGGCTGCCAATATTATAAGTGTGTGCTTCATAATTTTAATTCTGTTTTGTTGGATTTTCTGCGACATTCGTGTCGGCTTCAAGAGTTTTTTTCGCATCTGAAAAGTCAAAGCTTCGCAAAGTAAGCGGACTGTTTGCGGAAGTTTTTTTTGCAATAATTATATTTGTGCCCTCAGGATTGAGTTTAAGCGTTTTGCCGTCCACGGCCACAATGCCTGTTTCGGGCGTGCTGATTTTTGCTATTGAAATTTGCTTGGGCAAAGTTGTCCAAGTGCGCAAATCGGCGTCGTTCATCAGCATTTGGTATATTGATGCGCTGATATTAACAAGCACGCCCGCCCAACCGTCGCCCGCAGCACGCTTCATGCCGTACTGCGCCGCCGCCTTTACCGCCGCAGAAATTATACTTTTTGTGATTACCATTGGCAAAGCGTCGTCAAATTCTCTTTTTATGATTGCGTCCATATCGGCTACGAGCTGAGTTTCCACAATCTCCTGTTGGTTCGACAAAGAAATTGCGCCCGCATAAGATTTCTGCATTTCAAGATAGGGAAAGTTTATACTCACGTGGGGGATATTTTCCTGCACTATATACAAAGGCAAATTCAACTTAAACTGCATTCTTATTGGCGCAGAACCGGATTCGTAAATCAGATACGTAACATTGGGTGTTTTCGCAATTTTTCCGTTTGCCAAATCTTCCGCAGTTTTACAATCCGAGAGTATCACGCCGCACTTATTGTCCAATGATTCCGATGCAAAACGCATTAAATCGGCAGCCATATTTTTATCTGAATTATCGGCGGGTCTGTTCATAAAGTAAAGCCCGCCAAGCCAGTAGGCAAAAGGATTCACATAAAGCTCCTTGGCTTTAAAGCCCGAGGTTTCCATATTAAAGTCATCGCCGTAAATTTGTTTAAGCTGCGCCATTACGCCAGTGCTGGAGAGGGTTTTATCCGTATCGTAATTTGCTTTTGCGTTTTGTTTTTGTGCGTTTTCTATGGCTTTTTTATCTTGTTCAATCCTGTCGGCATTGATGCGCTCGGCATTGCGCTGGAAGTTCTGAAGGCGCTTAAGTTCAACTTCCGCATTTTCAAAATTCTTTGCCTCCATATAGTTCAGCGCCTGATAGACGCTGAGCATGATTTTGTCATAATTATAGCCCCTATATGTAATGAAGCTTTGGTTTGTCAGTATTGCGGAAGTTTCTTCGGCAAGATGAATCTCTGGCTGGTTTTCAAAAATTTCTATCTCGGCATGAGCTTTGGAAAATGCGCCTATGCTGCTGGACAAATCATTGTTTGCCCTTGCCGCAGAAGCAAATTCCAAAACCCAAATAAGATGGTCGGCAGTGCCGGCTTTTTCCTGCGCTATTGCAAATATTTCTTCCTGAACAAGCTTGTACTGCCCCATTTCCCAATGAGAGTGCGCCTGCTTAATTTCTGCTGTATGCGTGGCGCAGCCCGCAAACATAAATATGGCAAGGATAAGAAAAAAAACTGCAATTTTTGAAGACATCCAAATTTGCGGATATTTCCGGACGGACTAGTCTTGGGGCGTTTTGACAAGCTGTTGAAGCCTCAATACTTGACCTACCGCAAGACCCCCATTTTGACCTACAAGCATAGCATTGGAGATTTTTGGATTTACCCTTCTGATTTGCACAGTGGCAATTTTAAATTCCGCATTGCCCAAATTTTCACCTGTATCAGGGTCTATCAAAGCGTCTCCTTGCGCAAAGACGTCAAACATATCGCCAACTTCTATACCCGCATTTTCACCCCTATTTACTACTACTTCTGCGCCCTGAACCGCCAAAATTCTGATGGGGAAAATCACGTCTGAAATCCTGTTTGAAATTTTTTCCGACATCTTTCTGGACATCTGGGCTATTATTGCGTCGTTCAAATTTCCGCTTGCCGAAACAGCCATTGATTTGTCTGAAATGTCATTTTCAGTAAGGATGAAATTTGTCGCCTCTTTGATTGAACCCGTTGAAGAATCAATCAATTTTGCGACTGCGCCAAAGCGCAATATGCGTTTTTCCGCAGTCTTGCCCAAAGATTCAAAGGATGCCTTTTCCACATAATCTTGAAAGTCGTCAACGCTTACAACGAGTATGTATTTTACGCCTTTAATCATACCCGCTTTTGCGGCATTTTTATCTGCGGCAACGTTGCCGGATTCGGCAAATGCAATTTCTTTTGAAATTGCGTCAATATCGCTGCGGCTTACAAGCTCAAACTTTCTGCCCGCAAGTATGGCGGCAGTCAGGTTTGAATCCATAGATTCCAAAATCCTGTTCAGCGCCTCCTCACCCCTGCCGTCCAGACGTACTTTCTGGATTAATGTGGGCGTTGCACTTATCTTTGTTACCGCAAGAGTCGCCTTTTCAGCACTCTGCGCAAAAAGTAAAGACGTAAACAAAAATACAACTATTGCCGATATGTTTTTTTTCATAAAAAATACACTTTCTTTTTATTGTCCAAATATGCTCTGGGTCTTGTTGATTTGCGGAAATTCTTTTGCGTCAACCTTGTAATCCATCTTAAAGCCGGACTGTTCAAACATTTTTGCAATGCCTTCAATGCGTTTGGCTTCCGCCTCTGTAAGTAGGCGCTTATCGTCAGACGCTTTCGCCCTCTCTTTGATTTTTTCAAGAAACGCCAAATCTTCCTTCCAGCGCATTCTGGCTTCGTCAGAAAGGGACAATGTCAAACTCAGCTTCTGCCCCGCAAGGCCTGTAACAAAAATATTCCTTTCAACAGGGGCAATATCTTTCTGATTCACCTTGAGCGTATGTATGCCCTTTGACAGCGTGATTGTAGCGCCTAAATTCTGGGTTATGCCATCTATTTCAGCAGTAACAAAAGGTATTGTGGTTTGCGCAAATTTTGTGGTGAAAGTGTAATTGTCATTTGAATCTTTTACAACTTCAGGCAAAGCAAATTCGTCTATTTTAAACTCTATTGTGATTTCAGCAGGGGCTGTTTTTACGGCTACAATCTGGCTTGTTGAGTTTTGCTGCCTTAAAACCTGAGCCATTTGGTTTGCCGTGTCGTCTATCAAAGAATTCATGATGTCCGTAGATTCCAAAGATAAATCTTTTGTATTGCGCACAACTCTTGTGGAAGTGATTGCCGCCCCCGCAACACCGCTGCCAAGCCCGTTTTCAGAAAGCGTATAGGTGCTGCGCAGATTGTGTATCACATTTTCAGTATTTATGCCGTAGCCCGAAAAATTTTTCTTTTCCGTGCCGTAACTTGAAAGCGACACCGCCAAAATAAAATCTGCACCCAACATTTCCGCAACCCTAAGCCCGCTTGCAGACTCAAAAAGTTTCATGTCCAAAGTAGCGCCTTCAAAGACCGGCTTAATTTGTGCCGCAAGAGGTTTATATTTTGCGTTTGCATCTCCAAGATATGCGTTCAGATTGCGCAAAGCCAAGTCATGGCTAATTACGGCAAAGCCCAAACCGCTTATCCTCGCCGATATTGCGCTCTCCAAAAATTTCACCTTTGAATTTAGGTTTGCGTCTGCCGAATCATTCCTGACAAAGAGCACCACAGATTTTGTTTCGGGTTTGGCGTCCGGCTTTTTAGCCTCCACACCCGTTTGGGCAAAGACGCAAACAAACTGCGTCAAAACAAATGGAATACATTTTAATAGTTTCATATTTTTTGAAATATAACTTACAAATTAAAGAATCTTCTACAATAAGGTCTTAAAGTATTCAACACCATATTCACATATATATATTCGACGCAAAACATCAAAAATCGTTTGATTTTTTTCTTTTCTTAAAAGAAACAAAAAAACTTTAAGACTTAACGAGAGTTGCAACACTCTCTATATGTCTGGTTTGCGGGAACATATCAAAGGGCGTTAGTTTTACGACATTGTAACCGCCCTTTACCAGCAAATTTAGGTCTCTTGCCTGAGTATCGGGCCCGCAAGAAACATATACTATCTTTTGCGGCGCAAAGTTGAGCAACTGGCTTATAAAAAGTTCATCGCAGCCGCTTCTGGGCGGATCTATAATCATGGCGGTGTCAGCGCCGGAAAACTTGATGTCGGAAAAAATATTTTCCGCCTTGCCGATAAAAAACTCGCAATTATTTATGGCGTTTATCTTCATATTCATATTTGCGCACTGTATAGATTTTGCGCTGATTTCTATGCCCACAGACCTCTCGAAAAATCTACTCCCCCAAAGCGAAAATACGCCCACGCCGCAATAGGCGTCCACAAGATATTTTGCGCCTGAAGCTTCTGAAATTGCGTAGTCTAAAAGCTCCGGCAATATGAACGGGTTGTTCTGAAAAAATTCACCCGCCGAAAATTGCAGAGTCAAATGCCCCACTTTTTCAGAGGCAAAAGCGTTGTTGTCTTCAATCACACCTTCAAGGCAATCTCTCAAAAGTATAGTGCCACCCCGCTTGAGTTTGTCGGCGCTTGCAAGCACTTTTGCCCTTGCCCCAGGCAGAGCCGCATTGATATTTTTTGAAGCAATGGGGCAATGCTCAACATCTACAAGCTCCGTACGCCTGCCTTGGCGCACAAAGCCTATGGGCATACCTCTTGCGTTTGGTTTTTCATAGTGCGGCGTAAGCTTAGACCTGTAAGCATATTGCGTCGGAGACGCATGAGTGGGCTCAACTTTAATGTCCAAAGCGCCAATGCGCTTCATAAGCTGTTCAACCTGATTTTGCTTCCACTTTAGCTGCGAAGCGTAATTTAAGTGCTGATATTGACACCCGCCGCATTCGCCAAACAATTTGCAGACAGGCTCAACCCTCTCTGGCGACGGCTTGAGAATTTCAAGCAAATCCGCCTCGGAATAATTTTTATGGTTTCTGAAAACCGCCGCCTTCACACGCTCTCCGGCAAGAGCGTAAGCCACGCTGACAACCCAGCCGTCTATGCGTCCTATGCCCATGCCGTGGTTATTTATATCCACAATATCCAGTTCTATTTCTTGTCTGTATTCAAAGGGATGCGGATTAAACTTTTTTGGCTGAAAATGACGATTCATAATAAATTGTCTTGGGATTTTCTAAATTTTTGTCAAAACGTAAAGATATAAATGGAAGAATTCATCCAAAGCAGGCAGAATCCAAGAATCAAGGGCGTCTTGAAGCTTCAAGACAGGTCCGTGCGCAACGAGCTTGGCAGATTTGTGGTTGAAGGCTTAAGAGAGCTTTCACGATGCATTGAATCCGGTTGCGAGGTTGAAGAAATTTATTACTGTCCAGAATTTTTTAAGAGCTTAAAACACGCAGACTTTGTGGAATCTGTAAAAGGCAAGTTTGGAATTTGCAAAGTTTCAGAATCTGCGTTTGAAAAAATCTCAAACCGCGAGGGCTGCGACGGGCTCATAGCCGTCTGTAAACAGTGGGGGCTTGCGCTTTCAGATATAGAGTTCAAAAAAAACAAACCCCTAATTTTGATTGCGGACAGGATTGAAAAACCCGGAAATTTAGGCGCATTGATACGCACCGCCGACTCCCTAAATGCAGATGCGCTAATACTTTCAAACCCCGTTACGGATGTCTTTAACCCGGCTGTTGTAAGGTCTTCTCAGGGGGCGCTTTTTAGTTTGCAAATGGCAATTTCAAATATCGCCGACATCGCTTCTTGGCTAAAAACAAACAATATCAAAAGCTACGCCGCATATCTTGACGCAAAAAAAACTCTTACAGAATGCGTGTTTGACACCCCAAGCGCAATCGTGGTTGGCAGCGAAAAAGACGGCTTGTCTGAAGACTGGACAAATGTCGTAGATGAAAAAGTTATAATACCCATGTCTGGGGTTTCCGACAGCCTGAATGTCAATGTGGCGGCGGCAATCTTCCTCTGGGAGGCAGGCAAGCAGGTTACTTTTTCTGCTTAAAAATTCTTTGCAAAGCAGCTTCAACATTTGGCGGCACAAAATCTTTAATGCGCCCCGCATCATATTCCGCAACCTGCTTAATCATTGTAGAACTGGTGTAAAAATAGAGATTGCTTGGCATTAAAAATATGGTTTCAATCTCATGCGATAAATGCCTGTTCATCTGGGAAAGCTGGAACTCAAACTCAAAGTCTGAAACAACCCTCAAGCCCCTGATTAAGGCAACTGCGCCAACCTGCTTTGCAAAATCCACCGTAAGCCCCGTAAAGACATCCACAGAAACATTTTCAAAGCTGGAAATATTTTCCCTGATTAGCTGCAAACGCTCCTCCAATGAGAATAACGGATGCTTGAGCTCATTGGGCGCAACGGCTATTATCACTTTGTCAAAAAGCTTTGAAGCGCGACATAATATATCCAAATGACCCTTTGTTACAGGGTCAAATGTTCCGGGATAAACGGCTATTCTCATAAAGTATTTGAAAAATGTTATTGCAAGACACTCTTAATAATTCTGAAATATAAGCAATCTTATTTTCTTTAAATGAACCTGCCAAATACGCTCACAATATTACGGATTATACTGAGTTTCGCCGTCGCCGTCTTGCTCTGTGTGGACATTATTTTTGCGACAACTGCGGCTCTCTTTATCTACATTGTTGCGGCAGCCACAGATTGGTTCGACGGCTACATCGCCAGAAAACAAAACATCGTAACCGTGTTCGGCAAATTTATGGATTCCCTCAGCGACAAGATTATGGTCATAGGGCTTTACATAGTTTTGCTTGGGCTTGGCATGTTTAAGGAATTTTCAATTCTGGCAATATTCTGCGCCCTGCTCACGGTGATAAGAGAATTTTTGGTAAGCGGAATCAGAATGCTTGCTGCGAATAAAAATGTGATTCTTGCGGCGGAATCTATGGGAAAATTCAAGGCAGGCTTTCAGATGTATTCAATAGGCGCAATAATCTGCGTAAGGATGTTGAATATTGATTTTGGCGGCAACCTCACAATTTTGCAAGACCTCTGCATATATAGCGGGGTGATTGCAATGGTGCTTGCGACAATACTCTCCACTTGGTCGGGTATAAATTACTCTGTAAAATATAAACACTTATTCTTGGATTAATATGTACGACAAATTCTATCCGTGGGCAAATTCTTTGTCTAAAAATGTCTCTATAAATCTGGCGACCCTTGGTGTTATCGGCAAACTGAAAGCGCCCGGCACTTGGGGGAGTCTTGCGGGCGTTGGGCTTTATCTAATTTTGTTTAGGTATTTGAGTGCGCCCATTTATATAATTGCCTGCATTGCCTTGGCGTATGCCGCAATGGGGATATGCGACGCCGCAGAACGCCACCTTAAAATGAAAGACCCCGGCATGATAGTTTTGGATGAATTTATCGCCATCCCAATTTGCTTCATGCCAATATCCCTAATGGCTGCCTGTAATTCATTTTGGTTTGTGCTTTTTGGGTTTTGCATTTTTAGATTTTTTGACATTGTAAAACCCTTAGGCATAAAAAATATACAAAAGATTGAAGGCGGCGTGGGTTGCGTCATAGACGATATTGCGGCGGCTTTGTGCACCTTTGCGGTGCTTATACTGACAAGGGCTGTTGATGTTATTGCAAATTTGCAAACTCAATAGTCATAATAAATTTTTTAAAAAAAGCTTGCAATGCACAAGAGGCGACATAACTTGATGTGCTTTAAATTTGATGGATCGCTAGCTCAACGGTAGAGCAGTTGCCTTTTAAGCAATTGGTTCCGAGTTCGAATCTCGGGCGATCCACCAAAAAGTTGCCAGACCGCTTATGAAAAAGGCGGTTTTTTTGTGCCGTTTTTTAAATTGCCTTATTCATAAGCTCTGGGCTCTAAGCTTAGATGCTTCGGGCTTCAGGCTTCTGTCATGTACATCTTTGTACACTCCTTCGCCTTCTCCTCTCGCATCGTCGCTTGACGCCTCAGCCTGACAACTTTTTATTCACCAAGACCGCTTATGAAAAAGGCGGTTTTTTTGTGCCGTTTTTTAAACTGCCTTATTCATAAGCTCTGGGCTCTAAGCTTAGATGCTTCGGGTTTCAGGCTTCTGTCATGTACATCTTTGTACACTCCTTCGCCTTCTCCTCTCGCATCGTCGCTTGACGCCTCAGCCTGACAACTTTTTATTCACCAAGACCGCTTATCAAAAAGGCGGTTTTTTTTGTGCCGTTTTTTA
>JAVBLZ010000016.1:0-119494 GCA_031553045.1 Opitutales bacterium | reverse complement strand
GTTTGGCGAATAAGTGCGTGGCTGCGGGCGCTGCGGCCGTGGTCGTGTACGTTTCGTACACTTCCACCGCCTCACACCATTGCGCCTTTTTCTTCATCCAACCCGTGCTGCCAAAACGGTAAAGTGTGGGGTGTGCTTACAAAACTCACTTTAATGTTTAAGGTTGGGTTTTATTAAAGAAGGGCGGTGCTTCCAAAACTTTCTCTAAAGGGGTAAGGATGGGGTTTTGCTAAAGTGTGAGATGTGCTTCCAAAATTTTCTTTAATTAGGTAAGCTGGATTTACTTTTTGATGCTGTGCCGTGGGCTTTAGTCAGCCTAGTGTCTTGTGGAGGGTGTTTCTTACTTTACTTGGGTGGGATTTGAATTTATTAATAGCTTTTTAATTCAATTTATGCGGAACATAATTACTCTTTTAACCCTTGTCTTTACTATAACTTCAAGTTCTT
Organism: Opitutales bacterium; assembly: GCA_031553045.1. Classification (GTDB taxonomy): domain Bacteria; phylum Verrucomicrobiota; class Verrucomicrobiia; order Opitutales; family Intestinicryptomonadaceae; genus CALXQW01. The sequence goes on along the minus strand of JAVBLZ010000016.1, from coordinate 119,047 downwards.
TGTGCGCCCAAACAATCTGTTTTGAGGCGGAAGACTTTCAGTTTAAAAATGATTGGATTGTGCGCAAACAAAGCGAGCAAACCTGCCTATATACGGAGAATGAAAAGCGCAACGCCTTCACCGTCATAAATATTAATGAGGCCGCAGAATATGTAATTTGGGTCAGCGCCTATGACGCAGGCCCCAACGACACCGCAGAAAGATTATTTCTTGTGGGCATTGATGAAATTTTTTTGGAAAAACCTGCAGGGAAACACGGCAAAGACGGCTTTAAATGGCAGAAGCTGGGCGCTCTTAACATCTCTAAGGGTGAGCATACGCTTTCACTAAAACGTCTAAATAGGCATCCTCGTGTGGATGCGGTCTTGCTTACTGCGGACAAAAATTTTGACCCAAATAAAACTTCTTCCGACCGTTCCATGCGCCTTAAAATCAAGGCAAAACCCGTGATAAAAAATATAGTAACAGAGAGTTCTTTCCCAGCACTTTCAGATGCAAAAAATTTTCAGGCGGCAAAAACAGTTTCCATAAAAAATGCCAAACAATGTGTCAGTTATACGCAAGTGAAAGATTCTGCAGGCAAGGTATTTTACCGTCGAAGCGCACAGGTTTTTGCCGCAAATGCCACGCTTGATTTCCCGGAATTTTCTGACGAGGCGTTATACATAATCACTTCCCCCAAGCCCAACTACGAGGGCTTTTTGCACTACACTCGTTGGCGTGAGGCGAAATTCAAGTGCCACATTGAAGTTGCCGGCAAAGAAATCAAAATTGATATGCCCACCGAAAACCCTTACAGTGTGGGCGAAGCCAAGCTCCTGTATCTGAGCGATGTCAAAAAAATATCCGAAGACACGCTCTCTTTGGATTATGGCGACGGCGTCTTGGCGACGCTAAAACTTTTGCCAAGCGGTCTTCTCAAGATGGATGTCAATGTCGAAGTTCAGGCGCAGGGTTATTACAGTTTTGCCTTTCTGGGCTTTGACAAAAAAAGCCGCAATGCCTTTGAGAACGCCTTTTTACCCACATTCTATCAGGGGCGAAGGCTCATGGATTCCCCCAAAATGGTGGAAGATAGAATGACATCTCAGCCTTTGAGTCTTGTGGAAAGCAAGTCGGCAAAAGGGCAGATGTTTGTGCAAGCGCTCGTGGCTGATATAGACATCATTCCTTTTGAATGGTCGCATGAGAATCATTCCTACTATGGATTGTCTTTGGCTTCTCCAGACAACAAGCTGCAAACGGCGATTTTTAGGCCCGTTTTGGGCACGGCGGATTCAAAGAAAAAATCCGGCGAAAAATTGAGCGCCTCCTTTTATATCATGAATATTGTGGGCGATTTTACCGACGCTTTTGAGCTGGCCAATGTAGAAATTTTCAAGACAAACAACATGCGTGAAGCCTACAAAACTTCTCTTTCAACTGCTGCGGCAAACATTGCCACACTCATGAAAAATGAGAGCGCCGGCGGTTGGAGCGCCAAAGACAAGGGCCGTTGGAATATAGAAACCCAGCATTCTGCAACTCAATCTTCCCCGCTTTCAGAGCTGTCTGTGGCGATACTAACTGAAGATGAAGACTACTATAAGCAAATAGCCCTGCCTAGTCTTGAATTCATAATCTCGCGCAAGCACCATCATTTTGTCTATAAGCCTTTTGTTTCGGGAGGCTGGTCGCATCAGGGTTTGAGGCAGCTAAATGTGCCAAACGTGGAAGTTTCTAAAGATACTTTTGCTGCTTTCAACAAGTTGATGGGCGGCGGCAATCCGTGGCTGGCGGAGTTTTATAAAAACATCAAAGACCCAAAAAGCACAAGCAAAATGGCAACATGGCAAACGCTCTTGGGTATTTATCTTGCCGAGCCTTCCGATGAACTTCTTAACTTAATAAAACAAAAATGCGACATTTGGCTTGAAAACGAATTTGGGCACAAACCGTCAAGGGATGTCAATATGGAGGCTTTTATAAATTCTGGTCTCTATCCCGCCTGGTGGCATTTGGTGGACCTCTATGAAATAAGTGCAGAAAAAAAATACATGGATTACGCAAAGTTGGGCGCATTTTATTCCTTATCCAGCCTTTGGGCATTTCCTAAAACACCATCAGGAGAAGTTACAATCAACAAAGGCAACTTCGTACAGGGGCGCAGGGAAGATTTCTGGAAAGACGGAGAAAAATTTAGGTTGGGCAGTGAAACTAACGATGCCGCAATCAAGATGCTTGCAGAGCTTAAACCAAACCGTCTTTACAGATATTTATACGCAATGCCCGAAAAACAAATAGAGGCTTCTGCCGTGGCAAGGGTGGGTCTTGGCATAGAACAGCACAGCACTTACAAGCGTTTTGATTCAGGCAACTATCACAATATCCTCATGCCTGGCTGGGCGCCGGAGATGCTCAAGGTTTATCAATATACGCAAAATGAAATAATTAAAAATTTCTCCCGCCATTCAATAGTTGGGCGTTATTCAAATTACCCCGGTTATTACTACAAAGATTTCACCGATGTGGGGCACAATGCCGATTATCCCTATAAAGGTCCCGACATTACAAGTATTTACTTCCACCACATCCCCTGCGCCTTTGCGCATACTTTTGACTATCTCATGACACAAATAGAGGTTGCGAGCAACAACGGCATAAAATTTCCGCATTTAAGGCAGCGCGGCTATGTCTGGTTTGTGGATAGAATTTTTGGACTTGCGGGCAAAGTGTTTTTCGACAATGAGGCAAGACCGCTCATAGATGCCGATGCAGTGCAGGCGGATTCCCCCAAAATTAGTACGCTTTTGGCAAGGGGCAAAGACGCCCTTTGGGTGATAGCGCTAAATGACGGCGCAAAAGATACGGTTGCATCTCTTGCCTTCAATTCAACCGCACGCACAATGAAAAGCGTGAATGCGCAAGCAAAGATAGACTGCTATGACGCAAGCGGAAAGAAGCTTGATTTGCAGGTGGACTTTTTTGCCCAAAACAAAGTGCCAATTCCTGCGCAAAGCCTTGTTGCGTTAAGGTTGCCTGCGGCGGAATATAATCCGAATTTTTCCGCCACGCCTATAAAAGGGCAAGCGCATATCAGTATGCGTGTTTCAGAAAAATTTGGAGATTTGCATTTCTTCCGCATACGCTCTCCCTTTGGTAAAGACTCTATTTTTGCGGTGCTAACGGGCGGTATAGATGCTGCAAATACCAAGCTTACTTTGCGCTTAAATGCGCCGATAAAGCAGGTCTTACAGAAGTTAGAATCGCCCTACGAATTCAGCATATATCCTCTGCCTCAAGACTGCGATTATGAAGTTGAGGCAATTCTTGAAGAAAACGGTAAAACCATATTCACTTCAGGCATACAGACGCTGAAAATGTAGCACATTTGATATTCCGTTTTTCATTAATGTCGTAATAGTCCCAATAAGCATTAATGGGTATTTCACGATTGACAGATTAAAGAGGCCTGATTTATAAAGGAAATGTAAAATAATTTATGAAAGATTCTGGAGTGCAGTTTGAGTTCTATTTGAAAGGCAAGACCAAAGATGGTTCAGTTTTTACGCCTGATAATGTGCCTTTAGATGTGCTTGCGGATTACGCAAAAGACTTGCGGAAGTTTTTGATTGGTTCAAATAAAGAATTCCGTACTGAAGAATTACGTATAAGTATAGGCGAGGGTTCTCTAAAAATAAAACCAATATTGGGTGCTGCATTAATTTCCATATTGTCAGAGCAAATTGCTTTTGCGGCAAAAAGTGATTTTCACAAGATGGATAAGCCTAGAGCGGAGATTGTTAAGAGTTGGCAATCTGAAGCAAAGACAAGCGGTAGTAAGGAATACATAATAAAGCAGACCAATTTGCCGATACCCATCTTGGAGATTACGAAAGATACCGATTTGAAAGATCGGAGTACCGCTCAATGGGTTCATTTTGAAGACTATATTGTCGGAAATATAGTTGAGGCCGGAGGGATGAATAACGTAAATATTCATGTACGTCCCATAGGGGTAACGAAGACAATTGTTATAGATTCCAAATCCAACATTCTTAAGGATCAAAAAGAAAATTTCATTTTCCAAACGAAGCGCTTGCTCGTAAGTGGTGAAGTTAATATTACTACCGGAGATCGTCGCAATTACGTGCTTTTGGCAATTAAAGATATGCCAAAGTATGATGAAGATAAGTTGAATGCCCTTATAAATAAAGCAGCGAAAAGTTGGGAAAATATAGACTCAAAACGCTGGCTCGAAGAATTAAGGAATGATCATGCATAAAGTTATGTTGGATACGGGTTTTGTAATTGCCCTTTTGGATTCGAAAAGGTCGAGTCATGCTACGGCAAAAGCCTATTACAAATACTGCCTCGAGAAAGAATATCCTTTGTACATATCTTCTATTGCGATATATGAGTATTGTATAGCAGGTAAGCTTGAAGAAATTCCATTGGACTCCATAACGGACATAGCTTACAATACGCAAGATGGCGCAGCATCGGAAAATGTAAAATTTAAAGAACATATTTTGGCGGGAGAGCCTCGTAATCAAATAAAAGATGATTTCAAGATTATAGGACACGCCATGACTCGTGGGCACACAGTCCTAATAACTGATGACGAAAAAATGCACACGCATATCAATAATTTAAGACAAAAGGGAATTGTTGCATTGCGGTCTATTTTAATCTCGGAACCATTTTGCATATCATGCTTTAACAATGGTCAATCTGAGCTTTCCGTCTCATGATTTCGGAGTGCCTCTATTTTTGCTTATTTCACAGCCTCGCTATTTTGATATAACTTTGTTCTCGAATTTAATTCGACAACTCAAGTTTAATGAGGTTTCTCAAGACCAACACTTAGTCCACGCCTTAGCTCATGGACGATGTATAATATCTTGATCCGTTTTTTGCGCAACTTGATTGGATATGGGTTGGTTCAAGCCTACACCAAGCTTACGCCCATAGATTCAAGCTTGTCTTTGAAGCTTGGGTCTGCGGCGGAGTCTGTGATGAGCTTGTCTATCATGTCAAAATCGGCAAAAAATCGGGTGCTGCGTACGCCGAATTTTGTGGAGTCGCAAAGTAAGATTTTTTCATGGCAAAGCGGCAAAACATTTTCCTTAAATTCAGCGTGGACTTCAACAGCCTCGCTCGCACCACGCTCCAAATCAAGGCCGTTTGCGGAAAAGAAAATTTTATCCACGGAAAATTTCTTTACGGCGTTCCAAGCAAGGTATCCGCCAAAGCTGTGGCTTTCTTTGTCCAGCTTGCCGCCCGTCAAAATTGTTGTAATTTTTGTCTTTGCCATCAAGGGCATTACAACGTCGTGGGCGTTTGTGATTATCGTAAGCTTCATGTCTGGCAAAGCCTCGGCAAGGGCAAGGGCGGTAGAGCTTGAATCCAGCAAAATTGTCTCGGTCTCTTTTATTAGACCAAGCGCTTTGCTTGCAATCTCCTGCTTTGCGCTGCGATTTTCTTTGAGCCTTTTATGCAAGGGCAGGTCGCTGATGCGCTTTTCTATCCTGAGTGCGCCGCCGTGTGTGCGTATCAGCTTGTTTTCGGCATCCAAAGACTCCAAATCTCTCCTGATAGTTTCATCTGTTACGTTGAAAAGCTTTGCCAGCTCAATAGTTCTTAGGCTTGGCTGGGTTTCAAGCATATTTAAAATAACCCTGTGTCTTTGTCTTGCTAACATAATTTTCTAATAAGACGCCGCTTAAGACTCCTAGTCAAACTTTTTCCACATAAAAACTTTGGATTTTCAAAAAAATTGGATATTTCTTGATTTTATGCTTGATTTGTTTGGTTTTATTTGGATTATATGTAGAAAATTTTTTAGAAAAAGTTTGTATTTTTCAAAAGAAAAGCACAGATTGGGTTTCTCTAAAGAGCGATTATTCCGCAAGGATAGTCGTTTAATTGCAGAAGTTTTTTTGAAAAATTGAGAAAAACTTTGGTGGAGAATTTTAAATTTTACTTAGGCTAAAAAGATGAGTTTACCGGATAGAAAAGTTGTTGAAAATCTCATTAGAGAGGCTGTTTATAAGCAGCTTAAGCTGTCTGTGCCAAAGCAGGCTTTTGCGCCCAATCCTCTTTATGTAAATGTGAGTGCGCGCCACTGCCATCTTACTCATGAGGCGGTGGAAGCCCTTTTCGGCAAGGGTTATGAGCTTACCGTGCACAAGTGGCTCTATCAAAAAGGCCATTTTGCTGCAAAGGAATCTGTTACTTTGATAGGTCCAAGAAGCCGTATAATTTCCAACTTGCGTATTTTGGGCCCTTGCAGGCCAGACAGTCAGGTTGAGCTTGCGCTCACCGACGCAAGGGCTTTGGGCTTTGATATACCCGTGCGCCATAGCGGCGATGTCAAGGGTACTCCTGGTTGTATGCTCATGGGGCCAAAAGGTTTTTATGAGCTTAAGCAGGGTGTAATAAGAGCTGGCCGCCACGTGCACATGGGGCCGGAAGACGCAAAATTTTACGGTGTAAAAGATAAGCAAATGATGAAGCTTAAAGTGCACGGTCCAAACCCCGTGATTTTTGAAGACGTGCTCTGCCGCATTGCGGAAGGTCTGCGTTTGGAAGCGCATATAGATACTGATGAAGGCAACGCCTGCGGTCTTGAAGACGGCATAGTTTGCGAGCTTCTTAAATAAAAAATTTAACTTAAAAATTATAAATCAAAAAAGGAAAAGAAATGAGCGAATCAATAGGAATGATTGAAACAAAGGGCTTCACAGGTAATGTTGAAGCTTCAGACGCAATGGTCAAAGCGGCAAATGTTGAGATTGTTGCAAATCTCAAAATCGGCGGCGGTTTTTTAACCGTTGTTGTTAAGGGCGACGTTGGCAGCGTTAAAGCGGCTGTTGAAGCGGGTTCTGCTGCGGCAAGCGCAGTTGGAGAACTTGTGGGTTCAACCGTAATTGCACGTCCGCATGCGCAGCTTGTGGAATCTTTCACAAAATAATATAGGAGAATTTATACTATGAATAATCAAGCATTAGGAATGATAGAAACTAAGGGTTTGGTGTCTGCAATGGTTGCCGCCGACGCAGCCATGAAGGCCGCCAGCGTAACAATGACAGGCTGGAACAAAGTTGGCAGTGGTTTGGTTGCCGTATTTTTTGCGGGCGACGTTGCAAGCGTTAAGGCAGCAATGGACGCAGCAGCAGATGCAGCAAGCAAGGCTGGCGAAGTTGTCGCCATCGACGTGATTGCACGCCCCCATGAAGAATTGAGCAAGCTTGGCTCTTTCTTGGGTCAATAATAAAACAGGCGCTTATTTCTTATGAAGGTTCTCATCGCCAATGTCGGCTCTACGAGCTACAAGTACACTCTTTTTGAGGTAATCAAAGACGAGTGTAATGTGCTTGCCCGTGGCGGCATTGAGCGTGTGAGCAACTATGAGAAAGCTATTGAAGAAGGCCTTGAAAAAATCAAGCAAGACGCAAATGTGTCCGCTTTGGATATAGATGCGGTTGCCTTCAAAACTGTCTTGGGCAAAGACGTTTCAGGTTTGAGAGAGGTTGACGGTAAAGTTCTGCAAGCTCTGGAAGACATGGTTTTTGTAGCGCCTGCGCATAATCCACCGTATATTGCCGCAATCAAGGCTTTTGAAAAAACCCTGCCAAAGGCAAAGCGCATGGCTCTTTTTGAGACATCGTTTTATCAGTATGCGCCTTTGGCTTGGCACAGGTACGCAGTGCCGAAAAAATGGCATGAAGCGGGCATACAAAGAAACGGTTTCCACGGCGCAAGCCACAAATATGCGGCTGAACGTGCCGCCGAACTCTGTGGCAATATTGAAGCTGCCGAGAGCGCAAAGATGCTCTACGTAAACGGCGGCAGGCTAAAGCTTGCAAAAAGCTTTAAAGTTGTGAACTGCCACATGGGCGGCTCCAGCAGTGTCTGCGGTGTTTTAGACGGTGCGGCGGTAGGTGCTAGCATGGGCTTTAGCCCCCAAAGCGGTCTGCCGCAGAACAACAGGGTTGGCGATATTGACGTAATGGCAGTGCCTTTCGCAATGCAGGCTTTTGGCATCTCTATGCAGGAGGCTCTTGAAGATTTGTCTAAGCGTGGCGGTTTGCTGGGCGTAAGCGGCGTATCAAACGATATGCGGGATATTGCCGTATCCGCCAAAGAAGGCAATGCCGATGCTCAACTTGCTATAGAAGTTTTAGTTAACGACACAAAGTCGCAGATAGGTTCTTTTGCGGCGCAGTTGGGCGGGCTTGACTGCATATCTTTTAGCGGTGGAATTGCGGAAAATAACCCGTGGATACGTGAAAAAATTATAGAGGGTCTGGGCTTCTTGGGCGCTTACATAGACTCTGAAAAAAATTCAAACATGCCCAAAGGTGTGGAGGGCTTGATAAGCCCCGAAAACGCAAAGGTAAAGGTTGCGCTGGTATATGCAAATGAAGAAATTGTCATAGCCAGAGAGGTTCAGCGTTATCTTTCGCACAAATAAAAATTTCAAAACAAATTAATAACTCAGAAAAGGAAAACAAAAATGGCAAATGCAATAGGTGTTTTAGAAACAAAAGGTTTGGTAGCGCTCGTTAAGGGCACAGACGCTATGCTCAAAGCGGCAAGCGTAACGCTCACAGGCGGCGTAAAAGATAGCGGCGGCGCATATATGAGCGTCCAGATTGCGGGCGATGTTGCTAGCGTAAAGGCTGCAATAGACGCAGGCGCAAACGCCGCTTCTGAAGTAGGCACAGTGCTCAGCGCACACGTTATAGCACGCCCAAGCAGCGAGATTGTGTCTTCTTTGGTCGGCGCAAAAAGCGTAAAGAAGTAAGAGGGCGCTATGCTGCTTGCAAAAGTAACAGGGCAGGTTGTCGCCACTCAGAAAGACGGCAAGCTCAAGGGAAAGAAGCTTTCTATACTTCGCCCCTTGCAGGTCGATACTGACGGCGCAAGCCTCATAGAGGGTAAGACCACCATTGTGGCTTTAGACTCTTTGGGTGCGGGTGAAGGGCAAATTGTGCTCTTTTGCCAAGGCTCCAGCGCACGTCAGGCGGAGGGCCTCAAAGAACTTCCCGTGGACGCTGCTGTTGTCGGCATTGTCGATAGCGTGGATGTAATGAACAAACCTTTATACAAAAACGATAAAAAGTAATGAGCTTTCAATTCGATGAAGAATCAATACGCCGCATAGTTCGCGACGTTGTGGGCAAGATAACCAATGGCGAGCCGCCTGCGGATTGTCCTTGCAGGCAAGAAAAACACAACGCAAGCGTTGCCGAGGCGGATTCAAGCGTGGGCATCTTTAATGACGTTGCTGAGGCTGTAAAAGCCGCAAAGCAGGCGTTTAAAAAGCTTTCCAGCCTTGGCATAAAGGGCAGAGACGATGTTGTGAAGATTGTAAAAGACCTCACAATAGCAAATGCGGTTTCCTGGGGTAAGTTTGAGTATGACGAAACAAAAATCGGCAGGTTGGATCACAAGGTTGAAAAACTGCAGATTGTAGCTGGCGTACCTTCCACAGAATGGCTCAGGCCGGATGCTTTTAGCGGCGACAACGGCATAATGCTTGAAGAATTCACCCCCTACGGTGTGATAGGCGCAATAACGCCCCTTACGCATTCTATACCAACTATTGCGGGCAATATTGTCAACATGGTGGCGGCGGGCAACGCAATAGTTTTCAATCCGCACCCCGGTGGCGCAAAGAGCGCAGTTTTGGCTGTCAGCACTTTCAATAAGGCTATTGAGCAAAAGCTTGGCATCAAAAATTTAATCTGCTGCATTGAAAAGCCAACTTTAGATTCTTTTAATGCTCTGGCGCAGAACCCCGATGTTGCAATCATGTGTATAACCGGCGGCCCAGGCGTTGTGGCGGCTGCCATGAAGTCTGGCAAAAAATGTATTTGTGCAGGCCCGGGCAATCCGCCTGTAATAGTTGATGAAACTGTCTGCCCCAATAAGGCGGCAAAAGATATCATCACAGGTTGCGCTTATGACAACAATTTGCTCTGCGTTGGCGAAAAAGAAGTTTTTGTGCTTGAAGCAGCTTATGACAAATTCATAGCCGCAATGCGCAAAAATGGCGGTTTTGAAATTGCAGGGGCGGCGCTTGAAAGGCTCACAAATGCGGCTTTTGAAAATAAGAACGGCCACTATGTGCTCAAGAGGGATTTGGTAGGCAAAGACCCTGAAGAATTGGCACGTGCGGCAGGCGTAAGCATTCCTTCCGGCACTCAGCTCTTGTTTGCGCAAACAGACACAAATCATCCTTTCGTGATTGAAGAACAGATGATGCCCATGTTGCCTATCGTTAAAGTCAAAGACTTTGATGAGGCTTTGGAATGCGCCATGACGGCGGAGCACGGCTATAAGCACAGCGCCCTCATACACTCATTAGACGTATCCAGAATGACTCTTATGGCAAGGGCTTTGGATACTACGGTGTTTGTCAAAAACGGCCCTTGTGTTTCGGGCTTGGGCTTAGGCGGCGAAGGGTATTTGTCTTACTCCATAGCGACCGCTACGGGCGAAGGCATTTCAAACCCAAAAACATTCACACGCAAGCGTCGCTGTGTGATGGTCGGCAACTTAAACATATTCTAATATGCAACTGGCTAAAATAGTTGGCAATGTGGTGGCGGCTTGTGCGCATAAAAGCGCAAAAGGGCATTCGCTATTCATCTGCCAACCTATTGATTCCAGTGGCAATGAAGATGGAGACCCTGTGATAGCCATAAGCCCCTTCGGCGGCGGTATGGGCTCTAGGGTTATAATCAGCGCAGACGGCAGTGCGACTCGGGAATATGTCGCCGACAAAAAAAGCCCTCTGCGCCTTTCAATAATATCAATTTTAGACGAATAATGAAACTTGCGGTTGTAATAGGCAGGCTTACTTTAAGCAAAAAAGACCCGTCGTTTAAGGGCGACAGGTGGCTTTTGGCGTCTCCTGTTTCAAAGGACAATTACGGCGCTTTGCAGCCAAAAGTTTCGGCAAATCCAAACTTGGTGGTCTATGATTCCTTGGGCTCTCGCATGGGGGATGTCATAGGTTATGTAGAGGGTGCGGAAGCCGCAGTGGCGTTCGACACTCCCACACCTGTCGACGCTTACAGTGTCGCCATTGTCGATAGGGTAAATTACTTTCCAAATACAAAATAAATTTAACAAAATATAACTATGAAAAAAGTCTATACAGCAAAAGACGTTGAAGAAATCTTGGGTAAGGGCGGCTCTGTTCCGGCGGGCGCAATGCTCACACCTGCGGCAAAAGACGCACTTAAGGCAGGCGGTGCGGTTGTTGCATCATCTTCCAAAGCCGGCACACAGGATCTTTACATAGTCCCTGAAACTGAATACAAGTGGACTGTGGGCGCAGACCCAAAAAATAGGGATGAGCTTTTGAAGTTCTTTCACTCTCCAAAGATTGAAGCTTTAAAGCGCCTCATTTGCGACTTGGGCAAGCGCTCTTACAGCAAGAATTATAACGACGGCAATGGCGGCAATTTCAGCGTGAGAGTGGGCGACAATGTCGTGCTTTGCACACCAACTATGATTTCAAAAGGCTCTATGACGCCTGACGATATGTGCTTTGTGGACATGGACGGCAACCAGATTGCAGGTCGCAGAAAGCGCACCAGCGAAGTTTTGGCGCACCTTGCAATCATGAAGCGCCAGCCGCTTTGCAAAGCCTGCTGCCATGCGCATCCTCCGCACGCCACGGCATTTGCCTTGGCTGGCGTAACGCCCCCAACCTGCGTAAATCCTGAGACGGAAATTTTTATCGGCAGGGTCGGCTTGGCAGATTACGGTACGCCTGGCACTCAGAAAATGGCGGACGCCGTCGGCGAATCGGGCAAAGATCACGATTGTATTTTTATGGTCAACCACGGCGTTATGGCATGGGCAAAAGATATTGAAACGGCTTTCTGGAAGATGGAAAATGTTGAGGCGCATTGCTATACTTCAATGCTTGCATCCCAGCTTGGCTCAGGCCCCAAACAGTTCACCAATGATCAGGCGCAAGAGCTTCTCAAAATCAGGAAATCAATGGGTATGCTCGATTACAGCAAAGAAGTAAAAAGCGGCAACCTCAAAGAGTGCCAGCTTTGCGATTCAGATTCTATGAACGTAATCGGCACGGTCTGCAAAGTTTCTGGCGATTCCAACGAAGGCGCAATCAATGCCGACGCTGAAAAAATCGTCGAGCAAATTACCAGAATGGTTTTTGAACAGTTGAAAGGCAAATAATATGAAAGTTGCGGTAATCGGCGGCGGTGGCAGGGTTGGCTCTTGTGCGGCATTTGCAATACAGACATTGGGTGTGGCTTCTGAAATTCAACTTTTAGACGCAAATGCGGATATGGCAAGCGGAGAGGCTCTCGACATGATGCACTCTTCAAGCGTGTACGGCGGCAATGTTTATGCCGGCGATTACGCCTCGGCGGCAGATAGCGATATCTTCGTGATTACCGCAGGCCTGCGCCGCAAACCAGATGAAAGCAGGTTAGATTTAATCAACAGAAACGTATCGCTCTTCAAGCAGATTTTATCCAGCATGAAGCAGGGTGGATTTAAAAAAGACGCAATAGTTTTTGTGGTCTCTAACCCTGTGGATGTGCTTACCTACTTGGCTTGCAAAGAGCTTGGTTTGCCCTCCAGGCAGGTCATAGGTCTGGGTACTATGCTTGATACGGCTCGCTTCCGCTCCCTCATTTCTGCAGAACTTAAAGTGCCCGCACAACAGGTCAGCGCAATGATTCTTGGCGAACACGGCGACAGCATGTTCCCCGTCTGGAGCAGCGCCTCTTTAAGCGGTCTTTCCCTGAAGGGCTTGGAAGGCTTTAACATGAATTTCCAAAACAAGATTTTTGACCGCACAAAGAAAAGCGGCGCAGAAGTCATAGCAAAAAAAGGCGGCGCAGGCTGGGCAGTCGGCGCAACCATAGCTCAAGTCGTAAAGGCAATAATTCTAGACACGCATGAAATCATGCCAATCTCCAGCCTAATGACAGGCGCATACGGCCTCAAAGACGTCTGCATAAGCGTCCCCACAGTCGTAGGCAAATTCGGCGCTCTAGAGCACAAGGTGCTCGAACTCTGGCCCAAAGAACTTCAAGAGCTGCAAGCCTCCTCTAAAGCCCTCAAACAAACCATCTCCCTTTTGGGCGACAAAGGCGTGTGAAATCACGCCTGTTTTGGCAGACTTGTTTGGCGAATAACTGCGTTGCTGCGGGCGCTTCGGCACTGGTCGTGTACGTTCAGTACACTCCCACCGCCTCACACCCTTGCGCCTTGTTCTTCATCCAAACCGTGCTGCCAAAACATTAAAGTGTGTGGTGTGCTTCCAAAACTCACTTTAATGTTTAAGATTGGGTTTTGTTAAAGTGATGGGTTTTGTTTCAACACAAACTTTAATTAGGTAAGCCGAGGTTTTTATTAAATATACAACAACTGCGTTGCTGCGGGCGCTTCGGCACTGGTCGTGTACGTTCAGTACACTCCCACCGCCTCACACCCTTGCGCCTTGTTCCTTCATCCAAACCATCCAGCCAAAACATTAAAGTGTGTGAGGTACTTCCAAAACATTTTTTAATAGTTAAAGTTTGGTTTATTAAAGAGTAGATGTGTGCCCACTTACTTCAGGGGGTAAGTTTGGTTTATTAAAGTTTGAGATATATTTCCAAAACTTTCTTTAACAGGTAAGTTGGTTTTTTTGATGCTGCGCCTTTGGCTTTAGACAGCATAGTGCCTTTTGATGTCTCCTCGGAAGACATTTTGAAAAATTAGTTTTTTTTAATTTCTTTGAGAATCAACTATATGTGATGTTTAAGATTGACGCAAATATAAACAATATTAGCTATGAACAGTGTAATCATTCTACTAAAGAGCAAAAATGGAAAATTCTTATACCCGTTCCTTGGGAAAAATATTTTTTGCGTTTATATACGCCATATCTACTGTGCAAGCTGCGAACCAGACGATAAGCTCTTTTGCGGACACAAACACCGTGGGTACTTTGCGCTATGCATTAAATCAGCAGGAGGAGAATGACATCTATACATTTTCTTCTTCGGGTACGCTTACGCTCACAAGCGCTTTTCCGCAGATATTGTACAACAATTTAAGCTTTGAGTCATTATCCCCCATAACTTTGGACGGCGGCGGTCTTTACAGAATGTTTGATTTGTCCGCCAATGTTACAGACATTAGTTTTTCAACGTCCACGCTTAAAAACTCTAATGGAGGAAATGGCGGGGCAATCTATTTTGCATCCACTAGCGGCACAAATATAATAGCTAACACGGGTTTACTCACATTTAAGGGCAACACTGCAAGTAACTACGGCGGGGCGATTTATTCAGTTCGTGATTTGACAATCACGGGGGCTGTTACTTTTGGCGGTACCGGTGTTAATGAAGGTAATAAGGCAAAAAACTCCAGCGGGGCAATTTTTTTGGGCGCTTCTGCAAACACCCTCACATTTGGAAGTACGGCAAGTTTCATAAACAATAAAGCCGTAAATTCATCATACGGCTCCGGCGGGGCGATTTCTTTTGGGTCAAATATCGGTACAAATATAATAGCCAACACGGGTTTAATAACATTTAAGGGCAACACTGCAGACTCCCTCGGTGGGGCGATTTATTCAGCTGGTGATTTGAGAATTACGGGGGCGGCGATATTTGGCGGCTCCGGCGATAATGAAGGCAATACGGCAGGCTCCGGCGGGGCGATTTATTTGAGCTTTGCCGCAAACACCCTCACATTTGAGAGTACAGCAAGCTTCATAAACAATAAAGTTACAAATTCAGGAAGCGGCAGAAGCGGGGCGATTTATTTTGCATCCACTAGCGGCACAAGCACAATAGCCAACACGGGATTACTCACATTTACAGGTAACACTGCAGGCATCTCCGGCGGGGCGATTTATTCACATCGTAATTTGACAATCAAAGGCGCTGTAATATTTGGCGGCTCAGGTACTGACGAGGGCAATAGTGCAGGAAACGAAGGTGGGGCGATTTTTTTTGACAATGACGCAAACACTCTCACGTTTGAGAGTACGGCAAGTTTCATAAACAATAAAGCAATAGGTTCATCATACGGCTTCGGCGGGGCGATTTGTTTTGAGTCAATTAACGACACAAATACAATAGCCAACACGGTATTACTCACATTGACAGGCAATGCGGCAAGATACGGCGGGGCGATTTATTCACTTAATAATTTAACAATCACGGGGGAGGCAACATTTGGTGGCTCGGGCGTTGACGAAGGCAATACGGCAAGATCCGGCGGTGCGATTCATTTGAGCTTTATCGCAAACATCCTCACATTTGGCAGCACGGCAAGTTTCATAAACAATAAAGCAGTAGATTCATCATACAGCAACGGCGGTGCGATTTCTTTTGATCCAAATACCGACACAAATACAATAGCCAACACGGGATTACTCACATTTACAGGCAATTCGGCGGGCAATTACGGCGGGGCGATATATTCGACTAGCGATTTGACAATTACGGGGGCGGCAGCGTTTACAGGTAATTCGTCAGGCGTTTACGGCGGTGCTATTTATTCTAACGGTGTTTTGACTATCACTGGCGCTGCAACATTTGGTGGTACGGCTGCTAATGAAGGCAATACGGCGCAAAACTGCGGCGGTGCAATTTATTTGGATGCTTACGCAAGCAATACTCTTATGTTTGACAGCACTGTAAGTTTCATAAACAATAAAGCTATAGATTCGTCATACGGCTGCGGCGGAGCAATTTTTTCTTATAGTATCTTAAAACTTACGGCGAATGATACTGCCACATTCTCGGGCAATCTTGCGGGCAATGCTGGCGGAGCGATTTATGTCAGGAATAGCACTCTTAGCCTATACGCCAAAGGTGGCGATATAACTTTCTCGGGCAATAAGATGGGGGTGGATTTTGCCGCAACAGACCCAAGCCTAACGGGTACGGCAAACTCCATTTATTTGAAGGTGGGGTCAACTGTTAATCTTGCGGCCGAAAGCGGCAAAACAATCATGCTTTCAGACCCAATTAAGGCGACAGCTTCAACATTCCACACCGTTGATATAAATAAACTCTCAGACGATACCATTACCACGGGTAAAGTTATATTCTCTGGCGCAAATTATGCAGCAAATTCCGACCATGTCAAAACCAACATTGAGGCAAGTACCACTGTCTATGGCGGCACCTTCTCTGTAACGCAAAAGGCTGAGTACGGCACAAGCAATTCCGTTCTTGCCGTAAATTCAGGCGCAGCGCTTATGGGTAGCGGCTACATCTTGGGCAGAACGACCTTACGTAGCGGTTCAACCCTTGCGGCGGGCGAAGGTGTGGGTATGCTCACTTTTGACAATCTATCTATCAAAGGCGGCTCTATACTTGAAATAGAAAGTGGAGACTTGATAAATGTGCTGGGCACGCTAGACCTCTCTGGTGCATCAGGTATAAATAAAATCTTGATAGACCTAATTAACTTTGAAGCCTCAGTTGTTGACTGCAAAATTATGTCTATGACGGATTACTCCTTCGGCGACATCAATCTCAATGCGCTCTTTGACTTCCAGGGCAAATTTGTTGGAGACATTTATGCGCTAAACGACGCAGTATATCTAAACGGAACGGTAATTCCTGAGCCAAGCACTTATGCGGCAATCTTGGGCTTGATGGCGTTAGCCTTTGTGATTTATAGACGCCGCAAGGCATAAAGCATGGGCATTTGACTCTTATGCACTTAATAAGAAGCAGTGTGTCGGTGTTTTGTCCAAATTTTGCATTTTTAACAAAATTTAAAAATAGTGTTGCAAAGGCATCTTAAAAAAGACTATCTTTTACCGCTTTATTTTAAATACCAAAATAGGAGTTCACCTTGAGAGAAGATTATCTTAAACAGGCACAAGATGTAATTACAGACCCAAACATTCTAATAAATGTTGTGTCTCGTCGTGTTAAAAATCTTAAGAATGGCGCAAAGCCCTTGGTTGAATCTTTGGAAAGACTCTCTCTTGAAGACGTCGCCTTGCTTGAGGTTATCAAAGGCAAAATCACTTTTGAGCTTTACAACAAACCAAAGTCTGAAGACGAAGAATAACATCATTCTTACACAGATATTTTTGCTTGAGCCTTGTGAAAACAAGGCTCATTCTTTCTACACAAGCTTCATAAAAAATGCCCAAAGAAAAAGAAAATAGAATCACGGAAATACGAAACCGAAAGGCTTCGCACGACTACATTCTGGGAGAAACTTTTGAAGCGGGTATCGCCCTTAAAGGCACTGAAATTAAAAGTTTGAGGCAGGGCAAGGCGCAGTTGCAGGACGCCTTTGTGCGTATAGACAGGGGTATCCCGCTTTTATACAACGCCCACATTTCCGAATATGATTTTGGCAACATCAACAATCACGCTCCGGCAAGGGCAAGAAAGCTGCTCTTGCATAAAAAAGAAATTCTTAAACTTAAAAGTGAGGCTGAGCGCAATGCGCAGACCATAGTGCCCCTTAAAATCTATTTTAAAAAATCTCTGGCAAAAGTTTTGATAGCTTTGGCAAAGGGCAAAAAACTCTACGACAAACGTGAGGCTCTCAAAAAAAGTGAGGCGCAGCGTGAAGTAAAAAGAGCCATGTCTTACAAGAATCATTAAGACTAAAACCATGCCAGAAATCTCCGAGCCAAATTTGCATATAATTTTACATGCGCCGCAAATTCCGCAAAATACGGGCAGCATAGGCAGGCTTGCGGCAATAGTAAATGCAAGGCTGCACCTGATTCACCCGCTTGGTTTCATAATCACAGATTCCAGACTGCGCCGTAGCGGCATGGATTATTGGTTTGACTTAGATGTTGTTCACCACGCCTCTTGGGAGAGTTTTAAGGCTTCAGACAAAATCCCTGGTCTTGATAGAATCTGGCTTTTAAGCACGAAAGAAAAATCCAAAACTATATTCGACGCCGATTTTAAAAAAGGCGATGGTCTATTATTCGGCAACGAGGGCGAGGGGACGCCGGTGCGCATTCATGAAGATTTGATGGCGACTCGCATTACAATACCGCAGCCAAATCCAAAGTTGCGCAGCCTCAATTTGGCGATGTCGGCGGGTATTGTTGCCTATCAGGCGCTCTCTAAATTTAATTCCAATTTTTAGCAGATGTGTAAAAATTCTGTTGCATAAATTTGCTTGAGCGCATCCGTTTTAAAATGCTAATATGAAGGCATGAAAAGGATTTTGCTGATTTTCTTGTCGTGTTTTATTGTGTGTTTTTGCTTTGGCGAAGGTTCAGTTGGGGGTCGCAAAAATTTGGTTTTGACGCTGCCTTTTGAAGGCGAAGTTGCAGTGCCAAAAGTTTATATAGTAAAGCGCGCCTTGCAAGAGGCTAAAGAAATTAACGCAGATGCTGTACTAATAAATATGAACACCCCTGGCGGAGACTTGGGTTCTACCCTAAAACTTATGGAAATGCTTTCGGAATTTGAGGGCAAAACAATCTGCTACGTCAATACCGACGCCATAAGCGCAGGCTCATACATTGCCATTTCTATGAGTCAAATTTGGTTTGCGCCAAAGGGTGTCATGGGGGCGGCAGAGGCGGTTAATTCTACGGGCGGCAATATTGATGAAAGTATGCAGCGTAAAATTACTTCTTTCATGGCGGCAAAAGTGAAGTCTTACGCAGGCAAAAATAAATTCAGGGCGGATGTTCAAAGGGCGATGATGGACCCAAAGTTTGAGCTTAAAATAGGCGAAGAAATAATCAAAAAAGAGGGCGCATTGCTCACCCTCACCGCCGAGGAGGCGGTAAAAATGTATGACGGCGCAGCTCTGCTTGCAGACGGTATAGCCAAAGATGAAAAAGATTTGCTAAATCAAGTTTACGGCGCAGGCAATTATGAGCTGAAAAATTTTGACATAAGCGCCATGGATAAAATTGCCGAGCTAATACAGATGCTCTCGCCCTTGCTAATCTTGATTGGCGGCGGGCTGATTTATCTTGAGTTCAAAGTTTCTGCCTCGGGCGCATTTGCAATAGCGGGGGTTCTGGTTTTGTTGACGGTCTTTGGGGGGACGTATCTGGGCGGGCTTTCCGGCCATACGGAGGTTTTAGTGTTTTTACTTGGGGCAATTTTGGTGGCGTTGGATGTCTTTGTGCTCAATGTGATTTTAGTGGCAATCTTGGGCGCAACGCTTATGGTTTCAAGCTTGGCGCTTGCGCTTTCGGGGCAGTTTCAGGTTTTGGAAGACGGTCTAACTTTGGATTTTGCCGCAATTTTAAGCGGTTTTGAAAAGGTGGCTTGGGGCATGCTGGGCTCATTGGTTTTGATGTCTGTTTTGGGGGCTTTTCTGCCGCAATTTTCATTCTGGAAGCGCCTTGCGCCCTCGGAAAAACATGAAGACGTACATGGAGATTCTCCGCAGGATGAAAGTCTTAAGGGTAAGTTTGGCACTGCAATTACAGCTCTTGCGCCAAACGGCAAGATTGAAATCGACGGCAAAATTTATGAGGCAAGCGCTTTTATGGATAATATAGAAAAGGGGATGTCTATTGTGGTTGTCGGCAAAAAGGATTTTTATTGGCTTGTAAAAGGAAAATAAAAGTGAGATATTGAACTGTATGGGCATTTTACTTACATTGATTTGCACGGGGGCGTTTTTAGTCTTTTTGGAAATAGTGTTGCCCGGCGGTATAGCGGGGTTTATCGGGGGTGCTTTGTTTGCATTTGCCATAGGCTACGCTTGGTACGACATGGGCTTTGTCTATGCGCTTTTGGTGGCTTTGGTATGCTCGGTAATAGCGGTGGCGGCATTGTTTTCATGGCAGTATGTTTTGCCCCGCACCTCATTTGGCAGAAAGCTTTTGCCGGCAGTAGATACGCTTGAAGCCGCAGAAAATACCTTTGCCAAATTTATAGGCAGCACCTGTGTCGCCAAAACAGACCTCATGCCCACGGGCAGGGTGGTTTTGGATGATGAAATTTTTGACGCTCAATGCGTTGCGGGTTTTGTTTCTAAAGGGCAAACACTCAAAGTTGTGGGCGCAGATTTGCGTGAGCTTAAAGTAGCGCCGATAAATCCTGAACTTGCCGAAAAGAAAATCTTTGCGGACAAAACTTTTGACGATTCCGACACTCTTGAACGTCAGGTCTTTGACAGCGCAAATTCAATGCAAGAACCTTTAAAATATAAAAAAGAAAAGTAAAAAATATGGACATAATCAAACTAATAGTACTTGGCGTTGCGGGCATAGGCCTGCTGCTGATATTGATACTCGTAATCACATTCATACAAGTCTGGGTTAAGGCAATGTTTTCGGGTGTGCCTATCAGTATGTTCACCTTGCTTGGCATGCGCTTAAGAGGCGTGCCCTATGCCGAAATTGTCGATACCAGAATTACGGCGGCAAAGGCTGGCTTGGATGTTACCATTGAAGATTTGGATCGCCACTACCTTGCGGGCGGCAATCTCATGCCAACAGTGCAGGCATTAATATCTGCAAGAAAAGCCAGAATGAATTTGAACTGGGAAGACGCCACCCGTATAGACCTTGCCACAAAAGGCACGGGCAAGACGGTGGTAGAGGCCGTGCGCACATCCATCAACCCAAAAGTTATTGATTGCCCAAATCCGGCAAGCGGCAGAGTCTCTATAGACGGCGTTGCAAAAGACGGCATTCAGGTAAAAGTGCGCGCCAGAGTAACCGTGCGCACAAATCTTGAAAAGTTTGTGGGCGGCGCTCAGGAAGAGACAATCATAGCCCGTGTTGGCGAAGGTATCGTAACTACGATAGGCTCGGCAGATACCTACAAGTTTGTCTTGGAATATCCTGACAGGATTTCTAAAGTTGTGCTTTCAAGAGGTTTGGATAGCGGGACTGCCTATGAAATTTTATCCATAGACATTGCCGATGTGGATGTCGGCGAAAATGTCGGCGCAAAGTTGCAGGAAGCACAGGCCATTGCAAACAAGAATATGGCGCAAGCTCAGGCTGAAATACGCCGTGCCGCCGCCGTAGCCTTGGAGCAAGAAATGAAGGCGAAAGTCCACGAGATGAAGGCAAAGGTTGTAGAGGCTGAGGCGCAAGTGCCGCTTGCCCTTGCGGAATCTTTAAAAAGCGGCAAGATGGGCTTTATGGATTATTACAAGCTTCAGAACATACAGTCTGACACAAATATGAGGGATTCCATATCGGGCAAAAACCCTGGAATGGATAAAAAATAAGGTCTATCTTAGTGGATAATCTGTTGGAGTTTATTTTTATTGTGGTGTTTGTTTTAGGGAACATCGCATATAGAGTATATAAAAGTCGGGAGGGGCAGGACGCCCCGTCCTCCGCAGATGATGACAAAAGAATGTTTGAAAATGCCCAAAGAAAGCGTGCGTTGGAAAACGCCGCAAAAAAGCGTGTAAGGCAGCAACAAAGCGCTACTTCTCCAAAAAGGGCTGATTCAAAAACCCTTAACAAGAATTTTTTGGATACGCTTCTTGACGACTATGCCAAGCTGCAAAACAAAAAATCGGCGGACAATCCTTATGAAGCATCTGTGCAAAATGACAATTTACGTCCGCCTGTTGAATCGGAATACGGGGCTGCCGAAGATGAAATTATCTTGGAAGATTGCGTTGAAAACGAAGACGCAGGTTCTGTGGGTATTTTGAAATTTTTTAAAAATTCTGAAGATTTAAAAAGCGCTTTTGTAATCTCGGAAATTGTGGATAAACCCTTGTCGCTCAGAGAGCGCAAAACTTACTTTTAAGGAGCCAAAGTGATAATCAATAAATCCGAATTAAATGCCATATTGTCCGCCCAATACGCAACTCCGCATGACTTGCTGGGGCTGCATCTTTGCAAGGGCGGCGTGGTTGCAAGGGCGTATTTGCGCAATGCAAAAAGCTGTTCTCTTGTGGAGCTTTCAACAAAAAAAGAATACTCTATGGAATCTTTGGATGCGTCGGGTTTTTTTGAAGTTTTTCTGCCCAAAAAGCGCAAGGTGTTCAAATACATGTTTAAGATTGAAGATTACAGCGCAGAAATTCGTCAGGTTTATGACGCTTACTCTTTTTTGCCCACGCTTTCAGAGCAGGATTTGTATTTGTTTGGCCAGGGTAAGGAGTATAAAATTTATGAGAAGCTGGGCTCTCACGTGCGCACGATAGATGGCGTTTCAGGCGTCAGCTTTGCCGTGTGGGCGCCCATGGCAAGAAGGGTTAGCGTTGTTGCAGATTTTAACGAGTGGGACGGGCGCTACCACCAAATGCGCCAGCTTGGGGCTTCGGGGATATGGGAAATTTTTATCCCGCATATTTCCGCAAACGCAAAATATAAGTATGAAATTGTGGGCGCTCAAAGTCAGACACCCTTCTTAAAGACAGATCCTTACGCAATCCGTTTTGAAGCGCCGCCTTACAACAGCGCCATCGTGAGCGACATTTCCGCCTACAAATGGGAAGACTCCGCTTGGCTGAAAAAACGCAAAAATACAAACCTGCATGAGAGCGCAATGAGCGTCTATGAAGTGCATCTTGGCTCTTGGCGCAGAAATCATGAAGACGGTTACAGGCCGCTTACATACGTAGAGATTGGGCAAGAGCTTAGCAAATATTGCAAAGAGATGAATTTTACCCATGTGGAATTTTTGCCCCTTACGGAATTCCCATTTGACGGTTCTTGGGGTTATCAGGTAACGGGCTTTTATGCGCCCACGCATCGCTTTGGCTCTCCGCAAGATTTTATGAAGATGGTGGACATCTTCCACCAAAATGACATAGGTGTGATTATGGATTGGGTTCCGGCGCACTTCCCTCGAGACGTTTTTGCCCTTGCGCAGTTTGACGGTTCTTGCCTTTATGAACATGAAGACCCTCGTCAAGGCGCACAGGAAGACTGGGGCACTTTGTGCTTCAACTACGGCCGCAATGAGGTCAGAAATTTCTTGATAGGCAGTGCGCTGTCTTGGTTTGAGCGTTTCCACATAGACGGCATCAGGGTTGACGCCGTTGCGGCAATGCTGTATCTGGATTATTCACGCAAGAACGGCCAGTGGGTGGCAAACAAATACGGCGGCAATGAAAATCTTGACGCCATAGAATTTTTAAAAGAGCTCAACACTATTGCGCATCTGTATCACCCAGGCGTTGCCACTATTGCCGAGGAAAGCACGATTTTTGCAAACGTCTCAAGGCCCGTGAAAGAGGGCGGATTGGGCTTTGACTTTAAGTGGAACATGGGCTGGATGCATGATACTTTGGCGTATTTCAAAGAAGACCCGCTAAACAGAAAGTATCATCATGACACACTCACTCTGGCGGCGTCTTACCAGTTTACGGAAAATTTTGTGAGCGTATATTCTCACGATGAAGTCGTGCACGGCAAGGGTTCTATGGTGAACAAAATGGGCTCGGGCTATTGGGATGACAAGCTTGCAACTTTGCGTGCGCTCTATGCGTATATGTGGATGTGGCCCGGCAAGAAAACCCTCTTTATGGGCAGCGAATTTGGGCAGAGCCGAGAATGGCGTTACGACGGCGATTTGGATTGGCAGCTCCTCAAACACATACAGCACTCAGGCATAAAAGACGTTGTCAGAGACGCCGCAAAAATTTATCTGGAAGATAAACTTTTGGCAAAAAATGACCACAACTATCAGGGCTTTTCCTGGATAAATTATCAAGACGGTCAAAACAGCGTCATATCTTTTGAGCGCTTCACTTACGACGGCAACACCTGCTATACCGTAGTGTGCAACTTTACGCCCGTGATGCGCAAAGACTATGAGCTTGGCCTTTCCAGAGGCGGCGTGTGGGAAGAAGTTTTGAATACCGACGCTTCCATATACGGCGGCGGCGGCAGGGGCAATTTGGGCAAGGTAGAGGCTGTCAAGAAATCTGTAGATTCACGCAACTATTCCATGAAGATTATGTTGCCCGCACTTACAACTTTGGTGTTCAAATCTCAAAAATTATAGTTGACAGAGGGGGGCAAAATCATAACTTCCCTATACTTTTAATAATTTAACGCGCTTATATTATGGGACAACCAAAACGTAAACAGTCAAAACAACGCTCACGCACACGTCGCGCCGCAAACAGCTTCAAGCTTCCTCAGGTATCTAAAGATCCTGCAGACGGCTCACTTTTCGTTCCACACAGGGTAAACCCTTCCAATGGAATGTATCGCGGAAGACAAGTTGTCAGTGTAAAAGTATAGTGTTTAACAGCACTCTATAACTACAGTGGGTCTTGCCGATTTTATGCGGTAAAACCCACATTTTTGTTTCTAAACCTTATTAGTCACTATGCATACCAATAGCGAAGTTTCGGCGATAGCCATAGACGTAATGGGTTCTGACAAGGGCACTGAGGAGCTTATTGCAGGCATAAAACTTGCCTTTGAAGAGGAGGAACGTAAAACGCAAATCATCGTTGTTGGCAATGAGGATATTGTTGTGCCTCTCTTGGCAAAGTATGGGTTGACCAAAGAGATGGGCGTATCTCATCTGCACGCAGGCGAAGTTATAGATATGCATGAAAAACCCATGCAGGCGCTCAAAACAAAAAAAGACGCCTCTATGATACGCGCTTTAGAGCTTGTAAAAATGGGCAAGGCGCAGGCGGTTTTAAGCTGTGGTAACACAGGTGTCTTGATGGCGGCGGGCACAATCAAATTGCGCACAATGACTGGTGTTGAACGCCCCGCTTTGGGCACTGTCATGCCCGGCAAGACTCGGAATTTTGTCATGATAGACGTTGGGGCGAATCCTGACCCAAAACCGCAGAACCTTTTAGACAACGCCATTTTGGGCTTGAACTATGCCCGTACAGTTTTAGGTGTAGAGAATCCAAAAGTGGGTTTGCTTTGTAACGGCACTGAAGACGGCAAAGGCAATACGCTCACACAGGGGGCGCATAAACTTATTAAAGACGCAGGCGGCGCACTCAATTACGGCGGCTTGATAGAGGGTTTTGACGTTTTTGCGGGAGATTGCGATGTGGTCGTCTGCGACGGCTTTACGGGTAATCTGCTCTTAAAGACTCTGGAAGGCGCAACCAAGATGTTTAAAGACGTCATAAAGGAAGAAATCACACGCACATTCCTGCGTAAGATTGGCGCATTGCTTGTAAAGGGCGCATTTGCAGATTTAAAGCGCCGCATACCCATAGAAAAATTTAGCGGCGCACCCTTGCTGGGGTTAAACGGTCTTGTTGTCAAGGCGCACGGTTCCAGCAATAGGGAGCAGTTTGCGGGCGCTCTTGGCATAGCCATGAAATGTGTCTATAAAGACATGAACAAATATATTTCAGAAGATATAGAAAAACTTCACCCACATATTTCAGAAACAAAGGCAAGGCATACGGATTCTTCCGTAATCACCGATTTAGATGAATAAACTATCAATTATCATAAGCGGGACAGGCTCTTATCTGCCCGAAAAAATAGTGACCAATGACGATATGGCAAAAATCGTCGATACGAGTGATGAATGGATTTTTTCTCGCTCGGGCATTAAAGAAAGAAGATACGCTTCAGAGAAGGAATTTACTTCTGATATGGCGGCCGCTGCGGGCAAAAAGGCGATTGAATCTGCGGGCATTCTTCCGCATGACATAGATTTGGTGCTCATAGCCACCGTAAATCCTGACATGATGTTTCCTTCCACCGCTTGTATTGTTCAGGCAAAGCTGGGCATACGCACAAATATTCCATGTTTTGATATAGAGGCTGCGTGTTCGGGTTTTGTGTACGGGGTTGAAATTGCAACACGCATGATGCAATCTGGGCATTACAAAACTGCGCTTGTGATAGGTGCAGAAAAACTCACCTCTATGGTGAATTGGCAGGATAGAAATACCTGCGTGCTCTTTGGCGACGGCGCAGGGGCTGTTATTTTGAAGGCGATTGATGAGCCAAATGTCGGCATTATAGACAATGTCTTGGGCGCAGACGGTTCTGGCAATATGATATTATCTATCCCTGCGGGCGGCTCGGCAATGCCGGCTAACGCTGAAACTGTCGCAAACAATATGCACTCTATACGCATGGACGGCAAAGAGGTATTTAAACTCGCCGTAAAAATCATGCAGGAGAAGGCATTTGAAGTTCTGGAAAGGGCGGGCGTAAAACCTGAAGAGCTGACGCTGCTTATACCTCATCAGGCAAATGCGCGCATAATAGAATCTGTGGCAAAGCGCCTCAAACTTTCCGACGACAAAGTCTATGTAAATATAGACAAATACGCAAACACCTCAAGCGCCACAATACCTATCGCTTTGGATGAAGTTGTGCGCTCAGGCAGAATCAAGCGTGGCGATTATATTTTATTCGTAGCCTTCGGCGCAGGCTTGACGTGGGGCGCAACTTTGGTAAAGTGGTATTAGTTTTTTAATTTATGAAAAAGATTCTTTCAATAGCTTCCGCAGTTTTAGTGTCTCTATCAAGCCTGAATGCCGCCTTGGTTTGGGACACCGACAGGGGTTGGACTATTGAAGGCGGCGTTTTGGCTAACGTCTTTGGGGAGTCTGTAAATGTGGATAACGCTTTGCAGGCAATGAATGAGGCGCGCAAATCTCAAGAAAATGGCGATTATTGGACGGCCTTGGGCTATTATAAGGTGGTAACCAAAGAGTATCCCGAAAGCATATTTGCGCCTGAAGCTTATTTCCAGATGAATAAGTGCTATGTTGAAAGAGGTCAGTATGAAGAAGCCTACCTCTGTCTTGGCGAAATCATAAAAAGATACCCTGATTATCAAAACTTTAATCAGGTTATAGGCGAACAATTTAAGATAGCATCCCAGCTTCAAAACGGCGCAACGCCTTGGCTTTGGGGTCTTGTGCCTTGGATAGCTTCAACCACAGACATCATAAAATATTATGAAGGTGTGGTGAAGAATGCCCCGTACAGCGACTATGCGCCCATAGCGCTCATGAATATTTCTTTCGTGGCGGAAGACGGCGACAAACCTGAAATTGCGGAAGACGCTTTGGACAGGCTCATCAATAATTATCCAAACAGCCTCTTTACTCCGGATGCTTACTTGCAGATGGCAAAGATATACAACAATCTCGTCCAAGGGGCGGAGTATGACCAATTCTCCACAAAAAAGGCCATAGCGTTTTATCAAGATTATCTGATTTTGTTTCCGCAAGAAGCGGGCATATCAAACGCTGAAAAAAGCTTGGACAATATGAGGGATACTTACGCCAGAAGCCGTTTGGTGATGGGGGATTTTTATTACTATTACCGCACAGACAACAAGGCCGCCTCAATATTTTATAATGAAGCAATCACTCTTGCGCCGGATAGCCCCGCCGCCACAGAAGCTCGCAAGCAGTTGGCTAAAATAGACAAGGGTCAGATAGGGCCTATGACGCCTGTTGACTGGTTCTGGGGCAGGTATGAAAAGCCTGAAACCGATGTCTTTGACGAGGGCGATATAGCCATGAAAACGCAGATGTCAAAATATCTTCCAATTACGCTTTCTACGTTTATGTCCGCCCCCGGCGCACTTGCCGAGGTTCAGGCAACAGAGGGTTCTGATAAATTTATGCCAGTCTCTGCGGAAGTTTCCGATGATTTGCATGACGAATATTTCTGGAAGCCCAAGACAAACTAGAAAATGTATTCTAGTTTAAGAGTCTAGGCTTAATTTAGGCGGATGAAAATTTCTGAATCAGATTTAAAGCCTTTTAAGCTCTCGGATAAAGAGCAAATTGTGCGTCTAATTGCCGAAAATCCCAACGACAGTTGCGAGGATTCTTTTGCAACTTTGGCTCTTTGGAATAAGGTGTACAACTACAAGATTTATCATTTTGAAGAAGTTATTTTTGTCTATAATTCTGTCATAAAACTTTTGCATTTTCCCTTTGGCAAATTTTTGCCTCCGGAAAAATTGTCTTTGGTGGCAAGGGCCTTTGACCTTGGCGGGCTGATAGCTTCAGACGTAAAATTTCTTTACAATGTGCCGCCAAAATATCTCGAGGCTTTCCCAAATGCGTCGGAATTTTTCAATTTTGAGGAAAACCCCGCCGATGCCGACTATCTATATAGCGTGGAAAAATTGATAGAGTCTTCAGGGCCAAAGCTCCGTAAAAAGCGCAATCATATAAAGCATTTTATGAAAGATTGCCCTGATTATATGTTAGAGCCCGTTACGGAAAAAAATTTGAATAGGGCGGTGCGCTTCCTCATAAACACCGCATCCGAACAAGAAATATCCGACGAAGTTAAAATATTTGAAACTTTGCCAGACTTGTTTTGCCCTTTGAATTTGCAGGGCGCAATGTTGCATTGCAGCATGGGCACAATAATTGCGGCCGCAATTTTCAGCGTATTAAACTCTACAACTTGCGTGGTGCATTTTGAAAAATCTTTGCACGATGTGAATGGCGCTTCGCAAATGATAGTGGCTCAAGAGGCGGTATCCATAAAGGCTTTGGGGTTAAGCCTTATGAATAGAGAGCAAGATTTGGGTCTGGAAAATCTGCGCAAAGCCAAAGAATCTTTAGACCCCATTGCAAAATACAAACGTCTGAGGGCGCACTTCAAATGAATATAAAAATTGCGGAGTTAAAATTGGAAGATGGGTTTATTGCCCAATCAATACTTGCTCTTTACAAAGAGGCGGGCTGGGCAAACCATGACGATTCTTCCAGCGTAGCAAAGGCGCTTAAAAACAGCTTTTGCGCCTTTGGCGCTTTTGACGGAGATAAGCTTATCGGTTATTTCAGGGCGCTTAGCGACGGCGTTGCCGACGCATATCTGATAGACATGATAGTGTCTGAAAAATACAGAAAAATGGGCATAGGTTCAATGCTCACCGAGGCAATAGTGCGCCACCTGAAAGAAAAAAATATAGAGTGGATTACCGCAATTTCAACCCCTATGGGCCGCAATATGTATCTAAAATTCGGCAAAGAAATGCCCGGCCATACACCTATACGGTTTTAAAATAACAGCCACAAACACTGTTGATTAAGATTGCGCCATGAAGCAGGAGTCGCCTAGAGTTGAGCGTATTAGGGCTTTCAGCTCTTCAAGCTTTTTAGGGTCTTGAGAGATTTTATTGACTATTGCAAAACAAGCGCTGCCAGAGCCTGTCATGATTGCGGGCAAATCAAATTGCTCCTTGATTTTTTGCAAGGTCAGCGCCAATGCGGGGTACTTTTCAAAGGCGGCAATTTGCATATTGTTTATGAGGGGCAAATTCTCTAGCGTTGGATTGTCAAGCCATTTAGCAAGGGCTTCTTCAGCCTTGTCTGAAGGTATATAATTTTCAGGATGGCTGCGCAGTTGGGCGTATGCCCAGCCCGTGTTGATGCCAAAATCAGGCTTGAAAATCAAAAGCTCTAAAGACTCTACGCATGCTTGCTGCGCCTTGTTGAGCTGTGTGATTTTTTCGCCACGGCCACGCATGATTATTGGTATGCCTGTCAAAAATAAAGGACAATCGCTGCCGAGCTGGGCGGCAATTTCTTCAAGCTGCGGCAGAGTTAAAATATTTCCGCAAAGTTCATTCACAATCTGCAGCGCCACTGCCCCGTTGGAGCTTCCGCCGCCAAGCCCCGCACCGTGCGGAACAATTTTTTGCAAATCAAAATCAAAAAACTTTTTAACTTTTGCAAAGTTTCTATAAAGGATTGCCGCCTTGATTACCAGGTTGTCCTCATTGCAGGGTACACCCTCAAGATTGCAGGTTATTGTGTCAAAATCTTTATCTGAAATTTTTGCGGAAAGCGTGTCGCAAATTTTTGTCGGGGCAACAAGGCTGAGCAAATCATGAAAGCCGTCGGGACGCGGGTTTGTTATTGCCAACATAAGATTTACTTTGCAAGGCGAGGGTTTTTTTGCTTCAATATTCATATAAATAAAGCATAGATAATAAAATAATTTTTAATGCCATGTCAAAACAACCTTGCAAACTAATATTGGCTCTGGATTTGCCAGACAAAGAATCCGCAATAGACCTACTTCATAAAACAAGAGAAGAGCTTGATTGGGTAAAAATAGGCCTTCAAATGTATCTTAAGTATGGCGAAGATTTTGTCCGCCAAGTTGCCGCAATGGGCTACAAAATTTTTCTGGACCTCAAGCTTTACGATATCCCCAACACTGTGGCAAACGCCGTAACAAGCATATCAAGCCTGCCGGTGTCTTTGCTTACAATTCACGCTTCAGGCGGGGATGAAATGATGAAGGCCGCACTCAAAGCCGCAACTGATGCAGAAACTGATTTGGAAATTGTCGCCGTTACAGTGCTTACCTCCTTTGACGACGAGGCGCTCTGTAAGACGGGCATAAAACGCAAGGCAAAAAGTCAGGTTAAGTTGCTTGCAAATCTGGCGGCAAAAAGCGGCGTGAAAACTTTGGTTTGCTCTCCGCAAGAAATTGCAATGCTCAAGAAATTTTTGCCAAAAGATGTCAAGCTCATTACCCCTGGCATACGCCCTGCGGGTGCCGATAAGAATGAACAAAAACGCATTATGACGCCCAAAAAGGCTGCAAATGCGGGCGCAGACTATATCGTTGTGGGGCGCCCAATCTTGATGGCTGCAGATCCGGACAAGGCCGCAAAAGAAATAATTGCGGAGATTGAAGAATGAAGTCTGCGGCGATAATTCTGGCGGGCGGGTCGGGTTCACGCATGAGGGGTACGGTTAAAGACAAAGTTCTTTGCGACATTTTTTCACGCCCCGTAATTGAATATTCCGCCAAAGCTTTTTTGGAAAGCGGCAAAATTTCGGCACTCGTATTTGTCTGCAAAGATGAGCTGCAAAAAAATGCGATAGAAAAAATTATAGACCCTTTGAAGGCGATTTATAATGCTGAAATTTTTTACGCCTGGGGCGGTGCTGAACGTCAGGACAGCGTGTTAAACGGCGTGAGCGTACTGCCGCAAGAATATGAATGTGTGTTCATTCATGACGGCGCACGTCCGCTAGTCGGCGTTGAAAATGTCATAAAGCTTTACGAGGCAGCCAAGGAATCAGGCGCAAGTGTCTTGGCGCACAAGGTTGTTGATTCAATAAAAATTCTGCCAAAGAATTATGCGGCAGGATCGGCTGAAACTCTTGAAAATGTTGACAGGTCTCGGCTTTGGGCGATGGAAACCCCGCAGGTATTTAAGCGCAGTATAATTTTGGCGGCATATACTTACGTCAAAGAAAATTCTCTAGTTGCAACTGACGATGTTTCTGCGGCAACTCTGGGCGGCGCAAAAATTGCGATAGTTGAAAATCTTTCCCCAAACCCCAAAATAACAGTGCCAAGCGATATTGCGCTGGTTGAATTTTTACTTTCAAAAAATTATGAATAAGGGAATCAGAATTGGAACGGGCTATGATGTCCACCAGCTTGTTGCGGGTAGGCGCTGCGTGATAGGCGGCGTTGAAATTGAAAATGCTTTGGGGCTCTTGGGGCACTCAGATGCGGATGTCTTGAGCCATGCCATTGCCGACGCAATTTTTGGCGCAGCCGCACTGCCCGATATCGGGTACTACTTTCCACCCACAGACCCAAATTGCAAAGACATGAACTCTCAAGAAATCATTGCAAGGGCGGTTTTGGAAATAGGCAAGCTAGGCTTCAAAATTGTGAATGTGGATTGCACAATAATTGCTGAAACGCCAAAGCTTCTGCCGCACATCTCAAAGATTAAAGAGGTCTTGGCTAAGACGCTGAAAGTTTCCGTGGAAGACATTGGCATAAAGGCAACAACCAATGAGAAGATGGGTTGGATAGGCCGTAAAGAGGGCATAGCAGCTCAGGCGGTTTGCTTAATTTCTTCGGAGTAAAATGCAAATAGACTTTGTCAGGCTTGCAAATTTCAGAAATATAGAGTTTGCGGAGGTTGCGCTGCAAGACCAAAGTGTCTGGATAAGCGGCGCCAACGCCCAAGGCAAGACGAATCTTTTAGAGGCTATATCTCTACTCAATGCGCTACGGTCTTTTAGGACTGCGCAGCTTAATTCTCTCATTAAATTTGGTGCGCAAAAGGCGTCTTTGCTTTTTGGCATTACTCATGAACATTTTGGCAATACCCAAGTAGAAATTGAAATTTCTCAACAGGAAAAAAAGATTTTGATAGATTCCGTCCTGCAAAAAAAATTGTCGGATTACATAGGTAAATTCCCCGCTTTGGCGCTGTGTTCGGAAGATTTGCAGCTTTTGCATAGACAGCCCTTGCAGCGCAGAAAATTTGTGGATATGTTAATATCTTCATTGGACGGCGATTATCTTAGGGCTTTGAGAAATTACCACTCAGCTCTTGCTTCCAGAAATTCTTTGCTTAAAGAAAATCCTAGGGATGTATATTTGTTCGAGGCTTTTGAGTTGGAGATGGCAAAGTCCGCCCATGTTATAACGCTTAAAAGGCATGAATATCTGGAGCGTTTGTCGCAAATTGCCAAAGAAAAATACGCCCTGCTTGCTTCGTTGAATAGCGAGAAGGCGGATGTTAAATTAAAATCTGACTGTGAAATTTCAAGCCCTGAAGACTATCTTAAAGTCTTGGCGCTTGAACGCTCTAAAGACATGGACAGGGGCTCGACAAGTAGCGGTATTCACAAAGACGATTTTAAAATTTTAATATCTGAAAAACCCGCAAAGCTCTACGCTTCAGAGGGGCAGCAGCGTTCAATAGTTCTTGCGCTCAAACTTGCGCAGTATGAGCTTGTGAAAGACTTTCTGAAAATCCAACCCGTAATTCTTTGCGACGATGTCTTGGGAGAGCTTGACTCTGTCCGCCGTGCCGCATTTTGGAATTGCATAGACGCTTCAGCCCAAGTTATTGCAACTTCAACGCAGCCCTCTCCCAGCGATACTTTGCGCAGTTTGTGGAAGTTTGTGAAGGTGGAAAATGGCGGATTTTTCTGACATGTTAAAGGTGCGTATGATTGAGCGTTTAAACGCCAATGGTGGCATTCTGGATTGGCAGGACGCAATACAGATTGCTTTGTACGATTCTCAATATGGCTACTATATCTGCGATAAAAAAAGAGTGGGCAAAGAAGGTGCGGATTTTTTTACGAGCGTTTCTTTAGATTCCGAACTTTTTGCAGAGCTTCTTGCGGAGGCGTTTCAAAGCCTTTGCGGCAAGAAGTTGGAGGATTTTGAAATTATAGAGATAGGCTCTGAACCGCAAAAAAATATTTTTAAAAATTCAAAAATCTTCAGAATAGGGGATGAAATTAAACTGGCTGGAAATTGTTTTGTGGTATCTAACGAACTTTTAGACGCTCAGAGTTTTTGCAGGTTTAAAATTGTTTCCGGCGTTTGGAAAAAAGTATTTCTTAAACTGGATGAAAATGAAGATTTTTCGGAAATTTTTTTGGATGCGGATATTTCAGAAAAAGAAATTTTGGAAAAATATTTCCCCACAAAAGATGTTGTGGAAGGGCACAGGTTGGATGTATCTTTCAGCGCTTTAAAGCTCTTTGAAAATTTGTGCCTGCAAGATTGGTGTGGCGTCTTGCTTTTTGCAGATTACTTTAGAACTTGCGCCGAACTCCTGCAAACGCCTTTGGGCACGGCAAGGGCGTACTTTGAACACAAAGCATCTTATGATTTGCTAAAGCATATAACAGGGGGTGTTGATATAACATTTTCTCCGCCTGCGGAAATTTTTATCGACATCTTAAAACGTTCGGGATTTTCAAAAATCTCTTGCGAAAATCAGGGGGCTTTTTTTGTAAAAAATTCTTCAAAAATCATAACGCATATTGCGGAGAATTTTCAGCCGTTATCAAAGCGCAAACGCAACCTAATGGAACTTATTGGGCCTGCAGGAATTGCCAACAACTTCAGAATTTTGGCAGCATCCAGATAAGGCGGAAGATTCCGAACGCAGTAAAAATTACGCACTTTGCGTCCTTGTGTAATCTGGCGGATAAAAGTTTATAAAAGTACAAAAAAACTTGTAAAGAATTGAAACTAAATCAGAATGATTGACGTTGTACATTATAACGGGGGTATATGAAATTATTTGGAAGACTTTTTTTTGCGTCGCTATTTGGGCTGACACAGGCTGTTGCTACGCCTGTCGAAAAATTTGACATAGATTCTGCATACGAATACGCCCGCAGCCGCAATACAGATGTTCAGATTGCAAATCTGCGTCTGGATACGATGATAAATAATGTTAAACTTGTAGAATTTAGATACTACCCCGACATCGCCATAAACATAACCCCCTTGAGTTATAGGCAACTAGCGCAGACAAATCGTTCGCCTGAAAGTCTAAACACGCTTGAACCCGTGGGCTCGGTGGTTTTAAAAGAGCATCTGCCCACAAATACGGACATCACGGCAAGATATTCAAGCTCTATAAACAACGTGGGCAAGCGCACGGAGGCGTGGTCCATACGTTTTGACCAAGAACTTTTGAAGGCCGATGAAATTGACAGGCTAATGACTATAGCCATACAAAAAAGAGAGTTGCAAAGGGTTGCAAGAATTTCAATAGAGCGCACTTTCTTAAACAATTTTAGGCGCAGATATTATGACTATCTCGACGCCAAAGAGGGGCTGGCAATCATCAGAAGAAAATCAAAAGAAGAAGAATTTTTGAGAGACCAAAGCCGCAGGCAATATCAGGCGGGCATCATTGCCGAATACAACCTCTTGGATTACATGATAGACTTTAACGACTCTGAAAGCGAAAGGGTCGCCGCAGAAACCGCATACATACTTGCGCGCAACAACCTCTTTGAAATCATGGAAATTCCCGTTGACGATTCTATGGATTTTAAAACCGTAGGCATTGATGAGGCAACAACTTTTGTCTGGAACTTGGACGATATGATGAAGTCCGCCCTTGAGCAGAATCTTGAAATCGCAACTTTTAGGGACGCCGTGTTCACAAGCGAGGTTAATTTGAAATATATTTTTGATGACTACCTGCCCAGCATAAAGGCTTACGGCGGGTTTGAAGATCAGGTTGAAGACAATAATTTTAATGATAAAACCGCCAAAACCTCAAACTGGGTGGCGGGCTTGCAACTCACTTGGAGTCTGTTTCAAAACACTTTTGCGACAAGATACAATTATCTGAATGAAAAAAATACTCAGCGCATTGCGGAGCTTCAGTTGGAGGATACCGTGCGCACATTCAAAATCAGAATTTTAAACGATGTTACAACTTTGGAAAGGCTCTACACGGATTATCTTATGAGTTACGAGCGTGAAAGCCTTGCCAAACGAGATTTTGATTTGTCTAACGACAGAATGAAAACGGGCACAATTTCAGCCTGGGATATGATACGCACAAAGAACAGATACTTTGCCGCAATGAGGCGTACGATACAGCGCAAATACGCCTTTTTAAAACATGTTGCAGATATGTTCAACACTTACCCCGTCAATGACGATATGGCGGTTAAGTATGCAAATTTGTCTTCAAAAAATTACTTCATCGGCAAGTCAAAAGAGGCTGAGGCAAAAAAGCAGAAGGAATCTGCGGAGGCTGAGGAAAATCTCAAGAAAAGCAATGCTCAAGCGCAAAGGCCCAAAGTGCTTCTGGATGCAAACAAAATTTAATCTATGCCAGACGAAATACCACTAATTGAATGTAGAGATTTGGATAAGGCGTATTATCTCGGTCATGAGGAGTTGCTGGTTCTGAAAAAAGTAAATCTGAAAATTTTTGACAAAGAATTTTTGTCTATAATGGGTTCTTCGGGCTCGGGCAAATCTACGCTCATGAATATCATAGGCTTTTTGGACAGGCCCACCAGAGGCACTTATTTGCTCAGAGGCAAAGACGTAACCAATTTGAGCGACGATGATGAATCTATGATACGCGGCAAAGAGATAGGCTTTGTGTATCAAACTTTCAACCTCTTGCCCAGAAATACTGCGTATGAAAATGTGGCCTTGCCGCTTTTTTATCAGAACAGGCCCTCAGATAAAGATGTTGTTATGCACGCTCTTGAAACCGTGAATTTGGCGGATAGGGCAAAGCACAGACCGAATGAACTTTCTGGCGGTCAAAGACAGAGGGTTGCCATTGCAAGGGCTTTGGTGGCAAATCCATCTTTGATTCTGGCGGACGAACCAACGGGCGCTTTAGACAGCAAAACCAGCGAAGAAATTATGGAGCTTTTTACCGCTCTTAACCAGAAGGGCGTAACAATAATAATAGTTACCCATGAGCATGATGTTGCGGTCAAGACAAAGAGGA
This sequence comes from Opitutales bacterium, assembly GCA_031553045.1. Classification (GTDB taxonomy): domain Bacteria; phylum Verrucomicrobiota; class Verrucomicrobiia; order Opitutales; family Intestinicryptomonadaceae; genus CALXQW01. Next base: position 82,904 of record JAVBLZ010000016.1, on the reverse strand, counting down.
TTATTCACATTAAAGACGGAAAAATTGTAGAATGAAAAAACACTTAGGAAAATTTTTTTTATTGCTTGTGCTTTTGTTTGCGGCGGGCGGCGCTTACTACGCCTTCAATAAGCAAGACGCCGCTTCAGAATTAGTGCTGTATTACGCTCAAGCGCAGGTAAAACCTTTAGATGTAACTTTGCAGGCAAGCGGGGTTTTAGATTCCGCAAGCTCTTTGAATATCAGCGCACCCCGCACCCGTTATCAACGCAAGTTGATAACTCTTATTGAAGAAGGCACTGTGGTAAGAAAGGGCGATGTGCTTGCAACTTTTGACACCTCGCAAATGGAAGAAAAGCTTGAGGTGCTTGAATATTCAGGGCTGCACGCACGTTACAGAGATACTGAAATGTCTTTCCAAATCAGCGTCAATGAGCGTATTGCCACGCATAAGAGCAAGGTGGAGAATGAAAAAATTTCCAAAATAACTTATGACTCTATGGAATTTGCGCCGGAGATGGAGCGCAAGAAATCTCTAATCAGGCTCAATCAGGCGTCGGCGGAAGTTAAAATTGCCGAAAATAGGATACGTCAAGAGGAGCAACGCAGAGACATACAGTTACGCAATATTCAAGAGCAAATAGACCAAAATAGGAGAGATATAGAAAAGCTTAAAGAAGACATTGCCAGCTTTACTGTCAAAGCGCCCGCAGACGGTATTGTAGTATTTCCCAAAATCAAAATTGCGGGTGCGGAACGCAAAGTGCAAATCGGAGACAGCCTATATTGGGACCAACTTTTCATAACAATACCAAACCTATTTGAGATGATTGCCAGAGTTGAAGTTGATGAAAAAGACATACGTAAAATAAAAGATTCCCAGACGGCGACAATCACGCTTGAAGCTTTTAAAGACGACATATTTACGGCAAAAATCACAAAGATAGAAAAACTGGCGCAAATTAAAAGCAACAATCCGTTCGTGAAAATTTTTAATGTTGAAATGAAAATCAATGAACAAGACATTGAAAAATTGCGTCCGGGCATGAACGCAAGAAGCATAATAAAAACAAATTCTTACACTCAGGCTATTACTCTGCCCATAGATTTTGTGCTCAGAGACGGCAAGCAATATTACATTTATGTTTTGAAAGATTCTCAGATTGTAACTGAAAATGTGGAGCTTTTGGATATGACAAATAAGGAGGTTGTGATTGCCGTAAACCCGTCTTCAGACCCAATTAAACCGGACGCCTTGGTGCGCACTCTTGCGCAGAACAAAACAAAAGTTTTAAAACCCAAACTGCTCAAATACAATGTGGAGACTAATTAAATTCTTCAAATATTTGAAGATGTCGGGTAAGAGTTTGCTCGACCACAAGCTCAGAAGTTTTCTGACGGTGCTTGGCATTATCTTTGGCGTGTCTGCGGTGATAGCCATGACGGCTATCGGCGAGGGCGCAAAGGCAAAGGCGCTTAAAGACATTCAGGAAATGGGCATCAACAACGTTTTTGTGGATGATATGCCGCAAGCCAGAAGGGCGACATTTGAAAAGGGCGGCTACGTTACCGACGGCCTTAGCTTGCAAGATGTTAAGTTTATCGCCGATTCAATTTCTCAGATAGAAAAATATTCTTTGATAAAGCAAAAAGATTTGTTTGTGCAGGCGGAGTCTTTCAACGGCAACTATCCTATTATGGGCACGGATGTGGCATATTTTGAAATGTTCACCCTAAGCGCAAAAGAAGGCAGGCTCTTTACAGATGTTGATATGGTTGAAACGCCAAAGGTTTGTGTTGTGGGCGCTGAAATTGCCGCAAGGCTCTTTAAGCAAAGCAAGCCATTGGGTTCTTACGTGCGCATCAACGACAAGCAGTTTCAGATAATAGGCATACTTGCCGACAAGCCCGGTTATGAAAATAATTTGTACATAATAAATTCCGAGCCGCTTTTGCATGAGACTCTTACCTCTTTTGAGGCTTCTTACAATAGGGCGATTTTTTACGTCGGCGACATTCCGTCCATACGCATAGTTTCAGAATTCATCAAAAAAATTTTGCAGCGCAGGCATTTTGGTCTGGACGATTTTGTGATGACAGTGCCTGAAGCGCAGTTGCGTCAGGCTGAAAAAACGCAAAATCTTTTCAACTCAATAATGCTTTTAATCACTAGCATTTCTTTGATTGTGGGTGGTATCGGCATCATGAACATCATGCTTGCAAGCGTGCTTGAAAGAACCAAGGAAATCGGCATAAGAAGGGGCATGGGCGCAACAAAATTGGATATACAACAGCAGTTTTTGGCGGAGGCTGTTGTGCTGACAAGCGCAGGCGGTGTAATTGGCATTTTTATCGGGGTTGCGTTGACCGTCATTATCAGGTACGCAACGCAGTGGTGGGATATGTACATACCAATTTTTGCGGTAATTTTATCCTTCGGCTTTTCTGTTTTGATAGGCGTGATATTTGGTTACTATCCCGCAAAGAACGCTTCTGAGATGAATCCCATAGACGCTTTGCGCTACGAATAGCCAATGAACAAGCTCATCCCCAGTTTAATCGTAATTGTTGTGGCTGCCACTGCGGGATGGTTTTTTCTTTTCAATATTGAAAGAGAAATTCTGGTTGAAATAGGGGTAACCCCCGGTGCGCATGAAGTGAAAATTAGCGTTCTTGGAAGGGTTGACACTTTAAAGTCAACATCTTTGCGTGCGCCGGATTGCAAGTTTTCAAGGCAGGTTGTGTGGCTGAAGGAGGAGGGCGCTTTCGTAAAAAAAGGTGAGCTTGTTGCAAAGTTTGACGCTTCAGATGTAGCCATGGCGATAGAAGATTTGGGGCTGCGTACGCAGAACCTTCTTGAAGATGAAATCAATATGGGTTTGGCTTGGGATATGGCGGTTGAGCGCATGGAAAACACCGTAACAATGCAGATAGAGGCGGTTGCGCTGCAAGAGATTGAGTTGGGTCAAAAAAAATACCACGCAACCTTGGTGCGAAAAATGTTTGAGGTCATGCTCAACAATCAAAACGGCATATTGAAATCCTTGGGCTCTCAGAAAGAGAATTTGTTGCAGCAAAGAAAAATGGCGGAGCAAAATTTTAAAGAAAGGTTTGAGCGGCACAAAAGAAACGTCGCACTTGTGGAGTCTTATCTTGAGCTTTACAACATATATGCGCCCTTTGATTCCGTGATACATTATCCTGAAATCATGGTTTCAGGCATTTACAAAAAGGCGGAAGCCGGCGACTCTCTCGTACAAGCGCAGGAATTTGCAAGGCTTCCGGATTTTTCCGTAAAGAGCCTTGTGCTTCAAATAAAAGAGCACGAAATTAAATATGTGCATAACGGCATGAGGGTTAATTTCAGTACAAAAACCTATCCCAATATCATTCTCAAAGGCGTTGTTAAATCTGTTTCAAACGTGCCAAGTGAAGAAATTTTTGATTCTACAAGACAGTTTTTCGACGTGCTTGTAGAGCTGGATCAAACTCAGGAAAACATGAATTTAATTCTGCCTGGGATGTCTATAAGGGCTGATATAATCGTGGAAGAACTCAAAGATGTCTATGCGATACCCGCCGATTATCTAGCCAAAGACGGGCAAAAATTATTTATCACAATTCTAAATTCCGATTCTAAAAAGCAGGATGTCTATCTTGACAAAGTGCGTCAGGATGGCAACTACGCAATCATAGCTTCCGAGGCATTCTCCGCCAAACCCCTCAAAATAATTTCAAACGTAAGATGAATAAATTTCTGACAGTTTTATTTATTTTGCTCGCACTTTGCGGGGTCTATTTTTACACCGCAAAAGAAGACGCTTTGAAAGTTATTTATGAAGTGAAGCTTTGCGATTTCGATGAAGTTGTAACAATACAAGGCGTTACAGAACCTCTTTATTACGTGGGTATCACTGCGCCGGATTCTCCGTATGAAAGGCAGCTCACATACATCTTGCCTGAGGGTACTTTTGTAAAAAAGGGCGACATAATTGCACGCTTTGATGAAAGCTACATATTAAACGCAATGGATCTCAAAGAGGGCGCTTTGTATAACAGACAGTTTGAGTTGGAGAATATTGAAGTTTCTTGGGATATTGAAGAATATGAAATGAGCGTGGGAATAGCTAATACGGAAAACGCTTTGACGCTCTATTATTCAGATGCCCAGAGCACTCAGGGTTATTATCCCATGATGCATGATTTGGCGTCTTTACAATATTCAAGCGCACGCTCTCAATATCAGGCTTCCAGAGTGCGCAAAGAGGGATCAAAACAAATCAATGAAACCAGAATTGCACACCACAAAGGTGTTATAAAACATCATGAGTACAAACTTTTCAGAGACGAGTTTTATCTTGAAAGCTATACGATACTTGCGCCCATAGATTCCATAGTTGTCTTGCCGTACAAATTTATAGACAACAAATGGCGGCAATCGGAGGTTGGAGATTTTTTGGGCAAGGCGTATGAATTTATGCAGTTGCCAGACTTTGACAATATGGGGCTGATAATAAAAATTGAACAAGGCATGATACTTAATGTTGCAAAGTCCGATAAGGTGAGCTTCAGCCCAATAAGCGACGAATATAAAACTTTTACAGGCACTGTTGATCAAATTTCCACGCTTGCTTCCGAAGACCCGTTTAGGCCGCACAAAAAACTTTTTGAAGTACGTGTGAGGATAGACAATGCCGAAACTGAAGAAGCAAAAAAATATTTCCTCCCTGGAATGGTTTTGGATGTGGATGTAACGCTGGCTAGAATAAAAAACTCCTACATGATACCCAAAGACTATGTCCATGATAACGGGAGTGAAAAATTTATAAAAATATTTGACGAAACCACAAAAGAAAGCGCGGATTACGCTATAAAATATTCAAAAGAGCTGCAAGATTACTACGTATTGACGCCGGAAGAAAACCCGTCTTTGGCAAAGAGCTTCAAAATAGTTTTTGAAAAAAATTAAGCACTGCAAGGGCGTTGCAAAACGCTATTTTATACGGTTTAAAAGCCAAGTGGCGGCGTTAATATTTGAGTCTGCCGCAAGTTTTTCTTTAAGCTTTTCAGCGACATTTTGCGCATGAATTTTTGCTTCAGGATTGTTGATACAGTAATCAAGATGTTTTGCTATAGCCTTTGGCGTGGCGGCAAATTGTATAAATTCGGGCATGGATTGGCCGTCCAAAAGTATGTTTGCAATTCCCAAATACTTCACCCTCACAAGCATTCTGCCCAGAAAATATGTGAATACATTTGCCTTATAAATTATCGCCGAAGGTATTGCGGCAAGCGCCGCAGTCAAAGACATTGTGCCGGAGCTCATCAAAACCGCCTTTGCTTTCACGGTTTGTGCGCCGCTTTTTATAAGCGTTATTCTGCCTTTTAAATCTGTAAAATTTGAAATTGTGCGCTCTAAAACATCTTTAATTTCATCGCTTGGGTAGAGCACTTTGGCTTTTTCATTTTCAAGAATGCGCAAAGTTTCAAGCATGACGGGAAAAATTCTGGACACCGCAACCCTCCTGCTGCCAGGCAAAAAAAGGATGTCGGCTGTGGCGTCATATTCAACACCCGCCTTATAGGCTGGGTCTATGAAGGGATGCCCAACAAAGACGGTTTCCAAACTGGTGTCTTTGTAACAATCTTTTTCAAAAGAAAATATTACCGCCAAAGAGTCCAAAGTCTCCGCCATTTTGAAGCGGCGCTTGGCTTTCCACGCCCATATTTGCGGGCTTATATAAAATAGTGTAGAGATGTTGCCACCGCCTTTTTTACTGAGCTTGCGCAATTTCATCAAACTTGCAATGTGCAAATTGAAGCCGGGGTAATCTACAAAACACACGGCCTTGGGATTGTGTAGTGCAATCCAATTCAGCACGCTTTCAGATAGATGTTTAAAAAAGCTGTAATGTTTTAAAACTTCAAAAAGCCCCACTACAGAAAAAGCCGTCATGTCATATAAAAGCTGTGCGCCCGCAGCTTCAAGATGCTTGCCGCCAAAAGCGCAAACCTTCAAATTGGGATTTATTGCAAGTGCGCTTTTTAACATTCTGGCGGCTTGTTCGTCTCCTGAATGTTCGCCTGCAATTATCAACAAATCGCAGCCTCCATCTTTGGGAGGGGCAAAATGAAATTTGTCTGCCAGAAGTTTGGGCATAAACTACATTGCGTTTATCTGCCTTGTTATTTCAAGCGCAACTTCAAGCGCTTTGCGCCCTAAGAGGGCGTTTACCTTTGGGTCAGACTTATTTATGACGCAGTTTGCAAAGCTCTCAAGCTCCGCTTTAAGAGGCTCACGCTTGTCGATAGGAACTTCCGTGCGCTCAATATCCATAGGTCCTTTAAGCTTCATCAAATGTCCGGATTGATTCATGAAATCTAAAGACATATACATTGCCGGTTGAAACACCCTAATCTCACGCAGTTTTTTAAGGCTCACACGGCTGACATTCAAGTTTGCAACGCAACCGTTTTCAAAAGTTATTCTGGCGTTGCCAATGTCTTCGCTTTTGCTGACGACTTTTACGCCCACGGCTTCTATTTTTTTAACTTCTGAAGCGGCAAGCTTTAAGATTATGCCAATGTCATGAATCATCAAATCCAAGACTACGCCAACTTCCGTGCCTCTGGGGTTGAAGGGGGCGAGCCTGTCTGCCGTGATAAATTTTGGGCTGTGCACGTTGTTTTCCAAAAATTCCATCACGGGGTTGAAGTGCTCTATATGCCCCACTTGCACTATCAAATCTCTTTTTACGGCTTCAGAAATTATTGCCTCGGCTTCTTCTTCAGAAGTGCAGAGCGGCTTTTCTATCAGCAGATGACAGTTGTATTTAAAAAGCTCCGCCGCAACTTGGGCATGAAGGTCTGTTGGCACTGCAACGCTTGCGGCGTCCACATTTTGCCCCAGCTCATCAATGGATGAGAAAATTTTACAGCCGTATTTGTCTGCAATTTCTTTTGCCCTATCGGCATTGGCGTCGTAAATACCGACAAGCTCCGTATGCTCAAGTTCAGAGTATATTCTGGCATGGTGCTGGCCAAGATAGCCTACGCCCACAACGCCGCACTGAAGTTTACCGTTTTTCATAGATTAATAATTTCCCAAGAGTTTTTTTTTACAATGCTTAATTATCTTTACTGTGATTTTTGATTGCCTCTTCAATATCGCCAATGTCCATATTCAAATCTCTGCCAAAGTCTTTCAAAATGGTCTCGTCGGAGTTGAATATGTTTAGCGGATGCAGCGATACGGAAATTTTTGGGTCGGAAATTTTTTCCGTCAGGCGCACTTCAAAGACGCTGGCAAAAGGGTCTATCATGGAAAATACGCTGGATATGAGTGGGGTTTTCATTGAGCCGAAAGGTGCGGCGTAAAGTTTCGCTTTTATATCTTCTGTAACAAAATTATATTTTGCCGTGCCCAAAATTTTTGCGCTAGGCCCGCTCACATAGACTCTGTTGAAAGATAAGTTTGCGTCTTTGGAAAGCGTGAAGGGGCTTTGTATTTGCGTAACATCAAAGGTTGCAAGATTGACGCCCAAGGTGCTGATTGCCCTTGAAATTTTGCCCAGCAAAAATAGCTTTCCCAGATTGGGGCTGTAACATTTTATCAAGCCCTTGCCCTCCAAAGTTTTTTCGTCAAAGAGTTTGCCGGATATTGAGGCGCTGCCTTCAAGCTTTGCGTCGGCAAGCCCCGCAAATGCAGATTCAGAAGGGTCTTTGCTTTTTGCGCCTGAGCCTTGGGTTCTGCGCAAGGCGTTTTCTTCGGCGGTTTTACCCAAAGACGCTAGGGTGTCAAAAAATTCATCTTGCTGTAAATTTTTTGCCGTCAAATTCAAATTTATAGAGGCGTTTTCTTTGCTCCTTAATTTGTCTAAAAATATAGAGCCATCAATATTGCCTTGGCAGATTTTTGCGGAGATTTTGTCTATGCTGATAGTGTCGCCCTGCGCACGTGCCGATATGATTGCGCTTTCCGCATTAAGATTATCCACAATCATAGGGCCGTTTGTGGCAATCTCTACATTGAAGATGTCTTCAGGAACATTGTCATAAAAAGAGTTGAACATCTTGGCGTTGATTTTAATTTCAGGCAGGCTTGAAAGAGTAAGGATGCTGAAAATTTCTGACACATTGTCTTCGGCGAGGGCTTGGATTTCTCTTTGCGTGAATTTGAATGTGCCATCTAAAGTGCTGTGCGTAAAGTGCGTTATACCGTCGTTGCCGTAGAGCCATTGAAGATTGAATTTTGCCCAAGCGCCGTTGTTTTTAATATCCACATTCATGAGCGATATTCTGCGTGGGTTAACCAGAATATCTGCGGAAAAATCGTCAAACTGGCAGGCGTTTTGTTCTACTTTTTTTGCGTGCACGCTTGCGTAACACCAGATAAATTCAGGTTTTCCCCATGTGCCTTCCACATAGGCGTCGGCATGGGGGAAATCGGCGTTGAATTTAAGCTTTGCAAAAATCTTTTTCCACCAAGGCGCCATGATGTTCGCAATTTTCATGGGTTCTAAAGCGCCTTTAATCTCAAAAACATATTTTTTATTTTCAAGATTTTGAAACACATTGCCGTCTATTTCCCAGCCTTCTTTGGTCCTTACCTTGGCATTTGTTGCGGTGAACAAATGCTGCTGATGATTGTATTTTAAATTGCCGCTTAAGTTTTCTACGGGGATATTTAAGAATGTGCAGTCCCACGCCATTATATCTACATCTATTAGATATTGATTTGAATCAAAGTCGGCGTCTATGCGGCCGTTTGCGAGGGCGGGCTGATTGAAGTTGGTTTTGCCCAAGTCGCCAATTTCCGATAGAATATCAAGCTTGAGTATCTGCTCAAAATCCAACTGGCTGTCTATGTGTGCGGTCATCTTATGTTCGTCGCCCAAGAGTTTGATTGCGGTTTGCCCACTGCCATAGCGGAAAAATAAATGCCAAGAATCTATGGGTTTATCCAAAGACAAAAAGTCTTTGCGGGCTATGAGGTTTTGGGCTTTTATGACATCATAAGAGGCGTCTGAAGCAAAGGCTATGAAGTTTGTGAGCGCCGCTTTTTTGTCCGCAAAGAAATCTGAAATTTTTGCAGAAAATTTTATGTTGGCGGAATTTAAAGTGAGTGTTTTGTTTCTTATCTTTGGGCTGTCTATTGTCAGAGACAATGCGCTGATGTTTGTGCGGACAGAGTCTAGGCGGCTTTGCGGTTTATCCAGCCAAATTTTAGCGGTAAAATCTTTCAAATCGGCGGAAAGTAAATCGCTCTTAAAATTGTATGCGTCGGAATTAAAGCCCAGAAATAAAGATTCTATTTTGTCTTCAGAGATGTCGAAGTTAAGCTCTAAACTTGCGCCTGAAAAGTTTTTAAGTTCTGTGCGCAACTCTAAAATTTTTGCGCAGGCTTCATCCCAGTTTTTTGCAACCTTTGCTATTGAAAATGGCTCTTTGCTTTTTTCCGATGTCTTTTCTTGCAAGCCGTAATCAAATGCGCTTTCAATCGGGAATTTGGTGTGTATTGACCCGCTTATGGATGCGTAAAAATTATCCAAATAAAATTCTGCAAAACGTATATGCCAATGATTATCCACCCTGTCCAAGCGCAGAAACACCTTGTCGATGAGCGTATTTTGGGAGAATTTCTCGACAGTGCTGGACAGTGCCGCCTGAGAAATTTCAAGACTCCTTAAACGCACAAGACCAAAAAATAAAGACGCTTTTGAAAGTTTAACATCCATCTTGCCCGCCTTAAAAAAAGGCTCTGGCGTGCCTGCAAAGCGCAGGGTTATATTTTTTGCGACGAGTCTGGCATCAAAGAAAATTTCAATATCCGAAGCGTTTACAATGAGCCCGTTTTTTTCAAGCTGCGCCAGAATTTTTTCCTCCAAAAACTTCGGCACGGCAACAGAACCTTCCACATAAAACATGTAAAAAAAGAAACTCTGCAAAAAAAACAAGATAAACAGCAAAATATTTATAGCAAACAAGCTGCGCCAAAACGAAGATATGGCGTAACTTGTTATTTTGTGCAGCTTGCCTCTTTCCTTAAACACTTATTGTTGTTGAGTGGGAGTCTTAACTTCAGGCGCAGTGATAGATTTTTCCAGCACTTGTACCGTGTATTCAAAAATTGCCTCAATAAAGTTTTGAGAGGTCTCAAAGACACATTCAACTTCTGGAGAGCCGCCGTATTGCAACAAACCGCTTTGTCTTTCTGTGAAGAACAAGGTTTTCTTTGTGTCTATATTTTTGCCTGTTCCAGGCAATTCTACGGTGTAATCAAGCTTCCAGCGCCAATCAAGATGCTTGCCGTCTATATCCAGACCTTTCACGTCGAAGGCGTTTTTGATGTATTTTTGTACGACAAAGCGCTTGAGATAATCAAAGATAACCTTACAAGATTCTTGCTTTCTGGCAGTTGGTGCGGTTTTAAGCAGTTCAGCCCAATCCAAATTTGCCTCATCATTATTCATGTTCAAGAGCACTTCAGAGGTTTTGATATCGGTCAAACTAAAGTTTTTAAGGCGGCCTTTTTCAGGTATAAAATCCACAATTCTAGACTTGTAATAAAGCGGATCTGACTGGAGAGATTTTGCTATGATTGTGGGTATGCCGTAGATTGAATGCTCGCCTTCAAGCATGGCGTAAGACATCTCTACAACGCCAACCTTGTAGGTTGTGCCGATGAGCAGGCTTCTGGACGTTTTATCTGAGAGCAAAATTGAAATTTTAAACTTTGGGTTATCAAGGCCAAAGGGCTGGAGGTTTTCGCCGGGCAGGTCGGAAACAAAGTCTCTGGCTGTGATTTTAGAAAGAGAGTTTAAAAGATTTGTAATTATTACAGGGTCTGCCGTTTCCGAGTGTACGGCTTCAGAATCACTTGCCGGGGTTTTTGTTGAAAGTTCCCAACCGCCGCTTTTCAGATTGCGCAGCCTTACAATTCCTTTTTCGCTTGAAATGTCTATGCCCGTAACGTCGGGGATGAGGAACTTTAAAAATGATTTATCCCGCAGGCTGGTTTGCAGGTCTTTAAAATCTTTAAAAGTTGCGGCATCCAACGTGAAAATTGTGGGGTTGTCTTCAAGCTTGGCGTAGATTTGCGACTTGTCTGCAACAGGATTGCCCAAGAGCAATACCTGCTTACGGTTTGTGCCCGTAATACTGATAGTCATTGGGAATGCGGAAATGTCAAAGCCGGCGACATCATTTGAAGTTCCCACAAAAGACTTTGCTGATATTGTCAAAAGCGTGTTGATAAAGGCGTCAACAAGAACCCTGTCTGCGGGGGCGTCTATGGGTGTTTCAAAGCGCCAGTCAGAGCCGTTTTTTACCAACCCTATGCGCCGCAACTTTGCGCCGCTATCCGCGCTTGTATCAGTCTGCGGAATGCGCACGGAAATTGCGTTAATTTCAAATCTGGGAATTTCAAAAACATCTTGAGAGCGCAGTCTTTCAACATCTATGACCAAGCTTTCAACAAGTTCTTTATCTACCACGATAATTTTTTGAGCCTCCTCATCCAGCATATAAATTTTACTGCCCACAGGTGCGGCTTTGCCAACTTTAAGCGTGTGCATTTTATTTTCGCTGCCGTATTTGAAAGTGAAGCTTGGGTCATCTAGGCCGTAGTCGGAGAGGCTTTGGCCGTGCTTGGAAATTTCTGAAACATCAAAGCTTGTTTGGCGGTCGAGGAACTCCAACTGACCGCGTATCCTGCTGATTGCAAAAAAGTTTGCAGACCACTCAATGGGGGACACTATGCGCCAACGATTGTTTTCTATCTTGATTATACGGGGTTTTTCAATGGTTTTGCCCATGACCTCCAAGCGTGTGAAATCGGAAAGTTGGGTTTGGTCCGGCGCTTGGTTTGCGGGCTCAAGCTCTAAAAGCCAGATTGCAAAAAATACCGCAACATTCAAAATCAAAAGTAAAACTGTGAGCCTGAACCTCATAAATTATCTCCTTACAAAATAGACTATTGTGCCCAAGACAAATACAAAGGCGGGCAAGATTAAAAACTTTAAACCCAGCGAAATAATATCATTTGAACTGAGCGTGAGGGAGAATTTTTCAACCTGTCTTGGAGGAATGCCCAGCATTGTATTGTCGTCGAACATCCAGTTTGCCGTATTGAGCGCCAGTTTTGAATTCCCCAACCTGTTAAAATATTTGTTGGCGATAAAATTGTCGTCGCCAAAAACCGCAAGACGCCCGCCGGGGATTGTCAACCCAAGCTCTTTGCCGCCGCTTCTGCTGGCGACGCTCGCAAGAGGGATAGGGCCTTTTAAATCCACATCGGCATCAAACTGTTGTTTTTGATTAATAAGGTAAGAACGCTCCGCCCAGCTTGATTTGCCGCTTAAAATTATGGGCGTGATTTTTAAATTTTCATCGAGGGGGGCACCCAAATCTTCACGCACGGGGCGAACAGAGCCAAATTGCACGGGCAACTGCGAGTCTAAAAGATAGCGCACTATCGGATGTGCATTAGATGGAAAATGGCGGGCAATGAGGTCTCCGTCGGAGGTTTCATAATCTCCGCTATTGTCCAAGACAAGCATATTGTCCGCCAATATGCCCCATTCGTAGAATATTTCCTCCAGACCGTGTAAAGAGCCCATGTCCAAAAACACGGCAATTTTCCCGTTTGAATTTATGAGGTATTTGCGCAAGGCGTCAATTTCCCTTGGCAGGAAAGATGCTTGGGGGGAAGCTATTATAACAAGCCCCGCATCTGAAGGGACTTGCTTTGAAAGAACCAAATCAAGCTCCGCCAAAGAGTAATTTTGGGCGCTTAAATAATTTGCAAATTCCGACAAACCCCTCGACAAGTCTGAGGATGTGTAAGACATCTCTCCATGACCCTTCAGGAAATAGACCTTCTTGAGAGTTTCGCTCGACACATTAACTATTGCGCTGGTGATGGATTGTTCACCCCTGAAAACCCTGTTGTTATCGGCATCTTGCAGATACAAGTCTGAAAGGGACAACTTTTTTGTGCGCTCCTGACAAGAAATTACTATGGAATTTTCCATGTCTTTGCCGAATTTTGCCGCCAAATTTGCCGCAACTTTACTGTCAAAATGCGGGTCAATAAAACTCAATTTAATTTTTGCGTCGGCATTTTTTGACGCAGCATATTCATAACGGCGCAAGAGGTATGACACCTGCTTATAAATCTGCATGCTGCTTGAATCGCCAACTTTCTGGGTTATAGTGCAATAAATCTCAATAGGGTGGCTAAGCGTGCTGATAAACGCAACGCTCTCCGGCGATAAGGAGTTTTTGCGGTTCTCAGAAAAATCATACTGCAAATAATGGCGCGCCGCCATGAAGTTAAGCGCAAAAAATAGCAGCAAACCCAAAATTATCTGCAAGGACAAATTCAACGCCCGTACCTTGCGGACAACCTTAAAATCTTCAAAGATAGGGTTCATGATTTAGACTCCGTAACTAGGGCTGTTATGGACAAAAGCAAAACCGTGCCGCTTGCGTAAAGAAAGAAGGGCCTTGTGTCAAAAATAGATGCGCTAAAATCTTCAAGATGTCTGAATGTCTGCATATAGTCTATCATGCCCTGCAAGCCACTCGTCCAAGCGGAATCGGGAATGGGGAATTTTGTTATCAAGCCCGCCCCGACTATCGCCAAAAAGAGTATGCAAAAACTTAGCATACCCGCAACAAGAGTGCTTCTGGTAAGGGCGCTGGAAAATATGCCTATGGCAATGTACATCGCCCCGCTCGCAAAAATAAATGTATAGCCCGTGAAAGTCTGCGAGAATGAGAAAATCCTGGCGTCTGCTCTGGATTCGGGAATCGTCAAAGATACGATGAATGGATATGCCAAAGTGAGTGTCCAAAGCAAGGTGTAAAAAAAATAGCAGGCAAGATATTTTGCCAACACAACTTGCCAAGCCGAAACAGGCGTGCTCATCAGCGCTTCAAGAGTGCCCATTCTGCGCTCTTCTGCAATAGAACGCATTGTCAAAAGCGGAACCATGAAAAGCACAGGCACCCAAAATGTGGTAAGAAAAAGCTCAATGGGCGCTTGTGCGCTGGCATTCTGGCTGATTTCCCTTATGCTTAAAAGATAAATCAAACCCATGAAAGACAAAAATAAAAACGTTGCCACGTAGGTTGGCGGCGCAATGAACATCAACTGTATTTGATGGCTTAATAATGCCCAAAACCTTTTCATTGAATTTCCTTTCCGGATTGCGGGGGCGTATCGCCATTGTGCGTTTGCTCCCAACTGCGGCGGGTTGCCGACATGAATACGTCTTCCAGACTGGGTTTTTGACAGGCAACCTCACGCAGTCCAAAGGCGGTATTTTTAGAAAATTCAGCAATAATTGCCGTGCTCAAATGTTCATTATCCGGACTCTTGACCAGATAATCAAAATAGCCCTCAGCATCTTTGCACTTTGTGTGGCGCACAATCTCAAGCTTTTTGCCTATTGTACGCAGCATTGCCTTCATGTCGTTAGGCTCAATTTTTAAAGAAATTTTGTATCTGTTTACGGGCAAAAATTCATTGCGCAGGCTGTCAGGCGTGCCGCTTGCGACAACCTGACCTTGGTTTATTATTATCACCCTGTCGCAGACAAGCTCAATTTCAGGCAGTATGTGGCTGCTTATAATAACACTCATTCTGCCGCGCAAAGAGTGTATAAGCTCTCTTATTGCCATTATCTGGTGAGGGTCTAGACCTATGGTTGGCTCATCCATGATTATCACGTCCGGCGAAGATAAGATTGCATCCGCAATGCCGACTCTTTGCCTGAAACCCTTAGACAAATTGCCTATGATTTTCCTGCTTGCCTTGCGCTGAAGCTGGCAAATTTCCATAACTTCATCCACCCGTTTTTTTATGAGGGAAGATTCAACATCTTTAAGTCTTGCCCTGTAACGCAGGTATTCAATAACCCTGACATCCTCAGGCAGGGGGTTGTTTTCGGGCATGAAGCCTATGTGCCGCTTTGCCAGATTCGGGTGGTTTGCAACGCTAACCCCGCAGACATGCACACTGCCGCTGCTGGCCTGAGAAAGACCCGCTATAATACGCATGGTTGTGCTTTTGCCTGCTCCGTTGGGGCCTAGAAAACCGAGAATTTCTCCCTTCCCGATGCGGAAAGAGACATTATCTATAGCCTTCACCATGTCGTAAGACTTGGTAAGCCTGCGGACTATGACAGAATTTTGCGTTTCCTGCCTAATGTCGTCCATAATAAAATTTGGGGTATATACTCAAAAGAGCCTGCTAGGCGGAAATCTTTTGCGCCACGAAAGTCTTGATGTCTTTGAGAGTCTTGAGGTTCATGATTTCAGAGTTGTCGATAGATGTGCCCATGGCGTCTTCCATCATAACTATGATTTCAACCATCGTGATAGAGTCTAGATTAAGCTCTTTGGCAAGCTCCATATCTTCAGATGGATTTTCAAGTTTGTGTTTAAATTCGGGCTCAACATATCGGGCAATGATACCCGTTACCAGAGTTGGAATCTGATTGACGTCGTGCGTCTTCCTGAAAGCTATGGAAGCCTCTATGGTTTCCGGCGAGCAGCGCTTTAGGTTTTCTCTAAGAATATCCTCGTCTTCTTTTGTAAAAGGTTGTACGTTCATATCCGTTTAATCCTGCATATTTTTCTTACAATTTCAACAAATTTATTCAATATATAAATATAGATTTTTTCCATGAATACCATAATATTTAGAGACTCCAAAGAGGCTTTGGCTCTACCAAAATCAGACCCAAGGGCCGTGCATCTTAAAGAGGTTGTGAATGTCAAAGACGGCGATTTGGTCTTTGTGGGCATAGCCGGCGGAAAACTGGGCAAAACCAGAGTGTATGAAAGCAAGGAAGAGTTTGTGTTTTCCCCGCATTGGGAAGATTTGGAAAATCCGGAATTGCTTGATATTACATTGGCGGTTGCCTATGCGCGTCCGCAGATAGCAAAGCGCATACTTTTTGAAGCCGCCTGTATGGGGGTGAAAAACCTGTGTTTTTACGCTTCGGAAAAATCAACCGCATCTTACGCCAAAAGTTCTTTGTATGTAAACAAAGAGTATGAGGAGCATTTTTATGCGGGTTTAAGCCAAGCTTGCGCTACATCCATGCCCGAGTTTTCCCATTTTGACAGTCTGGAAGATTTCTTGCAAAGTTCCAAAGCAAGATCTCAAGAGCTTAAAATTGCGCCAGATTTGTATGAGGCAAGCTGCAAAATTTCAGAATCTTTCAAGCATAAAGGTATGTACAAGAGCGCTGCTGTGGTGTTGGGGTCTGAACGGGGATTTTCAAATCTTCAGAGGGAATCTTTGCGGAAAAACGGCTTTACTTTGGTCAGCATGGGCAAGAGAGTGCTGCGGACAGACACGGCGGTCATAGCAACTTTGGCGTATATCTCGGAATATTTATGATGTGCTTTTTGCTTGCTTGCACAAATTATTATCTTAACAGTTTGGGACAATGGAAAAAGGCACCGACTATCTGCAAAATGCGCTGGAAGGCAAAAGCGATGAAATAGACGTTTCTTTGCGTCCTGCGGGCTTCGACGCTTTCAGGGGTCAAGGCAAAACGGTTGAAAGATTGCAGGTGATGGTGGGTGCGGCAAAACGCAGGGGAGATCCTTTAAACCACATACTTTTGCACGGGCCTCCGGGTTTGGGCAAGACAACTTTGGCGTTTATACTCGGCAATGAAATGGGTGTGGGCGTCAAGGTAACCTCAGGGCCTGTTATAGAAAAAGCTTCAGATTTGGCGGGGCTGCTCACAAATCTGGAAGTCGGCGATATTTTGTTTATTGATGAAATACACCGTGTGCCACGCAATGTTGAAGAATTTCTGTACAGTGCGATGGAAGATTTTAGGATAGACATAATGATAGACCAAGGGCCTAACGCCCGCTCTGTCAGGCTGAACATACCCCGCTTTACGCTGGTTGGCGCTACGACACGCACGGGCATGCTTACTGCACCTTTGCGCAGCCGCTTTACGCTTCAGACCAGATTGGATTATTACAACAAGGAAGATTTGCGTTCAATAGTGAAACGCTCTTGCCAGCTTTTGGGCGTAAATATTGACGAAGAAGGCGCAACCGAAATTGCAAGTCGGGCAAGGGGAACTCCCAGAATCGTAAATAACCTTGTGCGTTTTGTGAGGGATTATGCGCTGGAAAGAGCCAAGGGCGACATCACAAAAAAAGTCGCCGCCGCCGCGTTGGAGCTTTTGGAGATAGATTCAAACGGCCTTGATGAAATGGATAAGCGCATACTTAAACTAATGGCGGATTCTTACAAAGGCGGCCCCGTCGGCATTTCCACTGTTGCCGTCGCCGTCAATGAAGAAGCGGACACCATTGAAGAAGTGCATGAGCCATTCCTCATTCAGGAGGGTTTTATACAACGCACGGCGCAGGGTAGGATACTCACGCCAAAGGCGTGGGAAGTTTTGAATCTCAAAAATTTTGCCTCGCAGGGTTCTTTATTTTAATGGGCGTTTATGATTGCATAATTATAGGTCAGGGCATTGCGGGCTCTATGTTGGCGCTTGAGTTGCTGGAAAGGGGCAAGAAAATTCTGATTCTTGACAACGCCCACAAATCGGCGGCATGCCTTGTTGCGGCGGGGGTTTTGAATCCCATAACGGGCAAGAGGTTGGTGAAAACTTGGCGTTCCGACATTGCTTTAAAGTTCGCAAAAATCCGCTTTAAAGAGCTGGAAAAAACGCTTGGACACAAGTTTTTTCACGATAGAAAAATCTTGCAGCTATGCAAATCTCAAGACGAGGTTGCGCTTTGGCAAAAGCGCAAAGATGAGCCGGAGTATGCAAACTTCTTAAGTGAATTTTTACCCCCAAGCTCTTGGGAAAGCTTTGGAATCAATGATAATTTTGGCAGCTTTATAATTGAAGATTCCGCTTGGGTTGAAGCGCCTCTTGCAATCAGGGCATTCAAAAAGTATTTTGAAAAATTGGGCGTATTGCGTATGGAAAAATTTGATTATTCGCTGCTTTCTGCTGCTAAAGATTCGCTCAAATACAAAGACATTTGCGCAAAGAAAATAATTTTTTGCGAAGGCTATAAGGTTATGGAAAACCCATATTTTTCTTGGCTTAATCTGCGTCCTGCAAAGGGGGAAATCTTGACACTTAAGATAGATTTTGATTTCCCAGACTTCATAATACACAAAGAAAAATGGATTATGAAAAGTTCAGATTCAGAACTTAGGATGGGCTCAACTTGGGATAGGGAAAATTTGAATGAGGCTTCCACTCTTGCTGCAGAAAAAGAGCTTCTGGCGCATATCCCCAAAATTTTAGGCAAGGGCAGATGCTTTAGTGTAATTGAAAATACGGCGGGTGTGCGCCCCTGCACAATGACAACAAGACCTCTTTTGGGGGTGCATCCTGAATACAAAAACATTTATTTGTTTAACGGCTTTGGCTCTAAGGGTTATGCTTTGAGCCCACATTTTGCCAAGCATTTTGCCGATTTCTTATATGACTCCAAAGACTTGGATGCTGAGGCAAATCTTGAGCGCCATGCCCGTAAATTTTTTAAACCGCACACATTTTAAATCCTGACCCACTCGTGCATATCTCCCGAAGGGCAGCCGAAGGATGCCGGTCTTAATTTTGACTTAACCTGAGTTTTACACTTTTTGCACTCATACAAAATTTCGCCAACATCTCCCAATTCCTTCCAGTCGTGTCTATCCCCCAAAAAGCAGTCTGAGGTTGTTGGCTTGGAATTACTTTGAGCCAATTCCCCGCATTTTTTGCACAAATAATTTTTAAAAGGTTGCATGTTTGACGTTCAAATTTCTTTTGAAATACGGATTTTTTTTATATTTTTATTGCCCTTAAAATATTTTTCGCAGCAGGCGCAAATCTTTGTAAGGGTGATATCTTTGTCATTTTTAGCTTTTGCGCTATGACGTTTAATTGCTGATAAAATACGGTTTTTATCGCCACGCTTATTTTGCTCTGTTGTTGGGACGGCCATTTTATTCCGTATGATTTTAATTCATAATTTGAAAAGAAATCATAGAGTCAATAAGAAATTTGACTTTAGCGCAAAAATCCAAATCCTATAATAAATTTTGACGCAGATGAGTTATATTCACCAAGCATTAGAGGCGGAATGCAAAAGGGAGGCTACTACAATTTCCCGCAAGTTTTCCTCTTTAAATTTGAACCCGTCCTCGGCCTCGAAAATCGCAAAGGTTCGTCCTAGCGATTCTACAATAAGAATAATTTGCGCACCAAAATCCTGGCAGAATCCCAAGTCGGGCAGGAGGATTTTGGCGGCTCATCTTAAAGATGAAGTTGTGCGTAGCGGTTACAGCGTGGACGATTTTTATTTGGGCGTAAGTTATTCCTCAAAGTCTGATTTCCGTTTGGAAGACGCCCTTACAATCATAGATTCTTTCGCATCAAAAAAGAAGTCTTTCAGATCTTTGATTTTGGACATTGCAAAAATTGTCAGCCTAGATGCCGCCTCAAAAGCGACAAAGTAATTTGGAACACTCAATTTTAGCGCAAAATATCAACGGCGCTTTTTAGTTTTTCTATAAACAATTCCACTTCAGACAAAGTGTTGTAAATTGCAAACGAAGCCCTGCAACTTGCGCCAACCCCCAGTGTTTTGTGCAAAGGTTCTGCGCAGTGATGCCCCGTTCTCACTGCAATTCCAGAGGCGTTCAGCAAAACGGCAATATCGTTGGGATGTATCTTATCTATGCTAAAACTCACAAGCGGGAGTTTATTTTCTGATTCGCCAAAAATTTTTAATCCGGCTATATTTTTCAAACTTTCTGTGGCGGCTTTCAGCAAGTTTTGCTCATGAATTTCTGCGGCTGGGGCGTCTATCGCGCGCATATAGTCAAGCGCCGCCCCAAAACCTATTGCGCCCGATATATGCGGTGTGCCAGCCTCAAAACGCTCTGGAGAATTGCGGAAGGTTGTCTTCTGCCAGTCCACATTCTCTATCATGTCGCCGCCGCCTTGGTATGGCGGCATTGAATCTAGAATTTCTTTTTTCGCAATCAAAACGCCTATGCCTGTTGGACCAAAACATTTGTGTGCGGATATGCTGACAAAGTCCGCATCCATCTCCGCAACATCACAAATAAAGTGCGGGGAACTTTGCGCCGCATCTACAGAGATTAGCGCCTTTGAATTTGCACGCACAAGCTTTGCGATTTTTTTAACATCGTTAATAGTGCCAAGTACGTTTGAAGACTGCGTGATAGAGACAATCTTTGTGCGCTCATTCAAAAGCCCTTTGAGGGAATCAAAATCCAAATCGCCATTAGGTAAAATTTTAACCGTTTGGATTTTTGCGGATTTTTTTTCAGCAATCATTTGCCAAGGCACAATATTTGCATGATGCTCCATTTGTGTGAGCAGAATTTCATCGCCCTCATGCAGGAACTCCCCGCCCCAAGCGCTGGCAACTATATTTAAAGATTCCGTTGCGCCTCTTGTAAATACAGCCGTAAAGTTATTTGGGGCGTTGAAAAAGTTTAAGACATTCTGTCTTGAGTCTTCATATTTTTGCGTTGCCCTTTGGCTCAAGGTGTGTGCGCTGCGATGTATGTTTGAATTGTAATTCAAATAGAAGTCGGAGATTGCTTCTATTACACATTTTGGTTTTTGCGATGTCGCAGAGTTGTCGAGATACGTCAAACTTTTGCCGCTTGGCAGTTTGGTTGAAAGTATGGGAAAGTCTCTCCTGATTTTTTCTACATCAAAACTCATGCGGTAATTTAGGGGAATTTTTTTTGCTTAGTCAAACTTGATATAAAAGGGAACAGCCCTAAGTAAAACCTAGGGCTGTTCTTTATATATGATGGGGGGGGAGGAAATTTTTAATGGATTTACTATCTTATGTATGCAGGCTAAAAGCAAGCAAAAAATTAAAAATATTATTTAGACAATATTTTGGGCGCAAACCTTGCTCCTCTAGGTCAAGTCTGTTTTATAAATGCTTGAAGATGCGATTTTTGCACTTGCAAACGCCGCTTGCAGATTGAAGCCGCCCGTTATGGCGTCCATATCCAAGTATTCGCCGGCAAAGTACAAATTTTTAACTATTTTACTTTGCATGGTGGCAAAATCCACCTCTTGAAGCTTCACGCCCCCACAGGTTACAAACTCAGATTTGTTCACAGATTTGCCCAAGACAAAAACTTCACACCCCGTCAGGTTTTTTATGATTTTGTTTTGGGAATCTTTGTTGAGATTCGCATAAATGGTATCTGAATTTATTGCGGATTTTTTTAAAACCCAGAGCCAAAAATTTTCCTGCAAATTTTCAGGTCTGTGGTTTTTGATTAATTTTTTTGCTGCGGAAATTCTAGCTTCGTCGAAAAACTTTTTTAAAAAGTCTTGGGGTTTTGAGTTCAAAAAATTTATAGAGATTTTGAATTGGTAGTTTTCCTGCGCAAAATCCACAGCGCCGTAAGAGGAGAGCTTTAAAACCGCAGGGCCGCTTAACCCTTCATGCGTGAAAAGCAGTGCGCCCTGAGCAATTATTTTCTTTTTTCCGCAATACTCAATTAGCGTATCTTGCAGGCTGAGTCCTGCAAGCTCGGCGCAGCCCTCCGCCTTGAATGCAAACAAAGAGGGCAGGGGCTCTGAAAAAGTGTGTCCCAAACTTTTTATAGATTCACAAAGAGCATCTTTTTTTAACGAGCCTGCCGCGATTAGAATTTTATCAGCATGAAAAATACTGTTGTCGGAAAATGAAACCTCAAAGCTTGAATCTTGAAGCAGTTTTACGCCCAAAGCTTTTTTATGTTTAAGAATTTTTGCGCCGCATTTTTGCGCTTCATTTAAAAGAGTGTCCACAATGGTTTTTGAGGAGTTAGATTTTGGGAAGATTCTGCCGGATTCTTCCTCGACAAATTCAACGCCTCTTTCTTTAAACCATGCGCACAGATGTTCTGCCGAGAACGCCCTGAAAACCTTGCGTAAAGAGCCTGCGCCCCTAGGGTAGTTTTTTATCAGCTTTTCGATTTCAGATTCCGCATTTGCGATATTACAGCGTCCGCCGCCGCTTAAAGACACCTTTAATAGCGGAGTGTCTGAAGCCTCAAAAACCGTAGTTTCAAAGCTTTTATCGGCGTTGGAAATGCGGCTGTTTGCCGCACAAAATATGCCGCCTGCGCCCGCACCTATTATTGCAATTTTTGTCATTTTGCGCCTATCTTTGCGTTTGCGGATGAAATTTTTTCGCCAATCCTATTCAGACAAAAAAGTGTTGTCGAAAAAAACAAGGTCGGGAAAATCAGTAGATGCGGGGCGTCTTGCATATATTCCGCACCCTCTTTTATTAAGCTGCCCCAAGAGGGCAATGGCGCTTGAACACCCAGACCGAGAAAACTCAAGAAGGCTTCCAAAAGCATCACGCTTGGCACGGTGAGCGTTGCGCAGACTATGATTGTTGAACTTAAATTTGGCAGTATGTGTTTGAATATTATTCCGTATCTGCTTTGGCCCAAGCATAGAGAGGCTTCCACAAATTGCCTTTGTTTGATGTCTAGCGTCATAGCCCTGATTATCCTTGCCATTGTTAGCCATTCAACCGCACCTATTGCCACAAATATCAACCACAAACTTCTACCAAACACTATCATTAAAATTATGACAAAAATCGTGAATGGCAGTGCGTATGCAATGTCTATAAAACGCATCATTAACGCATCGACCCTGCGTGAGGATATGCCGGAAATCATGCCGTAAAGCGTGCCTATTATTACGGCAACAAAAGTTGCCAAAAACCCAACAGCAAAAGATATTCTGCCGCCGTAAAGCACCCTTGCAAATAGGTCTCTGCCGAGATTGTCTGTGCCGAATATGTGCGCCAAAGTGGGCATTGAAAGGGCGTTTGCAAGGTCTTGCCTAGAGTAGCTGTAAGGCGTAAAAAAATCTGCGCCAAAGCAGAGTATGGCAAGCAGGCAAAGCGTTATAAATGCGCATAGCGTAAGTTTGTCCGCCAACGCCAGTTTGAAAAGGGCGTAAAAGGTGTTTTGCCTCATTTGCGTCCCCCAAATTCTTTGGCGATTTTTGGATTGAGCAGGGCAATAGCAATGTCCGCCATAATATTGAAAGCAATTATGAATGCGGAATATAACATTACGCAACCCATAATCATGGTATAGTCATTGTCCAATGCGCTTGATATGAAAAAACGTCCAAGGCCGGGAATCTGAAAAATGCTTTCGACCACGAAAGAGCCCGTAAGCAACCCAGCCGCCGCCGGCGCAAGATAGGAAACTGTAGGCAACAAACCAAGTTTTGCCGCATGAAAAAATACGCTTGCTTCAGAAGCGCCCTTTGCCCTTTGCGTGCGGGTGTAGTCTTTGGCAAGTTCTGTTAACATGGAGTTTTTAGACAGCTTGGCTATCCAAGCTGTGTAAAAGAAAGCCAGTGTTGCGGCGGGTAAAATTATGTCTGAAAAATTTTGCCAACCCATAGAATTAAAGAAATTAAATTCTATGGAAAACAAGAGGATTAAAATTGGACCAAGCACAAAAGACGGCAGGCATATCCCCAGCAAAGACAGGCTGTCTAAAGCTTCGGAGAGTTTAGTATTCTGCCTTGCCGCCGACAAAAACCCAAATAAAAGCCCGAAAAAGAGTGCAAGAATCAGCGCCGCCGCCCCCAGTGTTAAAGACACTTGAGCCTTTTCGGCAATGAGCTCTCCCACAGACCAATTCTGGTATTTGTAAGAGGGCCCCAAATCAAAATTTAAAAGATTTTTAAGAAAAGAAAAATATTGCTCAATGATTGGTTTATCCAAACCGTAGTAAGAATTTAGAGAATTAAGCGTTTCCGTAGAGAGGCTCTTTTCTGTGTCGAAAGGGCCGCCAGGCACAAAGCGCACCATAAAAAATACGGCAGTAATTATTAAAAATAAAACCGCCAAGCCTTCCAAAATACGTTTGAGCGCAAATTTAATCATGGTTTAACTCCATCTTTTGCGGCTCTGAAACGCAGGCGTTTAAAATTTTGATAGTCTAAAAGATTTGTGTTGTAACCCTCAAGCAGGGGTGAAATTTGGAATATTCTGGTGTAAAAATAAATGGGCAAAATGGGGTACTCTTTAAAGAGCTCATCCTCCGCCAAAGAGAGGTTTTTAAAACGCTCAGTATTGTCTTTGGCGCACATTGCCTGCGCCAAAAATGTATCGTAAGCCTTTGACGAAAACCCGCTATGATTCAAACCGCTTTGCGATAAAAATACGTTCAAAAAAGTTTCGGGGGCGTTAAAATCCGCAGTCCAACCCGCCCTGATTATCTGGAAATCACGCCTTTTGCGCATATCCAAATATGCAGGCCAAGATAGGTTGTAAAGCTCTGCATCAACATTCAGACTTTGTTTCCACATCTGCTGTATTGCTTCCGCAATGGGCTTGTGCTGCTCGGAAGTGTTGTATGCCAGCCTGATTTTCGGAAAATTTTTCCCGCCTTCAAAACCAGCTTCTTTCATGAGTTTTTTTGCTTCTTCAACATTATATGAGAAATATTTTTTTGTTTTAAAGCCGCCGCAATGGTCCGGCACAAAGTTGTATGCCGCCGTTTGTTTGCCCCGCAAAAAGTTTTCAATTAAGGCTTCTCTATCTATGGAAATTGTCAGCGCCTTGCGCACTTTAACGTCTTGCAGTGCGGGGTCTTTGGTGTTGAAAATGTAATAGTAAGTGCCAAGCCAGTCGGAAATTGACAAAGTTTCAGGGGCGTTTTTCCTGATGAAATCTATGCGGGAAGGCGCAACGGAATTTGTTGCGTGCAGCATCCCCGACCTGAAGGCTTTTTCTTCAGTGTTGATGTTTGATATTGGCAGAAATTTTATGCCGTTTAAAAAAACATTTTCCCTATCCCAATAGAGTTGGTTTTTTTCTACAAACACGCAGTCATTGACACTCCACTTTTTCAGCACAAATGGACCATTTGAAACCATGTTTTTTGGTTTTGTCCACTCCGCATTGCGTGTTTTTGATGCGTTAAAATTTTCAAGCAAATGCTTGGGAAGCGGCGAAAACACAGAATGCGCAAGCATTGACAAAAAATAATCCTCGCCCAAAGGTGCGGATAATTCCATCACAAGTTCATCGCCTTGCGCCTTGATGCCAAGGGAGGATGAATCTGAATTTTTGCCCGAATAAAAGCTTTCCGCATTTTTGATTACAAAAAGCATAGACGCATATTCAGCGCCCAAAGAAGGATTTAAAGTGCGCCTAAAAGAATACGCAAAATCTTCCGCAGTGAGTTTTGCGCCGTCGGACCATATTGCGTCTTTTCTGATTTTGAACGTGTAGGTTTTGCCGTCGGCGGAAATTGCCCAAGATTCCGCAACGGCGGGAATTGGCTTGAGCGTTTTTGTATCTAAAGCAACCAAGCCTTCAAAAAGTGCGGCAAGTATTTTAGACTCTACCAAACCTGTTGTAAAGCTTGGGTCCAAGGTTGCGGGGTCTGCGCTGTTGCCAATAAGAAGCACGCCTTGCCTTGCGGATGCCGAGGCGTTTGTCTCTTTGCCGCAAGATATACTCATCATTGCGCAAAGAAAAACTAAAACTATTTGCTGGAAAATTTTTGGCATCTAAAAAAATTAAAATCTTGGCACTGCATCCAGAAGTTTTTTTGTGTATTCATGTTGAGGGTTTTTACAGAGCGTTTCAGAATCGCCAGCCTCCACAATTTTGCCTTCGGTCATTACTATCATGCGCTCGCAAATATGTTCAACCACCGCTATGTCATGCGCAATAAAGAGCATTGTCAGCGAGAGTTTTTCACGCAGGTCTGAAAGCAAGTTTATGATTTGCGCTTGCACGGACACATCTAATGCGCTCACTGGTTCGTCGCAGATGATGAATTCAGGCTCTACGGCAAGCGCCCTTGCAATGCCGATTCTTTGGCGCTGCCCGCCGGAGAATTCATGCGGGAATCTGTAAAGGTGCTTTTCTTCAAGACCCACTAGACCTAAGAGCTCTAAAATGCGTTTTTCTTTTTCAAGCTTAGACATCTTAAAGTGGATGTCGAGAGGCTCGGCAATTATCTGAAAGACATTCATCCTTGGATTCAGAGAGTTGAATGGATCCTGAAAAATCATCTGGATTTTTTTGCGCCAAGGCTTGAATTGTGCGTTGTTAAGTTTTGAAATATCTACGCTTTCGCCATTTTCATCTCTAAAAAAAATCTCACCAGCAGTGATTGGCGACAAGCGTATTATTGCCCTGCCCGTCGTGGTTTTGCCCGAGCCACTTTCGCCGACAAGCCCGAGGATTTCGCCCCTGCCAATTTCAAAACTTATGCCATCGACAGCCCGTATTACGGAAGAATTTTTTGTCCCAAAAATTCCGCTTTTTACGGGGTAGTGCACTTGCAGGTTTTTTACTTCTATAAAAGGTTTATACATTTGTTTGAGCAAAAGTTGAATAGTTTATGCTTTCCAATTTTTTGGATTTTTGACCGAGCCTGGGGATGCAGGCTATCAGCGCCTTTGTGTAAGGATGCTTGGGGTTGTAGAGTATTTCTTCCGTAGAACCTTCTTCCACAATTTTGCCCCTGAACATTACCAGCACCCTTTTGCAGAGATTTGGTATTATGCCAAAATTGTGCGTGATTAAAATTAGAGACATCTTTCTGGAATTTAAAATGTCTTTGAGCAAATCTATAATTTGCTTTTGGATTGTTACGTCTAAGGCGGTGGTGGGTTCGTCGGCGACCAAAAGTTTTGGACGGCAGGCAAGCGCCATTGCAATCATGACGCGTTGCTGCATGCCGCCTGAAAGCTCATGCGCATAGGCATCATAGCGCAAGGCGGCGTTGCGTATTCCGACTTCTTCAAGCGCTTGTACGACGGTATTTCTTACGTCTTTTGTTTCCGGAAAATGCAGTTTGACAGCCTCCGCAATTTGAGACCCAACCGTGAAAACGGGATTCAAGGAAGTTGAAGGCTCTTGAAAAATGTAGGCTATCTCCCGCCCTCTGATGCGCCTTAATTCTTTAGGGTTTAATGAGAGTATGTCTTTATCTTTATAGAGTATCTCACCGCCGACTTGACAAAGCGGGGGCGGCGGCAGAAGCCTCGCCAAACTCATAGCCGTAACGGTTTTGCCCGAGCCGCTTTCACCAACTATTGCAAGGCTTTCGCCTTCGTCCATGGCAAAAGAAATTGAATCGACAGCCTTGGTCGAGTTTGCTCCGCCGTTGAATGTTATGCAAAGATCTTTTACTTTTAGCATTGTTATTTTGCCTTCAGTTCTGTCCCCAGACGTTTTTTTAAAGTTAAGACATTTGCGCCATCGATACGCCCATACTCGAATACGTCCATTGTTTTCTTTGTAAAATAAACGCCCAAGCCGCCCACGTCTCTTTCCTGCAATCCTGAAGTCAAATCCGGAGATCTTGCCTGTGTAATTGGGTTGAAGGGCGTGCAAGTGTCGGAAATTTTTGCCGTCATCATTGCGTTTTCCAGAAACAGCTCAAGCTCTACGCAGTAGTTGGGGTCTTGATTGTATCCGTAGGTTATTATGTTTGTGAAAAGCTCATCAATGCAGAGAGTAAAGGCGTATGTAACGTCTTCATCAACTTTGTTTGTTGCGCAAAAAACTTCAACATCATGCAAGACATCATGCAGATTATCCAAAGAGCTTGTGTAGGATTTTTTCATCTATTTAAAATCTATTTCAAAAATTGAAAAGTCATCCGCAAAAGAGTCCGATCCCTGAAATGCGCAGGCAAAATCAAACATCGATTCAAGCTTGCTTCTGCCTCTGATTGCGGGTCTTGCAAGCTCTGAAGAAAATTGCTCCAAAGACATCATCTCGCCGCCGTCAGCAGGAGAAACCTCATAGACGCCGTCAGAAAAAACAAAGAGCCTGCTGCCAGATTCCACGCAAATATTTTTGGTTTCAAAGTGGGTGTTGCTTATGCCGCCAATCACCATGCCCGGCGTGTGCAGCAAAGATTTTTCGCCGGATTTATCTATGAGTATGGCGGGCGGGTGGCCGCCGCAGGCGTAACTTAAAGTGCGGTTTTTGCGATTATAGACACCATACCAAATCGTAAAATACATCCCGTTTTGGTTGTCCATATCAAAGGTGTTGTTGAGCGCAAACAGCACTTGGCTTGGGTCGGAAAAATCAACCCTGTCTAAGGTTTGGCTGCGCAGTACATTCATCAGCGTTACCGAGAGCAATGCCGCACCAACACCGTGTCCGCAGACATCTATCAAGAAGAGCGCAAGATTTTCTTCGCACAAATCGTGATAGCCAAAACAGTCTCCGCCAACGGCGGTGGAACTCCTGAAAAACCAGTCGGTATCGACGTCCTTGTCGCTTATTTTTTTTGGCAGAAGGCTCGTGATGTAGTGTGCGGCTTCATCCAGCTCTTTTTTTAAAGCCGTTTGGCTGGCTTCAAGCTTGCGGAGGGCGTCCTGTTTCTTAATCAAAGTAACATACGCTTTTGAGTGATAACGCAGCCTTGCAACAACTTCAAGTTTGTCCGGAAATTTAACCATGTAGTCATTGGCGCCGAATTGGAACGCCTTGTACTTTATCTCTGCATCCTCCTTGGAGGAAAGCACAACCATGGGAATATCTTTTGTATTGGGGTTTGCCCTGAAAATTTTTACGAGTATTAGCCCGTCAACATCAGGCATTACAAGGTCTTGCAAAATGACTGTGGGGCGGATTTTAATAGCCATTTCAAGTGCGGCTTTTGGTGCGTTGCAAAAATGAAACTCAATTCCCGGTTCGCCCTCTAGCATTGCTTTCATGGCAGAGCCCACAATTTCTTGGTCGTCTATCATGAGCACACGCACTATTGATTCGTCATAAGAATCTTTTGTGCTTGTGCGCTTGTTATCGACCTGAATTTCGTCTGCCATATCAGGTAAGGCTCTCATTTTTACTCAAAAAGGCAAACAAAAATTCCCACAATAACCATGCGGGAATTTTTGGATAAGAGCCATGTTAATTTACAAACTTTTGCCTGAGAGTGTCTATCGCCTTGCCGTGTATCTGACAAATTCTGGCTTCAGAAACCCCGTAGTCTTTTGCTATCTCGCAGAGTTTTTTCTCGGAGAAATAATAGTCGTTGATGACTTTGCGTTGGCGTTCGGGCAGGCTGTCTATGCGCTTTGAAAGGGCTTCATCATTTTCACGCTTGTCAATTTCATCGAAGGCGTTGGAGGCTTTTTCGTCGGCTATGCTTTCGGCAAAAGTGGGGGTGTCTTTAGATTCATTTGCAAAAGTGTTATTGAGCGAAATAAAGCTTAGGAACTGTGTGCGTCTCAGTATTCGGTCAAACTGCTTTGTGCTTACGCCCAGCTTTGTGCGCACTTCATCATCGCTTGCTTTTCTGCCCAGTTTTTGCTCTAGAGCACTTCTTATTGAGTCTATGTGTTTTGCCTCATTGCGGGCGCTTCTGGGCATGTAATCTATCCTGCGCAAACTGTCTAAAATAGCGCCTCTTATGCGCATTGATATGTAACCGTTAAATGCGCCTTTTTTACTTGAGTCCAATTTTAAGACGGCGTCTATGAGACCTTTAACACCAGATGAATAAAGCTCATCATAATCGGCATAAGCGGGCAGCTTACTCTTGATAGATTTTGTAATTTTTTCTACAAGAGGGTAATATTTCAGTAGCAATTTACTTTGAGCTGCCGAAATTTTTTTGGGGGTACTTTTCTTGTGTTCTTTTAGCATATTTGCTTTCATCAATTAGTTTTAATAAGCACATTTCATGCCATAAAAACAAAGTTTTGCTTTAGGATGTAATTTACTGATTATAAGCCTTATAAGATTTTGCGTAAAGATGCTTTTTGCGTCCTTATAATTTCAAAGAATAAAATGGGGATTTTTTGACACATATATTGAGACAAAATTTTGGTCAAAATGTCTCAAAAAAATTCGGAAAAATCCGTTAATATTTTAGAGAAAATCCGTAAAATATTGTTGAAGTAAAAATATAATCACCCAGACTGAACGGATTTATTTTTAGGTATGGAAGGTAATTTGTCGGAAATAGAAATAAGGCGCAAGAGGGTGAGACGTGTCAAGGCATTGTTGCGCCCTCTGCCTCGCCGTACAAATTTACACAAATATCCGGTGATAAAATGGTTTGCAAATATTGCCCGCAAACGTGCGTATATCTGGAGTTTCAAGTACGCAAACGTGATAAGTGCGCTTTACTTGGGTTGGATTATCGCCCTCATACCTATCTACGGCGGTCAGATGGTGGTGGTATTTATTCTTTCTTTGGTTTTTAGGTCAAATTGCCTGATAGCTATGGCTTTACAGTGGGTTACCAATCCCTTTACTATTGCGCCTATTATGCTTGGGCAGTATTTGCTTGGGGATTATATTTTGGGTCTTTTTACGGGCTCTAAAACGGCTATCGGCAAAAACCTTATGGAAACTATGAGCTCCGACGGCTTCTGGGCAATGGTGCGCTCTGTGGCGGATAAGGATGTCTTTATAAATCTTGTTTCCGGCACGCTTTTTGGGGGGTTGATTTTGGCTTTACTATGCGCTTTCATAAGCCATATGCTTTACCTCATATTCAGAAAACGCTTTGAAACACGCAGGCCGGAACGCCTGCCAATAAAATAACGGCAAATAATGAGGAATATTTTAACTTCACTTTTTTTAATTTTAATTTTGACACCTTGGGCATTGGCGCAACCCAAGGTTAAGTTGGGCATAGATGTTCTTCAGGACATGGGGTTTGCGCCCCTTGTCGGCAAGAAGGTTGGGCTTTTGACGCACCCTGCCGGCGTAAATATGTACGGTAAAAGTACGATTGATGTTTTGCGCAGCGCAAAGGGTGTCAAGCTGACGGCGCTTTACGGTCCAGAACATGGCATATACGGCGATGAATTGGCAAATGTGCCTGTTGAAAATAAAATCGACAAGCGTACGGGGTTGCCCGTCTATTCGCTCTATGGCAAATACCGCAAACCCACGCCTCAGATGCTCAGCGCCATAGACGTTTTGGTGATAGATTTGCAAGACATTGGGTCTCGTTCTTACACCTACACAAGCTGCATGCTCAGGGCTATGGAGGCGTGTTTTGAGCAGGGCAAACTTGTCATAGTTTTGGATAGGCCAAACCCCTTGGGCGGCATGAAAGTTGACGGCCCGATGTTGGACGAAAATTTGAAAAGTTATGTGGGCATGTTCAAAGTGCCCTATGTGCACGGCCTTACTATTGGTGAGCTTGCCAAGATGGTTAAAACGACATCGGGGGCAATGGATATAACTTCAAAAGAACAAAAAGCGGGAAAGCTTGTTGTGATACCCATGAAGGGCTGGTCCAGAAATATGCTGTGGCCGGATACGGGGCTTAAATGGCAAAAGACAAGCCCTGCAATTCCGTCGGTTTCGGCGGTCTTGGGATATTCTATGACGGGCTTGGGCTGTCAGCTTGGCGGTTTTCAGCACGGCTACGGTACGGAATATCCTTTCAGGCTGTTGACTTTCAAGGGCAAGACATCTCAGCAGATTATGGCAGCCCTTAAAAAATATAAGATAGAAGGGCTTTCATATCAAATTGTAACTTCCAAAAATACTTCAGGTAAAGAGGTTGAGGGTGTCTATGTTACGGTTACCAGCTTTAATCTTTTAAGGCCCACGCAGCTAAGTTTTTATATGATGAAAATTGCTTGCGAGCTTTCGGGCTCGAACCCCTTTGCGTTTGCGTCTGAAAATGAGGCGTCTTTATTCAACAAGCACACGGGCTCGAACGCATGGTGGGCTGAAATCAAGCGCAAGGGCAAGGCTGCCGATGTGGATGCTTTTCTGGCAAAGTGGCAGGCGGACGCAAAAAAATTTCAAACTTGGAGCAAGCAATTCTGGCTTTATAATTAGGAGTACTTATGAGGATACAAAAATATTTATCGCAGTGTGGCGTGTGTTCACGCAGAGAGGCGGAAAAACGTGTTGAAGAAGGCAGGGTTGTAATAAATTCCGAAGTCGCAAAAATAGGGCAGGAGGTTGACGAGCTTAATGACAAAGTTTATGTGGACGGCTCAAGAGTTGGCGGCATTGTGGAAGACAAGGTTGTCTTGGCGATGAACAAGCCCAAGGGTTACTTGTGCTCAAATAACGATCCGTTTGAGGCGCAGACAGTCTTTGATTTGTTGCCTGCACCCTACAACAAAATGAAACTTTTTTGCGTCGGCAGGCTTGATAAAAATTCGAGGGGGTTGCTCATACTCACAAACGACGGCGATTTGGCAAACAAGGTGATACATCCTTCCAGTGGTATAGTAAAAAAATACAGGGTTTTGTTGAATAGAGATTTGGATGAAAAAATAATCCCAATACTTTTAAGAGGCGTTGTTTGCGAGGGCGAAAAACTTAAAGCAAGCAAGATAGTTACGGGCCAGCAAGAAGATGCGCCCGCGCCGAATCGCAGGGTTGAGGTATGGCTCAATCAGGGCAGAAAGCGTGAGATACGCCGTATGTTTGAAGCCTTGGGTTATTTTGTGAAAGACCTTTCCCGCTTCCAGATAGGTGGCTTTGTCTTGCGCAGAATTCCTGAGGGTTCTTACAAAAGGCTCGCACAAAAGGATATTGAAAAACTCTTAAAAAATGACTAATCAAGTTTGAAAATTAAATGAAAGAAAAGTTTTTTGACAGCGTAGAAGATTGTATTGCCGACTTTAAAATCGGTAAGCCTATAATTGTTACCGATGATGAATCTCGTGAAAATGAGGGAGACTTGATTATCGCCGCAGAAAAAGCCACGCCCGAAACCGTGAACTTTATGATTAAGTTTGCAAGGGGTTTGGTCTGCGTGCCCACAACTTCGGAAAGGCTTACCGCGCTTGGCATAGACGATATGGTGCGCCTTAACAGAGATTCCAAGGGTACTGCATTTACGGTTACGGTGGATGCCGCAAAAGGCATCTCTACGGGCATAAGTGCCGCCGACAGGGCGCTTACAATAAACATAATGGCGGACTTTTCAAAGGGTGCGGAATCTGTTGTGAGTCCGGGGCATTTAAGTCCTCTTCGGGCTAGAGCTGGCGGCGTTCTTGAAAGGGCGGGGCATACGGAAGCTGCGGTAGATTTGGCAAATCTTGCGGGTCTAAGCCCATGTGCGGCAATTTGCGAAATTATAAATGACGACGGCACAATGGCGCGTCTGGATGATTTGGTGAACTTCAAAAAAACTCACGCCCTCAAGATGATGAGCGTCGCCTCTTTGATTGAATATAGGCTGAAAAGAGACACCCTTATTCAAAAGATTTTTGAAAAAAATATCAAAACTTTCTGCGGGGAATTTTCTTTGCTGGGCTTTAAAACCACAGATTCAAGGCTATGCTACGCTCTCGTGAAAGGTAAAATTACTGAAGAACCAACATATCTTAGAGTGCATTCTGAAAATATTTTTGCAGATATGTTTTGTGCCGCAGATTATTCCGATACGCACAGTTCTTTTGCTCGTGCTCTTGAGCTTATTTCCAAAGCTGGCGTGGGCGCATTGGTCTATATCAGCCAAGAAAATGGCGGGGTGAACCTTGCAGATTTGGAGCCTCTAAAGCCAAACATAAGAGACTATGGCATTGGGGCGCAAATTGTGCGTTCTTTGGGCTTTAAAAAGATAAAACTTCTGACCACGCACTTGGGTCAACATTCCGTGCCAGACGGTTTTGGTCTGTACATAGATGAGGAGATAAAAATTTAATTATGAGTTTGGACAAAGCAAATATTCCACAGTTTGATGCAAGCGATTACAGCTTTGCGATAGTGGCGGCACGCTTTAATGAAGCGCTTGTTGACGCTCTTTTAAAAGATGTAAAATCCACAATAGAGGCGTCTGGCGTGCCCTCCAAGTTTATACACATTGAAAGAGTGCCTGGCAGCGCAGAGCTGCCGCATGTCTGCAATTTGCTCGCCGAGACAAACAAGTATGACGCAGTGATAGCCTTGGGCGTTGTGATAGCGGGGGAAACGCCCCATCATGAAATCATCGGCTACAGCACGGCAAACGCTTTGCAAAATGTTGCGTTAAACACCACAGTGCCTATTATCAACGGCATCATTGTGGCAAACAATCGCTCTCAGGCGGAGGCCCGTACAACGGGGCAAATCAGGCGTGGGGTGGAGTTTGCCGAAAGCGCTCTGGAAATGGCTTGGCGCACATCGTTAATTCTGGATGAACTTGAATCAAAACCCGTCAAAAGGTAAATATGTCTGAAGATTCCAAAAAAAATAATTCTTTGCGTCGTCAAAACAGGGTGGCGGCAATGCAGTTTTTATATATGTATGACTGCAATAAAGAAAAATCTTTAACCCAACTTGCGGATGAATTTTTTTCCATGCAAGAAGAACCGAGAGAGAGTTATGTCTTTGCCGAGGCGCTTATAGCCGGCGCAATAGAGCATATTGCAGAGGTTGACAAAGCTCTGCAAAAGGCAGCAAAAAATTGGAAAATTTCCAGAATGGGAAAGGTTGATTTGGCAATACTGCGGCTGGCAATTTTTGAGCTTTTGTTCCGGAATGACATTCCGCCAATCGTCTCAATCAATGAGGCGATAGACTTGTCTAAAACTTATTCGGGCGCAGATTCAAAGCGCTTTGTCAACGGGGTTTTAGACAATATCAAAGAAAGTTTGGACAGACCTCTTAGAACAGCCAAGGAGCAGTAGTGTTTTCAATTTTTAAAAAATTTAAAGAGGGGCTGAAAAAGACCGCAGGGGGTGCGCTCAATGCCTTTTCATCAATGTTTTCCCGCAAAATCAGCGAGGCGGATATTGACGTAATTGAGGAGACCTTGTTTGGCGCAGACTTTGGATTTGATACTGCGGAAGAAATTGTGGGCGCAATAAAATCCGCCTATAAAAAAGACAAAAATCTGCACGGCAGGGCGGCGGCTGAAATAGGCGCAAATGTCTTGGCTGAAGTCTTGCAAGGGTCTGAGGCGGGTTTCGAAAAATCTTCGGACAACACTTTGCCGACAGTGATTTGCCTTGTGGGCGTAAACGGCTCAGGCAAGACAACAACCGCCGCAAAGCTTGCGCATCTTTTGCAGGCGCAGGGCAAAAAAGTTTTGATGGGCGCAGGCGACACTTTTAGGGCTGCCGCCAATGAGCAGATAAAAGTTTGGTCGCAGAGGCTTGGCGTGGAACTTGTGGCAAGCGCTCACGGCGCCGACAGCGCTGCTGTGGCTTGGGATGCTTGGCAGGCTGCAAAATCTCGCAATGCCGACTATCTCATTTTGGACACTGCGGGCAGGCTGCACAACAAAGAAAATTTGATGCAGGAACTTGCAAAGATAAAAAAAGTTTTGAAAAAAAATGATGAGTCTGCGCCGCACAACAGCATTCTGGTTGTGGACGGCTCTTTGGGGTCAAACAGCATAGAGCAGGCAAGGGCGTTTCACAAAAGCTTTGGGCTTACCGGCATGATAATCACAAAGCTGGACGGCACAAGCAAGGGCGGCGCACTAGCTGGCATATTTAGGCAACTTAAATTGCCAATTTTATTTGTAGGGCTTGGCGAAAAACCTGAAGATTTGCAGGTGTTTGACCGCAGGGCATATTCTAGGGGCGTCTTTGGTTTGGAGGAATGATGAAAACTGTTCAGGTGAATCTTAAAGAAAATTCTTACGTCATCAACATAGCAAGCGGCGCATTTGGGCTTGTCCAAAAAAAACTGGCGTCCTTGATTGCAGAAAACAGACCCTGTGTATGCGTTGTGGATTCCAATTTGTATGGTGCGTATGCGTCAAAAATAGATTCGCTTGGCGTGAAAGTTTTTAAAGTTGAATCAGGAGAAGGCTCAAAATCTTTTGAAATGTTGGAGGATTTGTGCGCATTTCTGGCGGATTCAAAAATGGACAGAAGCGGCGCAATATTTGCGATAGGCGGCGGCGTAACGGGAGATTTGGCGGGCTTTGCAGCGTCAATATTTATGAGGGGCGTTAATTTTTACCAAGTGCCAACAACACTTCTTTCAATGATAGATTCTTCCGTGGGCGGCAAAACGGCGATAAATATTGAGCAGGGCAAGAACCTCATTGGCACATTTTATCAGCCCAAAGAAGTCTTTATAGATACGGATTTTTTAAAGACACTGCCCAACAGAGAATTTGCCGCAGGGCTTGCCGAGCTTGTAAAATACGCATTAATTTGCGATGAAAAACTCTTTGATTTTTTGGAGGCAACCCCATTAAGCGCATCTTCGGATTGTCTAACAGATTTGATAGAAAAATGCTGCGCAATAAAAGCGGAGATTGTGGCGGGCGATGAAAAAGAAACCGCAAAAAATGACGGCAGGGCGCTTTTAAATTTGGGGCACACCTTTGCGCACGCTATAGAAAAATGCGCAGGTTATGGCGAATATTTGCACGGCGAAGCCGTGGGCATAGGTTTGCTGTTGGCGCTTAGGTTGTCTGTAAAAATGGGTCTTTGCGGGCAGGAGATTTTGCCAAGATTGGAAGGCTTGCTCAAAAAGAACAGCATCCCTACAAGGCTTCACAGCCCGATAGATGCCGATAAACTTTTAAGCTCTTTGCATAAGGATAAAAAAATGCAGTTTGGGAAACTGAATTTTGTCTTGCTTAGGGGCATAGGCAAAGCATTTACAAGCGCCGACGTCTCTATGGCGCAGGCTAGGGAAGTTTTTGAAACGCTCAGATGAAAATTTGCGACGCACATTCGCACATAGATTTGTCGGCGCTTAAAGATTTGTTTGCAGCAAAATGCGTCCAAAAGAAATGTGCATTTGCATTTTATAAAAGTCAGGATTGGGAAACGCTTTTTGATTTTTTAAAATCTGTAAATTTTTCCGCAATAGATTCTGGTTGTAAATTTTTACTGGGTTATCACCCCAAGTTTTTAGACTCAAATTCAAATTTTGCCCTGCTTGAAAAACTGTTGCAAAGCGGCAAGTTTTATATGGGTGAAATTGGCTTGGATAATTTTTGCGGCACCCCAAAAAATCTTCAGGAAGAAGTTTTTGCAAGACAGCTTGAAATCGCATCAAAGCTCAATTTAAGCGTAAGTTTGCACGTGGTTAAGGCGCATCAAAAATGTTTGCAGATTTTAAAAAACTTTAAAACTTTGCCAAAAATTTTGCTGCATGCGGCGAGTTGCTCCCCTGAGGAGGCGGCAGAATACGCAAAGCTTGGCGCAAGTTTTTCTTTAGGATTAAGAGAGTTGAAATCCAAACATGGTAAGCAACTTGCGTCATCTGTGCCGCTTAAAAAAATCTTGCTAGAAAGCGATAAACAAGATTTGCTTTCCATCCAAATACTAGAGGTGTATAGGGAATTTTTCACATTCCGCAAAGAATCTGAAAATGAAATTTGCGAAACGCTTGACCAGAATTTCTACGAGTTTTTTTTATAATGAAATCAGAAAGATTTTCACGCAGTGGGCTGCTCTACGGAGATGAAGCCATGAATAACTTATCCAAGGCAAAAGTGTGTGTGATAGGCGCGGGCGCTGTGGGCGGATACACAATAGAAGCGCTTGCAAGAACCGGCGTCGGGCGTTTTTATATCGCAGATTTTGACACGGTGCACGTAAGCAATATAAACAGGCAAATTCTTGCGCTGGATTCAACTGTGGGCAAAAAAAAGTGCCTATTGGCAAAAGAGAGAATTTTAGAAATCAACCCTCACGCCAAGGTTGAAGTTTTAGACAGCTTTATTGATGCGGAAAATCTGGATGAAATTTTTAATCTTAACGCCGATATTTTTGTGGACGCCATAGATTCCATAACTTCAAAAGTGGCGTTGCTTTCTCAGGCGGTGAAGCTCGAAAAAAAAATTGTGTCGAGCATGGGGGCTGCCAGAAAAATGAACCCTCTCAAAATCAAGACAGGCGACATTTCTGAAACCACAAATTGCCCCTTGGCGGCAAAAATCAGAAAGGCGCTGCACCAGAGGGCGGTGCGTAGCGGCATACCCTGCGTATATTCTACGGAGTCTGTAAGCCGTGACACGCACTTGCAGGCCGATGAAAAAACCATAGGCAGTTGCGCCACAATTACAGGCATATTTGGGCTTATGCTTGCAGATTTGGCAATCAAAGAAATTATTTCTATGTGAGTGGTTTCCTAAAAATCTTTCACATCAATTTCATATTTATTTTGCCCTTCACATTCCAAAATTACTTTGAAAGAAAGTTTTTCTTCAAACTTTATTGGATACAAAGAAAGTTCATAAGGGAATGACGCCTTTGCCAAGTTTGCTATTGAGGGACTGCTAAACACTATCGAGATTTTTGCCCGCCCCTTGGGTTTGCCCGTCGCAACGGCGTAAATGGAATCTTTGCCGAAGGCAGAGCGTATTCTGAATATATGCAAATCTTCCCAGACGCCCAAGCCCTTCTGCATGAAGTGCCCGTTTTCAAGCTCAGGCGGCTTACTGTAAATATCTTTTTTATTGGCGGGAATTTTTAATGCAACCGCACTTAATGCGGGAATTTCTATGCGCTTATCTCCCCTCATTGGAGACTCTTTAATCTTGTTGCCGTCTGCGTCTAAAAAGCTAATCAAAGAATCCAAATTGGCTTCCGACATAAGTTTTGAAGTGAGGTCAAAATCTATCAGCACTTTTTTTGGGGATGCGGAGTCGTTGATTAATAGCGAATATATGGCGTCTGCGCCTCTGGCATTTACGATATTTATTTTTGGAGAATTTACCCTCACGGCGGTTTTATCGAGCTTGACAACGGCGTCGGCGTCAAAAAATTTGCCCACACCCGCACCGTAAATTCTGTCTATAAACCATACATAGCCCTGTTGCTTTACGTATGGAAATTTTACCTTGCCCTTGGTTGCGGCTTCAGCTTGAGTCATTAAATATTCAAAAGTTTGCGCAAAGAAGGCGGGCGCTTGGTGATAGTAAAAGCTTGTAATATCCGGACCTTTGTAAGGGTAGGTTTCATCTTGGGTTAAAACTTGATAGTCTTTTATATAGTACCCAGGAAAGTTTGCAAACCTGCCTATCATTGAATGTCTGGAGAATTTGTAGAGTATGTCTTCATTGCTGTGCATGGCAACCCTGAGCATTTCCGGCGCCCATGAACACATGATGATGTGTCCGTAATTGTCATAGCCGTTGATGTATGTTGCAGGACCTTCTATGCTAAGGCCTATCTCGCAGACTTTGCGTGCGTCGGCTTTTGATTCAGGTATTATCCAGCTTTTGCCGCCACCGCCTATTGCCGCAGCTTCTGCGGTTGAAAGCGATTTTTCTGAATCTTTCAAGTTTTTTACCGCAATGTTGTTTAGCTCGCTACCCAGTCTAAAAGGCTTGTCGCCCAGCCACCAGATGTGGGCGACACCTCTTGTGAGGTTGTTTTTGCTTATCACAATTTCTTCATTGGCGGGCGGCGTGGGGTACGCCCAGCTTTGACTCATGGAATGGAATGCGCCAAGCCTTGCATAATGCAGATATTTTTCATCTTTGGTAATTTCATAAATATCGGGCAGATACCACCAATAAGGAATAGGGGCTACGTTTGAAAATTGCTCCAGAAATTCACCCTTTATTGGGGTGCCAAACGCCTTTATAAGATAGGCGTCGCACTTGGTTTTTATCTCGGCAAGAAGGGTTGGGGTGGGTTCTGCAAAATAGATTCCAAGCAAGCTCATCCACTCATCACCCCTGCCTGTTTTGAGGACTCTTGTTGAACCGTCGGGGTTTTTATAAAATTCTCTCAACCACTTGTTGGAAAGCCCGAGCAACTTATTTACGCTTGCATAGTAACCTGCGTCAAAGTATGGATTGGGAACTTCTAGCGTTGTCATTTTTTGGGTTAAGAAACCGCTATCGGGGTCTGGCTTTGCAGCAAAATGCGTGGACTGTCTTGAGAGCGTAAACTCAATCGTAGGCAGGGCAAAAGTCTTGTAATATTCTTCATCGTCGGTGAGCAGCGCTATGGAAATTTCGGCAAGCGGGCTTGCCTGCGATACGGTCATAAAACTCTCTATATTGTAACGCCCCTTGAGCTGTTCCGCCCAAGCTGAAGCCTTTGCGTTTTTCAGAAATATAGCCATGTTTGCGGCGGCGTCGGAGAGCGATGTTTCATAAGCTTCTCTCAGCCAGTCTGTCTTAAAAACCTCATAATTTGCGGCTTTCAGGGCGTTTTCCCAAGTGTCGGGGATGGTCATAACGTACCAAGACGCCTTGAGCGTTGAGCCAGATTTTAATTTTGAATTTGCGCCGCCCAAGACCGGCGTAAATATGACAGGCTGGATTTGATTGAACTTATTTACGTTTGAAAGCCCAAAATATTGCTTTTCAGAATTTGTCCACTCAAAGGGTATGCTGTCTGTATCGGCAATGACTGCGTTTGAAAATTTTTTGCCGCCCACATCGTATTCGACAATGCTCAAAGGGTGAGAAGTAAAGCCGCCGGTTACCGCCTTGGGCTCGCTCATTGTGCGGCGCATTTGGTAAAGAGGCGGCAGAAGCGTTGCGCTGCAAGAGGCGTCGTCTATGTGGTTGAAAGCCGCAAAACCAAAAGAATATGCCGCAGATTCCGAGACCTTCTTCTCTATTTCAAATTTAACGGCGTAGCCGTCTTTAGGCAGGCTCAGACGCGCTCTTGCGCCGTTTTGATAGAGCAAATCCAAAGTATTTTCATCAATTTTGATGACGCTGCTTGGGCGCATAATTTCTATCTGACCCACGCCGTAAGGATTGCTTTTAGAGCCAGCAAGCTCAACCGTCTTACCGTCTATATTTACATTCAGTTTTGTTTCAGAATTTGTCCAAGAAAA
Organism: Opitutales bacterium; assembly: GCA_031553045.1. Lineage (GTDB taxonomy): Bacteria > Verrucomicrobiota > Verrucomicrobiia > Opitutales > Intestinicryptomonadaceae > CALXQW01. The sequence goes on along the minus strand of JAVBLZ010000016.1, from coordinate 42,170 downwards.
ATAGTACAAATTGCTGCGCATCTGCGGATTTTCATCTTTGATTAAAAACAAAAACTCCTCCGAAAAACTTGGCAACTTGAGCCATTTTGAATCTGCAAAAACTTCCAGACTGCGCTCAAAGAAAGTTTTTTGCATATCGGTTTTTTCTGTAAAAGAGAGCCGTATTTTTTTATTTTCCAGAGTAAATTTTTTTGGATTGGGCAACTCTTTAAGTTCTGTAATTTTGGGGAATTTGTCTTGAATTTCATATTTCAAAGTTAAGGGGAGAACCCGATATTTTTCACGCTCGGCGGTGTTTTTTATGAGTTTGTTTATGTTGGCGTTCAAGTCTTTTGAAAGCACTATTGCATCCGCCCTTGGCAGGCTGTTTTTGCGTTGTAAATTGATTATGGCTTTGCCTTTTGGCAATTTTATTTCCCCAAGTTTTTCCCAATAAAAACCGTCTCTGCAATGTTTGCCCGCAAGTTCGGGCATTTCTGTATCGTTAATGCTCACAGCATAATTGCGTGTGCCGGGGCTTGAACCGGAAATATCTGCCGAGCTTGCCCAAACTGCGTACAGCCCTTCATCTTTTATATCGACGGCGGTTGCAACTTTTGACTGGCTGCCTTTTGTCAGCACAACACCCATTCCTTTGTAGTTTGTCGTAATCCAGTCTGCTTTGAATTGGAAATCTTCCGCCTCTATCAATAAAATTTGCGCATTAAGAGCATTTGTTACAAAAAAAGCCGCAAGCCAAGAACTTAAAAAAAATTTCATATATTCGATATAAATTAGAATGAAAGTCGGATTAAGTTATTTTGAAGAAATTACCATGTCAAGGCTTGAAAAAGTCTGAAAATGGTCAATAATGGGTGGCTTTTAAACAGTAATGTTCAGCGAAAGAAATTATCAAAATACAAACCAAACTTGGAATTTTATCCCCAAGTCTTGGTGCGCCACAAACGTAATTATTGCAATATGCGTAGCTTTCATATTTTTGCAATTCATTGTAAATGCATGGTTTAAACCAGGTCTGCTTGCTGCGTATCTGGATTTGAATGCAAGAGCTTTTGTTGCGCATGAATATTGGCGTTTTGTAACCTATGCGCTGCTTCACGATGGAATTGCCCACATATTTCTAAATATGTTGGTTTTCTTTTTTGCAGGTTACGCTTCAGAGCAGTTGCTGGGCAAAAAGAAATTTGTATTGCTGTACGTGCTTTCCATATTTTTTGGGGGTGTGTTTTGGCTTTTAATCAACCAAATCAAGGGCGAAAATGCCATGCTTGTTGGCGCTTCGGCGGGGGTGCTTGGGGTCTTGTCTTTTCTTTTGGCGAGTTATCCTAACAGGCCTCTTACATTTTTATTGTTTTTCATATTTCCCATAAGGGCAACGCCCAAGCAGATGTTTGCCGTTGTCTTTTTTACGGAGGCTTTGGGGTTTTTATTCATAGAGCTTGCGCCAAACGCCCATGAGAGCATTGCATTTTCCTCTCATCTTGGCGGCATACTTACGGGGCTTGTGTTTGCAAAGTTGGTAAACGGAAAACTTTTTGGACTGCCTTACTGGCGTGAAAAAAACTTCTTTGAAAAATTTGTGGAAAAAGTCAAGGCTAGGAAAGGCGCAATGCGCGCTGCGGACAGTTCTTTTAACGTGTCTATAAGCAAGCCTTCCGACCTTCGCAAAGAGGTTGATAGAATCTTGGATAAAATTAACGAAAAGGGTTTTGCCAGCCTTACCGATTCCGAAAGGGAGACTTTAAAACAGGCAAAAGACAAACTTTAGCCGCAAGCTTAAAACTTTACTTATGTTTCAATTTATTATCTAATTAATGCTTTATGAAGAATTTTAAGAAATTTATCAAGGCGGGCGCATTGCTTTCAGCGTTCATCTTATTTTCATATTTAGGGCAGGCATTTGCGCAGGAAAAACCTGTCGAAACGGTTGCCAAGCCGGAAACGCCAAAACAGAAGATATCTTTGCAAACCACGGAAAAAATGCGCAAAGAGACGCGTTTTGTGGTCTTTAGCCTGCTAAACTTTCATTATCTTAAACAGGCACTGCAAGACTTGGATATTAGGGAGTTTATCCGTGAATATTGCACAAATTTAGACTTCTTAAAACTGGTGTTTTTGGCGGAAGACGTGCAAAACTTTCAAGAAAGCTTTGCGCCTTCTATGGATATTATGTTAAATCAGGGTACATTGTTGCCGGCATTTTCCATCTATGAAAAATTTGTGGAGCGCTCAGATTCCCGCATAGCTTGGATAAAAGGGCGCATGGATAAAGATTTTGATTTAAACGGCAATGATGTGTTTGCGCCGGACAGAACCAAGGCGACTTGGCCTGCAAACATTGATGAAGCCGATAGCCTTTGGGAAAAGCGCATAAAGTATGACATTATTGCCCAGATGCTCAGCTACACTGCGGAGTCTCATGAGGATGAAATGCTTGAAGACGCAACCGCAGACACTGAAGATTCTGAAGCCGCAAAAAAAGCAAGGCTTGAGGCTCAAAAAGAAAAGTTGGAGAACGCTCCCAAAACTGATGAGGAAAAATTGAAAAAAGCCCGTGAAGAAGTGCTCAAGCGTTATGACAGGCTTTTCTCAAATTATAACACCCAAGATTCCGTGGATGTGCAGGAAGTTTTCTTAAATTCTCTTTGCCAACTTTATGACCCGCACACCTCATTCATGTCTGAATATACGGCGGAAGATTTTGAAATTGCAATGCACAACGCCTTGATAGGCATAGGCGCAATGCTGCAAGATAAAGACGGTATTTGCACAATCAGTGAGTTTATCACAGGCGGCCCTGCCGAGCAAAGCAAACAGCTAAATCTTGGCGACAAAATCATGGCGGTAGGTCAGGCGGAGGGCGAAATGGTTGACGTGATAGGCATGAAGCTGCGCAAGATAATTAAGATGATTAGAGGCAAAGAAAATACGGTCGTAAGGCTTTTGGTTGAGCCTGCAAACAATCCTTCCGCAAGGCAGGTTGTGTCTATAGTCAGGAAAGAGGTAAAGCTCACCACAAAGCTTGCCAAAGCATATATTTATGAGATGACAGACGCTGACAAAACCTTTGCAATAGGCGTGATAGACGCTCCTGTATTTTACGGCAAAAGCAGAGATGAAAATGGCGCATCAAAAGGTTTTAGCATAGGCGACGACGTGTCTGAACTTGTGCAAAAACTTAAGGCAAAGGGCGCAAAGGGCATAGTTTTAGACCTGCGCAAAAACGGCGGCGGGTATCTTGAAGAAGCGGTGGAGCTCACGGGGCTTTTCATCAAAACCGGTCCTGTTGTTCAGGCGCAAGACACAAGGGGCAATATCACCACGCTTTCCGACGACAATCCCAAAGTTGTTTGGGACGGGCCTTTGGTTGTATTGGTCAGCAGGCTTTCGGCTTCGGCTTCCGAAATCAGTGCGGGGGCGCTTAAAAACTACAAGAGGGCGATAATTGTCGGCGATAAAACTACGCATGGCAAAGGTACAATACAAACGCTTATCAGCCTAAACAAGTTTGACCCGTCGTTAAAAAGCACCGCAAAAATCACGATACAAAAGTGGTATTTGCCAAGTGGGGAATCTACTCAGGTTAAGGGCATAAGTTCAGACATAGTTTTGCCCTCGGTATTTGACTACATGGAAGTTGGCGAATCTCACAAAGACTACGCCCTGCCGTGGGACAGCATCAGGTCTGCGGATATTCCTGACAACGGCGCATATTGTTTCGACAAGGCAACGGGGGAAATCTTACTGAAAAAACTTTCCGCCGCTTCACTTGAAAGACAGAAAACTTTGTCGGAATTCAAATTCTTAAACAAGCGTTTGGATTGGTTTAAAACCAAGAGAGATCAAAAAGAATTTAGCTTAAATTACAAAGTCAGGCTGGAAGCCCTCAACGCCGACATAGCTTTTTCGGACTCCGTAAAGGCGGAGCAAAAAGAGTTTGCAAAACAAAACTACAAGCGTGAAGAAGTCTTGCTTGACTCGGCTTTAGAGAAAGAGTCTCCAAAGTCTTCGGCTTCATCCAAAGACGGTGAATCGACGGGCAAGAAATCCAAAGAAGATTCTAAAAAATCTGAAGATGAAGATTTTGACATAGCGCTCAGGGAGTCTGTCAGAATCATGTCTGACTGGATAAAATACAGAGAAAATCCGGAGCTTCTCAAGGAAGTTAAAAACTAAAAAAGAGTTGAAGAAAACCCCAATTAATTAATGATTTTAAAGAAAGAAAACCGAAATTATGAATAATAAACCCGTAGTATTTAACAACACAGTTCTAAGGGACGGTCATCAGTCTTTGGCCGCAACAAGAATGCAAACTGAAGATATGTTGCCTGTCTGCGAAATTTTGGACGGTATGGGCTTTGGCGCTCTGGAAACATGGGGCGGGGCAACGATAGATTCAGGTTTGAGATTTCTCGGCGAGTTCCCCTTCAAGAGGTTGGACGCACTCAAAAAAGCCTGCCCAAAAACAAAACACATGATGCTCTTTAGAGGGCAGAACATAGTGGGTTATACGCATTATGCCGATGATGTTGTTACGGCTTTCGTTAATTGCTCGGCAAAGCACGGCATGGATATATTCCGTATTTTTGACGCCCTCAATGACACCCGTAATATGGAGTGTTCAATCAAAGCCGTAAAGGCGGCGGGGAAAGAAGCGCACGGCACAATCTGTTACACTTCAAGCCCTTTCCACACTACGGAAAAATTTATTGAGATGGGTAAAGAGCTCGAAAAATTGGGTTGCGACGCCATTGTGCTAAAAGATATGGCGGGTTTAGTGCCTCCTTACGTGGCGTATGAAATTATTAGCGGGCTAAAAAAGAATATCAAAATCCCCGTCATATTCCACACGCATGACACTACGGGTCTGGGTGCTACGGCATATTATTCGGCAATAGTTTCCGCAGGCGTTGACGCCGTTGACGTATCTTGCATTCCCTTTGCAAACGGCACAGGTCAGCCTGATTGCAGCCGCATGATACACATGCTTGAAAATAATGAGCGTAAACCCGCCTATGATTTGGATAAACTTGCGCAAGTCCGAAAATTGCTGCAGCCTATATACTCAAAGCTAGGCGCATATACCATGATGGAAAATGAAGTCATAGACAGCGATGCGCTCAACTATCAAGTTCCTGGCGGTATGCTCTCAAACTTCCGTGTACAGCTTAAAGAAATGAAGATGGAAGACAAGTTTGATGAAGTCTTTGCCGAAGTGCCATACGTGCGTGAAAAATTAGGGTGGATACCTCTTGTTACGCCAACATCTCAAATTGTAGGTACGCAGGCAATGCTCAATGTCAAGTTTGGCAGGTGGAAGAACTTTAACGCTTCCGCAGTTGCGGTTGCTTTGGGCTATTATGGCCGTACGCCTGCGCCTGTTGACGCAGAGGTTCGCAAAATAGCCATTGAGGCTGAAGAAAAACTTGCAAAGGGTGAAGGCAGAGAGGCGCGCAAGCCCATAGATTGCCGCCCTGCAGACCTTATCAAGCCCGGTATGGAGAATTTGCGTGCAAAATTAAAAGCCTCAGGCTTGCCCACTGACGACGAACATTGTGTAATCTACGCCATGTTCCCACAGCAGTTGGAAGACATCTACAAAAAGCCGGCAAGCGCATTTGCGCTAAAGCCCGCACCTCAGAAAAACGCCGTGCAGCTTGAGCCAAAGGGCAATAAAAATATGTATAGGGTGTCGATAGACGGCAAGTCTCACGATGTCTCCATACAGGAGCTTGCTTAATAAAAAATGGCTAAGAAGGGTGATAAAACCAAGGGTAAGGAGGCTAAGAATAAGTCTCCTTACGCCGGGTTTCATAGGCGCATAATTTCCGCCCACTCGCAAGAATCGGCTCATATCCCGCCTGGGTTTGAGGAAGAGTCTTCCGCCCAGACGCCGGAACACATTGAAGATTCCCCGCCGGACTATCATGAAATCCATGAGGAAGTTCATGAACATGATGAAGACTCGCATCCCAATGATGAGTATGCTGGGTATCATGTTGTTGAGGAGGTTGAAGAAATTATCTATGAAGCGCCAACTATCGCCCCTGAAAAAAAGGGCTTGGATATTATTGAGCATTCAGATTCTGCCCGCCAACAGTTGGAGCGCATACAAACTGAAGGCGCTGAAAAAGCCCGCCAGATAGACGATGTTGAGGCGTTTTCAAATACGGCGCTTGTAATTGTAAAATTTTTTGCAACCGTAACAATTCTTGTAATCCTGATTGGTTCAACCGCATTTTTCATAAAATATTCTTTTGATAAAATTGAGGAAGAAGAAGCCAAGGCGGAGGCGGCCGCTTCAAGCACAGATTCTTCCGAAACCGTCAGGAGCGTGCAGTTCAAGTGGCGGCTGCCAAACAGCAAGGCAAATAATCTTGTGAAAGATTTTTACACAACGGTTGGCACTCTAAATTCTTTTGCGGCAATAGTTGATATGATGTTTATCGGCGTGTTGGATTTTCAGGGCGCAAAAATATCTTTCTACTGCATCAAAAAAAGAGACGGCAGGTGTTTTCTTAGGTTGGGTGAAGACGCCTCTATGGTATGTTACTTTATAGACGTAAGAGGAAAGGTGTGGCTTCTAAAACAAGGCGGCATGGCAGGCGAGCGTGAAAAACTCAACCCGCTTGAATCTGAACGCATAAGAATGCTTGTTACTTTTGATGAAGAAATCAACAGAAGGGCGTTCCCCTCTGAGGCGGAGCAGGAACTTGTTACAGACTCTCGCATAGATTATGAAGGCACGGTTTTGTTGGATAAAATGGAGACTGAGACTATATCAACTTTAGATTCCGAAGGCCGTCGCAATGTCTATTATATAGACCCAGCAACAAAGTATATAGTTGCGGAATCGGTGATTGCGGGCGAAAACAAATTCATGCTCAAATTTTCAAATTACAAATCTTTTGAGACAGACATTCTTTTCCCTGAAAACAGAAGCATTTTTGTGAACAATAAATTTTATGCCGAAGTCAAGTTGACAAGGGTTCAAAAAAATCGGGAGATGATGTTCCCACAACAATAGTATGAATATAGCTTTATTTGATTTAAAAAAACAGTATTCCGAAATTAAGGAAGAAATTAAATCTGCCTTAGACGAAGTTTTGGAAAGTCAGTTTTTTATAGGCGGGCCATGTGTGGAAAAATTGGAAGCGCAACTGGCAAGCTATTGCGGCGTGCCCGCAGCAGCAGGCATGTCTAGCGGAACGGACGCTCTTATTGCGGCTCTTATGGCGCTGGGCATTTACAGGTCGCCTCTCGACAAGAATGAACCTGATGAGGTCATTGTGCCTGCGTACACTTTTTTTGCAACCGCAGGGGCGGTGTGGCGTGTGGGCGCAAGGCCGGTATTTGTGGATATAGATCCGGTTACCTTCAATATGGACGAGAAATTGCTGGAGTCTAAAATTACTCCACGCACAAAGGCGATAATCCCCGTCCACCTATTTGGACAGTGCGCCAATATGCGCCCAATTTGTGAGATTGCAAAAAAACACAAACTTTTTGTGATTGAGGATTGTGCACAGTCTATAGGTGCAATGCAAGACGGCAAGCAGTCTGGTTCATTCGGAGATTGCGGTTGCCTGAGCTTTTTTCCGACAAAAAATTTGGGCGGGCTTGGCGACGGCGGCATGATAGTATCTCAAAATTCGTCTGTAATTGCCGAATCAAAGCGCATCCGCAATCATGGTATGGAGCCTAAGTATTACCACAAAACTGTGGGCGGCAATTTCCGTTTGGATGCAATACAGGCGGCGGCTCTGAGCGTTAAGCTTAAATATCTGGATAAGTGGGCTTCTATGCGCACTTTGAATGCGGCGTTTTATGACAAAGCTTTTGCGGGCAACAAAAATATTATAACGCCCAAAATTTTGCCGCAGAATAAATCTGTTTACAACCAGTATATTGTCCGCATTGCAAATAGGGATGAATGCCTTGCAAAATTAAAGCAAGACGGTATTGGTACTGAAATTTATTATCCAATGCCTTTGCATATTCAAGAATGTTTTGCGCCCTTGGGCTACAAAGCGGGTGATTTTCCCGTTTCCGAAGAAGTCGCAAAGACGAGTCTGGCTTTGCCCATATATTCAGAGCTTCCCCGTGAACAGATGGAATATGTCGCAGAAAAATTAAACGCTTTTGCGGTATAAGACAAAAACTTAACTGTAGAAAATCCCACGCAGTTTGCAAAACTTGCAATCTTGTTTAGGATTTTTTCGACGCCTTGACTTCCAAATTAGCGCCTCTTGATTCAATTTCTTTGCGCAAGAGTTTGTAATCTACCTTTCTGGCTTCTACATTTTGCTTGGCGCACATTGCCGCCGCTATGCCCGCAGCTTGCCCCATCATTGAGCCGCTTGTAGAAACCCTTGCGCTGGAAAGGGCAAGTTGGTCTGCGGAAAAACATCTGCCCGCCATAAAAAGGTTGTCTGCATCTGCCGCAGTAAGACTGCGCAAAGGTATTTGATACGGCGGCACTTTTAGCTGATTTTCAGGCAGTATAAACGTGCGTTTATCGTCTGTGGGCTTGTGGCCGTCCAAGACAAAAGTGCCTATTGCAACGGCGTCTTCAAAGGCTCTGCCTGCCCGCAAATCTTCAACATTTAAAACATAGTCGCCCACAATTCTGCAACCTTCCCTGATGCCTATTATGGGAGCGCAATTCACAAATCTGTATGGCCGTTTTTCTACACTTTGATAATAGTACAAAACTTCCATAACCCTTCTTCTTGCCTGAATTTCAGCGCTTGTGAGGCTTTCCGTGCTTGTGGAGTCAAACATGGGTATCTTGATTTTCATTGCCTTGCCTTTAGGACCGTCCGGCCAAAGGGTCGTCATTGGCAAGTCTGATTTTGTTTTTATTACGTTATAAAAATCTTCAGGCACTTGCTGTATAACTTCATCTTCAGGCACTTCTCTCCAGAAAGACATCTGCGACATTGGTAGCTGGTAGCCATTTACCGAATCACCCTTCATGGTTTTAAAACCTGCGTAACGAGCCAAATCAGCCTCTCCTGAACAGTCTATAAACATTTTTGCGCTTATAGCTTCTAAGCCGCTTTTGCCGCAAATTATTGCCTGACGCACCTGTCTATCTTTTGCAATAACATCTACAAAACGTGTGTGTAGCAGTAATTTTACTTTGCGCTTCAAAAGCATTTCTTGCAGAACCAACGCCAAAATTTCATAATGAAAAACTGTGTTGCGCTTGCCTTCGCCAAGTGCGTTAAAGCGTTTAAGTTCATCCAAAATTCCTGAAAAAACCTCGCCTTGATTTGCCATTCTGCCGCAAAAATTTGCGACACCGCCTGTTGTGAGCATACCGCCCGTTACGGCAAACCTTTCAACAAGAATGACGCTTGCGCCAGACTTTGCCGCCGCACAAGCGGCAGAAACGCCGGCTATCCCGCCGCCTATTACCGCAACATCGCAGTTATAATTTACAGGGATGCTTTTTTGCAGATTCACAGTTTTCGTGGAATCTTCTACGGCTATAACGGGTGTAGAGGATGCTAAAATTGCGCCCGCCCCAAGGCCGGTCTTTTTAAAAAAATCTCGTCTTTTCATAATTTGTATAATTTACATTTCCCAAGCTTGCGTGAGCATCTTTTTGCCAGGCGCAAATTTTGATGGGTCTAGCAGGGCGTGCGATATTGTTTTCCTTTTATTTGTGTAGGTAAGTTCCACCAAACCGTTTTCTCTTTGAATTATTGCCGGGTATGAATATTCACCTTTACTGTCTTCTAAAACCATTAGCGGGAACCATCTTATGCCGTCGTCCGAAATTGCGAGGTTCAGAGGGCTTCTGCCTTTTGAGGTATGATTATAAATCAATAGATGCCTGCCGTCTTTGAGCGTTATTGCGTCTGTGCCTGAATTTGGATTGGGCAAGCCTGTGGAGCAAATTTTACTCCAGGTAATGCCGCCGTCTTTAGACCAAGTTTGATAAACATATCCCCCAGTTTTAGGCGTGCGCCCAACCGCCTGCAGATATCCATTTTTATGAATAAGTATAGAAGGCTGAATGCCGCCGATTTCTTCGGCGGTGTTTACGTAATCCGTACGTTTCCAAGTTTTTGCGTCGTCGTCAGAAATCCAAAAATAAACCCGCCAATCCGTCGGTGCAGGTTCATCGCTTGTGGGCGCAATAATCCTAGTGCCCACATACACGGGCTTATTTTTTATTGGACCTGCGTTGCCGTCAGGTTGGAGTGCTTCGGGCTTAGACCAAGTTTCGCCCTCGTCGTCGGAAAAGGACTGCATGCCTTTCCAGTTTTTCCAGTTGCCGGCCTGCTTAAAAAATAAGATAATCCTGCCGCTTTTGAGCCTGAATAACACTGGGTTCCAGCAGGGTTCTTCTTTGCCGGAAGTCATAGCCGAATAGATTATTTTTTTTGGATTCTGCCATGAGTTGTTTTCAAATTTGCTAAGCCAAATACAGACATCTTTAGCGCCTTCTTTGCTGCCCGCAAAATATGCCACTATAGACCCGCCCGACTTTGTCTCAAGAACGGTTGAGGCATGGCAAGAGTTAAAAAATTCATCAGCCTTAAAAATTTCAGCCTTTGAAATAATTGAAGGGTTTTCGTCCGCCAAAAGATATGTGGCATGCGCTAATATGAGAAAAAGCAAGAGAGCAGTGATGAGATTTAATAATTTATCCATAATCTGTAATGCTTAAGGGGTTACGTCGTAGTAGCTAGTAATAGTATTGCATAAAACGTTTTAGTTGGCAAGAAAAAGATTGAAAAAAAATTGATATTCTGAGAACTTTACGTTTATCAATGAGTTATAAAAAGGACAGTCTGCCTTTGGCGTTTTCTCTGCCTCTTTTGGGTGCGATTTTTTTGCATTTGGTGTGCGAAAGCATGGTTATACCAATTTTAGTGCCCATGCTTGCAGAGGTTGAAAAACCGTCTTTGGATATGCTTCCGGGTGCGTCAAATCATCTTCGGGATTTTCTTTACGGACTGACTTTGGCGGCATACCCCATTGCCGTATTTTTATTTGCGCCATTGTTGGGTTTGGTTTCAGACGCAAAAGGGCGCAAGGGCTTATTGATTGTTACAATATTTTTGTCCTTTTTGGCTTGCGCAATACAAGCGTTGTCGGTGGTGTTTTTAAGCCTGTGGGTTTTTATATTTGCAAGAATTTTCATAGGCGCATTGGCGGGCGTTGACGGGATTATACAGGCAAGTTTGGTTTCTCATTCCAAAACGGAAGCGCAGAAAAATTTTTATCTGGGCGCAAGTTTATTTGTGATGACTTTGGGCTTTATGGTGGGCCCCGCCTTTGCCTCAATATTCATGGGGCTTGGAGATTCCGCAAAAGTGTGGAGCCTGCCTTTTTGGATTAACGCAATTTTATTTTTTATCTGCGTGGGGTTTCTATATTTCAGCCTGCCGAAAGACAAATCTTCAGAGGCAAAAAAAATTTCCCTTTCAGATTGGAAAAAATCTTTGGGCGACATATTGCTCCTCGGGAAATTTAGAAATGCAAGGCAGCGTTTGATAATTTTTGTAACCTCGCAAGTGGCTTCGGCGGCATTTTCAGGGTTGTTGCCGCTTATGCTTGTGCGTAATTATGATTTTTCGGCGCAGCAGTTGGCGTATTTTATCTCGATATTTTCTCTGGGTGCGGGCGTGATATTCTTGTGGCTGGGTCCGCTTTTGATTTCAAAATTTTCTATGTGCGGCGTGCTCAGATTTTCCGTATGGATGTCTCTGATAACTTTATTGGTGCCGCTTTTCGGCAACGAATATTTTGTTTGGGGCATGGTTGTCGTGGCTTCGTTTGGATTTCCGCTTACTTATTATTCTGTCTTGGCGATGTTTTCAAAAGCTTCCAGCGATAAGCGCAGGGGTTGGGTGCTGAGTGTGATAAGCGCCATTTGGGGTCTTACCACAGGCTTGGGATTGCTTATATGTGCTGCGGCAATAAGTATTTTATCTTTGGAGCAGTCTATGATATTTTGCGTTGTTTTAGCCTTTGCCTGTCTGTTTTTTTCTTGCGCAAAACTATCTGAATTTACGATAGATTTTGATTGAAGATGCTTTAGTACTTTACAAGTAAAGGGCATTAGATAAGAATTTTTGCCATGTACATTTTAAAAAGATTTTTTGCGCTTAGCGTGCTTCTTGCTCTTTTATCTTCATGTGAAAAGCCTGAAGAAAAGGCGAACAAAATTTACGTAGGGGCGTCTGCAAAAATTGTCAGGGCGCTTGAAGCCGCCAATAATGTTGAATACTCAAAAGCTTTGGATTTTTGCATGGAAGCGCGTCAAGACGTGAACGGTATTCTTGAAAAATACCCCAGCACACGCATTGCATTAGACATAGTCAAAAGCGACAATCTCAACTTGGGTCCTCTTTCATTCAATCAGTTGAATGGGGCGCTTGTTGAAAATTTAACTTTGCTTTCAGAGCCGCAAATGCAGAATGAAATTTTCCCTTGGGCGGTTGCGCTGTCGAATAAAGATTCCGCCCTGCGTGATGAGGCGTTGAAAGACTTGGCATTCCTGATAATACGCAAAAAATCAGATGTTAAAGACGGTGTCAAAAAACTCGGGGACGACGCCCTTAAAATGGTAAATATTTGCATATCGGCTATAAATTCTTACGCCGTAAAAAGTCAGGTTATTGCGGAAAGAGACATCGCTTTGGAGGGCGTAAAATTGCAGGGGCGTTCTGCAATAAAGAGCATTGTGCAAACTCAAATGCAAAAGCCCGCACCGGCGGAATCTTTGGTGAAAAAGGTTTTGACTGAATCTAAGTACCACGCAAATTTGGTGAATTCCGATTTGGCGTCGGCGGCTCAAATCAAAACCATGTCTCCTATTGCCAGGGCTTTTAATGATGCCGACAAACTTGCCTACAAAGAAATTTTAGAACTAGCCTACAAAAACGCATCCAGAATTACCGTTGAAAAAATGCGCAACACCGCACTTTTTGACGTGGCGAGCGCCGCCGCAAATGCGGGGCAGGCGGATTTATCTTTTACGGTTATGTGCGCAATCACAGACCACGCCCTGATAAGAGACCTTACCCTTATCGCCACGGAAAGTTTTATAATCGGCGGCAAGTTTGAGGCGGCATTGGAGATTATTTCCAAAATCCCTGATGAGAAAATTCAAGACAAATATTTTGCCGAAATAGCAATCAGGCTCGCCAAAGAAGGAAGGGCGGCGGACGCTCGGAATGTCGCAAAAAAAATCAAGGATATTGGCGCTCAGGCAAACTGCATCGTCTTGGCGCTTTGCACTTTGCCGGACAAAAATTTAGATACCATAATCGCCTTTCTTAAAAGCACCAATCCGGCAAGGATAGATTCTGCGACAGTCAAATTTTTGTCGGACAGCGTTGCGCCCACAGACATAGTTTGCAAATCCAACATGGGCAATTACTCGGCGCATCTTTCTGAAATTGTAAAAGTTTTGGCAACCAAAGACAAGTCTTTGGCGGCGGTTTGGGCGCTCTTTGCAAGAGATTGTTTCATGCAAGTTCAGGACAATTCAGACGTGTCGCTTCTCATCAAACCAATTTGCGAAAATATGAGCCTCATTGGCGAAGACGCTTTGGCGTTTGAGATATTGCAAAAAAGCGTGCGGAAAATTAAAGACGAAAAAACTTTTTATTCAATCTGCGACATGGCGCTTTCTTTTGCCGCCGCAAAAAAATTTGATTACGCAAAAGAAACTTTCTCAATGGCGTCTTCCCTGCTGGGTCTTATGACAGACAAAAATAAAGTTATAAACGCCTCCGTATATCTTGCTTGGCAAGTGCAGATGGCGAATCTGGATAAAGTTGATTCCATAAAAATTTTGTCTCCGTTTTTGCCCAAGCTTTAGTTTGAAGCATTATTAATGCGGGCGCTAAAAATATCTAAAATAGCGCTTGAAACTTTTGCCTTTGAGCTTAAATTTGCTTACACGTTTTAATGTTAAACAAATAATAAAGGGGAGTTTATGGATAGAAGAAACTTTGTAAAAACAGCAACTGCGGCATCTTTGCTTGCCAGCTTGCCTAGGTATTCAATGGCCATGGCAAAGGGCTCTGACAAGATAAAAGTGGGCTTAATCGGTTGTGGTTCTAGGGGCACGGGCGCTATCACAAACATGATGGATGCCGACCAAAATATCCAACTCATAGCAATAGCCGATTTGTTTGAAAATAGAATTAAAGGCTCTATCGCAAAGATTGAAAATTTTGCAAAAAAATATGCGGATAAAAAACTTTATGACTTGCCCGCAGACCGTCAATTTACAGGGTTTGACGCCTATAAAAAACTGCTAAGCATACCTGAAATTGACGTGGTTATTTTGGCTACAACCCCCGTATTCAGACCTTTGCATATTGAAGAAGCTCTCAAACAAAATAAGCATATCTTCGCCGAAAAACCAATATGTATAGACCCTGTTGGGGCACGCAAAATTACCAATGAACTTGTGCCGCTTGCAAATGAAAAAAAACTCTGCGTAGTATGCGGCACTCAGACAAGATATTACAGCGCCTATGCCGAAGCAATCTCACGCGTGCATGACGGCCAAATTGGTGAAATTGTGGCGGCGCAATCAATACGCTATGCAGGCAAATATCTCACAGGTTGGTATCCTGATGAGGCTGATTTGCTCTCGCCTGAAAATATAGAATTTCAGCTCAAAAACTGGCTCTCTTTTATCTGGACAAGCGGAGACCAGCATGTTGAGCAAAACATCCATAATTTAGACGTCCTACTTTGGGCGCTCAAAGATATTGAGCCAGACTACGTTGTCGCAAGCGGCGGCAGATGCCCCAATTTGGAATTCGGCAAGAAAGGTAACCGCTTTAGCAATATGTCCGTAAATTATGATTTTAAAGGCGTCCCCGTAAATAGCATTTGCAGGCAGGAAGATAAAACCGCAGGTTTTGTCGGCGAGAAAATCATCGGCACCAAAGGTACGCTAAACCTCTCTTTCAATGGCCCAAAAACCATAGTCGGCGAAAAACCTTGGACAGCCAATGAGAGCGATAAATTCGCCCAAGCCGTCGTAGAAGAACACAGATTCCTGCTAGACCACGTGCGAAATGGCAACCACATAAACACTATGTCAACCATGGTGAATTCATGTCTAATAGCCATAGCAGGCCGTGAAAGCGCCTACTCCGGAATGCGCTTCAAATACGGCTGGATTAAAGAAAAATCCATCCTCAACTACCTCCCAAACCCCGAAGCACTCGCCTTCGGCACCACAAAAGCAATAGACCCAATCCCAGTTCAAGGCGAATACCTCCTCACCTAAATTTTGGCAAGTTTTGGCAGACTTGTTTGGCGAATAACTGCGTTGCTGCGGGCGCTTCGGCACTGGTCACGTACGTATGTACGCTTCCACCGCCTCACACCCTTGCGCCTTGTTCTTCATCCAAACCGTGCTGCCAAAACGTTAAAGCTGAGATGTGCTTCCAAAACTTTCTTTAAGTACTAAAGTTGGGGTTTACTGAAGTTGAGAGAAAATTTTATGCGTACGCTTTTTTTGATGCTTCTTGTCCGTAAGAGAAAATAACTCTAACCCCGTCTTTAGTTTTCGGGAAGTTTTGACGATAAAAACAAAAAAATGGATTTTAATATTGAAAAAGTTAAGCCTATCTAATTTTATGGGGTCGGAATAAGTTAATATGGATTCTAGTAAAAAAGAAAATTTGTCTGAAAATTTAGAAGACTATCTTGAGGCGATATCCTCTTTATCTTCTAAAACAGGCGCCGCAAGGACCAGCGATATTGCACAGGCAATGCGCGTCAAAAAACCTTCCGTAACATCGGCGTTAAATGCGCTTGCACAAAAGGGGCTGGTTGAGTATGAAAAGTACAAGCCCGTATATCTGACAAAAAACGGCAAACATCTGGCGGAAAATATACGCAATAAGCATGAACTCCTGAGCGATTTTTTTACCTCCGTTTTGGGTGTCGAACCCGAAGAAGCTGACACTGCCGCCTGCAAGATGGAGCACTCCTTGGGCGACACCATGATGAGCAGACTCACAAAATTTATCAGTGGCCTTAGTTTTTGTTCTTCTTGTCCAGCTAAAAATAGCGGCTCTTGCGAATGTAGCTGTGAAAAATCTACAACCTTAGACACCCTTAAGGTCAATGAAAGCGGCATGATTATCGGCTTGGATAAGAAGCTGAAAAACTTGGGAAACTACGCAGGCATGGGCATTACCATAGGTGCAAAGGCTAAAATTTTGCGTTTTGCGCCACTCGGAGACCCTGTCGTTATCAGCGTTCATGGCTCAGAACTGTCTTTGAGAAAAGATGAATTAAAGCTCATCAGAATCCGCAAACTCGGAAAGTAATTTTCAAAAATGAACGAGAAAAAATTTAGAGTCCTTTTGGTGGGAAATCCAAACTGTGGCAAAACCACACTATTCAACACAATCACACGCCTGAGGGCAAAGGTGGGCAATTATTCCGGTGTTACTGTCGATAGAAAAATCGGCAACTTCAGGTTGAATGACACGGAAGTTGAAGTTGAAGATTTGCCGGGTCTTTACACATTCTCCGTCAGCAGCGCTGAAGAAAAAATTTCAAAACAGTCTATAACAGATGGTGAATTTGATCTTATTTTGAATGTCGTAGATTCTTCCAATTATGAGCGCAATTTATATCTGACTCTGCAACTTGCCGAGATGGCGGTTCCTATGGCGGTGGTCTTAAATATGACCGATGAGCTTGAAAAAAACTCCAAGTTCATTGACGCAAAAAAATTGTCTGAAACTTTGGGTGTGCCCGTAATTAAAGCAGTTGCCTATAATGTTGAAAGCGTAAATCGCCTCAAAGAATTTCTTTTGGAGGCAATTAAAAAGCCTGCCGCCGCAAATTTTCCTTGGCGTGATATTGACGAAAATTATTTCTCAAACAAATTCACCCTCATACGTGCTGCGATAAATGAGGAGCTGCCCGAAAATTTTGCGCCTTGGGCGAAGTGGCTTGCCTTGAGGGCGTTGGAAAATGACGCAGATGTATTGGGCAAGATTGAAGAAAAAAGCCCCTCTTTACGCAGTTATATACAGTCTTTGCTTGATGAAATTGAGGCTCAAACCGGCGAATATGCTGAGGTTTTTGTTGCTGCCGCAAGATATAAATTGGTCTCAAAAATTGTGGATGACACTTTGATGTCAATGGATACTCCGCCAAAGAATATGACAAAATTCTTGGACGGAATATTCCTCAACAAATTTTTAGGAATACCAATTTTCTTTGTGATGATGTATTGCGTATTCCAGTTCGTCTTTACGCTTGGAGACCCTATAATGGGCTTGATGGAAGATTTCTTCTCTTATCTGGCATCTTTCGTTTCCGGCTTTTGGGCGGAGGGTGAGCAAAGCGCTCTGCATGACTTTATCGTTGACGGCATTATTGGCGGTGTTGGCGGTGTCTTTGTATTTTTGCCAAATATTATTTTGCTCTTTTTTGCATTGGCAATTTTGGAAGACAGTGGTTACATGGCAAGGGCGGCGTTCCTCTGCGATAGGGCGATGAAGCGTTTTGGCATAAGCGGTTCAAGCATAATACCAATGCTTATAGGTTTTGGATGTTCCGTGCCCGCCATCATTGGCACTCGCACCCTCAAGTCTAAAGTTGAGAGGCTTGTTACTATAATGATATTGCCGCTTTTCAGTTGTGGGGCGCGCTTTCCTGTTTACGTGCTCTTAATACCAGCATTTTTCCCTGCAAAATATAGCGCTCTGGCGATGTTCGGAATATATATCGTGGGCATAATCTTGGCTTTGATATATGCAAAAGTTTTGCGTCTTAGCGTGTTTAAAGGCGCATATTCTTCATTCATTATAGAGTTGCCGCCGTACAGAATGCCTATACTTAAAAATATGCTTTTGCAAATTTGGACAAGGGCTTTTGGGTTTATCAAGAAGGCGGGCACTTTAATTTTGGCGATGGCGGTGATACTTTGGTTTGCCTCAACATATCCTAAAAAAGAGGAATTGTCTAAAGACTATGATGCTCAAATAGCAAAGATAGAGGCGGACGCAACTTTGGATGCTGAAAAAAAATCCGGTTTAATTTCCGAAATTGAAGATGAAAAAATGACGGAGGAGTTTGACTATACCGTTAGCGGTAGAGTGGGCTCGGCACTAGAGCCAATTTTTAGTCCCATAGGTTTCGACAAACGCATAACAAGCGCATTGATAGGCGCACTTGCGGCTAAGGAAGTTTTTATAACTCAGCTTGGAATCGTCTATGGCATGGGCGATGAAGAAGATGAGGAGTCTGAATCTTTGCGCCAGAAAATCGGAAAAGATTATACTATGGCGCAGGGTATTTCCATACTCTTGTTTGTGTTGCTCAGTCTGCCATGCATTGCAACATTGGCTACAACTTTTGCCGAAACGCGTTCTGTTGCAATGGCTTTGGCGCAGGCGTTGGGGCTGACGGTGATGGCGTATGTGGTATGTCTTGTATTCTATCAAACATGGATGTTTTTCAGTTAAGACGTCTCTTAAAAAAGCATTGTTCGGAAAAATTTTTCGCTTAAAAAACGGCGTGTTCATATATGAACGGGCTGTTCAAAATGCTGACTTTTGCACTTTACAAAAAAGCTTCACGATTAAAAAATGCGTATAACTCTAATGCGTTGAATATTTGGCATGGAGGCATTCTTTAACGTAACAATTTAAAAAGGGGCATATATGAAATCAGTGGTAAAATTCTTTTTGGGAGCCGTAGCGGCGACCATGTCTTTTGGTCTTAACGCTGCGGAGCTTGCAAAGGCGGACGTCATTGCAGTACTCAAGAAATCTGCGGATTGGCACATCGCAAACCCGCATCCTGCAACACCAACACGCGCTTGGGAAATTTCTCCCTATTATGACGGTCTTATAGAGCTTAGCAGAGTTTCCGGAGACCCTGCTTATTGGGCTGAAGTTGTCAGGCACGGACAGGGCGTAGGTTGGACGCCTTACTCACGCAAGTATCACGCCGACGACCATGCCGTAGGCCACGCTTGGCTTGAAACTTACAGGGCAGACACTTCTAAAAAAGAGCGTCTTAATCCGTTTAAAAAACATTTCGACAGCATAATTGAAGACGCCAAAGACCCAAAATATGCGGACAAAAAGGGCGATAATAACCCTGTAAATACTTGGGTTTGGTGCGATGCGCTGTTTATGGCGCCGCCCACTCTTGCAAGGCTTTACGCAATTACGGGCGACCAAAAATTCTTGGACTACATGGACAAAGAATACAAGTGGTGCTACGATAGGCTTTGGGATAAAGACGACAAGCTGTTTTACAGAGACGGCAATTATATCGGCAAACAAAACGTCAACGGAAAAAAGATTTTTTGGGGCAGGGGCAATGGCTGGGTTTTCGGCGGCCTTACTATGATTTTGCCTGAGCTTAAAAAAGATAATCCGTCTTACGCATTTTATAAACAGCTATTTTTGGAAATGGCTGAGTCTATCGCAAAAGCTCAAATGCCGGACGGTTTATGGGGCGTGAATTTGGGGGATCAAAATGAAAAGTATGCCGGTGGCGAAACAAGTTCTTCGGGCTTTTGTCTTTACGGTTTGGCTTGGGGCATAAATAACGGCTATCTGGAAAAAGCCAAGTATTGGCCGATAGTTTTGAAGGGCTGGCAGGGGCTTACCACAAGGGTTCTTGAAAGCGGGAAGGTTGGTTATGTGCAGCCTGTTGGCGCAGCTCCAGACGCATTTTCAAAAGAGCAGACGCAGTCTTACGGCATAGGCGTATTCTTGCTTGCGGGTTCTGAAATTGCCAGAGCTTTAGATAAAACTCAGCCGGTCGGCGATGCAGAACTGGTCAAACAGGCTGAAGAAATGTTTAGGAAAAATGTAAAGGTGGCATACACACATATAGAGCCTCGCCGCAAGGACGACATCGCTTGGGAAAATGACAAAATGGCGTTCCGTGCCTATGGGCCTGCGCTTAAAGAAGCAGTGGAAAATAGCGGCATAGACCTTTGGTTTAAACTCGTTGATTATCCAATTATTGATAAGTGGTATGAGCAAGATTTTAGCGGCGTAAGAAGCTATCATGAGCTAAGCGCAGAGGGTGCGGATTTCTTTAAGGTGGGCTCAAGCGTTGGTTTGGGCGGCACAGGTATTTGGAAAGACGGAAAACTCCACAAATCAAACGTCTATCAGACGGCGGACGTAATCTGGACAACGCCCGATACTCTCAGGATTTGTATGCGCTATTTCTACGATATAGACGGCGAGAAATATACGGAAAGCAAGATTATCACTTTAGATTACGGCGCAAGTGTTTGCGAGGTTTCTTCACAATTTATTAAGGGCAATGTTGCAACTTCCTACAACGGATGGCGCAAAAAAGCGGAGAGCGCAAAGGTTGAGGGCTTGCGGGTTGCGGCGGGTTTGTATCCGCAAACTAAAGACGCCAAGGTAGAAACTGAAGACGGGCTGATAGTTAGTACGGAGAATTTCAAAGGTAAAACTTTGCAGATGTATCTTTGCCTTGATGAAAAAACAAAGTTCATCGGTTTTGAAAAAACTCAAATCGGAGAAGTGCTTGCGCTTGCGGAAACTGATTCTAAGGGCATGATAAAATATTCTTTCGGTTTTGTTTGGGCGGACAAAGTTGATGCTGCAAATATCCCGGTGTCCAAAAAAAAAAGTAATCCGGCTGCCGCTGAAGGACTGACAGAAAAACCTATCGCCGAAAACATCAAGGATGACGGTTTTAGAGGGATATGGTATGGCATAGCTTTAAGGAAATCTGACGACCCCGGTAATTACAAATATAAGTACAGTGGCGGATTGGGAACGTATCCTGCAAATCATTATCCCTTGGCGGTGTACAGTAAAGAGGTGAATAAAACTTTTTTTGTCTTGGGCACGGTGGATAAAAACGGGAAAGATTTGGTTCATGAAATTTCTTACTTTGATCATGCTTCAAAAAAGTTGGCAAAGCCTACAATACTCACAAACAGAAAAACTCCCGACGCCCATGACAACCCTGTCATGAATATTGATGCGGAGGGTTATCTCTGGGTGTTTTCTCCAACGCATGGTTCTGGCAGCAGACCTTCTTTGATATTCAAAAGCAAAGCGCCTTACGATATATCCGCCTTTGAGATTGTGGATGCAAAGAAAACTTTGCGGGGTGTTGAAAGCCCTCTGACAAATTTTTCTTATCCGCAAGTTTGGCGCACCAAAGACGGCAAATGGCTCATGCTTTTTACAAGCTATGCAAAACCTCTTTTGCCCAAAGGCTCAAAGACAATCAGGGCGCTTTATTGTACGACAAGTTCCGACGGCGTGAACTGGTCTGAATATGTGCCTTACGGGGCGGTTGAAGAAGGGCACTATCAAAGTAGCGGTTCTTACAATGGGGGCGAAAAAATCGGCACATCCTTTAATTATCACCCCTTGGGCAAAAAGGGCGGCGGCTTGAATAGCAGAACAAACCTCTACTTCATGCAGACTTTGGATGGCGGTAAAAGTTGGGTGAATATAGATGGCCAGGCGTTGAGCCTTCCATTTTTGGACAAGCAAAACCCTGCGCTCGTAAGAGACTATGAAAAAGAGGGCAAGCTCGTATATATACATGATTTGTGTTACGACGCCAAAGGCAATCCAATGATTTTGTATATTACAAGTAAAGGTTTTGAATCTGGACCTGAAAATGACCCTCGCACTTGGACTCTTGCCCGCTACAACGGCAAAACTTGGGACTATTCAGACTTGGCGTCTTCAGACAACAACTATGACTTTGGCTCAATATACGTCGATGGCGAAACCATAAGAGTTGTTGGCACCACAATACCTGGGCCGCAAAAATACAACACGGGCGGCGAAGTTACATTCTGTCTGAGCAAAGACGGCGGCAAAACTTGGGTCTTGGAAAAGCAACTTACAAAAGACAGTAAATACAACCACTCATACCCTCGCCGGCCAATAAATTTTAGGGAAGATTTTTACGCTTTCTGGGCGGATGGCAACGGCAGAGAAAAGTCTGAAAGTTCCTTTTACTTCTGCGATTCAAAGGGCAACGTGTTTATGATGCCTCGTGAATTTACCGATGCGGAGAAAAATTCAGATTTGGTAAGCCCCATTAAAATCAACTAAGGAAAAGTGAATTTTATGTGCGTGAAGAAATTTTTTTTAACAGCACTTATACTTGTGGCGTCGCAATTTTTTGTTATGGCGCAAAGTTTGCAAGTGCAGGTTGTCGCACATAGGGGCGTGCCAACGCTTGAGCCGGAGAACACTCTGGAATCTATCGCTCTTGCGTATGCTTTGGGCGCAACATGGGTCGAGACAGATTTTCACGCTTTAGATTCAGGTAAAATCATCTGCATACATTGCGAGAAAACTCTAAAGGCTTTGTCTGGCGTTGATAAAAAAATAAAAACGTTAAGCGATGAAGATTTAAAAAATATAAATTTGGGTTTATCCGCAAAAAAGGAAAAGCAATACAAGATACCACAACTTGAAGAAATCTTGAGCATAGTGCCCAAAGACAAGGTTTTGCAGGCTGAGATTAAGGGCTACTCGGCAACTTATGCCGCAGATTTTGATAAGGCGGTTAAGGCATCTGGTTTAAGCCATAAAAATATTGTGGTGTCGTCTTTCAGCAAAACTGCTTTAGCCGATTTTAAATCAAAATGTCCGAATTACGATACCATGCTCTTGGTTACGGTTGGCAAAAACACGGCGGAAAAAATTATTGAGGACGCAAAATTTTGCGGTGTGAAATACGTTGCTCTTGGCGGTTTTATGAATGTGGATTCCGCCTTTGTGCAAAAAATTTTGGATGCGGGTTTTGAGTTCAGAACTTTTGGCGTGAATGATGAAAACACTTTAAAGCACGCACTCAAACTTGGTTCAAAAGGCTTTACAACAAATCACTATCAAGAAATGTTAAAGACAAAAAACCTGCCGGAAAACGTTGAGTTGCTGCCCTAACACCGTCGGTTTTAAATAAAAAACTCAGGCGCATTTTCAGTGGCGCAGTTCACCTATTTAGAAAGTCTTTTGCAAGTTTTGCAAATTCATCTTCCAAAATTATTTTAACATTTAGGCTTTTGGCCTTTTCAATTTTTGAGCCGCCGCCTTCGCCTTTGATGAGGAAATCCGTATTTGCGGATACGTCGCTCATAATTTTTGCGCCCATATTTTCCAGAATAATTTTTGCCGCACGCCTATTCATGCTCGTAAGAGTGCCCGTAAGCACGCAGGTTTTTTGGCTGAAAATGGTATCTTGGCTTTGGGTAATTTTATCCGCTTCAAAATTGAGCCCCGCAGCTTTTAAATTTTTTATTAGCTGTAAATTTTCTTCACGCCTGAAAAATAAGAATATACTTTCGGAAACTTTTGCGCCAAAGTTTTCTATACTTTCAAATTCTTGCGCAGTGGCGGCGGCAAGGGCGTCCAAATTGGGGAAGTGCTTTGCCAAATCTTTTGCGCTTTGCTCGCCAACATCGGGTATTCCAAGCGCAAATATCAGCCTCCAAAGCGGTCTGTTTTTACTTTCAAAAATAGCGTTAATCAAATTCTCCGCACTTTTTTCCCCGAACTTTTCAAGGTTCAGCAAATCTTCTTTTTTTAGATAATAAATTTGAGATACATCTTTAAGCATTCCGCAAGCATGCAGTTTCATCACGACTTTTTCGCCAAGACCGTCTATATCCATACAGTTCTTTGAGGCAAAATGTATTATACGCTGAACAATTTGTTCAGGACAGTTGTAGTTTGGGCAACGCCAGACAACTTCGCCTTCAGGCCTTACAAGCTGCGTATTGCAGACAGGGCAATGCGTCGGAAAAGCAAAAGGTTCGGAATTATTTTCACGCCTTTCTTTTACAACTTCAATTACTGCTGGGATAATTTCTCCGGCTTTTTCTATTATCACGGTGTCGCCAACTCTTATGTCTTTGCGGGCGATTTCGTCGGCATTGTGCAGGGTGGCTCTAGACACTGTTGAGCCGGAAACTTCTTTAGGCTCAAGCTCCGCAACCGGAGTGATTGCGCCGGTTCTGCCCACCTGTAAAGTTATAGCCAAAATTTTCGTCTCAACTCTTTGAGCTCTATATTTCCAGGCTATCGCCCAGCGAGGCGCTTTTGAGGTGAATCCCGCCTGCCTTTGCAGGGCGACGTCGTCTAACTTTATGACAGCGCCATCGGTGTTAAAATCAAAACTTTTTCTGGCTTCATCAAGTGATTTTATTGCGTCAATAACTTCTTCAATCCCAACGCATTTTTTTGACCAGTTTAAAAATGGCAGACCCCAAGCTGAAAGCCTTTCTTTAAGTTGAGATTGTTTTTGGATTTCATTTTTCAATCCGTCAACTTTGCCCGTGTAGTAAAAAATTACATTTAAAACTCGTTTTGCTACGGATGAAATTTCAAGAAGTTTAAGAGAACCGGCAGTCAAGTTGCGTGGGTTTGCATAAGCTTTGTCCGCTTTGAATACGGGCGTAGCGAGGGTGGTTTTTGCTTCGTCGTCTCCAAAAAGCAGGGATTGTTTAGCTTCAAACTTTTTAATTTTTTCCGCAATTTTTTGTTGGGACAACTTTTTTTGCTCAGCCAAAACTCTTTCAAATTCAGAGTTTGTCATGAAAGCTTCCCCCCTCAGTTCTAATATTGTAGGAGGGTTTTCATCTTGAAGTTTAAGCGGTATTGCGCCGTTAAAGAGAGATAAATTTCTGGTTATGTCGTCCCCAAACTCGCCATCGCCACGGGTTATCAAGCGTTTTAATGCGCCGTTTTCATAGATTGCGGAAACGCCGGCGCCATCTATTTTAGGCTCAACTTGGTATGTCAAAAGTTCCGTACATCCCAAGAGTTTTTTTAATCTTGTATCAAAATCTCTCAGTTCTGAATCTGAAAATGTGTTGTCCAAACTGAGCATGTCTGAAAGGTGCTTTACCTTTTCAAAACCGCCAGACGAGTCCGCCCCAACTTTCTGCGTTGGAGAATTTGAATCTGCAAACTGCGGAAAATTATCTTCGAGAGATTTAAGTTCCGCCATCAAGTCGTCAAAAGATTCGTCGCTGATTTCAGGTGCGTTTAAGTTCCTATATAGGTGTTCGTGGCGGCGTATTTCTTCACGCAGCTTTAGTATTTTTGCTTTTGCGTCTGACGGATTCATTTAAAAAAAATCGTTTTCAAACTAGAGCATTTGACATAAAACGCCAGCACCAAATATTAGTATTGTTTTCAAATTTGCCACGGCATAGTATTTACGACCAATTACATTTTTGGAAAGTTTTTATTATGATAAAAAGAATCTATACCTTAGTAACATTTATTTTTTGTTTGGGCTTGTGCGGCTTATTTGCCAAGAGTTCTGCGGGGCGCACGGGCAATCAGGCTTATGTAACTTTTGATATTCCCAGAGGCATTGCGCTTGAGGAGGGTCTTAAATATTATGACGCCGAAGATGCAGATGTGAAAATGGATATTTACTATCCAAAGCGCAGTGCGGAAGAAATGGCTTCAAATCCGTTGCCTTGCATCTTGGTTATTCACGGCGGCGGCTGGCGCATGGGCAATGAAAAAAAATGGGCGATGTACTCGGCATTTTTGGCCTCTCAAAATTTTGTGGTTGCCTGCATATCATACAGGCTCATGCCGGAATTTACGCTTGAGGATTGCGTGTATGATACAAAAAAAGCTCTTTACTATTTTAAGAAAAACGCCCCAAAGTACGGCGGCGATGCAGGCAAAATGGGTGTTACCGGCGGGTCTGCGGGCGGGCATTTAAGCGCATTGCTTGCCTTGTCGTCAAAGGGTAAACTTTTTGAGGAGGTTTTCGCCGACGGTACTGACGACACTTTGCAAGCCTGTGTTGCAATGGCGCCCGTCATGGATTTGCGTCCGTATTCAAAAAAATGGTTTAAAAGCGATGAAGCAAAATATGTGGAAATGCTCTGGAAGATGTCGCCAATCAGATATGTTTCAAAAGATTCTCCGCCGATGTTGTTGCTACATTCAGAGCGTGATTCCGGCGTGCCTGTTGCGGAATCTTTGATGATGCAAAAAGCTTACGATGTTAGAGGTTTATCTTGCCAACATATATTTTACGACAGTGGCGACCACGCCTTTTGGAATACGAAGCCCATTGACCCGTTGCGCCAGCGCTCTTGGCAAGACTCGGCGGATTTCTTTACAAAAATTTTGAAGGCTTCAGCCAAATAAAATTGCAGATATGAAAATAAAACCCCGCAACTTTTTTCGTGCGGGGTTTTGAATTTTTGTTTTGAAAATTTTATTCTGAAACAAGTTTTAGTTCTACTTCAAAATTAGTTTCAGCATTTGCCTTGGCTGTAAATTCAAAGCCCACAACGCTAACATTTGCGTCTTCATACTCGTAATTTTTCGGCGTGCGTGGGAATTTTTTTGCCGTAAATTTTGCATTGCTTTTAGCTGTAATAATCAGGGTTTTGTTATCTGAAGTAAGCGTTATTGTATTTGCATCTTCATTAATTTTTACATCTGTTTGCGTGCAAATTTGCCAGTGTAAAACAACATCTTTATCATTGCTTGAAATACAATCTTGGGTGAGTACTTTTGCGTTATCTATCAAGACAATTTTACGTGATGCGCTTTTGATTGAAGCGCCCAAGACCTTGGTCATATCGAAACTTGCGCCTACAATGTTGTCCTTTTCAAAACGCTCTATAAATGGCGCAGAACCCTTTGCGATATGGAGGGAATCTTTAATTGAAATTGTACTGTGAGAAAAATTTGAGTAGCGAAAAATCTTCCATCTATCGCCGTCTTGCTTACTATCCCAAAGGCCGACGCCCGCCTGCTCAAGCTTGTTATAGTTTTGCGGGCCCAAGTCTTCAGACCATCTTACGCCGTCTATTTCAAAAACAAAAGAACCCGCATCCATGTGCCCGTGGCTAATATTCGCTCTGCCGCCTTTTGCCGCAAGATAAGCGTTTTGCCCTGCGGGTTTGACTATGAATAGTGGATTTTCGCCGTCAAAAAATGCGGAAGTTTCTTGAGATTCGGATACGTTTTTATAATCTAAATCTGCACCATAAACAAAAACCAAGGGCAAAAGGCGATTATTCAAACTGTCCTTATTTTCCATGATTTTTTTCTGCCCAAAGAGTATGGAATTGTCTAAAGTTTTTTTCACAAACCAAGGGTAAATTTCTTGAAAATACGCATTGCCTGTTGAGCAGTCTCCAAAGCTGTAATATCGGTTTTGCGGCGTGGTCATAAATTTCATATATTTTATTGAATTTAAGAAAGCCTTGCTGTTTTCAAGCTTGAAAGCCTTCTTGAATGCGCTGTCTAAGGCGGCAAAAATAACTATCTGAAAACTTGTGCCGTACGCCCAATAACTAGCGCCTTCTGGGTATGCGCCGTCCGGCTCATAAACGTCTATGGCAATTTTATTTGATTGAACGCTGCGATAAATAATATGCTGCGCATCTTTTGGATAGTACTCATAAAAAGATATTGCGGCGCTAAGCAAGCCGCCGTTGCAGACTTGATTCCAGTTGTTTTTTGAAGCCAGCCACCACTTATATTGGCGCACATCGCTGTTTGAGGGCGCAAAAGATTTTTCCGAAATTGCCTTTGCCAAGATGTCTTTATCTTCTTGGGTCAAGGTTTCAAATATCCAGTCGTGGCCTATGGCAAGCGCCAAAGACAATTCTCCTACATCCAAAAAATGGCTGGGGTTCCAGTCTGAAAAATTTGCCGCAGCAAGCATTTCCGACTTTGCACGTGCGGCAAACCTTTCGTCTTTAGTAAATCTGTAAGCCCAAGAAAGGTGAAAAACTCTTTTCAGAACCTCTCTTGAAACGCCGAGCAACCTTCTGCCTTCCAGCTTACGAGAGCAGGGTGGAAGTTTTAAAAGCTTCTCGCAATTTGCAAGCAGTCTTTCATTGAGGGTGGAGAGTTCGGGGTTTGCTTTTAATGCTTCAAATATTTTATATTCATTTTCAGAAGTCAAAAATAAGCGTGGGTGTTGCGTCAATTTTGCCCCATCAAAATCTTGAGCAAAAATTTTACAGAAGAAAGATAGGGCGCATAACACTATCAAAAAGAAAAGTTTTGTACGCATAATTTTTTATTTGTTTGAGAGTCTATTTGGCATTTTACTTTCCGCATCCAACGCCTTAATGCCGACGGTGTCTATGTTTGAAGTGTAGCCTGGGCCGCTTCCGCCGACATAACCGTCGCTACGTCCGCTTTCATCGATGCTTATCCAAAATGAGTAGAATTTGCCGTCGTCCAGCTTGAATTTAATTTTAACAGGTTTGTAAGAAAGCGCACTCAAGTCATCAGAACCTTTCCATTTGATTTGAGAAATTGTCGTATCGCCGGAAACGCCCAAGCAATTTTCAAACGTGAACGGCTCAATCTTGTTTCCACGCATATCCAGAAGCTCCGCCTTGATGTTGCCCTTGGGTGAATCTACATTCACAAACAAATATTTGCCTTGGAAGCAAAGGGGCTTTGTTACAATTTCAAGCGGCTTTTGTTCATTTGCGTTTAAGGATGCAAAACCGTCTCTGCGTAAAAATGCAACGCCCGTAGCGCCGTTTGAATACATGCCTGAAGACATGGATGAAATTTCACGCCCCTGCTTTTCCGTGGTGAGATTTTCATCGCCGGCAAAGCCGATGTAATAGAACCAAAGTTTGTCTCCTCTCACAAGGCAGATGTTTGACAAGCTTTGCACATAGCCCCTATCCCAAGTTTTATCATAGGTTGAGGCTATTGCAAATTTTCTGTCGGGCCTATGCCAGTTGAATCCGTCTCGGCTGTAAGCGAAATTTAAATTTGTGCCTTTGGGGTGTCCTGTCTTTGTGCCGTGGTCGTTTTCAGGGCCAGTCATAATCTGAAAGAAGCCCAGCATTATGCTCTCATACGCAACCGCATCCAAGTTGTAAAGTTGCGGGCGAAAATCAGGCACGAGGGGATGGGGCAAATCAAGCTCGTCGCTGCTTGCCCAGATTACAGGCTCATTCGGCAGCCAGCTTGCGGCTTTGAGAAAGTCCGAATTTTCATAATACAAGCGGCTTCTGCCACGAGGGCCGCTCCAACGTATGCTGAACACCCACTTTTTTCTGAAAGGGTTGTAGAACATTGTGGAGCGATCTTGGCAAAACCCGAGATAGTCATACTTCTTAAAATTTACACCGTCTGGGCTGGTGAATACGGCGGCTCTGTTAAGTGCGCCGCCGCCTCGCAAAAAGAGTTTTACGCTTTCATCCGGATTTGCAGATTGGAAATCTTTTACCACCGCACCGCTATCAGGGTGGATTTTTGTGCAGTCTATAATTTGATTGTTATCGCCAAAAATTCCAAGATTTGGACGTTCCCAATTTATGCCGTCTTTACTTGTGGCGTAGGCGAGATTTTGCACCCATCCAGCCTCATACCACATTTCAAAAATTTGTTTTTCAGGATTCCACCAAAGCCCTCCGCTTTTGGGCGTAGCCTGCGGTTGATTGCGGCTCTTTTTGCCCATTTCTAACGGGGTTTCAGCCTTCAATACGGGGTTTTTCTCATACTTTACAGGGTAATGAAATTCTCTTTCAAAAGTTCCGCTTTCTATTAAAAAGTCATCAAAAAACAACTGTCTGCCGACGCTAATGTTGATGAGTTTTGGAGGATTCTCCAACCAAGGTATCTGCATTGGAGAATCGCTCCAAGGCTTTCTTGGCGGCCAATCTGCGGGCAGTTCTATGCCGTTGTAAAGCACTTCTCCGCTTGCCTGATTTTTTTCGGCAACTTCAAAGCCGAACACAATGCCCCAAGGTTTCGGACATTTGAATTTTTCGCCCGCTTTGACGCTCTTTACGTATATGCAGGCGGTATTTAAGCCCTCATCTTTATCCATCTTAAAAAGGGGCGAATCTTTCAGTAATGAAAATCCAATTTTTTCAAGCGCCTTTTGCAGATTCACTTTTGCGTTTGTTGGGGCTAGTATAAATAAATCTCCGTCGCTTAAAACTTCATATTCAACTTCTGCGCCAAGCCCTACTTGATAATAAAAATTATTGTTTAACTTTGGGTCTAATTTTACATCCCGCTCTAAGCGCATGCTTCTGTTTGTAAAAAGATAATTCAACTTTGCATAGACGCTTTCATTTGAAAACAGCGCAACACAGATGGGAGAGTCTCCACAAGCTTTCACAATAGGTTTTTGCGCCGATATTGCAAAACTGCAAAAAAGAAAAGATAGCGCTAGAAAATAGAGATGCTTTAAATAATCCATAATGTAACAAATCTTAGCATTCGCTTAAAAAAATGCAATCTGTGAATTAATGATTTGCGGGCGGAGTTTGAAATTTTCAGAAATCATTGACGTGATTTCTTTTTGTCCTAATATACTCTCATGGAAAAGTATTTGTCATTGCATTTTTTTATCTTATTTGTTCTGGCTTGCAGCCTTAGCGCCCAGACGACAGTGCATTCTCCGAATGGGCTTTTAAAAGTTCGCCTGAACGAAGGCGAAGAGTTAAATTACGACATAATTTATAAAGATGTAGAAATCTTAAAAGGCGCAAAAATTGCGATGTTTACCGATAGGGGCAACTTTGGGAAGTCCGCAAAATCTCTTTCTGTCAAAACTTTGCAGGTTAATACAATTATTGATTGTCCTTTTGGGTTAAGAGCTAAAATTTCCGATTTCTACAATCAAAGCACGGTCGAATTTGAAAAATTCAATCTCATATTGCGGCTCTATGATGATGCCGTATGCTGGCGTTTTGAAACCGATTTGAAGGGCGAAATAACCGTCTTTGACGAGCTTGCAACATTCCCATTTAATGAGGAAAGCACAGCTTACGCTTATCCTATGAAAAGTCATAAATTGCATTTTCAACAAGTATTTGAATATTTGAAGCTAAAAAATTTTGACCGTATAACAATGGCAATCGCACCGCTTCTTATCACTCTGCCGGATTCTAAAACACGCATAGCAATTTCGGATTCGGATGTGCACGACTATCCTTCAATCAATTTTAATAAGCCGGAAAAATCTGAGGTTTTAAGCGGTCTTTTTGCAAAATATCCGCTAGACTTTGAAAGGAGCGGGAACGCCTTTCACCCTAAAAAACGCACAGACTATATCGCAAAAACCTTTGCCCCCAGAGCATTTCCTTGGAGAATCGTCATTGTTACCGACGACGACAAAGTTTTGCTTGATAACGATACGGTTTTTAAACTGGCCTCCTCCAATAAACTTGACGACATATCTTGGATAAGCGGCGGTGCATGTGCGTGGGAATGGTGGCATAGTGCAAATCTTGAAGGCGTGGATTTTGAGACAGGAAAAAATCTTGAAACCTACAAGTATTACATAGATTTTGCGCATAAAAATAAAATCCCATTTATGCTTGTGGATGGCGGCTGGCTAGATTCGGAAAAATGGAGAAGCGATACTGGAAACCTTGCAAAATACGCCCTGTTCGATGTTGGGCAGCTTTGCGCTTATGCCACTGCAAAGGGTGTAAAAATAATGCTTTGGGTGAGAAGCGCCGATATTATTGATATGGAAGTCGCCGATTCTTTTTTTAAGCAAATAAAAAGTTGGGGCGCCGCAGGGGCAAAAGTTGATTTTGTCGAGCGAGACGACCAGCAAGCAATGAATTACTATGAGCAAATTTCAAAACTTGCGGCGTCTCATAAATTATTGGTGGAATGGCACGGATGTCCTAAATCTACGGGGCTTTACAAGACTTATCCAAACATAATAAATGAGGAGGGCGTACGTGGCGCAGAGCTTAATAAAATGACAAATACCCTTACTCCGGATCACAACATAAGCTTGCTTTTTACACGTGCCATAGCGGGGCATTTTGACTATACTCCAGGCGCTTTGCGCAACGTTTCAAAAGGAAAATCTGCAGGTGCAAACTTTGCCGTGATTAAAGATTGGCCCATGGCGTATGGCACAAGGATGCATCAAATTTGTATGTACATTCTTTATAATGAGCCTCTCAAAAAAATATGCGACTCTCCTACTGAATATGATAAATATCCGCAACTTTTAAAATTTATTGCGGAGTGTCCTACCACTTGGGATGAATCTCAAACACTTGCGGCAAGCTTCAATGAATATGCCGCAATAGCACGGCGAAAAAAAGACGATTGGTATCTTGGCGCAATGACAAATTGGGAGGAGCGTACGCTTGAAATTAAGCTAGACTTTCTTGAATCAGGCGCAATTTACGAGGCGTTGATATTGTGCGACACTCAAAATTCAAAACGTCTGGCAATAGATTTTAAGGTTGAAAAACGCACTTTCAAACAAGGCGACACTTTGAAAATAGAAATGGCGGAGGGCGGGGGCTTTGCCGCCAAATTTGTAAAACAACACGACACTTTGAGGTAATCGGAGTTCTTTCTTGAAAACAAATTTGTAAATATCAAGTATGGACTCGTGAAAAATAAAATCGCACTCACCGTAGGCATTGTCGGGACTCTTTGGATTGCGGGCTTTCTATTTTTTTCAGTGGCTTTTAGAGATTTTAAATGGGAAGAAGTGGTTTTATTTTGCGCTGTTACTTTTATCGTTTTTTTTATTTGCCTATATGCGGGTAAAATCTGCGGTAAAATTACAGAACGCTTTTATGCAGACTATTTTTATGCAAGACAGCCTCAAATAACATTTATTATTTTTGCATATTTTTCTGCGATACTAATGGCGTTGATATCGGCTTTTTTTGCAATGATTGCCCCCGCTTTAATTATTGGTTGTGCGATTGCCTTTTTATCTGTCGATATTTTTGAAGGGCTTTGTGTCGCCTTAACATATACGTTTGGGTTGGTATTTTTTGGCGCACTTATATGGGGTTTGATTGCGATTCTTATAGGCGCATCGCTTGGCGCTTGTATAATAGCGCACATGATTTACGCAAAACACACAATGTGTTATTCACCGATTATCGCCGCTATTTACGGTTTTATTGGCGCATTTCTTGGTATTTTACTTTGGCTGATACCCATTGCAATTATGCTTCTTGCAAAGAGAGACCCTGTTTTAATTATTTTTACTTTGATATTTTTAACGTCCTTTTTGCCAATTCTAATTTTAGAAATTAGTTTTTTATGCGGAGATTCAACACGCAACTTCTTGCGCAATCCTATACAAAATTCAAGGGTACATTGAAGCGTCTAAATATACTTGCGCTCTGCGTAAAACGTTTCAGAATAGAGTCTTTAGAAAGGCTCTATATTATGAGATTGGTTTTGAAATTTTTAAGCTTTATCTTCTCCATATTTATCATCCATGCGGCGCTTCATGCAGATTCAAATGCAGAGGTCTTCAAAAAAGAAGTTCTATTAAGCCGTATGGTTCCGCAACCCAAGGCTGTGGAATTTTCAGGCGGCGCAAATTATATATTGTCTGCTGAAAGCGGGGTTGAAATTATTTTGGGCGCTACGCTTCCAAAAAATGATGAGCTCCATATTTTGGAAATTTTCAAAACGTATTGGAATATTACACCAAAGCTTATCTCTAAAGTGTCGGAAAGCTTGGCGCAAATGCCTCAAGACGCATATAAAATTGAAGTGTCTGCGGAAGGGCTAAAAATATCGGCGGCAGGTTTAAGCGGAGTATTGCAATCTTTAAAAACGCTGCGCCAGCTTGCCGAACCCGTCCGTGGCGGCAAAGATTTAGGCGCATACCTCATTGCGCCATGCAAAATTGAGGACTCTCCGATTAATAATTTTAGAGCAATGCACCTTTGCGTATTTGCGGAAACGCAGCCTTATGAAATTGAAAAGTGGCTCAGGCTTGCCGCATACTACAAATTTACGCACATAGTGATAGACTTCTGGGGGACTTATCCTTCCCAGAAACATCCAGAGTTCTTCTGGGAAAATTCCCCCATGAATTTGGAGGCGCTTAAAAAAATAATCAAAGTGGCAAAGCAGCAGGGCATAGTTTTGATTCCTCAGATGAGCGTGCTTGGCCATGCGTCAGGTTCTGCATTCAGAAGCGGCAAACATTCGGCTGTGGATTTGGATAAATCTTTGCAGCCATATTTTGAACCTACGGGTTGGAGCTGGTGTCTGACAAATCCAAATGTGCGCACAGTTCTTACAGACATAGTCGTTGAAATGCACGAACTCTTTGGCAGCCCCCCGTATTTCCATATAGGTTGCGACGAGGCATTTGATCTTGCCACTTGCGATACTTGTAGAAATGCCGATTTGAAGGCGCTTCTCATAAGCCATATAGCGTATTTTCAAAAGATTTTATCCGACCGTGGGGCGCGTGCCATGATGTGGCATGATATGCTTTTGGAAAAAGGCGATGCCCGTTGGGCCAAGTTCAACGCCAACGCTAAACCCGAACAAAAAATGGCAGAAGCTTACAAAGAACTCTCAAAAGATATTGTAATTTGCGATTGGGAATATGAATTCCGCCAGAATAAAGAAACAAAACTTTTAGAGTGGCCCACGCTAAAGTTTTTTAAAGACGCTGGCTTTGACGTAATCGGCTGTTCTTGGGACAACCCAAAGGGGATAGACGGCTTAGGAAAGTTTGCCGCCCAAGAAAAATTATTCGGCTACATGGCAACCGTGTGGCACAAAAATCACGGTTATCCGATGCAAAGAATCCTCATGCAATCCGCCGCCGCCGCTTGGGGCGCCGCTCCTCCCGATTTGGAAGCAAGCCCCGTCCCATATCTTAAACGCCTGAATTTCGACCTCCACCTGCGGCAAATCGGCTGGGATATGGACATTAAAATACCCGAACAAACCGGCGTTATACGCCAACAATTTCGGCAGTCTCCCCTCTACTAGGTTTTGGCAGACTTGTTTGGCGAATAGTTCCGTTTGCAAAATGCATGCGACTGGTTACGTACATTAGTACGCTCCCACCCGCACACATTTTGCAATACTCACTCTTCATCCAAACCATCCTACCAAGTTTTGGCAGACTTGTTTGGCGAATAACTGCGTTGCTGCGGGCGTTTCGGCACTGGTCATGTACATTAGTACATTCCCACCGCCTCACACCCTTGCGCCTTGTTCTTCATCCAAACCGTGCTGCCAAAACGTTAAAGTGGAGGTATGCTTCCAAAACTTTCTTTAAGGATTAAAGCTGGGCTTATTAAAGTGATGCTTCTTATTCCAAAACAAACTTTAATGGCTAAAGTTGGGTTTATTTTTGATGCTGTGCCAGAGGCACAGACAGCCTAGTGCCTTGAGAAAAAATAACTGTGTTGCTACAAAAAATTAGGACTCTTGCGTACATCTGGTATGCAAGAGTCCCAATTTGTTTTCGTGCGTATTTACTCTTTGAATACTCTGCGGACAGCCTCAAGATAGCCGTAACCGAAGGTGTAGTCTGGCTCTAAATAGCTGCCCTCAGACCACTCATTCCAAGAATTTATTGTGATAAGCTTAGGCCCTTTGGGATAATTTTTATCTGTCCAAGCTTTTGCGTCACGCAGGAATTTTTCAAACTGTATGGGAGATTGCGCCATTACCATTGGCCTGAAAATATCCAGTGTCCAACGTGGATTGTTGTCCCAACCTACTGCGACATGGGCAAAGTAGGGTACGGTGAAATCTTTTTTAAAGCCGTCCCACTTGGCGACATTTAAGTTGCCCCAGTCTTTGTAATGAAGCCCGCCCGCACCAACGTTGTGTATCCATTGGTAAGAAGTGAAGCTGTCTATGCCAAGATACGTTACGATTTTGTCGCTGCTTGGCTTGTCGTCGCCGGGGACGCCTTCCAAACCTTTGGGCAGATTCCAACAAATTGTCTGAATATGCACGCCCGCAAAACCTGCGGCGATTGATTTCTCACGGAAATAATCTAAGGCTTTTTTTGCGTTTTCCACACCGCCCACGCCCTCAATAAACGTGCTAAGTTGGTAGATTGAATAGACAGGCTTGCCGTCGATTTTATAGTAGTTGGACTGTTTGAAATATTTTTCTATGGTTCTATCGAAAATCTTTTTTGTAACATCCAAAGAAGTTGCCGCCTTCCAAATTATATTTTTGTTGAGCTCTTTGACGGGTTTTTTGTGGTCCCAAACATCGTTGACATCGTGGTTTGCCCACATCACAAAAAACTTAATTTTGTCTTTGTTTTTTGCCTTGAGAAAACCGTCATCCAAAGCGGCTTCAAGGAAGGGCTTGTCATTATACCAATACCAGTCGAAGATGAAAATATTTACGCCATACTTTGCGGCGGCTTCTATTTTCTTTTCCATAACTTCTGGCTTGCTTTCGTCTTCAAAGCCCCAAGTGGGAATCTTGGGTTGGTCGTGCCCTTTGTATCTTGGCTGTGCGTCGCGGATAGCTTCCCACTCGGCAATGCCGTCTTTGAAAACGCCCAGCCCGCTTTGCCAGAGTGGATCTGGATGGTATGCCGGCCAGTAGTATGCGGCAACGTCATATTCTTGCTGTGCCTTTGCAAGGTTTGTAAATGCAAGCGCCAGACAAGCGGCTGTGAGTAACAATTTTTTCGTCATATATCCTTTTTTGTTTTGTTGAAATAAAAAATAGCTTCAGAAGTTCTTAAAGCTCTTTTATGCAGGCGCAATAAAGAAATGTTTTTCGAGACATAAAAGTTTTCGGATGTTTTAACGGCGGAGAGTTTTGTACCGAATCTAAACCAACCTATGCCGCTAAAATCTCCACCGTCCATAAAGTGTCCGTTGACTACGCCGGTGGCAATGCGGGGCAGACCGTCTAGCGTTATTACAACATGGTTTTTGCCCTTCGATAAAGATTTGGGCTGCAAAGAAAATTCAAAATATTGTCTGTTTGAATAAATGCAAAAGCGCAAAGTTTCCGCCGAGGAATAATAAATCCAGATTCCGTCTGAAGCATTGTTGCGGGTGTCCAAAATAATTTCTCCACCTTTGATAGCTTGAGTGTCTAAGACAAGCTCCAAACTCCAAGAAGCGTTTTGCAAATTTGGAGTCTCAAAAACGGAATCTTTGCCATGTGTGTAGATTACGCTGTCTTCAGGTTTTGCAAGACCGCCTTCAAGCTGCTGCCAAAGACCCTCAAGCAGGGTTCTATCTATTTTATGGATACGTGCCTTAACTTTCTGAGTTTCGCTGACCCAAAAATCTTTGCCGTTTTCCCAAAAATCAGGGTAACTATATCTGCCCGTTTCAAAGCTTAAATCTTCAGGCTCGTAGAGGAAAATTTCAGGCTCGCTCCAGAGAATTTTTCCGTCTTTTTCAACACCGCCGGAAATCCATGCAGGATTGCGGTTTGCGTATCCGCCAAAATCAAGCAGAGAATGATTGTGATACCAAAGCAAATATTTGCCTTCGGAAGTTTTGTAGAGTTTTGGACAGGCTCTGGAATTTTTGATTTTACCGCCCAAGGCGTATTCCAGAAATTCAGGTTCACCCCAAGTTTTGCCGCCGTCTTTTGAGTATGACGACCCAAGGTAGCCCGTTCTTGTTCTATAAACACAAAAGAGATTTTCGCCCTGCATGGGGACTAAATTATGCTCCTCTTGAATAGAGCCAAAATCCGCATTGCGTATGCCGTTTTCACCTTCGGGCAACATTTGCCAATTCAGTTTTTCAGGGTCTTTTTGGGTTTCGATATTGTCGCATTTAAAGAGCCAGCCTTCGCCATTTTCCAGCATATATTTGCCGAGTTTGGTGAAGCCCATATAAAATGTGCCGCCAGATTTTTTTGGTTTATCTATGCCCCAAAATATTTGAACTTTGCCCTGCCAGTTGTTGGCTTTGTCGCAATTTGTCAGACGCAGAGGAAGACGATAACGTTTGCTCCATGTCTTGCCAAAGTCGTCGGTAAATCTGTAACAATACCAGCCCAGCATATCGTTGCGGATTTTTTTGCCGTCTAAAGATGTGATGTCTTCGCCGTTAAAATCATAAAAAACATAAATGCGTCCAAAGCTTGTTAAATACGGCGTTGCCCAAGATGAGGCGGGTTCCGTGGGGGATTCTATTGCTTCAGGTTTTGACCAAGTCTTGCCTTCGTCTTTGCTTGCGGTAAAGACTATGTGTTGACCTTTAGAGCCTTCATGTCCGGCGGAAGTTGTGAAGACGCAAAACCAGTCTTTGTTAGGTAAAATCAGCAAATAAGGTTGATCCACGTAGCCATTATTGTAAATGGAAGCGCCGTTTGGGATATACCTTAAATCTGCCTTGAGCGCATCGCTGCGAGGATTTGCCAAAAGCAAATTTACACCTAAAAGCATTAAGACAATAATTATTTTTTTAATCATAAATGAGATCTTAATTTTCTCAAAAAACCACAGTGATGTCGAGGATTTTTCAAGAAAATCAAACGCCGAAATATTATAGCCCGACGACCTACAGCTAGAAATAAAATAGCTTTACCAGTCGGGAATGCCATCAATGTTATTTTCAAAAAGTATTTGTAAAGATAATTACGAAAAATACAAATTTCAAAATATCCTAAATGTTGTTGACCTAAGAATTTCCGATTTTTACTATCTTGTAACTTTTGTTTATCCCCATGACTAATTTTAGACATTTATTTTTAATTTCACTAATACCTTTTATATTCCTTCAATCACGTGCGGAAACTTACAGATGGGCTCCGCAGGTTCACAACAAAAAATTTCTTTCATCTTTGAATTGGTATCCTGCGATAAATCCTGCGGGAGCTCATTCTTCAGACGGTCTAGCAGACTTTGTGGTTGGCGATTATTCTGTATGTGCCGCTGCGGTGATTGATGAAAATTTAAGCATGTCTTACGCCACTATTAATGCCGGAAAATGTAGTTCAGGCAACGGTGTAATTAATTTTCTTTCAGGCGTTATAATAACAAACAGAGTGCAAGCCGGGATAGAAAATTCGGGAGGAACATTGAATATTTATGGCGGCGCAGGGGCTAAGCCTTGCCACAAACGACATAATTTATCTGCTAGAATATAATGGAATATAATTGCAGAGCGCACTTATCAGGGGCAAAGCAATTTGCTAAAAAGTGTTGTTTATAGCTATGGTAATGCGGAGTTCCCGTTTTTTAAAACAAAAGAAGTTTCTTTAAATGCTTTTGGAGAGGGCATTGACGCCGTTGTGATTTACTCTCCCGATAGTTGTGGGCGCATTGCCTCGGAACTTCTTGCGCCTTCGACTGAGAATCTGGCAAATCCGCTAGATTTGTATAGGTATTA
Source organism: Opitutales bacterium (assembly GCA_031553045.1). GTDB lineage: Bacteria > Verrucomicrobiota > Verrucomicrobiia > Opitutales > Intestinicryptomonadaceae > CALXQW01. Next base: position 3,052 of record JAVBLZ010000016.1, on the reverse strand, counting down.
TGAGTACAATAAAAATGGGCGTAAAGTATCCATAAAAGATTCAGAAGGCTTGATTACAAATTTTACAAGAGACGCTTTTGACAGGGTAATTATGATGCAAAATACCGATGGTACATTTAAAACCTTCTCATACGACAATGCTGGCAATAAAATTTCCGAAACCGATGAAAATGGAGTTGTCAGAAAATATCTTTATGATACCGAAAATAGACTTTTACAAACAAGAGTTTTGATGTCTGCGGATGTTGATGGCGAAGACGATATAATCATAAGCGCCTCTTACGATACCACGGGTAAACTTCGTTCCTCAACAGATGCGAACGGTAATTCAACATTTTTTGATTACGATTTCCTCGGCCGTCTTACAAAGACAACTAGGCCCGACGGCTCTGTTATTCAAAATTTTTACGGAGAAAACAGTGGCGGTAGTTCATTTATTCAAGATTCATTTAAACCCACTAAAATAATAGATTCTTTGGGTTTCGTTACATTGGGTGTTTATGATGCTTCATACAGGGTAAGTTCTCAAAAAACATATTACAAAACTTATGGTATGGGCGGCGATTTTTCTGAAACCTCATTCGGGTACGATGCGGCAGGCAATAAGACTTCTGAAACTGATCCTCTGGGTAATATCACGAATTTTACTTACGATGGGTTAAATCGTTTGATATCGGTAATTCATCCTCCCGATAGTGCAGGGCAAAGTAGGGCATCTAAACAAATCACATATGCGGGGGCGCAAGTTCCCGTTTCTGAAACTGATGAGCTTGGTTACGTAAAGCGTAATTTCTATGACAGTGCAGGGCGATTGATAAAGGTGGAGCTGCCTGCGGTTTATTTTGAAGGCGCACTGCACAAGCCTACGGAAAATTACGCTTATGATAAAAACGGCAATCTTGTCAGCCGTACAGACGCCAATGGCAATGTCTGGCGCACGTATTACGATTTACGCAACAGACCCATACATGAAGTCAGTCCGCCTGTGTGGTATAATGGCAAGGCGTCGTTGATAACCACGTCCACGCAGTATGACGGTGTGGGTAACAAGACTGCGGTTATAGACGCCATGGGCAATAAGACTGTCTTTGGCTATGACGGCGTAAATAGGTTGATAAATATCACGCATCCCGCAGTGGCAAACCACGGGTCTTCAGATTTGGCAGAGTCTTTTGAGGAGAATTGTTACGACCCTAATGGCAATTTAATTTTGCACACAGACCAGCTTGGGCGCAGCAGCGAGAATGTGTATGATACCATGAACAGGCTTAAAACGAGGCGTCCTGACATGTACAACCACAACATTGTGGAGGAGATGGCGTATGATTTGGCAGGCAATCTGACAGCCGTCAAAGACGGCAATAAGAATAGGACTGAATATCAGTATGACGGTCTCAAGCGCAGGATCAAGACCACCTACGCCGCCGGCACGCCGCTAGAGCGTACGGAGTTATCCACTTATGACGCCGCCAACAAAGTCTCCTCCACAGATTCCGCAGGGCTCATTACTCTTTATACCTACGACAACCGCAACCGCCTTGAATTCATGGATGTGGATGACGGTAAAATAACAGAATATATTGATTATGATCTTCTTGGCAGGCGTATCTTTGAAATTACAGACGGGGGCTGTATTGCTTATTATCAATACGACGCCGCAGGCAGGCTGATTGCGGAATCCAGCAATGACCTAATGTATGGATATCGCTACGATCTTGCCGGCAATAGGTTAAGTATGGAATATTTAAAGGGAGAAGATTTGGGTTACGTCGTCAATTACAGTTACGACGCCGCCAACAGACTGCAGCGCATGAGCTGGCGGGACTATGTTTCAGATTATCATTATGACTTAAATAATAATGTGATAAAGTTTAGGCATGGCAACGGTCGCACAACTCAAAAAGTTTACGACGCCCAAAATCGTCTATTGAGAGTGAGCGAGCTTGACAAAAATGGTCAGACATCATACACACTTAGATATGGCTATGATGCCGTAGGAAACGTGGTATATCAAAAAGATACAGGCGGATTTGCAAGGACAATAGAGAGCAGTTACGACTCTCTAAATAGATTAGTTAGCGACAACTCCACTACGCAAGGCATGGTAACATACACCTATGATAATGCAAGCAACCGTACGTCAATGAAGGTTGGCGACAACCCCTCTTTGGTGTATGAACACAATGCTTTGAATCAAGTAACCAAAGTCGGCAACAGCGGCACATATCAATATGACGCAAACGGCAATTTGCTAGATGCCGTGGGCGATCACGACAAAGTTGGCGTATTCACGTACGACGCTTTAAACAGGGTGAGGCGCAGCAAACGCAGTGGCGACGAGGGCAATGGGCGCACATATTATTATGACACTCGGCACAGGCTGTATTATGAGGAATATAAAAAGAATGGCGATACGCACACTGCCTATACAAGCTATTCAGGCGGTGAGTCTGCGCTGAAGCTAGAGCTTAGTAGGGGGCCAACTATTTATACTTATTTTGTGAGAGGCGCAGACTTAGGCGGCGGCGTAGGCGGGCTCTTGATGAGTTTCGACATGAAATCAGAAGACATATTCCAGCCATGGGATAATGGAATTGACGACAGCTTCAAGCATTACAACCTGCGTGGCGACGTGGTGGCAACCTCAAATAGATTTGGACAACTTGCGTACGCCGGCACATACTCCGCCTTTGGCGAATTCGAATCAACATCAGGAACCAAGCCCAAAGACGGCTTTATCTCTAACACCAAATACACCGTCGGCGACGGCGCATACCCCATCATCAACGACGGCAGAAGATGGAGAAGTACTTACTTGGGTAGATTCCTAACTCCCGACCCATTGGAGTACGTAGATGGCCCCAACTTCTACTTATATTGTCAACAAAACCCTTGGGGGAATTTCGACCCATTGGGGCTGAAATACGATACGAGTAATTTAAAGGGAGATGACCTTAGATATGTTGAAGCAATTATCAGCAAAATTGCCAAGAGCACTTATGGACAGCGCGAGGATTCATCCTTCTATAAAATACATAATAGCGATAAAATA
>JAVBLZ010000013.1:0-105861 GCA_031553045.1 Opitutales bacterium | reverse complement strand
TTTGCTTCGTGAATCTGACTGAGAATGTAGCGCTGCTACTATTCTCACCCATCTTCACTTCGCAATACTCACTCTTCATCCAAACCGTGCTGCCAAAACATTAAAGTGTGGGGTGTGCTTCCAAAACTTACTTTAATGGTTAAAGTGGGGTTTTGCTAAAGTTAGGATGTGTGTTCCAAAATTTTGGTTAATACTTAAAGTACGATTTTGTTAAAGAGATGTTGCGCTTTCAAAACTCGCTTTAATTGGGTAAGTGAGGTTTTGTAAAAGTTGGGTGGTGCTTCCAAAATTTGCTTTATGTGTTAAAGTTGAATTTTGTTTGATGCTGCGCCGAAGGCTTTAGACAGCCTAGTGTCTGTGGTGGAATTTAATTTTGTTGGCGGATTCTTCAGGTGAAAAGAAAATCCAGAAATATGTTTTATTTTTATGCAAAAAAAAACTCCCAAGTTTTGGGAGTTTTAAGTTTGGTAAATTATTTATTCTGCAATAACAGAAACTTTTCTGTGGGCGCCGTCCCACTTCACTGTGCCGTCTGCAAGCGCAAACAATGTGAAATCACGACCCATGCCAACGTTTTCACCTGCGTGAATCTTAGTGCCGCATTGGCGTATGATTATGTTGCCGGCTACTACGGCTTCACCGCCGTACTTTTTAACACCACGCATCTTTGGCTTGGAGTCTCTGCCGTTTCTTGATGTACCCTGACCTTTTTTATGTGCCATTTGTTAAGCCTTTCCTGTTAAGCCTTGATGGATTCAACCTTGATTACAGAAAGTTCCTGACGATGACCGCGCTTGCGCTCATAGCCCTTTCTGCGATTCTTTTTGAAAATATCGACCTTCTTGCCGCGCTTATTTTCTAGAATTTTTACGCTGACGCTTGCGCCGCTTACAAATGGTGTGCCAAATTTGGCGTCTTTACCTTCACCAAGCATGAGTACGTCATTAATGGCGATAGTATCGCCCGCTTTAGAGTCAACAAAACGATTTACAAAGAAGATATTGCCTTCGGTAACTGTCAATTGTTTGCCCTGTATTTTGATTGTAGCTTTCATGAGAAATTAAATTTTTAAAAACGAGCAAATAAATCCCTATTTCGACTTTGTGCAAGGCTTTTTTTTCAATATTTTCATTTTTTGTCTTTTTAACACAAAAAACTATCTGGAAAATACATAATCTATACCTTGAATTCCGAAATTTTGCTCTTAAGTTGATTTGAGGTTGCGCTCAAAGATCGGGCGGCTTCCTTGAATTCTTCAAGCTTTGCCTTGGTATTATGTGCGGATTCGCTCAATGATGTCATGTTTCCCGAGATTATATTTGCGTTTTGAGCTTGTTCTGAGACGCCTCTTGCAAGTGTTTCAAGTTTTGATCCAAGCGGAATTACCTGATTTATTATTTTTGAAATATTTATCTCGGCATTTTCTATCACTGTATGCGCTTCAGACGCCTTGTCGCAAAAATTGCCCACCTGTCTGATACCAGATTCTACAGATTGCTCCATCTGCTTTAGCATGTTTTTTATCTGAAGCGTGGAGACAGCCGTTTGGTCCGCCAAAATTTTTATCTCATCGGCGACAAGTTCAAAGCCCTTGCCGTAATCTCCGGATTTGCTTGCCTCCATAGCGGCATTGAGGCTTAGCAGGTTTGTCTTTTCGCTGATTGAACTTATTATTGTTACTATTGCCGAAATCCCCTCGGTCTTTTGGCGCATTATTTCAAGTCTGGATGAAATAACGTTTGCGGCGTCCATAATTTGTTCGGAATTTTCTTTGAGCAAAAACATATCCCGGCTTCCCCCCTTTGCCATTTCTATGGAACTGTATATTTTTTGCGCAGATTGTTCGGCATCTTCTTTCAATGAATTTGCCGATGAGGCTATATTTTCAGAAATATTTGCCGCCTTGAAAATTGCGTTCGCCTGTTCGTAAATTGTTTCTTCTATGCCGGATGACACCATCGTGATTTTTGAAGAGTTTTCTGCCAGAGAAACGGATGAATCTTTCAGGTTTGTGATTAAATCAGTAAAGGTGTCTATAAGTTTTGACGTAAGGCGCAGTATGGTCTTAGAGCCGGTTCTTAGCCTGCTCTTTTTGAGAGAGGCTATGTTTTGAACCTGTTCTCTTGCTGCGTTAATGTCGCCGACTTTTAACTTTGCGGTAAATTTGATTAGCATTGTGAACGGCGCTGAAAGCCTGTCGGAAATGCGCCAAGCAAGCAGTATTATTATTAGAAAAATCAAAAGCGAAGTTTTGAGTATGTTCTCAAGAAGTTCGGAGGCTTCTTGGGTTATGGCGTTTGTCATATCCTTAAAGTCTTGCGGATATATCACCACAGACATAATCCAGCTCCAAGGGGCGAAATATGTATATGCCAGTATTATTTGGGGGTCATCTTCAGTTTCCATTCCCATTGCGTCTATCATGAGTATGCCAACCTCATTTTTTGCGAGCGTCTTTGCGCGCTCGAAGAATTTTTCCATCTTGATGTCGTCTGCGGTTCTTTCGTCTTCTTTTGTGGAGGCGGCGTTGAACGCCCCGCCTTTTGAAACCTTTATTACAGACTTGCCTATGCCGCCGTATTCGCTGACCAATACGTGCCCGTTTTTGCCTATCTTCTGGGTTTGCAGATAGTCGCAGATGAAGCCTGAAAAGTCGCTGGTCATGCCGTAAGAGAGCATGCCGATAATGTTTCTATTTGCATCGATCAAAGGCTCATAGGTGGTTATAAAAGACATATCGGCAGTGTTTGAAAACCCCCTGTAAGCCGTGCCCGACATCACGGCGTCTATGATGGGATTTTTATTACCCTGATTGTCGTAAGCGGGGATGTAAGTGCCAATGTAATTTGCGCCGTCTTTTTTTACAACAGTGCTTACGATTCTTAGCATATCGCCTTCAGAATTTATTTTTAAGAATATTGTAAGCTCTATATTTTCCACACCCTTGGCGGAGTCTAAAATAGTTTGTATGGTATTGTCGGCGTGGTTGGGTGCGTTGTCATTGTCTATTGCGGGGGTTACGACTGTAGCGCCAAAGGCGAGCTTTTGAAGGGTTACGTTATAGACGGTGTCCAAATCTGTCTGATCTTTTACAGATGCTGAAAAAACTTCACTTGAAAGATTGGGCGCACCCAATTCATAAAGTTTTGCAACAAGAATATCTTTTGCCGCCAAAGCGGATTTTTGCTTTGAAGTGTCTATGATGTCGCAGAGCGTGTATATGTCTGAAACTATCTGTCTTGCGGATTGTTCACCGATTTTTTCAAACTCGTCATTCACAGATTCCAGCGTATTGCTTTGCATTTCCAAAACAAACAAAACAAGCAGCAGCACGGGCAAGGGCGCAATGAAAACCCCGAATATAAACAACGCCGATTTGAGAGAAATCTTCACTTTTCCGCCTCCGTAGTTTTGAAGTTGGAAATTTCTTCTTTAAGCTTCAAAGAAATTTGGTCTATAGATTCCGTGGTCTCTTTAAATACCGTGATGCGCTCATTAATCTTGGTTGAGGTAGAATTGACTTTATCCATAGTCAGGCTGATTGTTTCGGCATTTTCAGACTGTTTGTCTATTTCTCTGGCTATGGTTTCAAATTGGGGGGCTATATTTGATATTTGCTCAACAACGCTTGTAAGAGAAATTGTTGCGCTTTGTATGGTCTGGGAACTTTCACGCATTCTTATGCCAAACCTGTCCATTTCCATCACGCCGGATATGACTGAACTTTGCATTTCTTTGACCATGGCTTCTATGTCTTTTGCCGCAGTCGCCGTTTTGCCGGCAAGTTTGCGTATTTCTCTTGCCACTATAGAAAACCCAAGCCCCAGCTCTCCGGCTTTTTCAGCCTCAACAGAGGCGCTGTAACTGAGCAAGTTTGTCTTATCGCTCAAATCTTCAATACTTGAAATTACAAAGGAAATTTTGTTTGCGTTTTTGTTTATGAGGGCGAGTGCGGAAACAATTTCATTTGTGGCGCTTACAAGCTCTTCGGCATTGACGCGCAAAGACGCCAAGTCTGCACCGCTTTGCGCCGCATTGGAAAGCGTTCTGCGCACGTCCGCCGCCGCCGATGCCGCTTGCCTATTGAGCCTATGCGCAAAATTATGAATTGTTTTTGTGGTGTGCCAGACATCTTTAATAAGGAATGCTTGCGCTGAAACTATCTTCTCAAGAGATTTTGCGCTTGTCGATATGCCGTCGGCGTTCAACGCCAAATCATTGATGCTTGCATGGGTTTGGGTGATAAGGGTGGATAAGTTTCTGCTCATCTGCCCGACACTTACAAATTGCTCATAAGTTTCTTTGATGTGAGATTTATAGACAACGGGGGCATGCTTTGTAAGCTTTATATTTGCATCATAAATATTGCCGCTTGTAAGAGATTCTCCGATAGATTTAAGCAGCTTAAAACTAAGGTTAAGTTTGCTTATGAAGTAGTATGAAAGCAAAAGCAGGGGGAACAAAATTAGCACGCAGATATATCCCAATTTTTTGAGCACAGATTCCGCCTGTTGCTCCACAATTTTTGTACCTCTGGCAAAATCTTGCGTGTATGAGGTTGAGCCTATAATCCAATTCCAAGGCCTAAAGTAAGTGTAGGTTACAACTCTTTTTTGCTGAACCTGAGTGTCTGATTTGGGCTGGGTATAGACAAAAGAGGCAATCTCTCCTTCGGATAATTTTTTAGAATCTTCTATAACTTTTAAGAATGCTTGTCTGCGGCTGTTGTTTTCGTCAAATTGCATTATGAGGTTGTTCATTTTGCCGTCTTTAGAGATTCTGAGTATGGATTTAAGGGAGTCTTCAGGCTCCAGCACCCACACATAGCCCTGTTCGCCAATGCTTATGCCGGACATATATTTTGCAATATCCGGAATGATATTCTGCGGCACTGTTATTAAAATTGCGCCTATCACATTTTGGTCTTCATCAAAAATAGGCTCAATATTTACGAACATTGAAACGCCGTTAAGCTCCATCAAACCTTTGTGCGTGCGCCCCTGCAAGACGTCTGAGAGGGCTATCAAACTCACTCCTGAACTGCGTTTTGCGGGTATGTAAGAATATAAAATGGGATGTTCTATCGACGAATTTAAAGTGGTTGCCACCAGCATCATGTCGCCGTCGTTGTTGGATTTTACCAGTATGCTGTAATCTGTGCGTGTGAAGTTTTTTAGCACCATCAAATCTTTTGTGAATTCCGAATTGGGCGCCGATAAATCAAGCTTGGTCTTGCCGAAGCATAAAATTCTTTGCTTAATTTTTAGCTGGTTTTTTGCCTCAATCAAATTTACGGATTCAATCTCAAAAGTTTCTTTGGACAGGCTTGGGAGTCCGTATTTTTCAAGCAACAAATATATCTTGGTGCGATTTCTTTTTATGGATTCGTCCCTATTTTTTTGCACTATTGTGCAAATGCCAAGCATGTCTCTGGTAACTTGTTCCGTAGCGGCCGCCGCCACAGATTCAAATTGGGCGTCGGCAACCTTTACTATTCTGGTTTGCATGTGGTAAATAAACAAAGCCATTATTGCCAACGGCAACAATGTTACCCCAAGAGTGTACACCAGCAAGGTGCTTTTAACCGACAACATCATTTTGCTTAGAATACATGACATTTATCAGACTTCTTCAAGCTTTTAAATAGAAACATTTTTGTTGAAAGAGGCGGATTTTTCTTCAACATCATAAGTTTTAAATTTAACAATGCTTGAAAATCTGACAGACAAACTATCCAAGGCTTTGCGCAATCTAAGAGGCCTTGGCAAACTCACTGAAGAAAACATGGCGGAAGCCTTGTCTGAAGTAAGGCAGGCGCTCCTTGGCGCTGATGTCCATTTTAAAATTGTCAGGGAGTTTATAGAAAAAGTTAAGGCTGAGAGTATCGGACAGAAGGTCATAGACAGCGTAACTCCTGGTCAGCAGCTTGTTAAGATTATACATGATGAGCTTGTGTCTTTGTTGGGTGCGGGTGAATCTAAACTTTCGGATTTGCGCCCGCTAAAGATAATGATGGTGGGGCTGCACGGCTCGGGTAAAACTACCAGCTCTGCAAAGTTGGCAAAGCTTTTTTTGAAACAGGGTTTAACGCCTGCGCTCATCGCTTGCGACATTTACAGACCCGCCGCAATAGACCAGCTTGAAGCCTTGGGCAAACAAATTGGCGTAAATGTCTATTCCGACAGAACTTCCAAAGACGTTGTTTCCATAGGTGCAAACCTGCAAGATAAAGCGCTTGCCGAAGGCGCAAATGTTTTGATTTTTGACACTGCCGGACGCCTTCAGATAGATGAGGTTTTGATTGCAGAAATTGCGTCTTTGCGCGCCAAAATAAACCCTGCGGAAGTCTTGCTTGTCGCCGACGCCGCCTTGGGGCAAGAGGCCGTAAATGTTGCAAAACATTTTAACGAGGCTGTACATCTTACAGGCATAGTGCTCACAAAACTCGATGGCGACGCAAGGGGCGGTGCTGCGTTATCCATAAAATCCGTATCAGGTGCAGCCATAAAATTTGCTGGTGTCGGCGAAAAGTTGGAAGATTTGGAAGTCTTTTATCCGGAGCGCATGGCGCAAAGAATACTGGGTATGGGAGACGTTGTAAGCCTTGTAGAAAAAGCGCAGGAACATCTCGACGCTGCCGAGGCTGAGCGTATGGCGGAAAAACTTCGCCGTGCGGAATTTGATTTTGAAGACTTTCTATCGCAACTGCGCCAGATGAAAAAATTGGGCTCCATAGGCTCAATCGTAAAAATGATTCCGGGCATGGGCGGCATTCAGATTGGCGACGAAGCTGAAGACAAAATGAAACACACTGAGGCGTTGATTTTGTCTATGACCCTCAAAGAGCGCCGCAATCCGGGCGTTTTAAATGCAAAGCGCAGGGCGCGCATTGCCGCCGGTGCGGGGCTGCAAGTAAGAGATTTGAATTTGCTGCTCAAACAGTTTGAGGCAATGCGTAAAATGACAAAAATGATGAAGGGCGACAAAGGCCGCCGACGCATGGCGCAGATGATGGATCAGATGAAAAATATGAACAAAATGTAAAGGCAACCATGAAAAAACTTATTCCAATTTTTACTTTGTGCGCATTCTTGTGCGCCTGTTCTTCAGACATCAGGGAAGACAACACCAGAATCACAAAAATAGAGAGTATCCCCACGGGTATGAACATTATTGTCAACGGTATGAATGTCGGCAAGACGCCGCTTTCTTTGGAGTCTGAAACCAATGAGGAAGGCTGTTTTGTAAGACAGATAACAATCACCGCTTTGGCGTCGAGTGCGGAGTTGCATACGCAGGTAAAATCTTTCCCCGCTTTTACTCCAACAAATATGGATAAGAGTTTGGCGCCTGAAAAAATTATTTTCAACATGTATAAAAACCCATCTGAAAGCGGCGGCGTCGAGGTAGAGTAATTTTCATGAAGGAAATAATAGAGACAATATCCAGAGAGCTCAAACGCCTTTCTTTGGAAGGGCAGGAGAGTTTGCTCTGGGATGATGAATCTATTGCGATACTCAGAAAATTATGCGGTAAAGATGGCGGCGATATCTCACGCATAACGCAGGAAGAAATTGTAGAAAAATTACCGGAAGTTGATGAAGTGCAATTTGCTTCGTCAGCCGATATTGAGGAGCTTGTCTTGTCAGGAAAATCTAAAAAAACTTTGTCTCCCAAGCTTGAAAAACCCAAGCTTGAAGGCTTTAGCGTTGCTCCAATACCAACGCCCAAACCTTTTACTTTGCCTGCGGGCTCTAAAAAAGAAAGGTGGGATTATTTGCGCAATTTGGTTCTTTCAGACCCAGTGTGCAATCAGCATTTAAAGCCTACTAAAAATGTGGTTTTTGGCGTGGGCAATTTGGACGCAAAAATATTTTTTTGCGGTGAAGCGCCAGGGGCTGATGAGGAAATTCAGGCAGAGCCTTTTGTGGGCAAGGCGGGGCAGTTGCTCACAAAAATTATCGGCGCAATGGGCTTGGGCAGGGAAGATGTTTACATAGGCAACATTATGAACTGGCGTCCTGAGTTGCCCACCTCAAGCGGCAACAGGCCGCCCACTGAGGAGGAGATGAATTACTGTTTGCCATATCTTAAAGCGCAGATAGAAATTGTGAATCCTGACGTTGTCGTTGCGCTTGGAGGCACTGCGGTAAATGGGCTTTTGGGTTATGATTCAGAGCGCAAGCTAGGTAAAATCAGGGGCAAGTGGGGCAAGTTTGAAAATTGGGACCTCATGGTTACCTATCACCCTTCATATCTTTTGCAGTACGCAACGGCGGCAACAAAAAGATTGGTTTGGGAAGATATGATGCTTGTTATGGAGCGTGTGGGACTGCCAATTTCTGAAAAACAACGCAAGTATTTTGCGGTGGAAAAGTAGTTCTTGCATATCTACAAATGGCTTTACAAAAACACTTTATTTTGAAAAACTAATTTTGATATTATGACTAAAGAAGAATTTAAAAGTAGGCTGGAGCAAAAAAGATTGTCTGTTGAAGCAGGTATAGAAAAGTTTTTGCCCGCAATTTCTACAAGGCCCGCCATAGTGCATGAAGCCATGCATTACAGCATGAAAGTTGGCGGCAAGCGTTTGCGTCCGATATTGTTGCTTGCAGCGTATGAGCTTTTTCCGTCAAAGTTAGACCCTATGGCAGCTTGTGTTGGGATAGAATCCATACACACGTACTCTCTCATACATGACGATTTGCCCTGCATGGATAATTCCGACTTGCGCAGGGGCGTGCCAACTTGCCACAAAAAATTTGACGATGCCATTGCGCTTTTGGCGGGCGATGCACTTTTGACATTCGGGCTGTGGATATTGGCGGAGTCTTATAAAGATACGCCTGAAGTCGCCGCAGGTTTGGTGAGAGATTTGGGAGACGCTTCATCAAGCATGAAGCTCATAGGCGGTCAGGTGGAAGATATTTTGGGCGAGAGAGACGGCAAGATGACCCGTGAAAAGTTGGAGTTTATACACCTCAATAAAACTGCCGCCTTGATTACTTCGGCGGTAACAATGGGGGTTAGGCTTTCAGATGCTTGCACGGCAGAAAGGCTTGCCGCCGCATATTCCATCGGTCAAAAGATTGGTTTGGCTTTCCAAATTATCGACGACATTTTGGACGTTACAAGCGACGCTGAAACTATGGGCAAGCCTGTGGGTTTGGATGAGCAAAATGCAAAACTTACGGCGGTTTCTTTATACGGTCTTGACGGCGCACGCAAATACGCCGCAGAGCTCAGCGATTCCGCCATTGCAGAATGCAACTCTTTAAGCGACAGTTGTAACTTTCTTAAAGCTTTAATAGAATACATGAAAAATAGGATAAACTAATGGCGATAATTAAACCAAAAGTTAAGGGTTTCCTTTGTATAACCGCCCATCCTGAGGGTTGCGCACAAAACGTCCGCAATCAGGTTGATTATGTTATAGGTAAGGGCAAAATTGAAAATGGCTGCAAGACCGCACTAATAATTGGCGCATCTACAGGCTACGGCTTGGCAAGCAGGATTACCGCAGCATTCGGTTGCGGCGCCGCCACAATAGGCGTATTTTTTGAAAGAGGCGGCGACAATGCCAAAGAACGTACGGCGTCGGCGGGTTGGTACAACACTGCTGAATTTACAAATCTTGCAAAAGCAAAAGGTCTTTACGCCGCAAACATAAATGGCGACGCATTTTCCAATGAAATCAAGGCGCAAACCATAGAAGCAATCAAGAAAAGTCCGTCAGGGAAGGTTGATTTGATAGTCTATTCCTTGGCAAGCCCACGCCGTACAGACCCAAAAACAGGGCAGATTTATAAGAGCGTTTTAAAAACTGTGGGCAAAGAAATAGTGCAGAAATCTTTGGATACTGACAGGGCGCAAATTGTGGAAGCCACAATACCCGTGGCAAGCCCTGAAGAAATTGCCGATACTGTAAAAGTAATGGGCGGTGAAGATTGGCGGCTTTGGGTTGAGGCGTTGGAAGCTGAAGGTCTGATTGCCGAAGGCTGCACAAGCGTTGCATACTCATATATAGGTCCGGAGCTTACGTACTCAATATATCGTGAAGGTTCAATAGGTGCGGCAAAAAAAGACCTCGAAGAAACCGCACAAAAGTTGGATGCAATATTGAAAATCAACAGGGGCAAAGCGTTTGTGTCTGTGAATAAGGCTTTGGTAACTCAGGCTTCAAGCGCAATTCCGGTCGTACCGCTTTACATCTCTATACTTTACAAAATCATGAAAGCAAAGGGCGTTCATGAAGATTGTATTGCGCAAATACAGAGGCTTTTTGCAACGCAGATGTATAACGATTCTTTCTTGAAGTATGATGACAATGGCCTTGTGCGCATCGACGATTGGGAGTTGCGCAAAGACATTCAAGACGAAGTTTTTGCAATGTGGCCGAAGGTTGATTCATCAAACCTTTGTGAACTCACAGACTTTGAAGGGTATCAGAAAGCCTTTTTAAACCTCTTTGGATTTGGGGTTGAGGGGGTTGATTATTCTAAAGACCAAAATCTGGAAGTTGAGCTTTACTAATTTTAAAATAACACACTATGAAAGTATATATAAACGGAAAATTTTACGAAAAAGACGATGCGAAAATTTCGGTTTTCGACCACGGGTTCTTATACGGCGACGGCATTTTTGAGGGTATCAGATTATATTCAGGCAATGTCTTTAAACTCTCAAAACATATAGACAGGCTCTTTAAATCTGCCAAGGCAATCTGTCTGGAATTGCCTTGGAGCAAGCAGGAAATCATAGAAGCCGTTTGCCTTTCCTGCCGTGAAAACGGTCTCACAGACGGTTACATACGCTTGCTGGTATCTAGGGGCAAAGGTGCGCTTGGGCTCTCTCCCAAGTCTTGTTCTGACCCGCAACTGATTATCATTGCAGACCAAATTCAGCTTTACCCCAAAGAACTTTATGAAAAAGGTTTGAGGGTTATTACCGTGCCAACCCGCAGGAACTCTCCCGCAGCTTTGCCGCCCATGATTAAGAGTTTGAATTATCTCAACAATATCATGGCTAAGATTGAAGCGCAGGCATTGGGGTTTGAGGAGTGCCTGTTGCTCAACAATGAGGGCTATGTTGCAGAGTGTAGCGGCGACAATATTTTCATAATTACAGAAGGCGTTATCTATACGCCGCCCACATCTTCAGGCTCGCTTTGCGGCATGACTAGGGCTTCGGCAACTGAAGTTGCCTTGAAGCTTGGCTATGAAGTTCAAGAAAAAGAGCTTACCAGATATGACATCTGGGTTGCCGACGAATGTTTCCTTACGGGTACGGCGGCAAAATTGATTCCGCTTGTAGAGCTTGATGCCCGCAAAATCGGCGATGGAAAGCCCGGCGAAATCACAAACAAGTTGATTGCGGAATACAATAAGCTTGTCTGCATTGACGGCGTAAAAATATAGCAAGAATTTTTCAGAAATATATGGTAGAAGATAAAGACAATTTTGCAAAGTTTTTGGGCTTTAAAGTTCTGGAACTGGGGCAGGGTTTTGCCAAGGTTTTGGGGCACAGCTCTGAAACATCTTTAAACGGCGCCGGCGTAGTCCACGGCGGTTACATTTACACGCTTGCCGACTACGCATTTGCCTTGATAACCAATACTGATGAACATATTGCGCTGAGTAGCAACGCAACAATAAATTATATGGAGGCCGTGAAGCCAAACACGGTCTTGCTTGCCACTGCAAAATTGAGCCATGAAAAGTTGAAGACATCAATTTGCGATATAGTAATTACCGACGAAACTTCTAAAACAACTTACGCAATTTTTCAGGCTAGGGCAATTTATAAGCCCAGAGTTTAGGCGATATTGCTTGCCGTGCGGGCAAAAAGCAAATGCGTAAAATAAAAGCGTATGCGCAAGCTTTACAAGCTTTGAAGTGTTTGTAGATTTTTACTCTACTTCAATCTTAAAGGCTTTGTGAGTGGGCTTTATGTAGGTTGTGGAATTTTCTTTTGCCGCATCGTCAAAGTCTGAAAGCAAGTCATACTTGTCCCAAAAATGCATAGGTAAAAGTGTGGCAACTTTTATTTTTTCCACAAATTCTTTTGCGCCCAAGAAATAATTTTTGCCCATGCGTGAATCTATTGGGAACATTGCAACATCCAAAACGGGATGTCTTTTAAACAATCTTTCAAGCTGTCTGTCATATTGGCGTTGAGCTCTTTCAATCTCTTGTTTTGTAGATTCCGCCTGCCAATGCCAGTTGTTTAGGTCTCCTGCATGGAAGATTTTTTTGCCGCCCAGCTCAATATAAAAAGAGCCGCCAATATCCGTAGAGCCGAACGCCTGAATTTTTATTGTTTCATCGACATATTCTTCAAACAAATTCAGATATGTCGCCTGTACATTTTTAGCAACTTGCTTTTGGAAAATTTCACGGCAAAAGATATACTTTACTTTTTCCAAATCATTGCGCCAAAAAAGAATTTTTTGGTTGAAATGGTCTGGGTGAGAATGCGTTGAAAGTATATAGACGGGCTTTTTGGTTTTTTTTAGATACGCCTCAAAACCGTCTGGATAAGCGTTGCTAGCGGCGTCTTCAAAAAAATCCACAACAACAAGGGCGTCATTATTTTCTATGGCGTAGGCGCTGTGGTATATGTAGGTAAATGTCATAAAATTAAAATAAAAGCTGCGCAAAAGCGCAGCTTTTTCTCAGAACAAGTATGGGTCAACGCCCAAAGTTCCCGCCATTTCTTTGATTGCCTGAATGCTTCTGATGGATTTAATTTTAGTGTTTGCAGCTTCTATTTTAGATTTGATGTAATCCTTTATGTCGCTGTTGCAGGGCTTTGAGAGCATATCTTGCATGTGCGCAACAGAATCTTGCAGATAATTAATTTTCACTTGTTGACGCATTACCAGTCTTTCCGCATACCATTCAGAATTCAGTATGCTTTCACGTGTGAAGGCGTTTCTGATTTCAGCATCGGCAAGAGTCTTACCTTCAAAGTTGCCGTCTTTCATGATGTGCAAAAGCATTTTAAGTGGCGGACAAGCGCCTTCAATAGAGCCGTCGTTGAAATACTCCTGAGCGGCCCTTGTGTGTGCACCCGAAATGTTATCCATACTGTCGGCAAAAATGTCTAAATCTTGCAATTCGGGCTTTAACATTTCTTCTGTGAATATGCTGCCAGGGTTGGAGAATATTCTGCCAAAGAAATTTATGGCAAACGCCTGCGTGATTCGCCAGCCGAGTCTGGATGAGAGGATTTTTTTACCCTTGTAATCTATGTCTTGGCAGCGTTCCAACATTCCGTGTTTGATTAGAAATTCCGGACAGCGTTCTTCAGGGCGCATACGGCACCAAACTTCAGGAATGAGCAAGCTTACGTCATGCTCAACCTTGAATTTCGGGCCCAGATACCCCGCCGAGCTCAGCCAGCCGTCATAACCAGTAAGGGCGAATGAAACCAGCGCATTATTCAAATCTGAAACAGGGCAGAGCGCATTGAATGGCGCTTTTGTCATAGCCCCTTCAAGCCCCGCACCCGTAGTTGACGGAGATTTGCCCGTCATGGATGCTATGTATTCCATGAAAAGTTCAGGCAGCTCAAGATAATGCAAGGGACCGTGAACCGACAATGGGCGCACACCTTCGGCAGGCGGATTGTTTCTTCTGCCGCCTATTACCGCCGCAACAGGGTTTGGCACTTTTTTATCAAGAGGAACTTTTCTTCTTAGCCTAGAGCCGATTTCGGCGACATAGTATTTGAAGGGCGATACCAAATCATCCCTATCTTGCAAATAGCGCACATTTTGGCTGGGTTTGCCGTTGTTCATCTTTGGACAAGCGTTGGAAACCACATAATCAGGCTTATCATTTTTCAAGAACTGCTCAAGATTTTCACGCATTGGCGGTGTGTAATAATTGAAGCGTATCACGTCGTCCGCCATTGTCTGAACCTGCTCTCTGGTGAGTGGTTCGTAATTTGAAATAAAGACATTGTCTTGAGACATATCTTTTTCGGCACGCTTATCTTGACCTATGATAGTGCCTTCGTCTGGGCGTTGAAAGAGCCTGTATTCGCAATTTTCCACAAACTTAACAGACTTATACATTTCCGCCATTCCCTTTGGCAGGTAGCCGACTTTTTCAGAAGGCACAACTGCGGAAGCCGTAATATCATCTTCAAGTTGAATTTTATAAGAGGGATAAAAGTCTTTCCTCAAGCTGAATGTGCGCCAAGAGCCGTCTTGCGTAAAGCCCACACGCAAGTATGAAGTCAGTACTGTTGCCGACTTGAATTTTAGTATGTTGCCAAACTTTCCGTTTATGACATCCACGCTGAAACGCTGCTTCCAATCATCGCCCCAATCTTTGCGATAGTTTCTTTTGACGGTGAGGGCAAATTCTCTGATGTAAAAAGGTATTGAATCAAGCCATGCGTTATATTCGGGCTTGTACAGTTTTGATGGGGTGAGAAGTTTTACCACCGAACCAAGCGTGCGTTTTTCGTCCAAAAATTTTCTGCTTTTTTCATGATGATTTTCCGCCTCATCCACAAATCTGTCGCCGTAGTTTTTATTTATGATTTCTTCAACTTTTAAAATATCATTTTTAAAATCCGCCACTATTGAAGGGCCGTGTATGATTACGTCGGTTATGTCTTTGGCAATTTCACTTTTGCCGCCGCCGGAAACCGTTGCGGGTTTGTGGCAGAAAACGCCTTCATCCAAAATGCCGACAAGCCTCCAACGCCTTTGTTCATGAGGGCGTATCATTTCCACCTTGTAACCCCAAGGCGACACATAAACCTTGCCGGGGCTCAGGCGCATAGATTTTTCTTTCGCTCCGACATTCCAAGTTATGGTTTGTGTTTTGAGAGAAAAATATGAAGACGCATCTATATAGACTATATTTGGGTATTTTTTATCCGTAGCCCAACCGTCTGGATGCACGTCTATAGTGCCTTCCAAAAGCTTTGTTACATTTTCAAAAGTGTAGGTATCGTCGGGCTGGTATCGGCTCATGATGAAGTCTTCGCCGAGGTCTCTTGTCGAAAACGCCAAAGCCCCGCCGCTATGTTCTTCCTCGCACTGACCGTAAAGATTTGCGGAAAAACTTATGTGAGTTTTAACTTCCTTTTTCGTGTAGCCAAAATAGTTGTCTGATATTATTGAGAGTATTACGCCGCTATTGTCTCTTGCCGTGATTTTAAAGGGTTTGCCGTCATTATAAAGTTCGTCTTCATTTTCCCAGCACATTTTGTCGCGCTTTTGGCGTGCGGTGGCGTCTTTGATGTTGGGCAGGCCCAACTGCTTTTTTGTGTATGTTGAAAGCTGAGGCGCAAGCATGATGCAGCCGGTGTGCCCTGTCCAACCTTCAAAGTCTAAAGACGGATTGTTCTCACGCAGATAGGGGTTGCCTGCGTTGCCAAATATGCTTTCGGCAAAATCTATGTTTGAAACTAGCCCACCCGGCGTGAACATCCTAATTTCCATAGTTTTTTGAGAGTAAGCATTTGGAATTTCAGGATACACGGTAGGGCGCATGTAAAGACTTGTCCAAGCCTTGGCTTTGTCTTTTTGCGTTGAAGTAAAGGGTAGTTCCAAATATTTTTCGGGAACTTTTAATGCAGCTTTAAAAATTTCAAAAAAGACCCTTTTTGGTACGGAAATTTTATCGTCAGGAATTGGCAGACCGCCTTCTGCAATGTGGAAAACGCCTTTTGTTGTGCGCTTATCGCTGCGTGGGTTGTGCAATACGCCTTGTTTTATACGGTAAGATGAGACAATTTCACTTTCATATTTGTCGGAGTCTGGGGGCAAGGACAGCATGCGCGCCAGACCAAACCTGTCTAGCGATATTGTCTGCAAGGGCAGTTGCAAGTCTTTGGGGTTGATGTCTGTTTCATCCCTGAAATAATTTTGCAAAAACCTCATGATACGCTGGTCTGCAGGGCAGTAATAGTTTTCGCCCAGAGTGCGCATAAATTCTTTGAAGCTTGCTATCATTGGGCCTGCCAACCCCATAAAAGGATAGTCGTTCAAGTTGCCATAGACGGGCTGATTGAATGCCGCCAGACGCAAATTCACGTATTCCATGAAAAGCTTTTCATCTAGGGTTGTTTTATTTGTGAGAGGGTCTATGCCTAATTTTGTTTTATCTATCATGGCGTAAAATATTTGGCGCAATATGCGTCATTATGAATCGCATAAGACTAGCATAAAGCTGTTATTGCGGGCAACAAAAAACTGGAGCATTCTCCAGTCTGCAAATGTTGCGGCTGTTGGCAAAACTCAATCGTCGCTGGGCAGCAATCTTGAATATTCGTTTGACTTTTTGATTTCAGCCAGAGTGTCTAAAATTATTTTCCGTAGCTCTATTTGATGCGCCGCTTCTTTGCTAAGAATGGGATAAAAGTAATTTTCAGGATATTTTTTTATGTCTTGTTCAAGCAAAGCTATTAAATTATTGCCGTATGAAATTGCGGAAGATTTGCCGCTTTTTCTAGAATTTGTTATTTTTTGCGCTTTGTTCCAAATTTCATAAATAAGGGGGCTAGAGCTCATATTGCTTGCCTTGTAATTTGCGAAACACTTTATGAAGCTTAAGTTTCTTGAGGTGATTTCTTCAAGAATTTTACATTGCTCGTTATACACTTTGTCATCCCATTTCATCCACGTTGTAAGGTCTTTGGGTTTTGCGAAAGAAGTTACGCCTTCAAACTGGCTTTCCCTGAATCTTTTTTCACAGTGTTCAAATTTTATGCACATTGCGGTTGGGCTTTTATTTTCTTCACTCATTAAGAATTTGAGAGTATCCGTCTCAATTTCTGTGGGGTGCATATACGGCACGCGAGGGTAGGAAACCGATATAGATATGTATCTGCCCGTAGCCTTGTCTATTAACACGCAGTCATTGCGGAAAGTTTTTAACGGGTGTTCAAGATATATAAATTTTTCTTTTGTGAGCATTGGTATTACGGCGTCTGCGGCAAGAGTGCCGTCGGGCGCAAAGCCCACTGCCAGCACGGGCAGCTTATCTATGGTCAAAAGTTCTTCTTCTGTTATGAATACTGCGCCCTTTGTTTTAGGCGTTGTGTCCGGCTGCAAGAGGGCGATTGGATAGTTTTTTGAATAGACGATTTTTGAGCATTTTATTTTTTCAATTTCATTCTCAAGCACGATGCTCTCACCGGCGTTCAAGACAGTGTGTGCGGTGATGAAGACGGGTTTTCCGCCCAAGTTTGTGAGAATTGCCGGGCGTTTGCCGGCAATAGTGTTGAGCGTGAATATGTGTTGAAAATCTATTGCCTCGCCCGAGGCGTTTTTCAAATCTTTTATATTTTGCAAATTAGAAACACCCAGCGATGTGCTTGCCCTCAGAAAATCATACTGTGCGGCGTAGTCGTTGGGATATTGCATTCTTGCCATTGCAACCCTTGCCCTGTACGTATCTGCGGCATATTGAGAGTCTATGACAAACTTTGCGTTTGCCTGTTTTAAAAAATATGTAGAAGCCTCAAGCGGATTGTCCGGGTATAGATTGTACGCCTGCAATTTTAAGCGGCTAAAATCTTCCGCAGATAAAATCTCTTTCTGGGAATTTATTTTCAGGCTAGATTCCGCATAGCTTTCAAGGTAATTGCGCTGCTGCACAAAATTTGAAGGGTACATCAAGGCGGATTTTTGTTTTGCGAAATCAAAATCTTTTTTGTCGATATTTCTGATTCCCTCAATGCGTTCAATATCCAGATAAGCTTTAATTTGGTCTCTGAGTGCGGAATATTGCTCATTATAACGCAGTGGCATAGAGGTGTCAAAAGTGTCTTTAAGCCTTGCAAATTCAGGCTCACTCATGCCTTTCGGAAGGGGTAATTTGTCTATCAAAAGCTTGTTTTCATACTGGGTTTGCGCCCATTTTTCTTGAATGGAGGCGCTTGAATCCGGGAATTTTGCTCTGGCTTCTATTTGAAGACGCTCGAGGATTTCATTGGAAGATGTTTCGGATGAGCTCGCAATTTTTGCCTCTAAGACCTGTGCTTGCGCCATATCATCCGCCTTGCTTGGCGTTTGTTTGATATAGTAATTTTGATAGTAATAAAATCCCCCTGCGGCTGCCGCAACAAGAAGCAGTAAAAATGTAAAAATTTTCATCTTATTTTAAAGTGTTGTAGTAGGGTCAGTATGCCCTAAATTCACCAATAATGTCAAGAATTAATAGGCTAAACGCCCCGTGCAGATTCATACACTTGCGCCAAATTTTTTATGTCAAAGCGTATAAAATCAGGGTTTGGGAGGGATGCTATGAAATTTTTACCGTAAAACTTGGTGAGTATTCTGGAATCTAAAATGGCGATTACGCCTTTGTCCGTCTTGCTGCGGATGAGCCTTCCCACGCCTTGCCTGAACTTTATTATTGCCTTGGGTATGGTGATTTTATTGAAGGGGTTTTCACCCTCTGCGCTGCATCTGTCTATGCGTGCTGACAACAGAGGATGCTGAGGATTGTCGAAGGGTAGCCTTGTGATAATCACTAAGCTCAGGGCATCTCCTGGTATATCCACGCCTGTCCAAAAAGAGTCGGTTCCAAGCAGGATTGCGTTTTTAGATTTTTCAAATTCTTTGAGCATTTCATTTCTGGAAAATTCACCCTGCATGAAGATTTTTCTGCCCGAAAGTAAATCTGATGAACGCAAGATTTCCGCACATTGTCTGAGTTCAAAATACCCTGTAAAAAGCACCAGCGTTCCGCCGCTATTTTTTGAGGCCAAGATTTCAATATTTTTTGACAAAAAAGAACATTCCAATTTTTTAGATTCTTTATGCGGTTCTGGCGAGTCCGAAGAAATTATCACCCGCATATTTTTTTGATAATCAAAGGGAGATTTGCAAATATGCGTCTCTACCCCCAATGCTCCTACGCTTGAGGCAAAGTCGTCCATATTGCCATTCGCTGTTGCAAGCGTGGCGGAACTTAAAATTACCGACGTTCCTTTTGAAAACAAAAGCTCTCTCAATATGGGTGCAGGGTCTAAGGGGGCTGAATTTATCTGAACATTTAAGCCGTCTTTGCCACTGCGTTCCAACCAATAGACCTGTTTTTCTTCGCTCAAAAAAATGGCTTCTTCGGCAGCGTTTTTGATGCCCATTATGGCTCTTGAAAAATCTTTAAGTTCTTCCGCCTGCGCCTCACTTTTTGCGTCTTGAGAAAGTTTATCCAGCGCTTTTGCCAGATTTTCAAAAGGGGCATTCAAAGAGGGCGCTTCCCATTCGGGGGCGTTCAAGGCAACGGTGTCTCTGCTGGTTAAAAAGTTTGCCCTGATTCTGGAAAAAAAATCTTCAGTTGCCGCAAGGGCGTCGGAGACTGCGGTTTTATCCCAAATTGTAGATTTTGGGTGTCTTGCAATTATGCCGCGTTTTTTTCTGGGGTCGTAAATTCTGCGCAGCTCTTTCATTATTGAAAAGCTGTTTAGAGACAGCCCAAAGTGTTCTGCGGCAACGTCGGCAAGCAGATGCGCTTCATCCAAAACGCACATGTCTTTGGCAAAGAGCACGCCCTGAGTTTCCGCATCAGTACCAACTCCGGAGGCAAGCATTGAAAATAGCAAACTGTGGTTTATTATGACTACATCCGCAGTGCTCACCCTGCGCCTTGCATTTTGATAAAAGCAAGTTCCATCGGCGCATTTTTTTGGTGAACATGAGGAAGAATCAGCATTGACCCAACCCCAAACATCCCAATTTATAGGGGTTGGCAGTTCTTCCACAAGACCAGTTTTTGTTGTCAGCGCCCAGTTTGCAATTTCCTCCAAAGCCTTGGATTCTTCAGTATCAAAGAGGTCTATCTTTTCCGCCATGGCTCTTTTCAACCTGCCAGTACAAAGATAATTGCTGCGTCCAAGCAAGATTTCAAACTTGAAATCCGCATAGGGTTTAAGTTCTGCGCATTCTGAAAAGATTTTTTTTATTCTGGGCAGTTCTTTGCGCAGAATCTGATGCTGAAGGGCTATCGTATGTGTGGAAACCACAAGCGGCCTGCGATACAATTTTGCGGCAATTATCCCGGGGATAAGATATGCCAAACTCTTGCCGACACCTGTGCCCGCCTCAAAAATCAAAGGCGAGTCTGCGCTGAAAGATTGGGCGCAGTAAAGAGACATATCTTGCTGCACATCTCTGTGCTCAAGGCCGTATTTTTCCTCAAGCAGACCGCCTTTCCTGAATATGCTTTCGCATAAATTCGGGATAGACACGGGTTCAGGCAGGCCTATTGAAATCACGGCGCAAACTCTGAAAAGCTACTTGCTTTTTTTAAAGTTTTTCATGTGCTTTGCGGCACGCATCATACCTGCAAAACTGCCAAAAGTATCTACAACTGCGCTGGGTTCATAACCGCTATGCAGCATGCAATCTTTACATTCGGGTCTAGTACCATTTTTACCGAGATTGTAAGAGTCTATGCATTCCATGAGCTCTTTAAATGTCTTGCAATAACCGTCGTTGATAAGATAGCAGGGCTTCTGCCAGCCTAGCACGCTGAAGGTTGGGTTGCCCCAAGGCGTACAGTCGTAATCTTGCTCACCTTTTAAAAATGCAAGGAAGCTTGGAGAGTGGTTGAATTGCCACTTCGGATTGGGGTTCTCCAGAATTTTTCTAAAAAGCTCCACAGTGTTTTTTCTTTCCAGAAATATGTCTTGGCTTGGCGCTTTTTCATAGGGGAAACCTGGTGAAAGCATCATGCCCTCAACGCCCAGTGCGGTGATGTCGTCAAAAAATGCACGTATCGCCGTAGGGTCTGCCTTGTTAAAAATTGTTGTGTTGGTTGTAACCCTGAAACCTGCGGCAAGCGCCGCCTTGATGCCCTCGACAGCATTTTTGTATGCGCCAACCCTTGCAACGCCTGCGTCATGCATTGCCTCGTTACCGTCAAGATGCACGCTGAAAGTGAAGTATTTGCTGGGCTTAAATTTTGAAAGTTCACGCACAAGTATCTGAGCATTTGTGCAAAGATAGACATATTTTTTACGCTTGATTAAGCCCTCTACAAGCTGAGGCATTTCTTTGTGCAAAAGCGGTTCGCCGCCAGCTATGCTGACCATCGGTGCGCCACATTCTTCAACAGCCGCCCATGCGGCTTCTTTGGGCATGCGCATTTCCAGAATTTCCTGCGGGAATTGTATTTTACCGCAGCCTCTGCATTTTAGGTTACACTGAAAAAGAGGCTCTAGCATTAACACCAAGGGGTAACGCTTTTGACCTTTAATTGACTTGCTCATTGCATACTTTGCAACTGTGAACATCTGTGAGACTGGTACTGGCATAGTTATAAAATTCTATATTTGATAGGCTGATTAGAGAGTGAAAAATTTAATAGTTCAATACTTTTATTTTTTTTGAGTTGCAAAAGGGCGTTTTTTTTGGCGTTCTTTCTCATCAAAAATAGAATTTTTGTTTCCGCACGGCTTGTCGTCGGAATGCATATTTAATTATTAGCACTATGAAAAATATCTTAAACTTGGCAAACAAGAGCGCTTTGCTCACATTTGCGGCGGCTGTGGTTTTTGCATCCGCAGGTGCAAACGCAACAATATTCTACCTGAAAAATGGCGACAGAATAACGGGAGACATTGTCGGCGTTGAGGGTGAAAACACAATACTCAAGACTTCTATGGGGGTTTTGAAAGTAAAAAAAATGGACATAGTAAGCAGCGCAGAGGGCGACGTGCCTCCGCCGGAATATGTTGAGCAGGTCGCAAAAGCCGCAGGCGTTGTTGCGCCTACACCGGCGCCCGCACCTGCCGCAGACCCTTACGCAGGCCTGCCTGATTGGTTGCGCGCATATAAAATGTTTTGGTCAACAAATGTGCCCGAGGGTTGGAAATTCTGGCTGCGCGGCGGTATGGAATATCGCAAGACATCTTCTGAAAGTATGGCTTATCGCCTGAGCTTTGCGGGTGAGCATCTTTGGGATAATGATTTGAACAAGTTCCGTTTCAACGCCTATTATGACTACGTTACGGAAACCAGCACGGCTGGCGTGGATAGCACAACGCTAGACAAATACGGCATAGACACAGCTTTAAGGCATGACTTAACAGACACAATCAGAGACCCAATCCGTTCCGGCGGCAATTATACGTGGTTCTTGGAAAATCTCTTGGGTTACAAAAAAGACATGGTCAAGAGAATCAAGCACGAAATTGACGAAGCGCTCACAATAGGTTGTGAATATTCTTTGCCTAAAGACAACTTTAAAATCAGCATTGCGCCTGGTCCTGCTGTCAGGTATATAGACGCTTATGATTATGACCAGCACTGGGTTTTTATGGCGGTAGTAAATCAAGAATGTTCTTGGGATTTTCATGAGCTCATGAGGCTTGAAGAACGTCTTTACATGGGCATTAACGCAACTAATGTAAATGAAAAAGCGCTGACATTCATGCTTGGTTACATAATCCACGCAACAGACGTCATGGATATTGCTCTGCGTTATTATTACGAGTATGACTCAATCAACGCAAAGAACAGCCAGACTACGGAGCAACGCTTCATGCTGTCTTTTGAATTGCCTTTTTATTGAGATTGAAAAAGTCCCGCTTCGGCGGGATTTTTTTTGCCCTCAAATAAAGTGGTAAAAAAGTTTGAAAAACTTGTTTCATGGCTCATTCTTTCAAGGCATGAAAATTTTAGATTATAAGGTTGCGAATTTCTGGCCTCAGCTCAAATCGGCTTGCGAGCCTGTTGCAATGTCTGGGGATGTTGGTTGCATCGTCTCTGAAATCATAGCGTCTGTGCGCAAAGAGGGCGACAAGGCTTTGCTTGATTATACCGAGCGTTTTGACGGCGTTGCCCTTAACAAAAAAAATCTAAAAGTCTCAAAGGCGGAAATTGCGCAGGCGTTGAAAACTGTATCAAAACAGGATAGGGCGGCGATAAATTCCGCAATTACAAATGTGAAATTTTTTAATTCACGCACAAGACCCAAAGACTGGAAGGCAAAAAATCCTGACGGTGCAACAGTTGGCGAAAAATTTTACCCCATAAAAAGAGTGGGGTTGTATATACCTGGGGGGCAAGTGCCTTTGGTGTCAACCGTTGTGATGACGGCAACTTTGGCGCGCATAGCGGCTTGTCCGGAAATTTGCGTATGCACGCCGCCTTCAAAAGACGGCAAGATTAATGCGCATCTTTTGGCCGCCTTACACATGCAAGGCATTTCAGAAATTTATAAGGTAGGCGGTGCACAGGCAGTGGCGGCAATGGGCTTGGGTACGGAGTCTATCCCCGCCGTGGACAAAATTTTTGGCCCTGGTAACGCCTTTGTGATTGAGGCAAAACGCCAGCTTTTCGGCGTTGTTGGTTGCGATTTGTTGCCTGGGCCGAGTGAGGTCTTGGTGCTTGCAGATTCATCCGCAAAGCCTAAATTTATCGCCGCAGATTTGCTTTCTCAGGCGGAGCACGGTTCAGGCAAAGAAAAAATATTTTTTGTAACAAGCTCAAAAGGTCTATTGCAAAAAACTCGTTCAGAACTTGAAATGCAGGCAAGAAATTTAAGTCATTCAGCAAAGCTGCTCAACATAATTTTGTCCGGCACTTATGCTATTATTGTGCCAAATTTAAAGGCCGCCGCAGAGGTTGCAAACTTCATATCTGCCGAACATATGGAGCTTCATGTCAAACCCCAAGACGCTCAAAAGCTTTCTGAAAAAATCACCACGGCGGGCGCAATTTTAGTTGGCGAAAATACACCCACGGTTTTGGGAGACTTTGTTGCGGGCCCTAGCCATACTTTGCCCACCGGTAGGACGGGCAGGTTTTCAAGCGGTCTGCAAGTTCAAGATTTTATGAGGCGTTCATCATTTGTGAAGTATGACGCAAAGTCTTGCAAAAAGGCGCTCAAAACGGTTTCCGCATTTGCTAAGATGGAAAGCCTAGACGCCCACGGCAAAAGCCTCTCTATAAGGCTCTAGGTTTTGGCAGACTTGTTTGGCGAATAACTGTGTTGCTGCGGGCGCTTCGGCACTGGTCATGTACATTAAGTACATTCCCACCGCCTCACACCCTTGCGCCTTGTTCTTCATCCAAACCGTGCTGCCAAAACGTTAAAGTGTGGGGTGTGCTTCCAAAACTTACTTTAATGGTTAAAGTGAGTTTTTGTTAAAGTGGAGATGTGATTCCAAAATTTACTTTAATTTGGTAAGTTGGTTTGTTTTTTGATGCTGTGCCTTGGCACAATCAGCCTAGTGTCTTGTGGTGGTTTCGGTTTGACTTGATGTGTTTTGGGGGCGACAATCTGTAAATATGAAGCAAAAAGTATTAGCATTTTTTTTGATTTTTTTTCTGTTATTATTGTCTTCATGCCTGAAAGATAATTTCGAATCTAATCCAATGCTGGTAGGTGCGGATTTTTCAGAGCTTGAATGTCAAAAAATTAAAATCAAAAATAATGACAAGGCTTTAGAAAATCAATACGCCGAACTTCTTAAAGCTGCTGACGAAATTTTACCGCTTCCTGCAGATAGCGTCGTTCAGGGCGATTTGCCACCTACGGGCGATATTCATGATTTCTATATGCTCGGCAGATATTCTTGGCCAAATCCGGAAACGCCAGACGGAATGCCTTATAAAAGGGTGGATTGCAAGGTGAATCCCGATAGTGTTGGCCCTCGTTATGATTTGGCCAGAATGTATGAGATGATTAGAAGGGTTAATCTGCTCACAAGGGCGGGATTTTATTCTCAGGACGAAAAATATTCCGCAAAAGCGGCGGAATTTTTAAGAGTTTGGTTTATCGACTCCAAAACAAAAATGAATCCAAATTTTAATTGCGCCTCATCTTTGCCAGGAGTTGTTGACGGTATGCCAGCAGGGATAATCTACGGCGACAGATTCCCCGAACTCATAGACCACATAAAGCTCTTGGCGCTTTCAAAATCTTGGAAAAGTGCGGACGATACAGTTATGAAGCAATGGTTTAAAGATTATGTAAAGTGGCTTTTGGAGAGCGAATTCGGCAAAAAAGAAGGACAGTCGAAAAACAATCACGGCACTTGGTATGCGGTTCAAATTGCTTCGGCTTCCATATACACTGGCGAGATTGAATATGCAAAATCAATGCTCAAACGTGGTCAAATGCTCATAGATTCTCAGACGGCAAAAAACGGTTCTTTCCCCATTGAAGTTAAAAGAGAGTGGGGCTTTTCATACTCAATTTATAATCTGCGCGCCCTCGTAGCCCTTGCTTTGTGCGCCCAAAAATTGGATGAAGATTTGTGGAATTTCAAAACTACCGACGGACGGGGTTTGAGTCTGGCTTTTGAATATTTATCGCCCTATCTATCTTATGAAAAAAAGTGGGAAGGCGGGTCTGAGCGTCCTGATGAAGATTCATACAAATTGGCGCTGCCCATGATGATTAAGGCTGCGAAAAAATACGATGCGCCGGAAATAAAAAAGGCAGTTTTGAAATTACAACAAAACTACCCTAATGAGCTCATGCTGTCTTGGTTTTAATTTTCTACCTTATTCAGGCCGGACTTCAATTTAATTTCTTTATTGCCGTAGATAAATACGCCATCCAAGCCCTCGGGAAGGCTTATGCTTCCAGCCAATGCGCCGTTTGCAGTCTTTTTAAATTCTACTTCAATAAAGCCCAGTTTATGTGGAACTTTGCCTGAAACAAAATTTAGCTTCCCTAAATGCGGACTGATTTTTACGCTCTTAAAGCCGTCGCCAAGCGGCTCTATTCCGCAGACTGTGGAAAGCAGATAGTAATTTGGGCTGGAACTCCAAGCATGGCACTCTGAACGGCATGGGTCTGGACTTTCTGAAAATGTGGTAAGCCCGTTTGCAATCATATCATGCCAAGGCATTAGCGTATCCAGATACTTTTCAGCCAAACCAACTTTTTTCATAGCCATTACAAGATAGAATTTGTAATAGAAAGTTGCCTCGCTGATGCCGCCCGTTTTACTTGCGCCAACATCTTTTGGCGTATGGAACTTTTTGCTGTTGGCAAATGGGTTCAGGGTGATTTTTTCAAAAACAGATTTTTGATTTTCGGCGGGAATCGTGTCTGTAATTATTCCCATTATATTTGTGTGTTGGCTGAAAAAGTCGTCGCCTTCGCCAATGCAATCTCTCAAAAGTTGGCGTTCTTTATCCCAACACTTTTCATACACGCTTTTTTTGACGGAGTCTGCCAAAGATTGAAAATATTTTGCATCATCCGTATATCCCAACTTTTTCGCAAGTTGTGCAGCATCCAAAAGGGCGTAAACAAAGTGCAAGGATTGCAGGGCGGAGCCTGATTTATCGCTTTCGGGAGGTATGCCTCTTGGCCATGTTGTAACCCAGTCGGCAAAATTCCAATAGGGCAGATTGGCCTTTAAGAAACCTGTTTCTTTGTCTAAATTACTTTCATACCAGTTCAATATGGAATGTATTGCTTGGTAGCGCTCTTTAACAAAATCTAAATCGTCAAAAAATAGCTGATAGTCTGCGAGCATGTTAATCCAGATTAAAGAAAATGGCGGTATAAATTGCGACCTCCAGTTTGGAAAGCGGCTTTGTGTAAGCCCCATGGGTTCTCTGGACATGTCAAAAGCAATAATCGCCTTGCGCATCAGACGCTCATCGCCCGCAACGTAGAGGGAGATTAGCGCCTGTACTCTCGTATCGCCAATGTATTGCAGTTGCTCATAATATGGGCAATCAAAGTAGGTTTCATGTGCGCAGAGTCTGGCGGTGCGCCAGCCAACTTCCCAGATTTTTTTCAAAGATTCATCGTCAGAATTAAAGAGGGCTTTTTCTTCAAATGGGTAGGCGGTGAATTGCGAAGTGAACTTTTCTATTTTGAGTGCGGAGTCTTTTGTCTCTATATCCATGCGTACAAAGCGCCAAGCACGCATCCAGAGAGGACGAAACAGCCTGCCGTTTTCTCCATCGCAGATAAAGAGGTCGAAAGGGGCGTTTTCGGGAATGTCTTTGCCCTCAAGCTCATTTCTATTGCCCTTGCCCTTTGAGTTTGAAAGGTTTTCGGCATAATGCAGTTTTACGCTTGCGCTCTTGCCGCCGCTTAAAACAAGCTCAGGATAGGCGGTTGTCATACAACCTTGGTCAAATAAAATAGAGCATTTTGTATTTGCCGGAATTTCAAAAGCTTCATCAGACAAAATCTTTTTTGCGTCTGCAATGCCGCCGTCTCTGGGTATGGATTTAAAACTTTGCGGAGTTTCTTCCATCATGGGGATATCCCTTGCGACCAGTCTCCAATCACGCTCTCCGTAAGGTGTGGAACTTGCGCAGGCGTTTTTAAATACTGTTGCTTTTTCCCAAGCGGAATCATCATAATTTACATCTTCCCAGCCCCAGAGGTGTTTTGTGGCGTCCAATATTTCAGTATGACCCGCCAATACGGTTCGGGGTTTTATATTCCAAGTCCAGGCGTCGTTTTTTATGAATTTCCAAGTGGCGTCTGAGTTGACAAATTTTTCTTTTTGAGTGTCGCCAAAGAGCAGGAAGGATGTGTGCACAGACATTTGGGCGTATGGAGAGGCCCTGCCAAAATTCCAGACCGTTGCGGCGATTGCGTTTTTGCCTTTCACCAAAAGCGGCGCAATATCATAAGTTTCATAGTACCACCAGATAGGCGCACCTCTTGCAGGGCCAAAGCCTACGGGCTTGCCGTTGACAAAGAGCCTGTATCTATTGTCGGCGGAAACGTGTACCACAAAGCTTTGCGGCTTTTCTTCAAGGTCGAAAGTTTTTCTGAAATGGAAGACCCCCGTTTGGCTTGATACTGCGTCCGGACTTATCCAATTAACGCCAAAGTCCCGCATTTTTAAATTTTCTGGGCTTGGCTTAACGCTGTAATCCACAGCGCAAAGATTCTGAATTGAAATCAGAACCGTAGTAAAAATCACATAGATATGTTTTTGCATGTAGTAGTTATTTATTGAGGTTTTCTGGGACGAGTTTTTTATTTGGGTCTATTTTTAGCCAGGCTAGCATGGACACAAATGACATTATTGCTATGGGCACAAGCGGCGCATTGTAAGAATTAAATTCTACAACTATGTAGCCAAAAAGCACTGTCGTAAGGAACGAGCCCACTTGCGCCGCCATATTCATAGCCCCCGTTACAATGCCTGCATTTTTTTGCCCCACATCAAGGCAGACCGCCCAGGCCACGGGCAGGGCAAAGTCTGAAAATCCATAGGCAAGGGCGAGAAATAGTATTGTTTCAACCTTGCCTTGGGTGAAAATTGTCAGCACTAAAAACATGGTCGCCATGCCAAATCCGCCAACGCCAACAAGGCGTCGCCCCCACTTTAAGCCGATTTTTTTCACCAGAAAATCTGAAGTTATCCCCCCTATAAGATTGGCTATTGCGCCAAAGACAAAGGGCATCCAAGACAGCATGACAAGCTCATTAGCAGTAAATCCCCTTCCGTTTGAGAGGAATATGTGCATCCAAGTAAGATAGAAAAAACCGCACCAAGCGTTTGCGTGATACATCAACATTATCCACCACATGTTGGGTTTTGAGAAAATCTGCCGCCACGGAGTTTTGGGTTTGATGTGGTCTATTGGGTCGGGCTTAATTTTTTCAATTTCCGCCTTTGAGATATTTTTCATCTGGGCGGGGTTGTCTCTAAAAAAGCAGAACCAAATTATTGTCCAAATTATCCCCACTGCACCAAAGACATAAAACACCATTCTCCACCCGAAGCAGGTCATTATGGGTATGACGAGTATCGGCGAAAGTGCGCCGCCTATGCGGCTTGCCATCCAGACCACGCTTTGCGCCCTTGCCCTTTCATAAACGGGAAACCATCTTGCTATTGTGGCGGAAAAATTCGGGAACGCACCCGCTTCGCCGACGCCAAATAGAAACCTGATTATAAGCATGCTGCGGAAGCTTTGGGCAAAGCCCGTAAAAATGGTGAATGCCGACCACCAAGCTACTATGCGGGTTAAAATTTTTCTTGGTCCATATTTGTCGCCAAGCGCTCCGCCGGGGATTTCAAAAAGCCCGTAAGCAAGCACAAATGCGCCTAAAATCCAGCCCCATTCTTCCAAAGATATACCCAAATCCGCCTGAATATCTTTGGCGGCGACAGATATGCAAACCCTGTCTATATACGTTATTGTGGAGGCAAAAAAAAGCAGCGCTAAAACTCTGAAACGGTATGGCATAAATTTTATCTGGAAAGGTTTGCGCTTGAATCACCCTTGGCAAGGGCGAGAACCTCCGCATGGGCAAGATACGGATAATCTCCGCAAACGGTGTGTGCAAGCGCCGCCGCCGCCGTTGCATAATCCAAACTTTTTTGGTAAGACGTAAAATCGTCTGAGGCAAGGCTGCGTATAAGTGCCCCCGTAAAAGTGTCGCCCGTACCCACGCGGTCTAAAATATTTTCTATATTGTATGGCGAAAATTCCCCGCCTTTTTCGAGGGGAGATATTGCGCATTCATCGTCCGCCACCGAATAAAGAAGCGCCCCGAAAGAGTTTTTGCTTGCCGTATGCGTCTGTCTTAAAGTTATGACAATTTGCGCAAGGT
The DNA here is from genome assembly GCA_031553045.1 of Opitutales bacterium. Lineage (GTDB taxonomy): Bacteria > Verrucomicrobiota > Verrucomicrobiia > Opitutales > Intestinicryptomonadaceae > CALXQW01. The sequence goes on along the minus strand of JAVBLZ010000013.1, from coordinate 76,327 downwards.
TTGGGTGCTCATGCGCAAGGCTTTTTGCAAGGTCTTTAAAGTCTTTTATGTCTGCCGTAAGCGGGTTGAGATTTTCAGGATTGGGGCTCTTTTTAAGCAGCATCGCCAAATCATAGGGATTGCCAATTACCATATCCACAAAGGGCAGGTTTTCCAGATGCGTTTTCTTTGCAAGTGCGTCGGCGTTTAAGGAATTGTCCCACTGCCAGAGCTTGCGCCTATGGTTTATGTCGTAAGATGTTTTAAGCCCTTTATTTTTTGCCGACATCAAAGCCTGCTTTGAAAGTTCTGCGGCGTTTGCCGATATTGCGGGCGTGATTCCTGAAATATGAAAATAACTTGCATCATTAAAAATGTCATCCCAAGAATATTCGCACGCAGGTGTAATCGCAAAAGAGCTGTTTAACCTGTCGTAAATAACGTTGCCGCCCCGCATGCCAAAACCGTTTTCCAAAAAGAAAGTGCCAAAACGCCCGTCGGGTTTTAAGATTATTTTTGAGGTGTCCACACCCGCCGAACGCAGGTTTGCAATGCAAGAATGGGTGATCTGATTGTCTGGGAATGCGCTTACGAAAGACGCCTTCCCGCCGAGTTGCGCCACGGTTACTGCAACATTGGCTTCCGCACCCGCAAAGGTTGCATCCAATTTGCCTGGAAGGCTTTGGGTTAATCTGAAGTTTGAGGCCGGCGACAAGCGCAGCATAATTTCACCAAGGCAAATTATATTTTTCATAAGGTACAGACCTTAAAGTCCATTTAGTTTAGGCAAAACGTCAAGGCTTAAGATTGCGCAATTAAAGAATATGGAAACAAATAAAAAAGCAAAGCACTTGATAATGCTTTGCTTATGTTAAGCCCTGTAAAAGGGCAAAAATTAAAATCAAAATTAGCGGTTTTCGTAACGCTGACGGAGCATGTTGTTAAATGCTGCCACCTTGTTCTTACGGCGTTTGATTTCAGAAGGTTTTTCAAAATAGCGCTTTTGACGCACATCACGGATAACGCCCTCGCGATCAAGCTTCTTCTTGAGCCTGCGCAATGCTTTTTCCATAGCCTCACCTTTTCTTAGTCTTACTTCTACTGGCATTTAAAATTCACCTCCTTTGAAATAGAGATTCCTCTCTAAAAATATAAGAGCCGCTAAAAGTGAATTAAAGCTACATTTTTGTCAAGGCGGAATTTTTTTTAAGAAATGTATTGCAAAGACCCCATCATTTTCGCTTAACAATAAGCCCCGAGTATGAAATACATTTTTATCACAGGTGGTGTTGTGTCATCATTGGGCAAGGGGTTGGTATCTGGCACTATTGGTGCTCTTTTAGAGACGAGGGGGCTGAAGGTTCGTTTGCAGAAGTTTGACCCTTATTTGAATGTCGATCCTGGCATGATGAGCCCTTTCCAACATGGAGAGGTTTATGTTTTGGACGACGGCGCCGAGACCGATTTGGATTTGGGGCATTATGAGCGTTTCACAAACTGCAAACTCTCAAGGGCGAACAGCGTGTCTTCAGGGCAGGTTTATGAGTCTGTTTTGGACAACGACAGAAAGGGCGTTTACAAGGGCAATACCGTACAGGTTATCCCGCATGTTACCAATGAAATTAAGGGGCATCTCAAGCGTGCCAGCGAGCAAGACTACGATGTCTTTATCACAGAAATCGGCGGCACAATAGGCGACATTGAGGGGCTGCCTTTTCTAGAGGCGCTCAGGCAATTTACTTTGGAAGTGGGCAAGGAAAATGTGCTTTTTGTGCACATTACGCTTTTGCCCTATCTGCGTGCGGCGGGCGAACTCAAGACAAAACCCTCTCAGCAGAGCGTGGCAAAACTGCGTGAAATCGGCATTCAGCCAGACATTCTTATCTGCCGTACAGAGCAGCCGATGGGGCTTGAAATGCGTGAAAAACTTTCATTGTTCTGTAATGTTGAAGTTAAGGCGGTTGTTGAGGAGCTTGACGTGCGCAAATCAATTTACGAACTGCCCCTGATGTTATCCAGCGAAGGCTTAGACCAACTGATTGTTGACAAGCTCCGCATGAACGCCCCCAAGGCAAATATGGCGGTTTGGGAGAATATTGCGCGCATAATAGATTATCCTAAAAAGCATGTAAAAATTGCGGTCGTGGGTAAATACATAGATTTGCAAGACGCCTACAAGTCCGTCTATGAAGGCATTGCGCACGGCGGTTTGGGCAATGATTGCAAGGTTGAAATTGCCCGCATAGATTCAGAAAAAGTTGAAAAAGAAGGCGCAGAAAAAGTCATAGGCTCGGTCGATGGCATACTTATTCCGGGCGGTTTTGGCGATAGGGGCGTTAAGGGTAAAATTATGGCGGCGGAATATGCGCGCAAAAACAAGATTCCATATTTGGGCATAGCGCTAGGCATGCAAATTGCCATGATAGAGTTTGCCAGAAACGTAATGGGATTTAAAGACGCCAATAGCTCTGAGTTTGACCCTCAAACGCAGCATCCCATATTTCTGCCGCAGACGCAGGTACGTACCCGCAAGGGCGATTCAATGCGCCTTGGCGCATTTGATTGCACAATACAGGACGGCTCTTTGGCGCATAAAATTTACGGCAAAAAATCCGTCTCTGAAAGGCATAGGCATAGGTACGAATTTAATGACAAATTCAAGGCGGACTTTGAAAAAGCGGGCGTCAAATTTAGCGGCATGAATGAAAAATATAATTATGCCGAAATTGTGGAGCTTGGCAAACATCCTTGGATGCTGAGCGTGCAATTCCATCCCGAGTTTTTGTCCAAGCCAATGGCGCCGCATCCAATATTTGCAAGCTTTGTTGAGGCGGCAATCAAGTTTTCGGAATCAAAGTAATGATATACAAAGCGTCAACTGGAAAAATGCTTTTGATAGCGGGCCCTTGTTCTTTGGAGTCTGAAAAAATCAGTCTTCAAGTCGCAAAAAAAGTTGCGGCATTGTCAAAAAAATATTCGCAAGACTTGGTGGTGGTTTTCAAGGGCAGTTTTGACAAGGCAAACCGCACAAGCCTTGAAAGCCCCCGTGGCACGGGTCTTGAGGCAGGGCTTGAAATTTTTAAAAAAGTTAAAGACGCATTTTCCTTGAATGTGCTCACAGATGTGCATGAATCCTCCCAGTGCGAGGCGGTTGGCAAGGTATGCGACGTCTTGCAGATACCCGCCTTCCTTTGCAGGCAGACTGATTTATTGGTGGCGGCTGCAAAAACAAAGCGGGTTGTGAACGTCAAAAAAGGTCAGTTTTTATCTCCGCAAGAAATGCAGTTTGTGGTCTCAAAACTCAGACAGGCAAAAGCCAAAGAAATTTGGCAGACGGACAGGGGCACGTTTTTTGGCTATCAAAATTTGGTGGTGGATATGCGCAGTTTTGACATCATGAAAAGTTTTGGCACGCCCGCAATTTTAGACGCCACGCATAGCGTGCAACTGCCTGGGGCTTCAGGTGGCGTAAGCGGCGGGCAGCGTCAATACGTGGGTTTGCTCGCAAAAGCAGCCATTGCGGCGGGCGCAAACGGGCTCTTTATAGAGACGCATCCCAACCCGCAAAAGGCGCTTTCAGACTCTGCGACGCAGTTGCCCTTGGAGGCTCTTGAAAAGCTGATTGTGCAGTGTTTAAAAATTAAAGATGCAATATCAAAATAATATGGAAGAAGTTTTAACCTCATCGCAAATATTGCGTTATTTGGAGTGTGCGGAAAATGTCGCAAGGGCGGCGGGTCAAAGGCTGAGGGGCGTGCGTACACGCTCTATAAATTCAGATTTTGGCAATGACGTTAAATTGCAGGAGGATGTGGATAGTGAAAATTTCATACGTTCACGCCTTGCGGAAACCGGCTTGCCAATAATCGGCGAAGAACAGGGCGGCGATGTTGCCTTGATGAATTCAGACCAGCTATATTGGGTTGTTGACCCAATAGACGGCACTTTTAATTTTTTGCGTGGCATACCGGGGGTCTGCGTGAGTATCGGTCTTATGAGGGGTATGAGGGCTGTCGCAGGCGTAGTTTATGAATTTACCAACGATGAGATGTTTGCGGGCGGCATAGGTTTGCCCTTAAAAGTAAATTCAAAAATCGTAAAACCAAACTGGGCAAAAGATATTTCTCAGGCGGTTATGATGACCGGCTTTCCGAGCATCACCGACTATTCCACGGAAGCCCTTGCGGAGTTTGTGCAGGTTGTGCAAAAATTTAAAAAAGTTAGAATGTGCGGAAGTGCGGCGCTTGCTATGGCATGGGTCGCCGCAGGAAGGGCGGATTTGTATAGGGAAATCCGTGTGAATCTTTGGGACATCGCAGGCGGGCTTGCGCTTATGGAATCTGCGGGTGCGGTCTGCGTTGTTGAAAGCGCAAACATCCCATCCAAGCCAATGTGTCTTATCATCAAAGCCGCAGCCTGCAAAGAATTTATCATATAGATATGAAGAGCGGCAAATTTACAGAGCATCTTTTTAGAAGGCTAAAGTGGGAAGATTTAGATGAGGGGTATCTGAAAAATCTTGTCTCTTTGGCAAGGAAAGAAGACGTGTTGGGGGCGGGGCTTAAAGAAAAATTTGCAGACCCAAAAGATGTTACCACGGATACTTTAGACGCATCCTTGCAGGGCAGGGCAAAACTTGTTGCCCGCAAAGATTTGGTTTTATGCGGCTCAAATCTGGTGCAAATAGTTTTAGATGTTTATTCAGAAGAATCTTTTCTGCCAAAATGTAAATTTGTCAAAAGCGCAAATGATGCGGACTTTCTTTCCAAAGGCGCATTAATAGGTGAAATTACAGGGCCCTCAAAAGTGATTTTGCAGGCGGAAAGGGTGCTCTTAAATTTTTTGCAGCATCTTTCAGGCGTTGCAAGCACAACCAAAACTTATGTTGATGCAATTTCAAAATTTAACACAAAACTTTTGGACACCCGCAAGACAACGCCGGCATTCAGGGTTTTAGAAAAATATGCAGTTGCCTGCGGAGGCGCTGTAAATCATAGAATAGGGCTCTTTGACAGGGTCATGCTCAAAGACAATCATCTTGCGGCGTCATCTTCGGCGGCCGGCAAAGATCTGGCTGAGGCTGTTAAAAGGGCAAAACAATTATACCCCAATTTGGCGATAGAGGTAGAGGTGGATTCTTTAGAGCAAATTCCGCCTGTGCTTGAGGCCGAGGCGGATGTCATCATGTTTGACAATTTTTCTCTTGAGGAAACAAAGACGGGGCTTGCGCTTGTGGGCGACAAGGCTTGGACGGAATGTTCCGGAGGCATAAATCTTGATACTATCTCCCAGATAGCCGCCTTGGGTCCCGATTTCGTTTCAACAGGGGCGTTGATACACAAGAGCACTTGGATAGACATTGGTCTTGATTGGTTTTAAGATATAGTTTGAATCTCTTTTATTATGCCTAAATCAGAAGATTTCGTAATAGCTGAAATTTTAAAACTCTCCGACCCGAATGCTGCGGAACATTGTGCAAGATATTTCAAAACAGGCAAAGGCCAGTATGGCTACGGCGATATTTTTCTGGGTCTAAGTGTGCCTCAAATAAAAAATATTTGCGCAAAATATAAAGACGCAATTACGCTGCCACAAATTGATAGCCTCCTAAAAAATAAATATCATGAGCTGCGTTTTGCGGCGCTTTGGCTCATGGTTTTAAAATATGAAAAAGCTTCTGAAGATTTGAAAGCGCATATAGTTTCAATCTATCTAAAAAACACAAAGCATATAAACAATTGGGATTTGGTTGATGTTGCCGCATATAAAATTTTGGGCAGGCACTGTTTTGAAAATAAAAATTATGATATTCTTTATGATTTTGCAGGCTCTTCTTTGCTCTGGGAAAGACGCATTGCGGTTGTTGCAAATCTATTTCTGATAAAGCAGGGCGTAAGCAAACCACTTTTGGATTTGTGCCAAAAACTTTTGTGCGATGAGGAAGACTTGATGCACAAGGCATGCGGCTGGATGCTTAGGGAACTTGGTAAAGTCTCAAAACCAAAACTATTGCTATTTCTCAAAAAATATCATAAAAAGATGCCTCGTGTAATGTTCCGTTATGCGATAGAGCGCCTTGAAAAAAGCGAGATTGAGGGCTTAATATAAAGCGTTTGCGGTTGTGCGCTCTCGGCTTTTTGGATAAAATAAAAAGATTCCAAATAAAATCTGGAATCTTTTTTTAAAACGGATTTTTTTAGATATTACTTTTTCATAACAAGCTCTTTATACTTGGAATTATCGTACCCTGCGCCGGGAACCATCTTGCTGTTATTGGGTAGAGCTTTGTAATAATTTAGCATCGTTTCCTTAAGCTCTTTTGCAAGTTCAGGATGCTCATTTGCAACGTTGTCAACTTGCATGGGGTCGGCTTCAATGTCATAAAGCTCAAGGCGGCTGCCGTCGGGATTGACGTGGAACTTCCACTTGCCTTTGCGCATAGCTAAAATAGGGGCGGCGTCTCTCGGGAAAGGGCCCATTACGTCGCTAAAAAATGCCCAATAAAGATTTTTTGTGCGGGTGATTTTTTCGCCATAAAAAGCTGGGGACATATCTTCGCCGTCAAATTTGTCCATGTCGGGTGCAGGCAGATTACATATTTTTGAGAGACTCGGGAAAAGGTCTAAAGTTGACATCACGGTGTCTTTATTGACGACAGGCGTCTTAAATTTTTCAGGCCAAGAAATTATGCCTGCAACCCTTATGCCACCTTCATAAAGGCTGCGCTTTTGCCCTCTGAATACGCCCGTCCTGCCCGCCGCAGAATAACAGGCGCTTGTAATTTCAATACTTTCAGGGCCATTGTCGCTGGAAATTATTATGATGGTGTTTTCATAGACTCCTTCGTCCTTTAATTTTTTGACAAGCCTGCCAAATTGGTAATCGACCTCCAGAATTGCAGAGTAGTAAATTTGCTGGGGTGATGTGAAATCCATGAGTTTGGGTTTGCCGTCTTTTACATCGGGCACCACAGATTTGTGCACCCTTGCAAGCTGTTCTTTAGTAGGGGTGATTGGCGCATGAGGCAAGATTGTCCACACTTGCAGATAGAAAGGCTTGTCCATTTTTTTTGCTTCATCCACAAACTCTATGGCTTCATTCACGATATATTCCGTAGAGAGCGCATTTTGCGGAATGTCCTTTGGGAAGACAAAATGCACACCCGCATTGCTTATGATTTTATATTTGTCTATGCCATACTCGGGCGGCAAGGGTTGCTCTAAGGGCTTTGAACTCAAATGCCATTTGCCAAAGTGCCCCACATAATAACCGCCATCTTTAAAGGCTTTTGTTATGGTCGGTATTTTTGGGTCAAGATATTCGCAAGAATTTATGCCCTGAATTTTTTCCAATTTTGCCGAGCCAAAAATATGGTGCACCCCCAGTCTGTTGTTGGATTGCCCTGTCATTGCGCCGACTCTGCTCGGGCTGCAAACCGGCGCTGTTACATAAAAATTTGTGAAGAGCACGCCCTTGCTTGCGGCACCGTCAAAGTTAGGCGTAGATATCCTTGTTGCGCCGTAGCAGGAAAAATCTCCCCAACCAGAATCGTCTAGAAAGAAAAAAACCACATTCGGTTTTTTGTCTGTCTGCGCCGCTTGCAAAACTGCGAAGCTAAAAATTGAAATCAAGAACAGAAGAATTTTATTTGTTTTCATGGCGATGTATAACACAAGGTTTCAGATGCTAAAACACCTCCAAACGGTATAAGTTGCGCCAAAGATAGTCAAGAATCAATTAATTTGTATGATGGCAAAAAAATATTGATTTATAAAATGTGCTGGTAATAATGCTTCGCACAACAATTTAATGATGAATTTAATAAAGTTTAAACCAATCTTTGCCGAGCGAGTTTGGGGTGGTGATAAATTGAAAACTATCCTGAAAAGAGATCTTCCCGCAGACCGTCTAATAGGCGAATGCTGGGATGTTTGCGATAGAAACGATACGCAATCCATAATCTCTGGAGGCGCATTTGACTCTATGACAATCAGGGATATTCTAAAAAAATATCCTACTGAAATCATGGGGCCGGGTTGGGATGTAAACAGGCTTTTCCCCATCATTGCAAAATGGCTGGACTGTAAAGAAAAGTTGAGCCTTCAGGTTCATCCGGATGTTGAAAGCGCCGCAAATTTCGGCGGCGAAGCAAAGGCGGAAGCTTGGTACTTTTATCAATGTGAAGACTATGCCGACTACGTAGTGGGTATGCGTCCGCACAATAATTCCGTAACATTGTTGTATGGCATCTTGCGCGGAACTTTAGACCACAACGTAATTAAACGCAAGGCGAAGGCGGGCGACTTTATTTTCATAGAAAGAGGCTGCATACATTCCGCAGGCGGCGGAAATTTGATTTTTGAAGTCCAAGAAAATTCCGTTACAACTTACAGGGTCTTTGACTGGTGCAGGCAGGGCTTGGACGGCAACCCTCGAGAGTTGCACATTAAGGAGTCTTTAAACAGCATAGATTTCCGCCTTGAAGGCTCCGCCCCAACTTCCGAAAATTGGGAGAAAGAGCGTCATCTTTGCAAGTGCGACAAATTTAAAATGACAAGGCTGCTACTTGCAGACGGTGAAGTTTTGAGTTATAACGCCAATGAACAACCAAGGCTTATAACCGTCTTGGACGGCGTACTTAAATCTGAAAAGGGCGATGTGTACCAGTTTGAAACCGGTCTCTTGCCTTACTCTGAAAATTTTGAATTCACGGCGGAGGGCGACGTAAACCTGATTGTTACGGAAGATTTTGTTTAATAAATTATAAAAAGGGGTTGTTATGAAAAGATATGCAGTGATAATGGCAGGCGGTGTTGGAGAGAGGTTTTGGCCTCTTAGCAGACGTACAAAGCCCAAACATCTTTGGAATGTTGTAGGCAAAAAAAATTGCCTCTTGGAAGAAACTTTGCGCAGGGCGTTAAAATTTGTGGATGCAAAGTGTATCTATATTATAACAACATCAGCGCAGGTGAATCCAATTTTAGAGCTTTGCCCAACAGCCTCTAAAGTCCGCATAATTGCAGAACCAATGGGTAGAGACACTTCCGGTGCAATAGGTCTTGCGGCAACTCTTGTGAGGAGAGACGCAGGTAAAAACCCATCTTCATTTTGCGTTTTATCCAGCGACCACGTCGTATCTACGGACGATGACTTTGCCAAAACTATCAACACAGCTTTTGAAGTTGCAGAAGCCTCTCCGGAGCTTGTTACAATAGGCATTAAACCCGTACATCCCGCAACAGGCTACGGATATATTGAGCCTTTTGAAGAAAAAGAAATCAACGGTAATCCATATTATAAAGTGCGTTGCTTTCATGAAAAGCCAGATCTCAAAATGGCAATCAAATATTTGGAAAGCGGTAACTTTTTCTGGAACGCAGGCATATTTGTCTGGCAGACATCCGTCATACTTGAGGCAATAAAAAGCTTTCAGCCCGACAACTATAAACAGTTCATGCGCCTAGACGCCGATTTGAGCGAGGGCGTAACTATGGAAGCCGCCCTCAGCAGGTGTTATCCCAAACTAGAAAAAATTAGCATAGACTTTGGCGTTATGGAAAGGGCTGATAACGTAAGTGTCGTCCCTGCGCAATTTGATTGGGACGACGTAGGCTCTTGGGCAGCCATAGAACGCCACTGCCCAAAAGACGAATTCGGAAACGTCAACAGAGGCGAAGCCTTCTTCATAGACAGCAAAAACACAACCGTCGTCGATGAATCAGACCGCAACACCGTCCTATTCGGCATAGAAGACCTCGTCGTCGTACACACTCCCGACGCCACCCTAATCTGCCCCAAAGGCAAAACCGAACAACTTAAAGAAGTCCTAAAACACCTCCCAGAAAAACTCAAATAGGTTTTGGCGGACTAAGGCGTGTGAAATCACGCCTGATCCTCCGTTTAAAAAAAATCTGCACTGGTCACGTACGTACGTACGCTCCCACCGCAGATTTTTTTTAATACTTGGCTGAGGCGCAATTTGACACGCCAGTTTTGGCGGACTTGTTTGGCGAATAACTGCGTTGCTGCAAAAAATTGCGACTCTTGCGTACATTCAGTACGCTACGACCCGCAATTTTTTTTGCGCCTTGTTCTTCATCCAAACCGTACCGCCAAAACATTAAAGTGTGTGTGGCACTTCCAAAACTTGCTTAAAGGGGTAAGTGAGGTTTTGTTAAAGTGTGGGGTATGCTTCCAAAATTGACTTTAATGTTTAAAGCAGGGGCTGTGTTGACGTTTGTGATGTGCTTTCAAAACTTACTTCAAAGGGTAAGTGAGGTTTTTTTAAAGTGTATGTGGCGCTTCCAAAACTTACTTAAAGGGGTAAGTGAGGTTTTGTTAAAGTGGAGATGTGATCGCAAAATTTACTTTAATTTTGTAAGATGGTTTTTTTGATGCTGTGCCGTAGGCACAGTCAGCCTAGTGTATTTTTTTGGGGGCATATTTTATATTTAAAATAAGCGTTTTTTTTGCCGTTTTGAGTATGCTTTAGTGTAGAAAAAAGAAAAAAAATAATTTTTTTTTATTTTTTTACAGATCAGCTTATTCATAAGGGGCAAATTTCTGATTTTTGTAAGATTAAAGGTGAAATACACTTACCTTATCTCATCGTGCTTTTCTGTCTTAAAAAAGTTCCAAACACTCTGGATATGCCGTAGTGCAGACAAATTTGAGGGTTGACCAATTTTAATAAAATCACTATTGCTGGTCATAGAATTGAACTGCTTGTACAATAGGAAGGGAATATATATATGAAACCATTAAAATTTACATTATTAACGCTTGTTGCATCCGTTTTTAGCGCATCTTTTGCGGCGGATTATTATTGGAACGGTCCAACCTCAGGTTGGGCTACCAAAGCTAATTGGAGCACCACGCCAGAGGTTTTCACCGAACTTACGGGCGATCTTCCTGGGGCGCAAGATAGTATACATGTTTTTTACAGCCTCAGCAGAGACGGACCTATTAGCACTTACACGGGCACGGCTGTTGCGCTTGTCAGTTTGGCAAATGGTACGCATAACTATGATAAATTAATATACGATACTCCCGTCGCCCCCTCCGGTACTTACGTTCTGGACGAAACCGATCCGGAAAACCCCTCGAAAACTTATACGGGCGGCGCTATCTGGCAACTTTATGCCGCAAATACCGTAATCAATCTTAATCTGATTAAAGTTGCAACAGAGATTCCTGCGGACAACGGCAATACTCTTTATATCAGAAAAACGGATTCCGGTACAAATCTTGAACTTAACATAAAAAATGTTGAGGCATATGGGGGCAACATACATTTGGGCGGTACGACTGGATCTGCCGGCAAGGGTCAACACTTAACAAGCCTAACGATAGGCGAAGACACCTTGGCTTCCAGAGGGTCTGTAACTGTAGATATCAACGGCACTGAAAGCGCTTTCAGCACCTTTAGGATAGTCTCCAACAACTACACCCATTACGGCAAAATAAACATTAAAAATGGCGAATTCTATTTTGCGATTGGGGCTTCTGCGGGCACTTATACCCCGCAAGATTCTTTGAGTTTTACTGAAGATATAACATTGTTCGACAACGCTAAGCTTTCTTTTGCCAGCACTTCCGGTGCGGTGCCTACTGCCATAAGTTTGGAAAAGGTAATTGTTACGGATAACGCAAAAAATGCCTCAATCAATGTGTTTTCTTCATATCAATCAAGTCTGAAAACTTTGGTTTTAGGCAATACTGCTGCGGATACTCCTTTTAAAATTTCCACCGCAAGAGCTGCAGCTTTGGTCATAGATGAAGTAGTTTTTAATGAAAGTAATATAAACACAAATCTGGTCTTTGGCACTTCCAGCACAAATTTAAGGATAAAGGGAAAAATCACCTTGGCGGGTGTTGCCGAAGATTTGCCTATTGTAAGCATATTGAATTATTCCACAAGCTCAACCGGCGGCACTCTTGCTTTAGACGATGTTGACCTATCTGCAGGTGCGTCTTTATTTGCGGGTAATTGGACTTATGAACCAGTTACATCTTCCGCAAACAAGTTTGAAACTCTTACGCTCGGTAAGCTTGCTGTAAGCGGCTTAGACAGTACTTTTAGGGGTTATGCACAGGATGTCGTTTTGAATGATGAAGTCTCAATAACTGACGGCGCAAAAGTAGCCTTTGGCGCATGGGGCAAGCTCAACGGGGGAACGGGCACCGACTATCAATATAGGCTTGGCTATTTTACGGTAAATTCAGACATTCTTATTTCTGGCGCGGATACAAGTTTTACTTTGAGCACGACAAGCATGACTTTGGCTTCAGGCAAAACTATAACCGTAAAGGAGGGCACTTCCGCCGAATTTATGGTTGGCACTACAGATACCGGGCTCAATATTGATGGCCGCACAGGAAATATTAATATAGAAAGCGGAGGAAAGCTCACTATACGCAGGTCTTCCGGCAATCCAATTTACAATCTGGAAAATTTAACGGTGGCTTCGGGAGACGAGACCGATTCCTTGATGTGTTTTGGAAATCCAAATTTCAGAATTGGCGGCGTTAATATAGATTCTGTTTTATTGTCTTACATCCAGACGGACGCAGAAAAAACTGCAGGTATATCCAATTTGGAAATCTATACTGAAATTGATTCCGTCTCCAGAATCAAAATAACAAGCCTTACAGTAGAAGAAGGCGCCGAAGGCAGAATTACCGCACCCGCAAACCTTGAGATAACCAACCTGACCACCCAGTTAGACTCAATGCTTACAATAAGGGGCTCAAATGCTTCCGTTTTGGGCAACTTTACAAATTTAAGCAAGCGTCTTACCTTGGGCACAACAAATTTCACGGTCTATGGCAACATGGTGAATAAAGCTGAATATCAGACGGAATTTACGACTTCCGGATTGAGTATTTCCAGATCTGAAGGTTCTACTTTTGTAGTGCATGGCGAGTTTCAGAATGACGGCAGGGTAAATCTGGGTTATTCTTCAGGCGCAAGCCCTTGGGAGTATTCTTTTGCCGGAATTACTAGTACTGAATCTGCAACTTCCTCAAAAAGAATTTACACCACGTACACAAGTTGCGGCGCTAACATCAAGTTGACGGGTGCTGGAACTTACGTCTATGGACATCGTATTCACGATTTTGGCGAAAATGGAGTTTTTGATGAAAGTTATACGGGCAAAATTGGAATCAAAATGGACGGTTTGGGTAAGCAGTATTTGGCAGGAGATAACTATTACAGGGGAGACACCATAATCTCCAAAGGCTCTCTTTATCTGCGTGCCGACGGTACGGGTATTAAAGATGCTTCCAAGCGTCGCGGCGTTGCCGACATTTATCTAAACGGCGGCAGATTTGGTGCGGTGGGCGCTGTTACAGCTTCAGATCTGAAAACAAATAGGATTGGCACGGTAATGGCTGATAATTTCTATTTCGACAACAAGGGCATTTTGGTTTTCGACTTAGATTTGTCTATGTCTGGCGCTTCAGATAAGCTGATAATTGCGGGTCTTTTTACAAAAGGCGAATTTTCCGAAACGGGCAAATTTATGTTTGAATTTGTCTGCGACGGAATTATCGCTCAAAATTTAGAGTATGAAATTATCAAGTTTGGCGATTCAGATTTTGTGGTTTCCGACTTTGATTTTGTCGCCACGGATTTAGACGGTAACTCTAAAGATTTAAGGGGTTTCTTTACTCTAAGAGATAGCGCCCTATATTTTACCGCAATACCTGAACCCTCTGTTTATGCGGCAATTTTGGGTATTTGCGCCTTGTTTTTTGCGGTATATAGACGCAGATAGCTTGGGGCAAGGTTACAAAAAAACTTACCGTTTTGGTAAGTTTTTTTTGTGTTTCAAAGGCTATTTCTTGAGCATTTTTTTATTGTACTCGGCTATGACCGCATACTTCTCAGCCCAGTAAACAAGACCCTGTTGCGTCTTTTCGTCAATCTGCTTTGTTACCTTTGCGGGTGAGCCTAAAACCATCGAACCCGCAGGTATTATGGAATTTTTCGTTACAAGTGCGCCTGCGCCAATTATCGAGCCTTTGCCGATTTTTGCACCGTCCAAAATTATTGCGCCCATGCCTATCAGACAGCCGTCTTCAATCTCGCAGGCGTGCAAAACAGCCTTGTGTCCAACAGTGCACCACTTGCCGACTTTAACGCCAAAGTCATCCGACAAATGCACCACAGTGCCATCCTGAATATTGCTGCCTTCGCCAATCTCTATAGAGTTGATGTCCGCCCTGAGCACGCAACCGGGAAATACGCTCGCTTTTGCGCCTATTGTTACGTCGCCAATCAATACGGCGTGCTCGCTGACGTATGCGGATTCCTCAATTTTTGGTTTTGCAGACAGGTATTTGTCTAATCTTTCTTCCAGAGTCATAGTTATAAATATTTATTTATCGGAAAATCTTGCTTGTATTTGAGCAAAATTCAACACATTAAATAGTGGGTATAAAATTAATTCCTCAAGGAGTAATGTCTATGGCAAAAATATTGATAATAGGTGCTGGCGGCGTCAGCAGAGTTGCAACCCACAAATGCGCGCAAATGAGCGATGTGTTTACGGAAATAACTTTGGCGTCTCGCACACTTTCCAAGTGCGACCAAATAGCTTCTGAAATAAGCAATTTTAAAATCAAAACAGCCCAAGTTGACGCCGACAATGTTGAAGCGCTTGTAGCCCTAATCAAAAAAACAGGTGCAGACTTAGTGCTGAATGTTGCCTTGCCCTATCAAGATTTGACAATTATGGAAGCTTGCCTTGCCACAAAGGTTGACTACATAGACACCGCAAATTATGAGCCCTTAGATACCGCAAAGTTTGAATACAAGTGGCAGTGGGCATATCAAGAAAAATTTAAGGAAGCGGGCATTATGGCGGTTCTTGGCGCAGGTTTTGACCCTGGGGTTACAAACATGTACTGCGCTTATGCGCAAAAACATCTCTTTGATGAAATCAATTATATAGACATTCTAGACTGTAACGCCGGAGACCACGGTCTGCCCTTTGCCACAAATTTTAATCCTGAAATCAACATAAGAGAAATTACTTCAAAAGGCCGCTATTGGCAGCAGGGCAAATGGATTGAGACTGACCCAATAAGCGTACGTTGCGATTTTGATTATCCTGAGGTTGGCGTAAAACCCTCGTACTTATTATATCATGAGGAGCTTGAGAGCCTCTGTAAAAACATAAAGGGTCTTGTACGCATACGTTTTTGGATGACTTTTGGCGACAAGTATCTGACGCATCTTAGGGTTTTGGAAAATGTCGGCATGACGAGCATTAAGCCTATAAAAATCAAAGGCGTTGAAATTGCGCCCATAGAATTTTTGAAAGCCGTACTGCCGGACCCCGCAAGCTTGGGCCCTCTCACAAAGGGTAAGACAAACATCGGCTGCGTGATGGAAGGCGTAAAAGACGGCGTGCGTAAAAAGTATTATATATACAACGTCTGTGTGCATGAAGAATGTTATGCAGAGGTAAAAAGTCAGGCAATTTCTTACACAACCGGCGTGCCCGCCGCCTGTGCCGCCAGAATGGTTGCCACAAAAAATTGGGACGGCAACGGCGTATTCAATATGGAAGAACTGAATCCGGATTTGTATCTTGAAGAGGTCGCAAAATTCGGCCTGCCTTGGAAGGTCGTAGAGCTTGATATAGACAACGCTTACAACTTGCCGCACTGATGGAAGAATTTTTGACAGGCCTTGATTTGACTCAAGTTTCCACGCCGGTTTATATTGTGGAGCTTGAAAAATTGCGCAAAAATCTTGAGACAATCAAAAAAGTTGAGCTTGAAAGCGGCGCTACTATCCTGCTGGCTTTGAAGGGTTTTTCCATGTACTCAACATTCCCGATAATCAGGGAGTATTTGGGCGGCACAACTTCAAGCGGACTAAATGAGGCGTTGCTTGCGGAAGAATATTTCGGCGGGCAGACCCATGTTTATAGTCCGGCTTTCAAGGCAGATGAGATTGAAAAAATTGCAAAATTTGCACACACAATAGTTTTCAATTCCCCTTCACAAATTGAAAGATTTGCGCCTCTTGCAAGGAAGGCCGCCGCAGAAAACGGCAACAAAAATTTGCAAATAGGTCTGCGTGTGAATCCTGAATATGCGGAAGTTTCTACGGAAATCTACAACCCCTGCGCACCCCGTTCAAGATTGGGGTCTTTAAAGAGCGCAATAGATTTTTCAGAAATATTAGCCCACATAGACGGTCTGCACTTCCACGCAATGTGCGAGCAAAATAGCGATGTGCTAGAGCGCATATTGCCCCACTTTGAATCTAGGTTTGGGGCGCTTATTTCAAAAGTCAAATGGGTAAATTTTGGCGGCGGACACCATATCACACGTCCGGATTACGATGTAAAAAAACTTGTTTCTTTGATAAAAAATTTTTATGGGCGCTATGATAATTTGGAGAAAATTTATCTCGAACCCGGTGAAGCAATAGCCTTAAACACCGGCGAATTTGTGGCCAGAGTTTTAGACATCCATGAGAACGCCGGTCAAATTGCAATTTTGGATGCTTCTGCAAGTTGCCACATGCCCGACGTGCTTGAAATGCCTTACAGACCCAAGGTTGTCGGGGCGGGGCAAGCGGGTGAAAAAAAATATGACTATCTCTTGGCGGGGCGTTCTTGCCTTGCCGGCGACCAGATTGGCGTTTATAGTTTTGATGAGCCTTTGAAGATTGGCGATACGCTAATCTTTACAGATATGGCGCACTACACCATGGTAAAAACAACAACCTTCAACGGTGTGAATTTGCCGGACATAGCAACTTATGACTCAAAAACTAAAAAGTTGGATGTCGTAAAAAAATTCGGCTATGAAGATTTTAAACGCAGGATATAAGCGCTCTTGCAAGGCAACGTGAAAATCATCCAAGCCTCATCTTATTTTTTCAGCAAAGAATTTTTAAACTCTCTGGGAGAGAACCCTTCTAAATTTGTAAAGACTGTGGAGAAGTATTGTGAAGTCTCGAACCCGCATTCCAAGGCGGCTTCGGTGATTTTGCATCCGTTCTTTATAAGTTCTTTTGACGTGTTTATTCGCAAAAAATTTAGATAGTTTACGGGGGTTTTGTTTGTGAGTTTTTTGCAGAAATTAAAAAAGCTGGTTTGATTTACGCCGCAGCGCCTAGCCATATTTTCAATATTCCATTTTTTTGCGGCAAGCTCCGGAGAGCTTTTAAGTTCTGCAAGAAACAAATCTACGGTATAAAGCGACGGGTTGATGAACTCTTTAGTATTGTGCTTTTTGAGGGTTTTAATTGTGTGGAATATCAACTCATTGATTTTTATTGCAAGCAAAGATGAGGATGTTTGCGGTTTGTAGGATTTTATATATTCTTCAATATCCCGCCAGCAGTTTTGCATATTTTTATCGGAATCTCTTACGTGATTCTTTGTTGATGAAAGCAGTTTCTCAAAGCTTTTGATTTCAGAATTTTCAAGGCATATCCAAGACGGCCACTTCCAGTTGTCGTTGGGTTTTAAAACCTGCAAATCTAAAATCAGCCAAAACAATTTGTTTGCGCTTATGTTGGGGTTGCCGAGTTTGTGGCGTTGCCAAGGCTGCGTTATGGTTACCTTGCCCGCCTTCAAATTCAGGGCGCTTGTGTCTGTAGAAAAATGTATAGAGCCTGAATCTAAGAAGGTGATTTCCAACCCTTCATTCCTATGCCATCCCAAGCCCCAGTCCTGATTTTTAGGGATATTCCAGCAACCTATTGTGCAAACGCCTTTTAAAAAATCTTTCGGCATTTTTTTGCCCGGGTAACCGTTTCTAGCCAAGGCGTTTAGTTCAACCGAACATTTTTTTACGGCTTCCGACAAGGGCGAACACCTGTCGGCATGATAAATCTTTTTCTTGTCCAAAATTTTTGCGCTCATAAAAAACTTACAATATCCTACAATTTAGAATTTTGAAAGTAAAGCGGTATTTTTTTTGATATCATGCAGAGCATAAGAAAAGGAAAATATATGGCGACATTTAAAATAGCATTGAATATGGAATACTGCCGCAGCGCAGATATGGGCTTTGAAAAAGGTCTGGAAAAGGCTGCAGAGCTCGGGTACAAATATGTTGAACCCATGGTGCATACGGGGTGGGAGCTTTTGAGCGAGGCAGGCTACTTCCACTCATATTCTATGGAGGAAGATACGCTTTTGATGAAAGAGCTTTGCGATAAGTATAAATTGAAAGTTGCGTCTTTGTCGGCGCACAGTCCGCTTATGAAACCCGAAGCCGCCTTGCCAAGACTGCTAAGGGCAATAGAACTTGCCGCAGCCGTGGGCGCAAAATATGTCAATACCGACGAAGGTATGATTAAACCCGAATGGATGGACGACGACATGGCTTTTACCATAATGACGTATGTGCTCAAAAAAGCGGCGATAGCTGCGGCAAGGCATAAAATCTACATTTGCATTGAGCCGCACGGCATCTACACAAAATTTGCCGACGGAGTTTTAAAAATTATGAATCTTGTAAAAAGCCCTTGGGTAAGGGTTAATTGGGATACGGGCAACAGCTACATAGCCGGAATGGAAGACCCTTATGAGGCTCTTGAAAAAGTCAGAGATTATGTCTTACACATTCACGCCAAAGATATAGATTTAAATCTCAGTAAAAAAGAGAGGGGCAAAGTTACCGGCACGCCCGTCGGTTGCGCCTGCGGCGAAGGTGTTGTCGATTGGAAGCGCATCGCAAAAATTTTAGAGAATCAAAAAAGGGAGATTTTTTTGAGTGTGGAATGCGGTACGATAGCGCAGGCAAAATCCAGCATTGCGTATTTTGCAAAAGCGCTTAAAAATTATCTGAAACCTTAAATAAAAAGGGAATTATGAAAAAGATATTATGCTTGATTGTTTTTTCAGCCTTGCTGAGTTTGCCAACTTTTGCCGCCAAATATAAGGCGCTCATAGTAAGCGGAGATTGCAACCACAACTGCGGCATTAATACGCCAAAAATCGCCTCCATATTGCAAGGTTCGGGGGAGTTTGATGTTGAGGTTTGCAATGACGTTTCAACTCTGAATGCCGATTCCTTCAAAGGTTTAAGCGTCATAGTGTCAAATTGGAATTCTTTTCCGTATGAAAAAGGCGGCGCAGAAAAAGAGGCAAAGTGGACGCCTGAAATACGCAAACTTTACGCCGATGCCGTGCGCGGCGGTGTGGGGCACGTGGTATTTCATTCAGGCAGCACTTCAATTTTTGAGGATTGGAAGGATTATGATTTAATCACAATGGCAAAATTTGTTAAGGGTGAAACTTTCCACAAGGCAAGGGGGGCGTTTAAGCTTGAGGCATCCAGTGTGGAACATCCCATAACAAAAGGATTCTCCGGAGCGATGACATCCGTTTCAGAAGAACTGTGGTCCAAGGTTCATATTACAGACCCCAATGCGCAAATTTTGATGTATGCGGTAAGTGTCGATGAAGAAGTTGGCGCTGTTGGCGAAAAACAGCCTTATGCGTTTACAAACACTTTCGGCAAGGGCAGATGTTTTACAACATTGTTGGGGCATTCTGTTTCTTCTATGGATTATGTTTTTAAATATTTCTTTTTGCGCGGCTGCCAGTGGGCGGCTGGCAAGACGCCTGACTACGTGAATTCTCTAAACATAGACAGTCAAAACAAAATAAATTTGGGCAAAGAAATTTTGACATCCGCAACCCGCAAGCCTCCAAGGCTGGACATTTTTTGGAAGGATTATGAGGCAATGCCAATCTATGCAAAATGCAAAATGCTAGATGCCTTGCTCATTGCGGAAGACAAAGAAAAAATCAAGCAAGTTTTGATAGACCTCTCTAAAACCGCAGATGAAGCGGCTCTGCGGGTGGCTTTAAGCAAATTTGCACTCAAGGCTACGGGTGAAGATTACGAGTTTATTAAAAGCCTTGCGCCAGACAATCCGCAGATTGCAATAAGGGCGTGTGTGATTGTGAACGACCCCCAAAGGGCGGATAAAATTTTTGAACTTTATAAAGCTTCAAAAGATATGGACGAAAAGTTTTTCTGGGCGGAGTGCTTGGGGAATTTCTCGGAAGCTCAAAAATATTTTAAGGAAATATTTACGGAGGCGCTTGCAAAATCTGATGCAAAGCTGCTTTCCAGCGCAGGCGCACTTGCAAGCGCACAAGATGTACCGCTTGTTTTAGAATCTATAAACGCAAATATTGCAGACAAAGCGCTATCAATGCGCATAGTGCAAACTTTGATGAGGCTGTGCGCCTTAGATCAAAATTCTTACGCAAAGTTTTTAGAGCTTTACCCAAATGAAACTCAAGATGCAAAGCGCTTTACAATGCCCCTTTTGTCGATAGGCATGGGTGAGGTTGAAGAAAAATTGATTTCAGGATTCATTGATTCTGGCGATTTTGAAATGCAATGCGATGCTCTTAAGGTATTGTCCAGATGGAAAAACCCCACCGCTTTTGTGCTTTACGCAAAGGCTGCGGAAAACCCAAAACTTGCGCCCTTGGCAATAGATTACACTCTGGCGATAGGCAGATGGATATGGTATTCGGGCGCTGCGGAAAATAAAGAGGCTTTCATAAAAATAGCCAAAATAGACCCAAAACGCACTGAGGAATTTAAAAATTGCAGGCTTGGGCTGATATTTATCAAAGCGGGCGCAAAATTTTAATTTGGAGGAAATGAAAATGAACAGAAGAAATTTTTTAAAGAAAAGCATATTCGGATTTTGCGCTGCAAGTGCGCCAATGATTTTGCCCTCAAGTTTGTTTGGGAAAAATGCGCCGTCTAACAAGCTTGGCATTGCGCTGATAGGCTGCGGAGACAGGGGGTCTTCATTCTTCCCCAGAATGGCCGGCTTTGGAGACACAAAAGTTGTCGCCCTTTGCGACCCAAAACTTTGGCGCGCAAAAGCCTTGGCGGAAAAACTCAAAGACCACAATCCCATTATTACCCAGAACTTTTTGGAGATTTTAGACAATCCTGAAATTGACGCAGTTGCAATAGCCACGGCGGACAGATGGCACGTGCCAATTTCCATACTCGCCGCACGCAACGGCAAGCATGTCTATTGCGAGAAGGGGCTCTCTGTTTCGATAGCTGAATCTCAAAAATTGAGGCAGGCTGTCTGCGACACGGGGGTTGTCTTCCAATACGGGGCTCAACAGCGTTCAGACCCGACGTTCCGCAGGGCGGTAGAACTGGTGCGCAACGGCTACATAGGCAATGTGCAAGACGTATATTGCGTCTGCGCCGACCTGATTGGCGACTTGCAGGAAAGCTCTCACATGTCTAGGAACGATTCAGAAATTCCCAAAGATTTTGATTATGACATGTGGCTCGGCAGAGCGCCCTTAGCGCCATATTCAGACCTGCGCACGTCTCGCTGGGGCGGATACCACAATTATGGCACGGCACTGGGGTTTTTGTCGGGTTGGGGTGCGCATCCTCTCGACATAGTGCAGTGGGGGCTCAATATGGACAATTCAGGGCCGACTCATATTGAGGGCACCGGGCTTTGGGGGCATGACGATATCTTTGATACCGTGCATTCTTGGGATGTTCAGGCAAAGTATGCAAATGGCACAAAGCTTCACTTTTATTCAGGAACTAAATTTAATGAACTAAAGCCATGCAAGGAATTGGCGGGCTATCAGGTGCTTTTCAAAGGCGATGAGGGTCATATTGCGGTAAATAGAGGCGATAGAATTACGTATTCAAACAAAAGTTTGGCGTCTGTAAAGTTGAAGCCTAACGCTTGGCGTGCGTACCCCACCGTGGTTGACCATTCCCGCAATTATATAGATTGTTGCAGGACAGGAATGCAGGCAATCAACCCTGTTGAAGCCGCAATACGCAGCGACTCTGTAAGCATACTTTCAGATATAGCAATACGCACGGGAAAGCCCATAATTTGGGATCCTAAAACCGAAACTGCGCAAGATAAAACCCAGCAAGATTTACTCATGGGCAAGGGGCGCAGTGTGAGAGAAAAGTGGGATTTGATATAGAAAATAGCACAAATAAAAAGTCGTTTAACGCCCCTTGAAATTGGGTGTTATAAGAAACCTCGGAATTTGAGAAAATTTGAGGTTTTTTTTTCATCTTTTTGTTGACTGCAATTCTTTTACTATGTATTTAGTAAAACGTAACATAATAGGTAAAATAGTTTGCGGAAATTCAATTAAAAGGAAAAGACATGAAGTTTTCAAAAATCATTATTTCAACCCTTATTGCGGCTTGTGCGTATGGTGCTATTTTTGCCGCAGACGACAGGTATTGGAAGGGCACTACCGCAGAATTTAGGACGGCGTCGTTTTGGGCTACGGATTTTGAAGGCACTACGGATTGGACTACGGACTTAGGTCCGACAGACGGCGCAAACATATATTTATCCAATTACGGTACGGCTGATGGACAAGTCAACAGTCTTATAGATTTTAATACAAATGCCATTTTGGGAAATATAACCAATGAGCGTACAAATACCGCAAAGTTAAAATTCCAAACAGGCACAAGTACGGGCTGGGTTCTTTATACAAGCGCAGGCGCCAGAAATTGGACTGTTGGCACTATCACTCAAAATTCTTCGGCATTTTCTTTAGATTTGCGCAGAGGCGCTACTGCCGGTATCTCATTGAGTGTTACAGCAGACGCAATAAATGTTCTGAATGGCACGCTAAATATGGGGCAGACATCTTCCGACCAACGCCTCATAAGCTTAACTATCAAAAAAGATGCGCTTAAAGAAGGTTCAGGAAATGTTGACGTGGCTTCCACGGGTGCTTTGCGCTTAAATACAGATGTGAATGGCACCTTAGATATTCAGGGCAAGCTTGAGAGTGCGGGCTCAACTGCAATCAGGTTAAGCGATGGCGCAACGGCAACAGTTGGCAGTATAAAAATTACAGGCGGAGACAAGCTTTTTAACATAAGCAAACAAGATGACTCAACAGGTGTTGGCACAACAACAAGCTTCACCGTAGGAAAGTTTGAGGCAACCAGCACCGTAACCAGCCTCAGAAATATGTTTAACGTGGGTACGTTTGAGCACAAATCAAAAGACGCATTATCTCTAGATTCCTTCACCGCCAGCGATTTCTTTTATAACGTCAATGACGAAGCGCATTGGGTGGTAAAAAGCTTTAATGTTAAAAAAATAGAGTCTGACCCTAGCTCAACTGGCACGTTTGACTATAATAGCTCAAAACGTTTTAGATTCATAACAAACAGTATGGATGTTGATAATTTTAAAACAGGTACTGCAATTATTGAAATCGGCAGGGGTATGGATAAAACTGATACCGCAGCCACAGGGGTAATGAAATTTGAAACTATAAATTCAGCTTCTACGAATTTCAGGCTTGGCTACTACTACAATTCAACTTATTACTATACGCTCTATAAGACTGTAAGCATTGGCAGCTTAACACTTGGCGCTGAAGCCAACATTTTGGGCGAAACAATCACCGTAGATACTCTCTCAAAAAAAGCAACGGTTACTGGCAAATCTGTAGAATTTGGCAATACGGGTGTTGATACGGCTGTAAGGCATGCAAACTCCATCACTATTGGTAAAAATGCAACTTCAAATCATCTTATTGAAAGTGGTTTTGTAACTCTCTATGCTCAGACAAATGCAATCAAAGGCACTTTAAATTTAACCCCAAGTGGTACGGATAATGTTACGTTTGCCGTTTCAGCTTACAAAACTATTACGGAAAACAGGGCTTTAAGTAGGACTTTGACTGTGGATAACATAGTCTTGTCTTCAATGTCGAACAAGGGTAACGCAGTTTTCAACGCCTATGTGAATGATTCTTATGACTCAGGTAAATTCAATTTGAATAGCATAGATGTTACATCTATAAAGTTCGTTGGTTCAGGTACAAATTTAATGAGGTTTGGCGCTAATGCGGCTGCTGAGGGTCAAGACCCTTCCGTGAAAATAGGCACAATCACCGCATCAACAGTTTTGGATGCTGAAAGTAACCCCCTAGAAAGAAGTGTGGGTTCTATTTATGCATATAGCGATATTAAGGTTGGTACAATAAACGTTGAAAGCGGCTATAAAGACGGTACTACAAAAAGTAACCAAGTAACTTTTACGGCATATAATGCCCCAAAATTTGAAGCTACAAATGTGAATGTTGGCGGCGCTTCAACTCTTGGAATAGGAACGGACGACCGCAGGTTTTCTGCAATAAAAATAGATAACTTAAATTATGACTCTACAAATGCTTTAGACAGGTCTGTAACGCTTTACACAACCAAAGAAGAAGGCAAAAACACTATAAATATTAAGAACCTTACCGCGACGGGAAATTCTGTCGTAAGGCTTAATACTTATGCTGATACTCACATAGAAACTCTCAATTATACTGCTTCTGAAACGGGTGTTTTTAAGGCATATAAATCTAAACTTACAATAGATACTTTTACAAAATCGGGTACGGCTACAATTAAAATGGGGGATGACACCTTGGAGGATGAGAGATTATCCTATCTAAATGTGGGCACATTAACCCTTAACAGGGGTGTTATGACAGTTTATTCCACAGTTGACGGCACTGTCGATATTACAACGCTGAATACCTCAAACCAAACAGGGGGTGCTATGATGAATTTCACTGGCACTACAACCATAGGCGACATTAACTTGCAGGGTGCGCACGCAACGGCTCGTACGGGGATATCTTTGAGAAGCGCCACAAAAATTATGACCGTTACGGGCGGTATAGACGTATCTTCAACAGCAGGCGTTTTGTCTGTAAATAACTTGAATGTTACGGGCGTAATCAATGCAAATGCCACAAATTCTGCATCAAGATTGGTTTTGAATGAATCTATGACTACGGGCTCAAATGTGGTTATTAGCACTGCGGGCCTTACAAGTACGGGTTCAAATGCGGCGACTCTGACCACAATAGGCACTTCGGGCAATCAAGGTACGGACAATGTTTCCCTAAATTTTAAGGGGACTTCCACTTATAATTACGCAGGCACTATTGTAGATACGGACGGTTCTTTTTCTATAACTCAGTCTGTGGTTTCAATTACCAAAGAAGGTGCTGGCAAACAATATCTGAGGGGTGATGTTTCAGTCAGAGGTTTGGTTGAAGTCAAGGCTGGGGACCTTTATGTAAATGCTTCAACGGGTACGGGGCTTTCCGGCGGCGTGGCTGTATCTGGCGGCAAATTTGGCGCAGTATCGGCGTCTGAAGTTGGCGTTATTAAAACAAGTGCTTTAACTTGGAGCAACCTTGGCGTAATAGCCGTGGATGTAACATCTGTGGGCAATGACATGATTAATATTTCAGGAGACTTCACAAAGAGCCTTTCCGATAGCGCAGGGCTCTACACCTTTGAATTTACATTGGGTGAAGGCTTTGATTCTGATATAGAGTATGAAATCATACATGCTGACGGCACTTTCGGCTTTACTAAGAGCGACTTTGACGCCGATGTTGTGGGCGGCTTATACAAAGCGTCTTTCGACATAAGAAACGGCAGTGTATTTGCATCTTTCACGCTCATACCTGAAGCCTCGCACTATGCGGCAATTTTTGCGGTATTTGCGCTGATTACGGTTGCCTTGCGCCGCAGGAAGAACAAATAGTTCTGTAAATAAATTGCTCTAAAATTTTAAGACTCATTAAGCGATTGCTTTAATGAGTCTTTTTTTTTCTGAAAGAATAACGCTTTAACTATTTTAACGCAAGCAACGTTCTATTGGGGTAGATTTTGAGACGCTTTGCAGGCTCTCCCAAGTGGCGTCGGGCGGAAGTGTTATTGTTGTGGAAAATTCAGGCATTATTGCGGAATTGGCATTTTTACCAAAGGGGCAAGCGCTTAAACATTTGTCGCAGCCAAAAAGCTGTGCGCCAAGGAGTCGTTTTTCAGCATCGCTCAAAGAATCTCTTTTACGTTCTATACTAAGGTTTGAAATACATTTTCTGGCGTCTAGCCCCATGTCTTGCGTAAGTGCGCCGGTGGGGCAAGCGTCTATACATTTGCGGCAAGCGCCGCAGTGCGGTAAAGATGCTTTGTCGGCAAAATCAAGAGGAAGTTCAAGCGTAGTGAGCATTACGCCCAAGAAACTCCACGCACCGTTATTTTTGCGTATGAGCAGGGTGTTCTTGCCTATTGCGCCCAGCCCTGCGCGCGCCGCCAAAAGTTTCTCTGCAATGGGGGCGGTATCGACACAAATTTTTTGCCTACCGCCAAAAGTTTCTAAAATTGCGGAAAGCTCTTTGAGCTTATTTTTTATCACTTCATGATAATCTAAGCCTTGGGCGTAGAGAGCTATGCGCTCCTCTACAGAGTTCCTGAAAAAATTTGCGCACACAACTACTGCGGTTTTAGCCCCCTCAAGGAGCAGTGCGGGGTTTAGGCGTTTTTCCAAATTTTTCTCCAAAAATGTCATGCGGTCGGCAAAGCCAAGCTCAAGCCAAGAACGGAATTTTTCAGAATCAAAAGGGTCCAAAGATGTGCAAGCTAAGGCGTCAAAACCGAGCGTTTCTGCTTTGTCTTTTATGCAAGCTTTTATATCTTCAAAATTCATTTTTATAAGCTGACAAAAATAAAAACTTGCAACTCGTTTGCAAACGAAAAGAATTATTTGAATGAAACTTATTAAAGCAATAATCAAGCCCTTCAAGCTTGAGGAAGTAAAAGAGGCGCTTGCCGAAATCGGCATCGAGGGCATGACTGTTACAGAAGTCAAAGGCTTTGGGCGTCAGAAAGGCCATTCAGAAATTTACAGGGGCAGCGAATATACGGTGGAGCTTTTGCCGAAAATAGTTTTGGAAGTTTGCGTTACAGACGACCTGATAAACAAGGCGGTTGAAGTTGTCGCCAAGGCTGCCTATACTGGTAAAATAGGCGACGGCAAAATATTTATAATAAATGTGGAAGAAGCCATACGCATACGCACAAATGAACGTGGAGAGTATGCCTTGTAATAATTAAAATCTTAAATGCAAAAAAGCCCAAGAGAATTTTTCTTTCGGGCTTTTTTTATGCGCTTTTTTTTTGCGTACAACCTGTTTGGTCTAGTCTCCTTCAACTTTGTAGTTTGCCTCTAAGAGTTTTCTGTCTGCTGCGCCGGACTCAGGTCTAAACCAAATCTCAAAACGAACCCCAAAAAATTGTCCGTTTTGACCCTCGCAAATTGAGATAAGCAAATCTGAGAAAAACAAATTTTCAGGATTTTTTGAGTAGCCCACATATTCTCTAACTTCGCTGATGGCGCTTCTGGGTAACTCTTTATTGCTGTTTATTTCAATGGCTTTTGCGTAGATTTTGCCAGCTTCACCGGGGTTCACCCAAGACATAATATGGTAAAAGTTTCTGTCATCTTCTTTCTCAACAAAAAAGTAGGGCTTGCCGTTTTGCACGGCGTCTTTGGGGAGGGCTTTGATAAGGTCTTCCTCATTTTTAACGCTTAAAAGATTTTCAAATTCTTTGTTGAAAAAATCAAGCGCCACTTTTGTAAGAGGGGTTGAGGGTGTTTTTTGTTCCTCGTCAATTTCTATATTCAAATCTCCGCAGACCACCTGTGTTTGTGTGTAGTACTTTTCATAGCGCATAATTGTCTGATTATAGTTGCGCACCCTATTTCTGGATTTGTTGTTCCATCCAACAAAGGTGCGTAGGGTTGCGGTTTCATTATTTTTGCAGTGCAAAATTGACGTCAGATAAGTTTCAACAAATCTGCGTTCGGCAACGCAATATGTTTGGCTTCTGGTTCTGGTGTCATACGTATTCCAATAAGGATTGCTTGCAAAATAACGTTTCAAGAGATCTGGATTCTCTTTCTGTAGCTTTTCCAAAGCGGGCATATTTGAACTTGCTTCAGAAGTGGGCGCATTCTCATTCCCGCAGGCTTTCAAGAGTGCATTTGTGAGAGGGTCTTCCTTCAAAAAAATAAATTCAGAAACATTTTCTTTTGTTTTGGGGTTTTCCAAAACCATATTTGGCGGAACATGGTAATTTGCCTCCGTACTTGAAAGTATGTCAAAAATTGTAATCCTAGTCAGGAAAAATACGTTTAATACAAGGCAGATTGAAAAAATCAAAACCCCAAGCCCGGTACAAATAGCAATCATTTTGCGAGACTTTGCCAGACTGAATATGAAAACAAAAATCAATCCGGCAAGAGAGATATAGGTGAGCAAAAAGTTTAAGAATGAAAAAGAAGTAAGAAAGAGCCCCCAGCCTGTGCGTGTGCTAAAAAGGCGTGGAGACTCAGAATAAAGGCACTGTAAAGAAACAAATATCATATACAGTACCGCCAAAATTGCAAATGCCAACCACTTGCTGTGGGTGTAGCGCTTGAAAAACTTTTTAAGCAAAATCATTTTTATAACTATTGGGGCTTTAAAAACTTTTCCACCGATTGAGTTTTATTGTGAATAAAACTTCGGCGATAAATCGTACTCAGGATGGGACTCGAACCCACAAACCTAAAAGGCACATGAACCTGAATCATGCGTGTCTACCAATTCCACCACCTGAGCAAAATTTAAAAGTTGAAGCTAGCCCCAAGTTTGGAATTTGCAATATTTTTATGACAAAAAAAACGTGAATATTGCGGAAAAATATACTAATATATATGGATGAAAAAATTTATATTCACTTGTTTTTGTGCAATCAGCCTTTTGCTTTGTGCGCAAGACTCAAGAACTTTTAAAGAGCCGCCGCAAAATTTTAGACCCATACCCTTGTGGTTTTGGAATAACGCTCTAGTAGAAGCCCAAGAGCTTGAAGTGCAAATAGAGATGATGCGCAATAAAGACTTTTACGGCGGCTTTGCGATACTGCCTTTTGGTAAAAATTTTAAGCCTGAATATTTGAGTGAGGACTATTTCAAAATATATGAAGTTGCCTTAAAAAAAGCAAAAAGTTTGGGCATGAAAATTTCTTTGTATGACGAGTACGGCTTCCCGAGCGGCGGGGCGGGCACAAAAAATGCGGACGGTGTAACCAGATTTAAAAACGCATTTCCTAGGCTAACAATAAAGCGTTTAGATAAGATTGAGTATGAGGCTTTGGGCAAGAAACGTTTTGAGCAAAATTTGTCCACAACTCCGCAGCGAATGGCGTTGGTTGCAATGGAAAAATCTACAAAAAAATTGATAGATTTAACGCCGACAATTATCGCAGACGCCATAGTTTGGGATGCGCCCGAGGGCGATTGGCTTGTTATGGAATTTGTCTGCATTGATGCAGGGGAAAATATTATGGACTATCTTAGCAAAGACGCCGCCCGTGCATTTGTCAGGATGATTCATGACGAATATTATAAGCGTTTTGGGGAATATTTTGGTTCTGTAATAGAAAGCACTTTTTTTGATGAGCCCACTCTTTACAGGGCTTTGGGGCGTTCTTGGACGGATACTTTTGACGATGAATTTAAAGAGAAATTTGGATACAGCCCAAATCTTTTGTATCCCGCTTTGTGGTATGACATAGGCGAATCTACCGCCGCCGCACGCAACGCAATGTTCTCTTTCAGGAGCGATTTATACGCCGAGGCGTATCCGAAGATAGTTTCAGAATGGGCAAGCAAACACGGCATAAAGGCGACGGGGCATCAAGATAATGAGGAGCGTGAAAACCCCGTCGGAACTTCCGGAGACCTCATGAAATGCTTTAAATATCAAGACATAGCGGGCGTGGATAAAATAGGCGGCAACAGGCCCGCCGAAGATTATTATAAAGTTATTTCTTCTGCTGCGCTCAACTGGGATAAAAGTCTTGTGATGTCTGAAACTTACGGCGCAATGGGCAATATCAGTTGGGATGAAATTTATTCTGTGGCTTTAGACCAATTTGTTAAGGGCATAAATGTCTTTATTCCGCACGCCGTCTGGTACGACGTTAATAATGTGCGCTTCCCGCCGGAGCTCTCTTGGCGCAATCCTCTTTATAAAGATGAGCTGCCAAACTTCAACAAATTCATTTCTAGAATGCAGCTTATGATGCAAAATGACGCAAGAACTGTTGCGGACATTGCGGTATTATACCCCATATCTTCAATGCAAGCCGAGCATAAATTCGGCGGAGAACTCACTTTTTATGAGGGCGGTGTGAAGCTTGAAAGGTCTTCTTATGTAGAAATTTCCAAGGCTATTTCAAATGAGCTCATGCGGGATTTTGTATTCTTGCATCCTGAGGTTTTAGATTCCTCTTGTGAGTTGGAAGGCAAGATTCTCAAGCTGAAAAACCGCACGCAGTTTAACGATTTTGCGGCAATAATCATACCTTCCATGCACACAATTTCCATAGTCAATTTGGAAAAAATCTGCGCATTTTACGAGGCTGGCGGCACTGTTATTTTCGACAATATATTGCCCGAAAAAAGCGCTGAGTTTGGGAAAGATGATAATGTTAAAAACCTTATCAGAAAAATTTTCGGCAAAGAAATTTATGAAAATGTGAAAGAATCAAACGCCCCCGTTGTCGCCGCCAAGGGCGATGGCAAGGCGATTTTTTTGCGCTATGCGGAAAATAAGGACTATCATAAATTGCTTTCAAAATATTTGCCAAAGCGCACGGATATTGAATTTTTGGAATATTCATCTTCTGAAAAACTTAAGTTTGCCCATAAAATTTTGGGATCAAAAAATCTCTATTTTTTTGCGAACACTTCAGCTACGGAAATCAAGGCGGACATACTCTTTAAATCGGGTGTGGATTTTGAAATTCTAAATCCGCATACGGGTGAAGTTTCTGACGCAAATGTTGTGGTCGTGCCGTATCTTAATTCAAAAGAATTTGCCTCAATAAAGATAACATTGGGCGCATTTAAAGGCGTATTTGTAAGAGAAAAGTAGCTTGTAAGAAAAATTAAAAGACTCTAGATTGGAATTTATGCAAAAATTGATTACCTTAATTTTATTCTGCGCATTTTCAAACGCCATGTTTGCCGAGCCTCCTAGCGGGAAAAACTGGAAGCTGGTTTTTGAAGATAATTTCGATTATCCGAATGCACAACTCGACAAAGAATGGATTTCTCAAAACGGTCCAAGCGGGCACATCATGAGCAGTCGTTGGCGTGAAAATTCCGTGGTGGAAGACGGCGTCTTAAAACTCATAGGCAGGAAAGAAAAAAAAGGCGGTCAAGATTGGACGTCGGGCAACATCTGGACAAAGAAACTTTTTAAGTACGGCTACTATGAGTGTCGCTACAAATATGCAAGCGCAGGCGGCACAAACAATTCTTTCTGGCTTATGACACAAGCCTGGCAAAAGCTGCCAAAGGATAAAAAACGCTTTGAAATAGACGTGAATGAAGGGCATTATCCCGATGAAATCAATATGAATTTGCACAACCACTCTGATAGATGGAAAAACGAACATGGGATATGGCGGCACAATGCTTGGGGCAAGACCGTATGCCTCACGCCGGACAACGGAAGCCCTGATAATGAAGTGCGCTTAGATACGCCTATTGTAACAAGCAAATTGCGCATATCCACAAAAGAAGCGGGCATGTTTCACATCAAAGAAATCAGGGCGTTCCCCAAAAGTGCAGACGGAAAATATCCTTCAATTTTGGAAAAAACTATGCCTAAAGAATTTGCTAAGATTCAAAATTTTATCAAGGGTTCTGCAATAATAAATTCTTCGGGCGTGCATCCAAAACATCCTGACAGAGTCGTTAAAAGTGCAATAGACGGCAACATTTCAACAGGCTGGATAGTAGATCCTACGCAAGAAGAAAAATTTATCGAGCTTGATTTGGGCGGTGAAAAAGAAATAGGTTGCGTGCAACTCCTGACGGGTTGGCTTGCGCCCGACGGCAGACACAGAAATTATATCCACACTTATAAAATGGAATATTTTGACGGTAAAAAATGGGTGGAGTTTGCCAGCAAAATAGATGACAGAAAAGTTGAAACAAATCTCTCGGAAGATTTCCATACCTATGCGCTTCTTTGGGATGAAAATTTCTTGGTCTATTATTTTGACGGCAAAGAAATCCATAGGAGAGAAAACGATATAGCCCATTGGGAGTCTCCAATTTGGCTGAGCTTGGCAATCACTTACGGCGCAGGAAATGTCAGCGATGAAACTGACGGAAAAGCAATGGTGATAGACTATGTGAAAGTCTGGCAGTGCGCAGAAAGTCAGACCGTGCGAGACAGAGTCGAGGGAGAGCCTCTCAACTAAAAATTTATGAAAAAAATTGTATTGCTAATAAGTTTTTTGTCTGCCGCCTTGCAGCTTTTTGCCGAGCCGCCCGCAGGCAAAAATTGGAAATTGGTGTATGAAGATAATTTTGATTATCCAAATGAAAAGCTCGATGAAAATTGGATTTCCCAGAACTATGCAAACAGCCATATCTTGAGTAGTCGCTGGCGTGAAAATGTTACTGTTGAAAACGGCATCATGCGCTTGCTCGCAAGAAAAGAAAGCAGGGGTGGGCAAGACTGGACTAGCGGTAGCATACAAACCAGAACCCACTTCAAATTCGGCTACTATGAATGTCGTTACAAGTACGCTGCCGCAACCGGTACAAACAACGCCTTCTGGCTTATGACACAAGGCTGGCAGACTCTGCCGGAAGGCAAAAAACGTTTTGAAATAGACATCAATGAGGGGCACTACCCCGATGAAATCAATATCAATTTGCATGATTGGTCGGAGTTTTATACGGATAAAATCACGGGTAAGAAGCGTCATAATTCTTGGGGTAAAAGCATTTCTTTATGCCCTCGAACGGGGCAGGCGGATAGGACAATATCTTTGGATGTGCCAGTAAAAACTAGAAAGCTGCGCCTATCTTCAAACAAGCCGGAGCACTTTCATTTAAGAGAGTTGCGCGTGTTCCCAAAAAATTCCGACGGCTATTACCCCGATGTCAAATTAAAAAGGATTCCGCTTGAGTTTAGAGATTTGGAAAATTATGCGCTGACGGCAACTATAGCATCTTCCAGTCCCCTCAATGAAGATGTAGGGAGCGACCCAAAGTCAGCAATAGACGGCAACATAGACACTTCATGGGTAACTCATCCTGTTGGAGAAAAATTTATAGAGCTTGATTTTGGCGAAGAAAAAGAAATCGGCGCTGTGCAATTTTTGACAGGGTGGTTAAATGGCAAAGAGTATGTTTCATACATATATGACTACAAAGTGGAAATTTGGAACGGCTCAAAGTGGCAGGAGATTGCGGAGCTTAAAGACGATACAATTATTGATAAAGATTTGAGCGCCGACTACCATACTTACGCTCTGGAATGGAATGAAGAATTTTTAATTTACTATTTTGACGGCAAAGAAATTTTCAGGCAAAAAAATACTTTCTGCGACACAGAAACGCCGGTACTCTTGAGCCTTGCAATAGCCAATTTTGCGGGCTCTGTTACGGACAAAATAGACGGTACAAGCATGGATGTGGATTACGTAAAAGTCTGGCAAGAGGCGGGTAAAGAGAGTGTAAAACATTATCCGCAAAAAAAGTAAAATATGAGAAGGCTTTTAACAATTCTGACTTTGCTTATTTCTTTAAGCCTCTTTGGCGAACCCCCAAGCGGCAAGGATTGGGCGGTGGTGTTTGAGGATAATTTTGATTATCCAAATGCGCAGTTGGACAAAGATTGGCTTTTTCAAAACGGCTCCAATATTGGGCATGTGCTTTGCAGTCGCTGGCGTGAAAACGCATCTACGGCGGATGGTATTCTAAAGCTGGTCGCAAAAAAAGAACAGCGGGGCGGCCAAGACTGGACTGCTGCAAGTATGTGGACAAAAAAACTTTTTAAGTATGGCTACTTTGAATGTCGCTTCAAATACGCCGCCGCAACGGGCACAAACAACGCCTTCTGGCTTATGCCCCGTTCAAAGCAAGATTTGCCGCAAGATCAGCCCTTGTTTGAAATAGACATCAATGAAGGCCACTATCCGGACGAAATCAACTTGAATCTTCACAACCATTCCGACAGATATAAAGATGAAAAATCTGGAAAAACGCTCCACAAGGCCTGGGGTAAGACAATCTGCCTTACGCCATACGGAGGCACTGCGGAACGGACGATATCTTTGGATGTTCCCATAGTTACCCAGAAAATCAGGTTTTCCACGGAACATCCTGAATATTTTCATCTGAGAAAAATGCGGGTATTTTCAAAAAATGCAGATGGATTTTATCCCGATATCAAATTAAAAAACATACCCAAAAATTTTTCACACCTTGAAGAATATGCGCACAGCGCAAAGATAATCGCCCACAGCCCCACAAGCCAATTACATTCGCACGCAACGCCTGAAAATGCTCTAGATCCCTCAAACTATACCTCTTGGATAACTGCGGGCGGAGGTGCATTTTTAGAGCTTGATTTTGGCGCACCCAAAAACGTGGGGGCAGTGCAATTCCTCACCGGGTGGTGGAATGATGACAAGTATGTAAAGTTTATCCACGATTTCAAATTGGAATACTTCGACGGTGAAAATTGGGTAGCATTTGCAGAGCTTAAAAGAGAGGAAGCAAAACTTGTGGATTTGAGCCGTGATTTCCATACTTATGCGTTAGAATGGAACGAAGATTATTTGATATACTACTTTGACGGCAAAGAAATTCATAGACAGAAAAACTCTTTCTGTCATTGGGAAAGTCCTGTGCTTCTAAGCTTGGCGGTCGCCAATTTTTCTGGAATGGTTACGGACAAAATAGACGGCACAAGCATGGATGTTGATTATGTCAAAATCTGGCAAGAGGCGGGTAAAGAGAGTGTAAAACATTATCCGCAAAAAAAGTAAAATATGAAAAAATTTTTAACAATTTTTAGTGTCGTTGTTTTTTCAAACCTCTTTGCTCAGCCGCCAAGCGGAAAGGATTGGCGGCTGGTCTTTGAAGATAATTTTGATTATCCAAATGCGCAGCTAGACAATGAGTGGGTCTCTCAAAACAAGGCAAGCTCTCACATACGTTCTTCCAGATGGCGTGAAAACGCCACTACTGAAAATGGCGCATTAAAGTTGCTTTGCAAAAAAGAAAACAGAGCTTCTCAAGAATGGACCACGGGCAATATTTGGACAAAAAAACTTTTTAAATATGGCTATTTTGAATGTCGCTACAAATATGCAGGCGCATACGCTACAAACAATTCTTTTTGGCTGATGAACTTGCCCGCCCAAAGAACGCCCGATGGCAAAAAACGTTTTGAAATTGACATTAACGAGGGGCATTACCCCAATGAAATTAATACAAATCTGCACAATCATACGGATGTGAGCATTGATGAAAAAGGCATAAAAAGACATCCTCATAAACAAAAACATATCAGAATTGGCGATGCCGAAGATGCCGCCAAACCAGATGTTTCCATAAGGCTTGATGAAAAAATTAAAACTTCAAAAATCAAATTTGTAAGCGGCTATGAATCTTATTTTCATGTGAGGGAAATTAGGGTGTTTTCACCCAGCCTTGACGGAAAATATCCAGATATAAAAAGCGATGAAGTAGCTGAAGAATTTAAAGGGTTGGAAAATTTTGCACGCAAATCATCATTGCGCACAAGCCCGCAAAATGAGCGCTTAAAGCACCTTAGCAAGGCAAGCGCAATCACCGATGGAAAGCTTAAAACTTCTTGGATTTCAGAAATGGATGAAGAAAAATTTATTGAGCTGGATTTTGGCTCAGAAAAAGAAATTGGCTGTGTGCAGTTTTTGACGGGTTGGCTTGATAGAAATACGAATAGCTACATAAATGCCACACCCACTTGGGCGATTTATTATTGGCAGAATAACGAATGGAAATTGTTGGCAAAACAGGATGCAAAACCCATAGATTCCAAAACAAATTTGGCTTTAGACTACCATATCTACGCTTTGGAATGGAATGAAAAAGAGCTGATTTACTACTTTGATGGCCGTGAAATTGACAGGCGTGAAAATACTTGGGCGCATTGGGAAAGCCCTGTGTGGCTAAGCTTGGCAATAGTCTGGGGCGCAGGCCCAATAACCACAAGTTTGGACGGCACAAGCATGGATGTGGATTACGTAAAAATATGGCAGGAAAATGGCAAAGAATTTGTAAAAGAATTTAATAAGGAAAAATAATTATGAAAAAAATATTAATATCACTATTGGCGCTATCTATATTAGTGGGTTGCGTTTCGGAAAAAGAACAGGTTAAAGAACCCCGTAAGGTTGCCGTGCAAACTTACACTCTGCGTAAAAATACGCTTGAAGAATCTATACCCATGCTCAAGAGCATTGGCATAAACGCTCTGGGATGTTCAGGAGGGCAATTCATAAGCGCAAAATATCCCAACGTAAAATTTGGGCCTTCAATGAATCAGGAGCAAAGAGATTTTGTTAAGAAGCTTTTAAAAGACAACGGCTTTGTGATTGCGTCTTTTGGCGTAACGGGCGCAAAGGACGAAGCGGGAATCAAGGCAATTTACGAGTTTTCAAAAGAGATGGGCGCACCAGTAATCATTACGGAAGCGCCGGAAAACCTTCTGCCCATATATGAAAAGTATGGCGAAATTTATAATATAAGAATGTGTATCCACAATCACGGCAAAGACAGCAAGGCGAATAATTATTATGACCCAAACGTGGTTTGGAACTTAATTAAAAATTACAAATATATTTATGCCTGTCCTGACATAGGTCATTGGTCTCGCTCGGGCATTAAGCCCATAGACGGTCTGAAGGCGTTGCAAGGCAAGTTTGATGTAATGCACTTCAAAGACCAGAGAGAATTTAACAACATAAAAAATGAAAATGTTGTGCTTGGTGAGGGCGCATTAAATATCAAAGAGGTTCTGGCGTATCTAGATTCAATAGGTTACAAGGGCTATTTGGTTTTGGAAAATGAAAGCATTGCAGATAATCCCATGCCAGATCTGACAGCCTCGGTTGAATTTTTACGCAAGAATTAAGGGCATGTTTGCATTGGCAATTCTGAAATAAAATTGCGGAAAATCTGCATTAAGAATTTTTAGGTTGCAATACTTGCTTTACAAATGACAAAGGGTACGTGCATGAAGTACGTACCCTTTGTTGTTTTCTTTATAATAAAAATTTTTAGAATGTCTGCAATGCGGCGATTTTGTTTTTTAAGCAAAGGTTATAATAATCTTTGTATTTAAGCTGCGTGGAGCTATCGTCGTCAAAGAACACTTTTGCGTTGCCGTGCATTTGCAGTATTGAAGCCGGAACTATTGCCGCAACAGGGCC
The DNA here is from genome assembly GCA_031553045.1 of Opitutales bacterium. GTDB lineage: Bacteria > Verrucomicrobiota > Verrucomicrobiia > Opitutales > Intestinicryptomonadaceae > CALXQW01. Next base: position 39,172 of record JAVBLZ010000013.1, on the reverse strand, counting down.
TTCAACCATTTTTTCAACCGCATTTGCCTTGCCCAGACCAAATGCCAAAAGCACAATTTCACGAGCTTCCATGATAGTGCCAATGCCCATAGTTATTGCGTTTGTAGGCACTTTTTTCACGTCTCCGCCGAAGAATCTTGCGTTGTCGTCCAAAGTTTCCTGAGTCAAAGATTTTGCGCGCGTTCTGGATACCAGAGATGAACCCGGTTCATTAAAAGCAATGTGGCCGTCTGAACCTATGCCAAGCACTTGTATATCTATGCCGCCGGCTTCTCTAATTTGCCTTTCATAATCGGCGCAATGTTTAATTACGTCTTTTGCCATGCCGTTTGGCACACGGGTATTTTCCAGCTTAATGTTGATGTGCCTGAAAAAATTGTCGTACATGAAAAAGTGGTAAGACTGGTCATTGTCCGGCGGCAGCCCTATGTATTCATCAAGGTTAAAAGACCTGACTTTTGAGAAGTCTAGACCTTCGTTTTTATGCATATTTATAAGCTCCTTATAGAGCTCAAGCGGTGTAGAGCCTGTGGCTAAACCCAGCACACAGTCTGCCTTGTTGCGTATTACATTTGCCACAACTTTTGCCGCACGCTTGCTTGCGAGTGCGGAATTTGGTGATATTACAACTTCCATTTTTGTATTTCCTTTCGAGAATTATCTTCTGTGGATATAAAATTTTTGGGCGCAATTTTTGCGTTTAAAATTTTACCTTCGCTTAGAATTTTAATTTTATAGCTTGTGCCAAAAGTGAAGGGTGCGGCAGCTTCTCCTGAAGAAGCGATGATTTCCGACGCACGCCTTACATTGTCCGCCATCCAAAACGGCAGGTTGACATGATAAGGGTTGCGTTCAACTTCCCTTGCGTGGAAGGATGTTGCCGCCATCAATTTGCCCAGATGCTCTGCGCTTGCTTCCACGAGCAAGTTGGGGCGTTTCATCGCCCTCCAAAATTCCGTATATATAATTGTTGCGGAAAAATCCGACAAGGCAAGGAGTGCGTCTTCAACAAGTGCGCTTACGCCCATGTGTGTGAGGTTGCCGTCTTTTATGTGCGGCAGAAAAATAATCTCAGGTCTGTGCCTTTGTATGATTTCACAAATTTCTTTGCGGCAGTTTTCCCAAAAATCTTGCCTTAAAAATTTGTCATCTTTGCGGATTGCGCCAAAGCCATCCTTGCCGCAGATTTCAATATCCCAGCCCAGATATGCGCAAGCGCCCTCAAGCTCATTCAGACGCTCTTTGCGCCTTTCGGGCTTGCTGCCTAAAGTTACCGCCACATTTACAATGCGCATTGCGCCCTCCGACATTAAACGCAAGGGCAAGAGCCCCGTTACGCACTCATCGTCGGGATGCGGAGAAAATAGCAAAATCTTATGAGCGTTTGAAGTCTTAGCTGGATTTGGCTGCTGCGGTTTTTTATTTTCCGTAAAGCTGCCCAAGGGGAGTTTTTTTGCGTCTGTCAAAAGCTCCTCAATTTGCCTTGCGAATTTTTGATATGGATTCATCAATACAACGAAAATTTTGTTGCATATATCTAAGTCTGGCTTTTTGATGTTTTACAAGAAGTTTTTTGCAAAAGCACCTTCAGAAGGGCTACAATTTTGTAGTTTGCTGATTTTTGTATGGATATAGAAGTTTTACTAAAGTTTGCGGTTTGGGCGTTTCTTTTGGCACTGTCTCCAGGGCCTGATATAGTCTTTGTGCTCTCCGAGAGTTTGCGCAAAGGCGCTTTTGCGGGCTTGAGCGTGTCGGCGGGTTTGGTTAGCGGCGTCGTAGTGCACACCTTGCTTTGCGCAACAGGAATCACAATTATTCTGGCGAGTTTTCCCGCAGCGTTTTTTGCGATAAAATTTTTTGGCGTAGGCTACATGCTATATTTGGCTTATATTACTTTTATGAGCAAGTCTGAGGGGCTTGAAATTTCAAAAAATTTAGACAAATCAAAAAGACGTAAAGAGTTTTTCAAATATTACGTGAGGGGCTTTGTGATGAATGTTTCAAACCCCAAAGTGTTTTTATTTTTTCTGGCAATATTGCCAATGCAGATAAGTCAAGAGGCGGCTTTTGCGCCCAGTTTGCAAATTATGATTTTGGGCGCAATTTTTATGCTCATGGCGTATATAGTTTTCATGGCGGTTTCTCTTGCCTGCGGGTTTTTCTCCGCTTTGTTTGCTTCTGAAAAATTTTGGAAAGTCATGAAGTATGTCAGTATTTTTGTGTATCTGGGGCTGGCGTTTATTTTCTTTATTACAGACGTACAGGTGGCGTCTTAAAAAAATCGACAAAAAATTTCCATGCAAAAACGCATAGCAATCTATACTTTGGGATGCAGGGTGAACCAGTATGAGAGCGCCTGTCTGGCAGACTCATTTGCATCAAAGGGTTTTGAAATTTCAGGTTGGGATAAAGAATGTGATTTTGGGCTCTTGAACTCTTGTGCTCTGACAAAAGAAGCAGAGGCTAAAAGCAAGAGGGCGCTTAGCGCTTTTTTGAAAAATTCTCCTCAAGCGCAAGTGATAATAACAGGCTGTTATGCGCAGACAAACTGGCAGGATTTCTTACAATATCCACAGGTAAAATGGATAGTGGGCAATGGCGAAAAATTGCGCACAGTAGATATTGTTTTGGGAAATCCGGCGCAAGAGAGCGCACAGATATTCTCTAAAGAACTTCCCCAAAATATAGACGCTTTGAGCGTTTTGCCGCAGTGCGACAAATCTGCAAGATTGTTAGACGACAGGATGAATTTGAAAATTCAGGACGGCTGCGATAACGCCTGCGCATATTGCATAATACCAAGGGCAAGAGGCTTGCCCCGCAGCAGGGCGTTAAAAGACATATTGCAAGAGGCGAAAAATTTGACGGATAGAGGGGTGGCGGAAATCGTTTTGACAGGTATAAACTTGGTGCGCTTTGCCCTGCCTGAAACAAGTCTCATAGATTTGATAGACGCCCTCAACGACATTCCCAAACTCAAACGTCTGCGCTTGGGTTCTATTGAGCCTATCAATCTGCCGATAGAAGACATTGTTTTACGATGCAAAGAGCCGTCTCACAAGCTTTCAAAATTTTTGCATATACCAATGCAAAGCGGGTCGGAAAAGGTTTTGGAGCGTATGCGCAGACCATATACCGCAAAATATTTTTTTGATTTGCTAAACTATATAGCCTCAAATTGCGAAAACATGGGGCTTGGCACAGACGTAATATGCGGACATCACGGCGAAGGCGACGCAGAGTTTGAGGAAACTTTTAATGCCATAAAAAATTCTCCGCTTACACATTTGCACGTATTCAAATTTTCCGAAAGGGAAAAAACTTTATCCAGAATAAATACAAAAGAATCCATTGCAGAATCTGTGCGGAAACTTAGGGCGGATAAATTGCGCATCTTGGCAAAAGAAAAACATTTTGAATTTGTTGGGAAGCTTAAAAATAAAGAGGTTTGTGTTTTGCTTGAGAATCGCCTGCAAAGCGGCGAATACTTGGGCTTTAGCGACGAGTATTTAAAAGTGGCGGTAAAAATACCCACGCTTGGACTGAAAAACCGCCTTGCAAAAGTCAGGATAGAATCCGCCTTGGGCGTTGAACGTGTGCAGGCGGCATTCCTTGAGATGGTGTAAACGTAAAATCAGAAGTATAAAAAAGCCTTTTGCGTGGTTAATCTAAGAGAGATTAAAACGAAAACGCTTTGGATTTTTTACCTGCTTTTATGACAAAAAAATTGAGAGTGCATTTGCACTCCCAATCTTAAAAAAGCATTCTCTAAAGCAAGATTTTAGGCTTCAAACTTTTTGAAAAGCAATGCGCCGTTATGGCCGCCAAAGCCTAAATTTGTGCTCAAAGCAATATTTACATCAGCCTTTCTTGCAGTGTTTGGAACGTAGTCCAAATCACACTCAGGGTCTGGGTGCTCATAATTGATTGTGGGCGGAACTATGCCGGTTTGTATTGCTTTTACGCAGACCGCCGCTTCAATAGCGCCGGCAGCGCCGAGCAAATGTCCCGTCATGCTCTTTGTAGAGCTCACCATAACTTTGCTTGCATCTTCACCCCAAACCTTACGTATCGCAAGTGTTTCAAACTTGTCGTTGTAAGGCGTGGATGTGCCGTGCGCATTTATATATTGCACGTCTTTGGGTTCAACGCCGCCTTCTTTGAGAACTTTACGCAGACAAGAACTTAAACCCCTGCCTTCAATATCGGGGCTTGTGATATGGTAGGCGTCGCAAGTTGCGCCGTAGCCTATGATTTCACAAAGTATGTTTGCGCCTCTCTTCTGGGCGTGTTCCAAAGTCTCCATAACCAAGACGCCTGCGCCTTCGCCCATTACAAAGCCGCATCTGTCTGCGTCGAAGGGGCGAGAAGCCCTGTCGGGCTGGTCGTTAAAGTTTGTAGCCATCGCCTTCATTGCGCAAAAGCCCGCAAAAGAAAGCGGGGTGATTGCCGCCTCCGCACCGCCAGCCAAAATCACATCTTCACGACCCGCCTGCAAATGCAAGAAAGCTTCGCCGATAGAGTGTGTACCGGAAGCACAGGCGCTAACCACGCTGAAATTCACACCCTTTGCGCCAAGCTCTATGGCTATTACGCCGCTTGCCATGTTGGCAATGAGGTTTGGAATCATGAATGGGGATACTCGGCGTGCGCCCCTTTCGATGAAGGCTCTGGACTGATTTTCAATAGTGTCCATGCCGCCCACGCCCGAACCTATCAAAACGCCGACCCTCTCGGCATCTTCTTGAGACATATCCAAATTTGCATCTTGGACTGCAAGTTTTGCAGCCGCTATTGCAAAATGCGTGTATCTATCGCTGCGCTTTGCTTCCTTAGGGTCCATATATTTTGACGCCTCAAAGTTTTTGCACTCTGCAGCAACCTGACAGTTGAGTTCTGAAGCGTCAAAAAGAGATATCTTGCTGACGCCGTTTTTACCGGCAATAAGGCTTTCCCAAAAAATTTCTTTGCCGTCGCCAAAAGGGGAAATTACGCCCATTCCGGTAATTACAATACGTTTCTTTATCATATTAATTTTAGTAAATTGCTTGCGTTTATCCGCCAAAAAGTAGGCAGAGTTTTAACAAAAAAACCCGACGAATGTAATAAAAATAAACATTCAATCGGGTTGTGTAAGATTGTTTAATTCAACAACTTAGGCATTATTTGAGCGAGACTTGATGTAGTCTATCACTTTGCCGACAGTTGTAAGCTTTTCAGCTTCAGATTCCGGAATTTCGCCGGAAATCTCATCTTTAAATTCATCTTCAAATGCCATAATTAGCTCAACAGTATCAAGCGAATCTGCGCCGAGGTCATCATTAAAGCTGGCCTCGGGGGTGATTTGCTCTTCATTCACATTGAGCTGATTGACAATTATTTCTTTTACTCTTTTTTCTATATCTGACATAGGTTTTATCTATGGTTAATCGTTATAATTCTGATTCTAGAACAAGTTCTAAAAACATAAGTCAAAATCTTGGAGATTTGTAAGCCCTTGTAAAGTATTTTTTTAAATTTTAATCAAAAATTGAGGTGCATTTGAGTAAGCGTAAAATAGAGCCGTTTGAAGCTTTTATAGCAGATTAACCTCAAATTTATAAGGGCAAAAAGATATACTAGTTTGCTTGCTTTAAGCCAGATTATTTGCAAAATACCCGCTTTTTAAAGTTTTAGAATATGAGGATATTACTTTTATTGTCGGCGATACTTTTCTGCTTTGAGCTTTCTGCACAAAACCTGTGGAAGCTCAAAACGGGGGAATCATTTGTCGGCGAAGAAATAGGACGTACTCAAACTTCTGTTACAATAAAGCTTTCATACGGCACTTTAGAGTTGGATTTATCAAATCTGGAGTCTGAATCGCCTGTACAACCTACGGTAAAAGTGGCATCTGCGCCTGAACCCAAGGCTGAAGATAAACCAAAGCCCTCACCCGCAAAAACGCCGGCTTATAAGAGTGTTACTACAACTTCAACTTCAAGAAATCTTTTGCCCTCGCATACGCTTTCAAAAACGGCTACGACCACAACTATGGACGCATTATTCCCGAATTTTGAGCAAGAGTGGATGACTTCTTACAAAGAATTTGTGCAGGAATATATGCCCGAGGGTTTGCTTATGAAGTTTAGACTCTCTTATGCGAACATAGTAACAAACAGCAATAAGAGCGCTCTAGACATGGGTGTTGGTCTGCAAAAAACTTGGTATGATGTGCATGAAGTTTTCGTTTACGGCTTTTATAGTTATTCAAAAGACACCTATCCTGCCACAGGCAATAGGAATGTGAGTATGGATAAATTCGGCGCCGGCGGAGAGTATGCGTATTATTTCTTGGGCGCAGATTCAGGCTGGTTTGCCACAACAACAATGGATTACAAGACGGACTATATAAAATATATAGACATGATGACGGACAACATGGTAGGCATAGGTTATGATTTTAACTTTCTTGAAGACTACGGTGTAGATTTTGACATAGCCGCAGGCCCTGGTTACCGCTATGTGGATATAGGCATATGGATACCTATTTTGGCAGAAAAAATACATCTGTATGACGGTTATTTCATGGGTTATGTCAGGCAGAATTTAACTTGGCGCATCACAAAAAATCTGCGTTTGGAACAAAAGGCGGTCTTCGCCTTTGACGCTATGGATATGAAATGGTTTGAACGTGATGAATATGAAAATTCTTTTTATCTGTCTGTAGGTTTGGTCTATGCGCCTACGGACGTATTCAGCATATCGTTGCGTTACTCTTACGATTATGACTCGGCAAACGCATTTTACGCATATTTGCGCTCGTCAACTGCCGAGGATACCAGATTTATTATAAGCGTAGAAATCCCATTTGGTTGGAGAAATTAGTGTGTGAAGTGTGCCATATTGGCGGAATGTGGTATGAAAAACGTCTTGCAGGATTTGATGGAATTGCTAAAACTACTCGCTATTTTTCAGCCCCCTGAGCATTTAAATAAATGAAAAAACTTCTTAAATTTTTTGTATATCTTAAACCGACAATCTGGTACTTGGTGCTGGCAATTTTTGCGGGGCTTATATTTGGCATTTCGTCAGGCTTTGGCATGCCGCTTATCTTTGATAAGGTTTTAAGAGAAATATTCATGCAGCAGGGTACGGATTCTGAGTACACAATGTGGCAGGTGGTCGGCATTGCGGCATTGCTCCCAGCGCTATTTGCCATCAGGGCGGTGTCTGGTTATGTGAGTGGTTTTCTAATGGCGTATTGTTCTTTGGAAGTTTTGCGCAGGCTTAAGGTGGATTTGTTTCAGAAAACCCAAAGCTATCCCATGGCGTTTTTCGACAAATATACCACAGGCGATTTGCTCACACGCCTTACCAACGACACTTCTGCGGTGCAATCAATATTGCTTTCATTTTCGTCGGAGATTTTTAGACAGCCTTTGCAGGTTGTGGGTGCGCTCGGGTTCTTGGTTTTTATGTGCGTTACTAAGGGCGAGGTTGCGGTCTTGCTCATCTTCTTTGCCGCCGTGCCTTTCTGTATATTGCCTGTGCAACTCATCAGGAAAAATTTAAAAACCGCCGCCCGTGAAGCCCAAGGCGGGCTCAGTAAAATTGCACAGACATTCGGCGAAAACCTCGATGCCGTGCATGAAGTACGGGTTTTTGGTTTGCAGGAAAAGCAGACTGTCAAGTTTGGCGGGCTCAACAAATATTTCACATCATTGAGCCTGAAAATTTCAAAATATGAGTTGATGCAGCAGCCGTTTATGGAGTTCTTATCCGCCCTGATGGTGGCGATAACTTTCGTATATGCGTATTATTCCCACATAGATTTCCCGACTTTTGCGGCAATAGGCGTTGCCCTCTACTTTACAATAGACCCAATTAAAAGGGTTATAAGAATGGTTACAGACTTTATTAAAACCCTTCCGCTAATGGACAGGTTGATTGCAATTTTAGAATACGAATCAACCGTGCCGGACCCGGCAAACCCAGTGGTTTTAAAAAATGTTAAGGGAACTCTTAAATTTGGAGACGTCAGCTTTTCATACAATGATAAGACCGTGTTGAAGAACGCCTCAATAATAATTCCGGCTGGCACAAGTTGCGCTTTGGTCGGCGAAAGCGGCGCAGGCAAATCTACATTTGCAAAACTCGCCATGAGGCTTTATGACCCGATTTCAGGCGTGATAACAATGGACGGCGTAAATCTTAAAGACGTAACGCACAAAAATTTTGTGGAATTTTTGGGAAGCGTACCGCAGTATCCAGTGCTTTTCAATGATACGGTTTTCAACAATATTGCGCTTGCCAAAGACGGCGCAAGCAAAGAGGAAGTTTTTGCCGCAGCCAAAGCCGCCTATGCCGACGACTTTATCAAAACCCTTGAAAACGGTTACGACACTATGGTCGGCGAAAGAGGGGACAGGCTTTCGGGCGGGCAAAAACAACGCATAGCCCTTGCCAGAGTTTTCTTGAAAAATCCGCCTTTCATAGTTTTAGACGAGGCAACTTCCGCCTTGGACGTCAACAGCGAAGCCTTTATTCAAAAAGCGATAGACGAACTCATGAAAGACAGAACCATGCTGATTATAGCCCACAGGTTCAGCACGATTAGGAATGTGCAAAAGATAATCGTCTTTCATGAAGGGCAAATTGCCGATTACGGTACGCATGACGAACTCTATGGCAGATGCTCTCATTACAAGCATCTCTATGATAGGCAGGCTTCAAAAATTTCCTGATTGTTTTGTTAAAGCTATGAAAAAATACTTCTTGATTTTGCCTTTGATTCTAATCTTAACATCCTGCCAAAGCGGCGAGGGTGTTGATTCAGGATTGCCAACTTCTAAGGAGGCTCAGGCAAAAATCACTCCTGATGAGGCGTGGCGCATGATGCAAACGGGCAATGAAAATTTTGCTGCGGGAAAGCTTAAAATCAACAATACGCCCGAATGTATTAAGGCGGCATCTTACGGGCAATATCCGTTTGCCGTGGTGCTTTCATGTTTGGATTCACGCGTGCCCGTTGAAGATGTGTTTCAGCAAGATATAGGCGATATTTTTGTGGCAAGGGTTGCGGGCAATATTTCAAATGCTGATATTGTTGCAAGTTTGGAATACGCCTGCAAAGTGTCTGGCGCAAAGCTGATTGTGGTTATGGGGCACAATGATTGCGGCGCTGTGAACTATGCAATTAAGGGCGTGGAACTTGGCAACATAACGGGGCTTTTGGCAAAAATTCAACCATCTGTTGACGAGGCTAAAAAAGATTTTAAAGGAGATTGCACTTACAAAAATTTTGAATTTACAAATAAGGTAAGCAAGTGCAATGTAAAGCGCACTGTCGGCAAAATACTTGCTACAAGCCCAATACTAAAAGAGATGCTAAACAAGGGCGAAATCAAAATAGTTTCCGCATTCTATGATTTGAATACGGGCAGGGTTGTGGAAATACAATAACATTTGCCTTAATGCGGCGCAAGGAAAGCAAAGTATGGCAAGTTGCGCAGTATCGTAAATATTATCAGCGCAAATAAAATGCAAGCAGGCGCCCAAACGCTTGAAAATATTTTCGGAAAAAAATATATGGCGGGCAATATTGCAAGAAAGAGCACTGTCAAAAAATTTTGGGATACAGCCTCAACAGGGTCGCCATGCAAAAGGGCGTGTAAAGCCCTCAAAGTGCCGCAGCCAGGACAATAAAAATTGGAGATGTAATTTGTCGGACAGGGCGGAAAAACTCCGCCTTCGGACGGCGATACATTATAAAGCAATATGCAAAACAAAGCCCCAAAAATTGCCGCAAATATTGACGCCCAAAATTTCCAATTCACGCTCATTTCTTATATGCCCCTCAAAAAACTTCCCAAGATGTATGAGATAATTAAATAGGTAAGATAAATCAAATAAGCATTAAGTATGGTTGATGGTATCAGCCCCCATATCGCCCAAGCTCTTGCCTTAGAAACGCATTTTTTTGCGTACAAAATGTCGCCCTGCATATAGGCTTGAAACGCCTTGTTTGAATATACCAGCCCTATCAGCGCCAGATAATTGCCAAGCACAAAAAAACTTATCAGGCAAAACCTATTGCCGTCATCAAACTTTTTTGATTCATCCTTATCGGGCATGTTTTTTTGGGAAATGAAAATTGCGCAGCTTTGAATATTTAAGCTTCAACCCTGCCTCTTAGAGCCCTATATCAGCGCCGGTTTTTGCAAAGTGAAAGGCGAAAATAACCGCATAAAGTAAAACATAAAGCAGCGCAAATGTAACCCCTATGCCCAGAGCCAAAAAACACCAAAATTTTGCTTTTTTGGAAGTTTCCATAGCCAAATTCACATTGCCCATCGCCAAAAGCAGATTGACTTGAGTTGCATAGACCAAAGCTATGATGCCAAGCGGCATACAGCAAAACAAAGTTATGATAATAGACATTGCCAGATGGTTTTGCACTATGGGCATAGACCCGTAAAACGGCGGGTGGGGATTTGCGTTTTGGTGCGCACCTGCACCATTTTCATAATTTGTGTCTTCCATAAAATTTGTATGTAATAATATTCAGATTTTTTGTAAAGGCAAAAGCTTTTTGGCGTTTACTTTTTATTTGTTTTAATTAACTGTAAAACTTCTTTTTGCGTGTAGGTTTTTTTTGATTCAGACAATTCTTGCAGGGCGGCATTCAGGTCTGCAAGCACTTGTTCTGCGGGTTTATTGGCATCTACAATTTTTTGAGGAATTTCAGACGAATTGGAATCCGGCGTTTTCATTACAACTATAAATCTGCCTGAATCTGTGGAGACTAGGGCGGTATTCGTTTCAGAATTATAGACATCTACGCTAACTCCACCCTTGGGTCTTGGGGCTGCAAGCTTTACAAAAAATAGTTTATTTTTAGAGCCGTCCCAAACGCCAAAATACCAAGAGTTGTCTATAAATGCAACTGAGGTTAAGCGCAATTTTTCCGTGTGTTCCAGAAGGGGCTCAGAAAAAATTAGCGGGTTGAAAATCAAACCCGCCAATATTGAGAAAAAAATTATTCTTACAAAATTCATTAAAGTTTTCTGCGCTTTATAAAAGCTATGCAAAGCGCCAAAGCGCCAAATATCGCCGCATACGTTGAAGGTTCGGGAATCACCGTACGGCTTGTTCCGAGCGCTTCTTTGGGGATGTTAAAACCTATTGTATCCGTCAACGCCTGCACAAAATATGTTGCTGCGTTGTTTGCGCCCGTGTTCCAGACATCTGCATTAGAACGGGCATCGGCATCTGACAAACCGTAATTGTCCACACCGATTTGCGGGGTATAAAAACCGTATTCATCGCCGATATTTGCCGTATATGAAGCGCCGCCTGAAGTCATAATCAGCAGACCTAAATTTTTATTTGTGATGGCAGCATCCAGAGTGTAAATTTTAAAATCCGTACCTATGTATGAATTTGTGTCAGTGTCAAACTGGATGTCTGTGTACATTACGGTTTGGAAATCTCTGAATGTATTTTCACCATTTGCAATGGAAATAATATCCCCTGCTTCCAGAGAAAAGTTTTCAAAATTGCCGCCACTTAGGTCTAAGATAAAGGCAACCTTGCCGGAGGTCAGCTCATTGCCGTTTTTATCGTAAAGACCGCCTGCCACATAGTCTATAGACAAGGCGAAAAGTTGCGCAAAACTAGCCGCAAACGTGAATGAGATAAGCGATATAATTTTCTTCATAATTGTTTAGTATTTGTAAATTTAAGAATTTGTCAATTAGTTTGGAAATTTTATTCGGCGTAATCGGGGGAAAATGCAGACCTTTGCGCCGTTATCTGGGTGCGAGGTATCCTGCGTACTATGGCTATGTTTGAGGGTATGACATCATTATCCGCAAGAACCTTACCCGACCTGTACCAGTGCCCGTTGTTGTAATAATAGAGGATGTCGGCGCTTTTATTTTTGCCCAAAGAAGTGGAATACGCCAAGATGGTGTCGCCGCCCGCAGAATTTAGGGACATCCTTGAGGGTCTGAAAAAATCATCCTTAACGCATTCTGCGCCAAGTTGGGAAAGCTTTAAGGGTGTACAAGACGGAAACGCAATAATGTTGTCTTGATATTCTGTGAGAGAAAGATTCTTTAAAATTAGTGTCTGCGCACACATATCTACAACGCCCGAGAAAGAAATTTTAGAGTTTTTGTCGGCGCCGTCATTGCGGAATATAAAGAATTCATTGGGCGGCACTATGACATCAGCCATGCTGCCTGCGCCGGAATTGCCCGATTGCCGCCAACCCTCGGTGGAGGCGTTTTTAAAATAGTAATAAACTTTATTTACGCTGAAATTTGCGCCCTGAGTGTTGGAATCAAAAAACATCAGCTTTGAAGCGCCTGCGGCAAATGCCAAAGTTGATGCGTATAAACCCTTCCCATTGGGGAATAGCGTATTGAGTGTCCAATGCGGCACTATGATAAATTCATCCCCTTGTTTTATTGATTGCGCTTCTGATACGCCTATTTCTATCTCAAGGCTGAATGCGCCGTTTGATTCAATATCAAAATATGCGCCCTCCAAATTTCCGCAGACAAATTTAATATAGAATTTGTCTTTGTTGCCGTTTACGCCATATACAAATTGGTCTGCCGTAAAATTGGGTTCTCCAGACAAGCTTAATGTTACAGATTCCGCATTTGCCTCAACGCTTTCAACAACGCCTTTGAATACGGAAGGCCTGTGCACGGGCACATTTATAAATGTATCCGTATCTGCGGGGCAGTCTTGTGTAAAGTGAGCAACAACCAAAGACTCAGCGCCAAAACAAGATGGCAGGGCGCAGAAAAATAGGGCAAATATATGCCACTTGGAGGAAAACATTATTTAATAGGGTAAAGTTTTCTCACAGCCTAGACTGGGCTAAAATTTTGTCAATATCTTAAACGCTATTTGATGAAATCTATTTTTTCCAAATTCAAAAGAAATTCTTTGCGTTTCAACCCGCCTGCGTAGCCTGTCAAAGATTTGTCTTTGCCCAAGACCCTGTGGCAGGGCACTATTATTGAAACGGGATTGCTGCCCACAGCGCCGCCCACAGCCTGCGCCGACATTTTCTCCTTGCCCAAAGTTTTTGCAACATTCTTTGCAATTTCTCCGTAAGAAATGCTTTTTGAATAACCTATTTTAAGAAGCTCTTTCCAGACCAAGGTCTGAAAAAATGTCCCCTGAAGTTTGAGGGGGATTTTGAATTTTGGCTCTTTGCCATCAAAATAAGTTTTAAGCCATTTTTCTACGTCTTTAAAAATTTTGAGATTCTCTTTTTTACTTGGGATATATTTTTTTTCATCAAGCCAAAGCCCCGTAAGATATTCACCGTCGCTTTGAAGTACGATTTGACCTATTGGCATTTTAATTTTTGAAAAATAATTCATGTGCAAAATTAAATATTTTTTTCGACAAATATCCATCTTATTTTCTTGATGAATATTTTTGCCGTCATTAGTGTGTGAAGTATTATGCTGAATAATAGATATATAATCAAAACCCTGCTGACCTTTACTTTGCTGGCGGCAGTTTCATGCTTCGCAAAAATTAAAGTCGCCTGCGTTGGAGACAGTATCACTTTTGGCGCAAGCATATCTAGCAACGATTTGAAATATCCCGCCCAGCTCGGCAAGCTTTTAGGGGATGAATATGATGTCAAAAATTTTGGCGTAAGCGGCTCAACTTTGCTAAGCAAGGGCGACAAACCTTATGTAAAAGAATCCGCTTATAAAAACGCTTTAGAGTTTGAGCCGAATATTGTGATTATCAAACTTGGCACAAATGATTCCAAACCTCACAACTGGTCTCATTCCGCCGACTTTGAGGGTGATATGGACAAACTCATAGACTCTTTTGAAGCCTTAAGTTCCAAGCCAAAGGTTTATCTTTGCATACCAACCTATGCGCCTGAATCAAAGTGGGGAATAAGCGAGCAGGTGCTTACAAAAGAAACTTCTCCGATAGTAAGGCGTGTGGCAAAAAAACGCTCTCTTACGGTAATAGATATGTATGAAGCACTGTATGGCTATCCTGATTTGTTCCCCGACGGCATACATCCAAATGCGATGGGCGCTTACAGAATGGCGGCAAAGGCATACAATGTGTTGACTGGCAAAGATGCGCCTTTATACGCCTTGCCCCTGAAATTTCCGCCAGACAAATGGAAGGGCTATGATTTGTACACATTTTCCTTCATGGAAAAAGAGGCAAAGGTTGCCGTTCCGCATTTGCCTAAAGAGGGGAATCTGTGGATATGGCGGCCCGCCTTTTTTGGAGCATTTCCTTCCGCAGATTTAAAACTTTTGGAAAACGGCTATTATGTGGTGTATTTTGATTTGACTCATGAATACGGAAGCCCTGCGGCGGTGGAGCTTGCCACAAAGTTTTACAGAAACATGGTTTTGATAAGAGGCTTGAATAAAAAAGTTGTTTTGGAAGGTTTTAGCAGAGGCGGCTTGATGGCGATGAATTGGGCAAAGCAAAATCCTGATTGCGTATCTTGCATTTATCTTGATGCGCCCGTTTGCAGTCTGCAAAGCTGGCCGAGCAAAAAAAATGAAAAACTTTGGGCTGAATTTTTATCAAAGTGGAAGCTTAAAAACTTCGACGAAAGTTTTAAAGGCAACGCATACGACGGTTTGGACGCCCTTGCAAAAGCCAAAGTACCAATCTTGATTGTAAGCGGAGACTCTGATAAAATAGTGCCTTTCAAAGACAATGGCGCAATACTCAAAGAAAAATATGAGGCCTTGGGCGGAAGCGTTAAAACAATTATAAAGCCCGCTTGCGACCACCACCCGCACAGTCTTGAAAATCCTGCAGAAATAGTGGAGTTTGTAGAGAAATACTCAAAAAAATAAATTCAATTCATGCATAAAAAAAGTATTACAAAAATTTTATTTTTCTCATTAACTGCGCTTATCGGCGTTGCATTAAGCCATGCAAAAATCAAAGTTGCATGCGTGGGCGATAGCATTACGCAAGGCACGGGTACGGGCTCTATGAGCCTTGCCTATCCAAAGCAGTTGCAAAATTTGTTGGGCGAAGATTATGAGGTGGGCAACTTTGGCTCATCTGGGGCGACGCTTTCAACTGAATGCGTAGATGCGTATATAAAAAGAAGTATGTATAAAAAGTCTTTGGAATTTATGCCGGATATTGTAGTAATCAAGCTTGGCACAAATGATTCCAGACCCGAAGTGTGGGACAGATACGGCAAAAATTTTTACGCAAATTTAGGCGTTTTGGTAGATTCTTTTGCGAATTTAAAAACCAAGCCGCAGATTTTTTTATGTTACCCATCTTATGCGCCCGACGTGGCAAATTGGGGCACTCGTGAAAAAGTCATGCGCAATGAAATGTCTGTTGTGATAGACAAATTCGCAAAGGATAGGAATCTGAAAATAATAGACACTTATACGCCGCTCAAAAACGACAATAAGCTCTTTGATGACAATCTGCATCCAAACAGCGTGGGCGCTTATAAACTTGCTGCTGCGGTCTATGGGGGTATAACGGGCAAAAAGGCTTTGGATAAGCCTTCACAGGTGGAATTTCCGCCCTTGAAATGGAATGGTTATAAGTTTTACGAGTTTGATTATGCAAAAAATCCTATCAAGGTTATTGTGCCGCATTTGCCTAAACAAGGGCAGTTGTGGATGCTTTCAAGCGTGCCTTTTGGCAACTTGAATGATGTTTATCTAAAGCTTGCAGAGTGCGGCTACTATGTTGTGAATTACGATATCACGCTGGAGTATGGTACTGCGGAAGAAGATAAGCTGGGGTATAGGTTTTTCAGACAAATTACCGTGGTGCGTCCTATGTCTTCAAAACCCATAGCCTTAGCCTACGGTTTGAGCGCACAGGCGGTTTTGAATTGGGCTTCAAACTATCCAGATAATGTTGCGGGCATTTATCTTGTCTCTCCGGTTTTAGACACAAAGTCTTTGTCGCAAAACATTGCCGAAGAGCTCAGGATATTTCATGGCATAAAAAATTTGTCCGACATCAAGCCTTTCGGTTTGGATGCCTTGAAATCTTTGGCAAAAAGAAATGTGCCAATCTATGTATTGACGTCTGAAAATGACAATTCCATACCCTTTGATTCAAACGCAGCCTTGTTCATAAAAAAGTATGAAAGTTTGGGCGGAAGCGTTAAGGCGATAAAAAAACCAAAATCAACTTACAAACTTTCCGACCTGACAGATTCCTCATCTTTGCTTGAATTTGTGGGCGACAATTTGAAAGACTAAAAATAAGATATGAAAGATGTTCTTACAAAATTAGTGGGCAGCAAATTCTTCAAGGCGTTTGTTGTGTTTGTGATAATGTTAAACGCTGCAATAATAGGTTTTGAAACTATTAGGCACACTACGGATATATTTCATGAAAGCGTCTTTTATATAGACGATATTTGCATAGCCTTTTTCTTGCTGGAAATATCTTTGAAGATATTTGTCAAAGGCGGCAAATTCTTTAAAAGCGGTTGGAATGTCTTTGATTTGTCCATAATTTTGATTTCGACGGCATCCATATTTATGGCGTATCCTGCGCTGAAGATAATTTCAACTTTGAGAATATTGATGCTCATGGATGAAATCCCAAGTCTCAAAATTATCGTAGGGGCAATACTGAAATCTTTGCCTAGCATTGGCTGGGTGGGCTTTTTGCTTTTCATAGACTATTACGTTTTTGCGGTCATAGGTACGATGTTTTTTGGCAAGACTTTTCCTGCATATTTTGGCAGCGTGGGCATATCGCTTTTCACCCTGTTTCAAATGATGACTTTGGACGATTGGTCGAACATAGCAAAGCAGGTTGTAGTGCAACATCCATTTGCCTATATCTATTTTGTGATATTTATTTTGTCTTCCGCTTTTGTGATTTTGAACGTCGTAATTGGCATAGTCTGCAATTCCGTCAACGAGCTTAAAGATAGAGAGCAGGAGCTTGCAAAAATTGCAAAATCTCATGAAGTGCCCGATGTGGAATCAAAGTTGGAGATTGTGCGCAAACATTTAACTTTGGCTGCGGCGCAACTTTCTGAACTGGAGCTGGTCTTAGACGCCAAGACATGCGAGGCTAAAGAGGAATTTAAAAACACCCCCAAAGACTTTGACCGCAAATTGGCAAAGTAATAAATAAAATATAATTTCTGAATGAGACGCCGTTTTTGCGTCTCATTTTTTTTTGCAAAAATAAGCATTAAAAATCTTAATCTGTTGACAATGTATTTGTTTATCTAGATACTTTTCAAATGCGTTTTGTGAAAAATTCAATTATCCTACTCTTAGCAAATTTGGTTTTAATCTGCGCCTTAAATGCTCAAGACAAAAAAAATGTATTCCTGCTGGAGGCTGAAGACTTCTTCGATATTGCCGAATGGAGGAGTACGAATTATGAAAATGTGCAGTGTCTTCAGGGCAGTAGAGGTGGCTTGATTCCGCCAATAACTGCTGTTAACCTTCCGGAAGATGGCGACTATGAAGTCTGGGTTTCCGCTTGCGACTACAAACCACAGGCTCGTTCAAGGTCTTTTAAAGTTGTAATCAATGGCGATGAAAGTCTGCCTGTTGCGGGCACTTTTGCCGCAAAAAGCGGGAAAGAGGGTTGGCAGTGGGAGAAATTGGGCACTATGCGTATGCAAAAGGGCAGCAATATTGTGAAAATCGTGGGCATAGGCTCTTTTATGCGCTTGGATGCGATAGTTTTTTCCAAAGATGCTTCGCTCAAAGTTTCTGAGAATCCAAAGTTTTCCAAAGCAACATCGCGCAAGGGTTATCGTTTGCCCCGCTTTAATGTAAAAGAAACTGAATGCAATGTGTCTGTTGAAAAACTTTCTGATGTTGAAAATCCAAAAATTGTAAGCATTGAAAATTCAAAAATAAAAGTCAGCTTCACGCAGAAGAAAAGTTCTGACGGGAAATTTTTTTACGAGCGCAGTGCGGAAATTTTTGACGGCGCAAATTGGGTGAAATTGCCAAGCTTTAAGGGCGAGGCAATGCTGCTTGGTTGGGAGGCGCAAGACCCGGAGTATCGGGACAAGTTCTTTAGTGTCTGGCGAAAGCCCCGAAATTACGTCAGAGTTAAGGGAGAGTTTGGGGAGTCCGTCTTGCCCATACCAACGCAGTCTCCCTTTGATTTTGAATTTGTAGAAGTTTTAAGACCTCTTGGGGTGAAAAAAATTTCTGATACAAATGTTGAGCTTATATATTCAAATTATGTTACGGCGACAATGTCTTTGATAGAAGACACTACCGCAATAAAAATGTCCGCCAAAGTTATAGCGCCAAAGGCAGGCTTTTACAGCGTGGCGTTTCTCGGTTTTGATGACTATGATAGAAGCGCTTTTACGCAGCTTAGTTTGCCGCCTCTCTTTCAGGTTAAGACTGCTATGAATGAATTTAAACAGGTCGGCAACAGGATGACTTCTCAGCCGATTGCAATCATTGAGGCAAAGCTCGAAAATGGCGTAAAATATTCTCATGCGCTCATTGCAGACCCAAGCAAATTTCCGCCTGACGAGTGGTCTTATGGGGGCTCGTCAAAATACGCTTTCAGCTTGTGCAGCCCGTTTAAAGACAAAGTTCAGCTTTCAATATTTGAACCTGTCTTGGGGGCTAGGGGCTCTAAAAAAAATAAGTCTGAAGTAATAGAGACTACGTGCTACATTCTCAGCGATATCGGCGAATGGACAAAGCTTTCAAAATTTGCCAATGAAAAAATTTACGCTGCCGGCAAAATTTTTAGGGAGGCTTTTACAACATCGTTTTCTAAAGCTTTAAGCAACATGGTTAAGGCGCTTGGCGACGAAGAAGCGGGTGGATGGAGTCCGTGGTTAAAAGGCAGGTGGAATATTGAAAGGTCTTTGCTGGTAACAAATTCAGTACCCCTAACAGAGCTTTCTATCGCACTTTTGACTGATGATGAAAACTATTACAAAAAATTTGCCTTGCCCGTTATAGAGTATTCCCTCACAAGGCAGGGCTTTCATTTCTTGCCAATAAAAGAGGACGGAGGGTCTTACTCGGCAACGCCTTTTGTGCTTACAGTACCCAGTAAGCAATTTGGCGCAGACCATCTTAAAAGTTTGAACAAAATGTTGGGAGATTCAAACCCTTGGCTCTTTGATTTGGCAAAACGTACCACTCCCAACAAAAATGAGCCGGAGTGGACAACCCTACTTGGAGAATACCATGCGTATCCTTCTGAGGAGCTTTTGGCGAAAATCAAGACCTCTTGCGACGAATGGCTGGAGGGCGCTTTTTACCCTGAAAATACCAAAGAAAGATTTGGCTACACGGGTTTTGTAAATACAAAGTATTATCCTTTCTGGTGGTATTTGAATGATTTGTATGAAATCACAAAAGATAAAAAATATTTGGACTATGCTTACAGGGGCGCATATTATTCCACGGTGAGCATGTGGAATTATCCCACCCCGCAGGAGGGTGAAATAGAAATTTATAAAAAGGGATACTTTGTGGGCTTGCGCTTTGTTTGGAGCAAGGGTTACGGGCCTTATCGTTTGGGCGTAAAAAGCAAAGATATAGACATCACCAAAAGTTTTACGTCGCCAAATTTGCCCATAAAGCTTGTCAGCAATTATTGGATAGGCGTGTATCTTACAGACCCTAAAAAGGTTGAAGCGCTCAAGGTCTCGAGGATAGGTTTGGGTATAGAACAACCCAGCTCTTACATGGCTACAAATCCTGATAACAACATGAATATCTTGATGCCCGGCTGGGCGCCTGAGATTCTGAACGTCTATAAAAATACCGGCGATGACTTGCTTTTGAAATTTTCCCGCCATGCCATAATAGGCAGGTTTGGCACGTATCCTGGGTATTATATTTGCGACTTTATAGACAGGCAGCATTGTCCTGATTATCCCTTCAAAGGGCCCGACGTTACAAGCATTTACTATCACCACATGCCATGTTTCTTTGCACACACCGCCGATTATCTTTTCACCCAGCTTGAAATTGCGTCTTCAGGCAAAATAAATTTCCCATATCTGCGCCAAAAGGGCTATGTTTGGTTTGTTGACAGGCTGTTTGGCTTGGCTGGCAAAGTGTATGGAGAAAGCGCCAGACCCCTCATAGACGCTCAGGCAATAACGGCGGATTCCACCAAAATCTCCACATTTTTTGCTGTGGCTGAAGACGGTGTTTGGGCGTTTGTATTAAATGACGGCAATTCAGACATAAGCTCAAAAATTTCTTTCAGTAAAAATTCCAAAGCTTTTGCAAACGCCAAAACTTCAGAGCCCATCAAAGCTTACTCCGCAGACGGTAAGTTTTTGTACGAAACAAATTTTGACGGCGAAAAAACTTTGGATATTAAACGTCAAACTCTTGTGGCGTTTAAAGTGCCCACAAGCAAAAATATTGTGGAAAGAAAGTCTAAACCGCTTGAAGGCAACGGCCATTATGAGCGTCTTGAAGCCCATAAAGATTTGGGAGACATGCACGCATTCCGCATACGCTCTCCCTTCGGCAAAGACTCTTTATATGTGATGTTTACCCGTGGCGTAGAGCTTAAAGATTGCGAGGTTGAGCTTGTTGTGAAGTCTCCTGTTAAGCAAAGCATCAAGGTTGCCAAATTCCCCTATGAATTTTCTTTATATCCCTTAAATCAGGATAGCGACATTAAGTTTGAAATTATTGTCAACAAGTCTGGGCTCAATCCCACAAACTTAGGTGAAATTACATTGAAAAAATAAATTCTAATAAATTGATTTGTTGCAAAAATCTTTTAGCATAGATATAAATTAAATCATGAAAAAAATATTCTATACAGCTTTTATATTGGCGGTATTCGTAGCGGAATCTTCCGCATATAATTTTGCGTGCGGCGCAAAAAATGACGGGCTTTGGAGCACCACAAAATGGCGTGGCACAGAAGGCACGGCTACGGCAATAGGTCAAGTGCCGGGGCCCGCAGACTATGTCAACATAGGTGCAAAAATAACCTTGGATAAGGATGTGGAAATCAAAAGCCTGCACATAACTTCGCCGGGGGCGTTGATTATTGATGGCAGGAACTTTGTCGTGAATTCCAAAATGACTATGAACGCCACAGACTCGGCATTGATTCTCAAAAAATCAAAAATGCAAGTTGACAGAAAACTGGAAACCGTGATGACGCCAACATCCACAACCATAAAGCAAAATAAAATTTCTTTGGAAGATTCTTATTTCAGCCTTTCAAGCATAGTTGCGCCTGTGCCTTCATCCAAATTGAAAACAAACACAAATTCCGGCACAACGGTGGAGCTAAAGGGGAAGTCTGAACTTGTGATGAAAAACTCTTTCGAGGTGGATGACATATTCAGGGGTAAAAACGGCAGCACTTTGTTTTTCAAAATAGTAATGAGCGAAAGCGGCGGCAACATACCTGTAATCAAGCTTGGCTACGCCGATTGGGAGGGTATAAAAGTTGAGGTGAATGTCCCCGAAACCGTAAAGACGGGCAAGCACCCTCTTATAATAGTCGCAGATAAATCAGCAGATTTTAAAGGCATAAGGCTTTTCCTAAACGGTGTGGAAACCGCTATTGATTCAAAGTCGGACAAGTTTTCATTTGCGGTTGAAAGTGTCGCAAAGCAAGGCAAGACGCTGATGTTAATCGTAAAAAAATAACCCCATAAAAATTTATAGATATGAAGATTCTAAGTTTAGCAACACTCTGCATATTTTTCTGTGCACAACTTTTTGCATATCAATACTCAGGGCCTCTGAAGGGAGACTATGTCTGGAGCAAAGTGCCTTGGTATGACGCCGCTACAAATACAAAATTTCCAGACAGTGTAAGCCCAGGGCCGGCAGACTTTGCCGTAATCAATACGGAAGTTACCTTAGACAAGGATATTACTTTGAAAGGCCTCAGCATAGGGCCTTTTATAGGGCACTTAAAGGCGGATTCGCGCAAGATAAATTTAAGGCGCATGGGCATGAATATTGTGGGTTTCAAAATATCCCTCAAAAACAGCACGCTCAATGCCGACATGATTAGCATCAGCAAAAAAGAGGGCGTTACCACTTTAGAGGATTCCCTTATCCTGCTTGAAGACTCGTCTATTGCGGGCAATGCCTTGTTGATGAGCTGTTCTCAATCAAAAATGAAACTTAATACAAAAACAGGCGTTACTATAAGTTTGATAGGCGCATCAAATTTTACGCTCAAGTCTGACATATCTATGGATGAAATTTTTAGAGGGCCGCCAAGCACTCTTTATCTTAAATTCAAGTTTGCCGACAAAGACGGAAAAGTGCCTTACGTAAAATTGGGTGAAGCAAATTTGAAAGGAATATTGGTGGAAGCAAAATTTTCAGAAAACATAAAAGCGGGTAAGTACGACTTCTTTGTCGGACCCAAATCTGACGAATATGCAAAGCTGAAAATCACAATCAACGGCACGCCATATAATCTGAAAGACACCGTAAAAGTCGGCGAGAAAGAATTTAGCCTTTCGGAGGGCAAAGGCAAATTTGGTGCGGGTTTAATTTTGACTGTAAAATAAAAAATGTATGAAAAAAATGTTTAAAATATTGTTTGTCTTCTTTGCGCTATGCGCTATGTGTTTTGCGGCTGAAGGCAAGGGTAAGGCAAAAAAAGCAAAGTCTGACAAACCAAACTTAATCATCTTTATTACCGATGATGAAAGCTGGCTTGAGAGAGCGCCTTATGGGTGGTCTAACTTGAATCTGCCTAATTTTGACAGGGTGGCAAAAGAGGGTGTGATGTTCACAAGAGGTTATTCTTCTGCGCCGTCTTGCGCCCCCGCAAGGGCGTCTTTGCTTACGGGCAGAAATTTTTGGGAGCTTGAACAAGGCGCATACATTCAAGCCTTTTTGCCCTCAAAAATAAAACGCCTGCCAAAACTGCTTGAGGAAGGCGGGTATCATACCGGATACACGGGTAAGGGCTGGGGCCCTGGCATGCCTGCGCCAGATTTGCCTGATGAAAAAAATCCTGCAGGAAAAGTTTACCAATCCAAAAAACGTAAGACTTTAAAAGGAATGTCAGACATAGATTATCCTGAAAATTTCAAACACTTTTTGGAAGAAAATAAAGACGGCAAGCCCTTCATGTTCTGGGTTGGCTCGATAGAGCCGCACTCTCCATATCCTCCTGACGCCGTGGAGCGTCTTGAGAAGGAAAAAGGCATAACGCTTGATAAAGTAAATATGCCGCCATTCATACCAAAAGAACAGTTTGAAAAAGAGCAAAAAATTAGGGCAAGTGTTTGGTATGAGCTTCATAGAGCCGACGAAGACTTGGGTAGAATCTTGAAAATCTTAGAAGAAAGAGGAGAGCTTGAAAACACAATAATCTTGGTAACGGGCGATAACGGCACGCAAATTTCATTTTCAAAAGCTACGCCTTATGACTGGGGTGTGCACGTGCCGTTCCTCATGATGTGGCCTTCAAAAGTTGCGGGCGGAAGGGTTGTTGATGACTTTGTGAACTTTAGAGACATAGCCCCTACATTTCTGGATGCCGCAAAACTGCCCATCCCCGCAGAGATGAGTGGACGCACTTTGTTGCCAATACTTACTTCTGGCAAGTCTGGCAGGGTAGAGGCTGACCGCAGTTTCATAGTTACGGGTCTTGAGTGGCATGGCGAACTGCCGCCTTACAACAGCGCTGCAAGGGCGATTAGGGATGAAAATTTTGAATACATAATAAACTATGCAAAGCGCCCTGCAAATAGAGTGCCGCCGCATTGTATAGAGCTTCAAAGCAATGCCTCTAAAGACGGTTGGGAAGAATTGTACGATGTCAAAAATGATCCTTGGACACAAAAGAACTTGGCGGCAGACCCAAAATACGCCGAAGTTAAAGAAAAAATGAAGGCAAAGCTTCGTGAGTATCAGCTCAAAACCCAAGACCCAAGGGCGACAGGCAAGATGGAAATTTTTGACGCAACAAGAAAAATTGTCGAAGGCCGCAAGGCAAGCGGCTATTCAAAAGAGTAGGGTGCATAATTGTTTCAATTTAAATTTTAATTCTGCAAAAGCTAAGATTGCTTGAACGTCGTCTCGCTTTTGTAATCACAAAAAACTTACCGTCTTAAAGGCGGTAAGTTTTTTTAAGATACTTGGCAAATATACGCTAGTGAGGTGGATTATTACATTGAACGCTTGGCAAAAATAACACGAAACCTTATTGCAATTTAATTGGAATACGCTCTAAAATGAAAACCCCAGATTTAAAATATTTATCTCATACATTTCAGGAATTATAAATTCTGAATACCAGTAAATCAGCAATAAAAAGTTAGAAAATTTTAATACAATACGCTTATGAAAAAACTACTCATACTCTCATGTTTTGGTCTGTGTTTGCCATTATTTGCTCAGGAATCCCCCCCCCCCCTCAAACTGAGACAAAAATACAGTTGGAAAAACGCCTGAAAGAAAATCTGCTGGAATCAAAAAATGGCGATTCCGTAATTAAAATGGAAATCCCAGGGAAAGACGTGGAAGGCTTTTTCGGTGCAAATGTAAGTAGTTGTGTGCTTTATATAGTGCCAGATTTAGATTTGAAATTATATAATGAAGCGTATGAAAAACAAAAACTAAAAACTACTGGAAGTCTGACGCTTTGTATTGATGCTTTGAATGTTGTATTGCAAAAACGTAAAATTAAGCTCATCAAACCTAAGACAATAGACCCTGTAAGATTAAAGAAATCAATACAAGATGGCGTGCCGGTAAGTACTTCCATAAGATATAGCGAAACGCATGAAATTATTTTAGCCCGCCAAGAAAAGCGTGAAGTTTGCGAAAAAATTGAAGATTGGTTGGAAATTCTTAAAACAGAAGAAAAGAAATCTTTAGACGCCATAAAAAAATCAAAAACGAAAGGAAGCGGCGGTGCGGTGGTTTTGGGCTATAACGCAAAATCAAAAGAGTTTTTGATAGCAAGCACCCACTGGAAGAAAAATTTTTGGATTACTGAAAAAGAATTAAAATTATTGTGTGATGAGTGGTACACAATTATTTTTGAACTGTAATTACCCCAAAACTTTGAGCAAATAACTGAGGGAATTTTACCCTAAGAAGCGCAAAATCCTTGACTTAAGGCTTCTTTTGCAGATTGTGAAAACCGCAACACTAAAAAAAGGTGTAATTATTAATAATATAAAAAAAGAAGTTCTAGCAATCTTGGTTGCGGCGTGTGCGTTAAGCGCATCTGCAAAATCAGTATCTAACGCAGAAAGCAGCAATGCTTTAGTTTCAAATATCCCAGTAATGGTTATGTCGATGAGGGCTCCGGATCCGGAACCGCCCACACCGTCAGGACAGCCACTTCCGGGCGTACTTGCCACAGTTTTGGCGGCGGGTCTTGGTTTGGCTTATCTGCGCAAGAAAAAGTCATCTAAGAAAGCTTAGTAAATTCTTAGGTCGGGGGTGTAGCAATACGCCCCCGATTTCTTTTATTTACAAGAAAGGTTCGGGTATAGTTAAAGCTTTTTCTATCGAATCTAACACGTTATTCTTCAAAAATTTGATTAAAAATCATTGACTTAGCTTGAATAATCAGGAAGATATTATCCATAACACAATAAAAAAGGTGTAAGAATTAGTAAAATTAAGAAGGGAGTATCCTCTTTGCTGTTGATTACGGCGGGTTGTTTTGGTGCTTATGCACAAAACACTTTGTTTGACGATATAATCGTCCCCGATGCCGAGTGTATCGTAGATAGTGCGTATGCGTATGTTTTAGATAATAAATCTATGCAATTTACGTATGGCTATACTAAATCGCTTTGGTTAGATATCATCAGTTATGGATACACCAATCTGGCTCTGGCTTCAAATTTTGCAGTTTACAAGACGGAAGGGCTGATTAAGTCTGACGAACAACCTATCAGGTTTTCAAGGGCTCCGATGTCTCGTGTAACGCTTCAAGCCGCTTTGCCGATTACTATTGATACATTGCCTTCAAAGCATAAAATATTTTGTGCGTTTTTGGGGCTTTGTTTTATAGGCGGCACTTGGCTATTCTTGCGCAGGAAAATCTGCGCAGGGTTTTGAGGGCTTAAAAGGGTTTCCCTTGCTTTACGTAATTTAGATAAAAATTCCATGCATGACTTCGAGGAGTCTGATAACATTGGGTATGTTGTTGGTAAGGCGGTCTCTAAGCTCTGTGAGTCGGTTCGAATAAAGGCTTTTGCGGTTTTATAAAACTTTTTGCATAAAATGGGTATGTAGTGGCAAAGAGTTGGGTAATCGGCAAAACCTTTAGGTATGGGCTTTTGAGGTCAATGCAAATTGATATTTTTAAAAAATTTACACAAACAAACAAACTGAAAGTCTCCTTGCAGCCCGTAATAAAAGGGCTGCAAGGGACAATGTTGAAACGTAACGCAGGCTTAATTTTTTTTAGATTTTTTAAGAAAGCTCTAAAATCCGCATTTTTAGCGGTTCCAGAAGGATTTAACTTTATGGATATATTTTTCAACTTAATGCTTAGGCCTTGAACTCCTTATTTTATGAGGGTTTGAGCGCTATGTTTTTTTTGCTCTGCATTCAAAAATTTAAGTGTCGTTGAGGAAAATAGATTTTTTTTTGAAAAAATATAAAAAATACCTTAATTTTTGATTATTTTTTTATGGATAACTTGATGTCTAAATTGCCATTTCTGCCTCTATTTATGAGGTGGGGCGGTCTGGATACATAGGAATAATATTCTTTTTGAAAGTTCTTGACAATTTGGGTCTTATATAAGAAGCTCGTCCCATAACCTAATAAAGGCATACCCATGAAAAAATTAATATCGTTAGTTCTTGCAGCTGCTGCTTTATCAGCATCAGCCGCTTCAGTAAGTTTATTCGACGGTGCAGCAACTGCCCAACGTGCAACAAGCATAGATGGTGGCAACGCATTCACTTTTGAATATTTTGTAGCCAATCAAGATTTCACAATGGTTGTAAGCAGCGTATCGTTTAGCGGTCGTGGCTATGCCAATCAGGCGCATCTTGGCGTTTTGAAAATTGATGACAATTTCAATATCGTTGACCAATATGTGTCAAACGGTTTTGCAAAGTCAACAGGCACTCCAGTTTTTGACGGCTCAGGCACAACATTTACATATGATATTAAAGCTGGCGATATGGTAACATTCTGGGTAGGTGTTGGTGACCGCCAATACAATCAGCTTTCTGAGCTTAAAAACCCATATCCAGACTCATCAATTTGGACATCACTTGTTGCAGCTAGTAATGCACTCACTCCTGGCAAGACTCTTATGTCTTTCTACGGCTTGTACATGAATGGCTTTATACCTGTTGACATGAACTTCACACTCAGACAGCAGCCAGTTGGCCAGCCACTTCCTGGCGTATTTGCCACAGTAGCACTTGCAGGCTTGGGCTTAGGCTATCTGCGTAAGCGCCGCAACCGCAAGTAGTTGTAATTATATTTAGGTTATCACACACAAAAGGAAACCATTAGCGTGGTTTCCTTTAGGTGTTTCTGGGCAAAAAGTGTTTTTTATAACTAGATTGCGTTGAGAGAGAGTCGCTTTTTTCATTACTTTTTGAAGCTGAGGTAATTTTTCGCCTCAGCTTTTGCACTGGAGAAACAGTGCAGGTTCATATTGGGGCAAAACGTAAAGTGGTGAAATCGAAAAGTAGTGAAATAGTGATGGCTAACATGAACTTATAAAGACCCATCCCGAGCGCTGTTCAGACATTCAAGAGAGCTATTCAAGACTAACCCAAGCCATTCAGATCAGTCCAAGTCTCCAATACCCACACAAGCCGCCAATACCTACCCAAGTCTCCAAGTCACCCAAGATCTACCCGACTATTTGTCTGATTACTTGTTTAGATAACTTTAATCTTAATTTGTCTTAGCACCGTATTGTTTCAGGCATAAGAAACTTTTTGATTCAATGGTTTTAAAAATCCTGAAGCTTTGCTTTGCATAGATAATTATTTGCCAAAAATTATTTGTGAAATTTTCTGTACACACACATTAAGCGCAAATCATAGTAGAGGGTTGCGTGGGGAAGTTTTTTTGAGCTTGTTTTTTTGTTTGCTTTACTTTATCCGCAAATCATAAAGGGCATAGCCAACTTCACGGATTTTCTCTATGGTTTCATAATAGGGTGTATCGCAAATGTCGGTAAATCCAACCTGAAAATTTTCACCGTCAAAACGCCCGCTTGTAGCCTGATCCGAAAATTGATGCCAGTGTGTACCCACAAAATTTGGATGTTTAAGAGCGCTTAAAACGTAGCCATAGTATGCTTTTGCACGCTCTGCCTGATTTTCTTTTGCAACTAAAGAGGCATGGAAAAGCCCTCTATCCAAAGCGCCAAAATGAAATTCCCCTATCATTACGGGCATATCCACACCTTTAGGCAGGTTGAAACTTTTCAGACTGTCTTGATAAATATTGAAGCTGAGTACATCGCAATATTTTGCGGCAATGGCAACGGTGCTTGTGTTGAAGCCCGCAAATCTACACCCCAAGTAGAGTTTTTGCGGGGCAAGATTTGCGAATTCTTCTTTGATAATTTTAAAGTATTCTTCAGTGATAATATCGGAAAACGCTATCAAATCTTTTCTGGCTTCCGCCGTTTTTGGGGTGAATTTTTGCGTTAAAAAATCCTTCCAATCTTTGAAATTTACGCCCCAAGCCGAGTTTAATTTATCTATGGTAGAGTACTTGTCTTGCATATTGCGCAAGAATACATGTTTTGCGGATTGCTTTTCTGACGACAGCAAGACCCAATTTGCAAGGGTGTCGGGGTTGCCCCAATTTATCTCATTATCAACAAAAAAACCTATGCAAAATTTATCTTCTATGAGGCTTTTACGCTCGACGAGGTTTTTGCGCAAATCGTCTCTGAAAGAAGGGTCGAAGGGGTCTTTAAATTTCCACCAGTGTCCGCCGGAGGCTTCTATTGGTTTAGATTTAATTTCAAAACGTTCAATGTAAGGCGTCTTGCTTTGAGAATATATAAACTTATCAGAACCGTTTGCGATGGTGTTTAACCCCCAGCTTTTAAGGCGCTTGTGCGCCAAGTCGGCAAAATCTTGCTCCCAATTTTTCCCATATTTTCTATATAAATTCGCCCTTGAAAAATCAAATACTTCTTTGATATTGCGCACCTCATAATAGGGTTGCAAGAGTTTGTCGCCGTTCTCGTAAAATGCGGCAAAATCTTGCGAGGCTTCAGGCAGGTTTTCAAAATAAAAACGCCTGTCATCCAGCACGGTTACACCGCAAGACGCCGATACTCTCAATACGCCGTGAGACCAAAACAAATTGCCAAGCGGGTCTATAAGCCACCACTTTCCGTCGATTTTTTTTGTATAAAAATGCCCCTTGGCTTCAAATTTTTTTTCGGAAATGAAGCCGCCAAACTCATCTAAATTCGGGGCGCTTGGGTGGTTCTGCAAATCTGCGGCTTCCAGATTTTTTGCTTTTATGAAATCCGACTCTGAATGGATTTTATTTTTCCAATCTCTATGTTTAAACTGCCCGAACATGTCTATGAAAGGGAAAAACTCTTGCTCTGTGAAATAAAAATAGTCTGGCATATTTTTTTTAACATCGCTTTTTTTAGCCTCAATTTTTTTTACGCACCAATTTTGTTTGTAGCTTTGCTCTCTGGAGTAAATGTCTAGACTTACAATTTCATAACCCTCCAAAGCTTCAACATCCAAGCCTTGCCCCAAAGGGCTGCCCTGCATGCCAAACAATTTTTTTGCAAGCTCAGGAT
Source organism: Opitutales bacterium (assembly GCA_031553045.1). Taxonomy (GTDB): domain Bacteria; phylum Verrucomicrobiota; class Verrucomicrobiia; order Opitutales; family Intestinicryptomonadaceae; genus CALXQW01. The sequence continues at coordinate 9,424 of JAVBLZ010000013.1, read as the reverse complement.
TGGGAAGTGCCTTGGGGATATTTATGCTTGCTATCACATTGCTTTTTGCGGGTACAAAAATTTTACTCATAAAAAACTTTTCCCGCTTTGAGGGGTTTGCGCCCTCATTATTTACCCTAATTGTAAGCAAAATCCCGTCGCTATCATCATTATTTGTTACGCAAAATTCAATGATGTCTGAGTTTTCTATATTCCAAGAACCTTTGATTTGGATGCCATTAAAAGGTTTGCCCTCCGGATTTATAACGCCAATTCCGTTTTCTGTTACAAGGGCGTTTTTGCCGCTTACCGCAGCTTTAGACTGACCGAAGTTTTTTGCGTCAAAAATGATTTGAGCATCTAAGTGAAGTATAGTGAGAAATGTTATCAAAAATATTAAAAATTTCATCAAGATAAAACTAATATTCAAAATGATGAAATGTCAAATTTAACTTGCTTAGGAAAACCTCTGCTCTATTTAATAAATTATGATTTGCATTTTGAGGACATTTTTCTTTTTGGCATTGATAGCCGTGCTCGCCAAAAAATCTGACGCCGAAACTTTTTTGATAGAAACTGAAAGCCTTCAATTCAAGGCGGATTGGACAGAAGGCGTTATGGGGTCTATGAAGACGCTGGAGACCCTTTCGGGCACAGGTACGCCAATGACGGTGTTTGAGGCAAAAGAGGAATCTGTGTACGGCGTTTGGGCAAATTCTTTTGACTATGCGCACAATAAACCCGGCACGAGATTGTATGAGGTTTATGTGAATTTTGAAAAATTGCCAAACACGGCAGGATTGCACAAAAGAGACGGCTTTTATTGGGAAAAATTAGGCGAAGTAAAATTGGTAAAGGGTGAAAATTTGCTCTCCATAAAACGTCTGGAAAGTCTTGTGCGCTCAGATGCAATATTGTTTACGAACGATAAAAATTTCAACCCAAATGCCGTTAATTTTGACGTCGCAAAACGTACGGAACTCTTGCGCAAACCTATAACTAAACAAGAAAAAAAGGTGAAGAATTTTCCGAAACTTCCGGAATCTGTGGAAATAAGCGAACCTAAAGTTTTCACAATCTCAAATGGAAAAGTACGCATGAGCTTCATCCAAAAACAGGGCCTAGACGGGCAAAAAATCTTTGAAAGAAGTGTGGAGCTTTTTAAGGACGGCAGTTGGCTCAAGGTGCAAAACTTCAAAGAGGAAAAACTTTTTTTGATAAAAGATAAAAAACCAAATCTGGCAAACAACATGGTGTTTCCGGTTTGGAATGACGGCAAAAACCGTATCAAAGTGAGTGTTGGCAACAAAGAAATTACTTTGGCGGGGGTGAAAAATAATCCTTATGAAGTGGGGGCTGCTATAATTTTGCGCCCTATAAATGTTGTGCAAAGCGGGAACTTGAGTTTTTTGATTACCTATGACAATGGCGCTACAGCCTCATTGATTCTGGAAAAAAATGGATACGCCGCACGCTTTGAAGTTGAGACGCCCATAGAAGATACCGCCTTTTATTCTCTGGGTATTTGCGCCTTCAACTCCTATAAAGATGGGGATTTTACGGCAACGCTCATGCCCCCGCTTTATCAAGCTAGGCGTACTATGTCGGAGCCCAAAGCGGTATCTAGCGGATTTTTATCGCATCCGTTAAGTTTGGTAGAGAGCAATTTTGACGGCGTAAAAATTTCCAACGCAATAATTGCGGACGTGGCAAGAGTTCCGTTTGAGTGGTTTAAAACCACTAGGCCGTTTTTTGCAATGTCTTTATCGAATGATGAAGGTTTGGTGCAAGCTTCGGCATTTTCTCCACTCTTGGGGGCTTGGAATTCAAAGAAGGAGGCTGGTTCAACACTCAAAGTTCGCTGGCATTTGATGAGCGTGGCGGAATCTTGGGAGAAGGCATTGTCTTTGGTCAATGAAGAAATATTAAAAAGTAATTTTATCAGAGAGCCCTTTGACACTTCACTCTCAGACGCCGTATGCAACATGGCGGAATTTTTGAAAGACGCAAGGCATTCGGGATGGGACGCTGAACTTAAGGGCAGGTACAACATAGAAAGTAAAAGCACAGTTACGCAGGCAAGCCCTCTTGCGGAACTTTCCATTGCCTTGCTTACCGACGATGAGGACTATTACGCAAATATATCGCTGCCAACCATTGAATATACTTTGAGCAGACCCTCCACGCATTTCTTTAAAAAACTACCCGCAGAATCGCCATTTTTAAACGAGTCTATGAGTTATCTTAGAGTGCCCTCAAGCTTCAACGACGGCGGATATTTTGCAGGTCTAAACTTTATGTTGGGTAATGCAAACCCATTTTTTAAAGAATTCTACAAAGACTCTAAAGGAAATTGGAAAGGCGTGTACGGCGGCGGAAAATTCAACTGGCAAGCCATGATAGGCATATATCTTGCCGACCCAAATGCGGCGCTTCTTCAAGAAATCATTAAAGATTGCGATATGTTCTTGAAGGAAAATTTTGATAATCCGCCAATGGGAGAATATGTGAATAATTTTTCAAACTGTCCGCCAGCCATCCCATATTGGTGGAATTTGATAGATTTATATGAAATCACAAAGGATGAAAAATATCTAAAATATGCGCAAGTGGGGGCATTTTATTCCGCCAGCATGATTTGGTCTTACCCCATAGTGCCCGAAGGCGAAATTACAATCAACAATGGCAACAGGGCGTTTGGAGTTTTACAAAAATGGTGGTACGGAGAAAAACGTTTTAGGGTGGGTTTAGATTTTAATGAGGCTGCATTTGAAATCGTCAAAGAGCAGGGTAATCCTGAAAAGCTGGGCAAAATTCAAGCGCAGTGGGTATTGCCGCAAGAAAAGGTGGACGCCCGTAAAGTGGCTCAGGTCGGCCTGAGTTTGGAAGGCCCTCCAACGCTTTTAAGCGGAGGTGAAAATTATAGAAATATCATCATGTGCTCTTATGCGCCTGAAATGTTGCGGGTTTATAATTACAGCAAGGCGGATATGCTCTACAAATTTTCTCGTCATGCCATGATAGGCAGGTTTTCCAATTATCCCGGCTACTATATTTCTGAATTTACAAATTTGGTGCATGACGAAGATTACCCCTACAAAGGGCCCGATATGACAAGCTTTTACTATCACCAAGCGCCGGCATTTTTTGCGCAGAGTTTAGATTATCTTGTGGCGCAGGCGGAAGGGCTTACGGGGTTTAAGGTGCGCTTCCCCTATGTGCGTCAACAAGGTTATGTGTGGTTTACAGATAGGATTTTCGGGGGTGGCATTGGCGAGTTTTTCGGTGAAAAGGCGAAGCTTAAATTGGATAAAAAAGCTGTGCGTACAGACAGCGCAAAAGTAAGCGTTTTGACCGCAAGGGCTGAAAACGCCGTTTGGGCCTTGCTTATCAACGACAGCACAAAAGATTTGGATGTAAATTTGCAAATCAACCCTGCCAGCCGTCTATTAAAAGATATGCTAATGGATGCAGATCTGGATGTCTATGATGCCAACGCCCAAAAGCTATTTACTCTGCCCGCAAGAGGTGAAAAGAAAGTCAAAATACGCGCACTTAATGCAATCGCTGTGCGGATAAGTGTTGCCCATGAAGATTTCTCGAAGATGCCTGAACCGCTTAAAGACGGGCATATAATATTAAAAGATGTAGGCAAACCTTGGGGCGATTTACACGCTTTCAGGATACGCAGCGCCTTTGGCAAAGACAGTATTTACGTAATGCTAACAGGCAAACCTAGCAGTGGTAAAATAAAAATAAAATTTGAATCTCCCCAAATAGGAGAACTTTCACGCAGTAGCGAGCCATTTGAATTGTCTTTGTATCCTGTCAAAGTTTCAGAAAAATTGCGCTTCAAAGTGGAGTTGGAGGATAAATCTAAAAACGTAATTACAACTCCCGTAATAGAGCTTTAATTATTTTTCATCTTAAATAAGTAAAATTAAACTCTTGACACTTTGTGGAATTTTTATAATCTTTACCTCTAAATTTGATCGTAAAGTCTTAACTGACATTGCAGGATATCACGCTCTACTTGTACCGTAATATCCTGCATTTTTTATGTCTTTTTGGTTATATATATTGACATTTATTAATAATAATGTTTAAATGTGATATACTATGCTAAAAAATATAAGTGGTGAAAAAGATTCCATTCCCAGTGCCGACAAAGTTTGGGCTTTCGACCTTGGCAAGGCGTCTTTGGGGGAATGCGTAAGGAAAAATGACAATGTTCTGCACATTGCTTCAAACATCATTCCGCCAGATTTTGCGGAGATAAAAACTGCGGCGGGATGTCGCAGACAAATGCGTACGAGAACCGCACACAAGGCAAGGGAAAGATGGCTTGATAAATGTCTTAAAGACTGCGGTCTGGAAATATTGAAACGCCGCAGCGTGGAAAAAATAAACGGCTCTTGGCGTCTGACCTCAAAGGGCGATGAAAGGCTTGAAAGAGAATTCCCCAAGCGTGGAGATGAGACCTGTTACAACTCTATAGCCTTGCGCTGCAAACTGCTGCTCGGCGAAAAATTAGAGCCTTGGCAACTTTATAAGGCGCTAAATTCCGCAATGCAACTGCGTGGTTACGATACTCAAGTGGCTTGGAAAACTTCAAAAAAAGTTGAAAACAATTTGGATGAATCGTCAAATCTTGAAGATGGCGAAGATGCGGAATCAAAAGAATCTTTGGTGGAATTCAATTCTATGCTCAAAGAGATGACTGAGGATGAAAATTTTCGTCTTCCAGCATTTTTTAAAGCGTATCAAATGGGGCTTTGGAATCCGAAAAAACCTAAGGATATAAAGCTTAAAATCGACTGTCATGCGGGAAGGGCGGCAGGCTTTACCATGCCTAGGGCTTTGGTCGAAAAAGAATTTGCGCTTCTGATAGAAAACGCCGCAAAACAATACCCCAAGCTAAAAGGCAAGGCAATGTACTTTTTATACGGTCCTTCCGAAAAAGCCTACGCCTCATTCTACCCCGAATGCAGAGAGGAGTTCTCTTTTAAGCAGGGCGCCGAAACCGATTGGCAGGGCGTTTTGGGGCAGAAGATTCCACGCTTCGACAACAGAATTGTAGATAAATGCAAACTAATTTTGCGTCTTAACGTATGCAAAATTAAGCCCCTTAAAGAAACTCAAAATGATGACGAGCGTCTGCCGCAAGAGACAAGCTTGCTTATGAAGCTGGTGAATATACGCCTCTTGGATTTATCGAGCAACAGCGTGAGGTCTTTAAAGTTTGAGGAGTTTAAAAAAGCCTATATGGCCGCCAAGGAAAACTCTTACAAATTTACGGAAAGGCAGTGGGCAAAATTTTTGAAAGGCATAAATTGCGAAGCCATGGCAGGGCATGAATTCATCGAAGAACCGTCGTCTAGCGGCAGAGCATCATTTTCTCGACCCGCAATGAGACTGCTGAAAGAGCTGATACTTTCGGGGGAAGCACCTCAAGATTTTTATGCTAAAAAAATAAAGACGATTAAAAATAAAGATTCCTCAAAAGGTCTTGTTAAAGAAGATTTGGATTTCATAAAAAATATGGGAGACATCCCGTGGTCGGGGATTTACCTGCCCGATATGGGAAGGAGCTCGGACGCAAATATAGACGAAAATAAGCGTGAGGCGGCGGTCTTAAAACTAATAGGCAAACAGATAGACCCTATTGTAAGGCACAGGCTTTTTTATTTCTTTAACAGAATAAAATTGTTTAAAGCAAAATTTGGAACACCAGATAGGGTAGTCTTGGAATTTGTAAGAGATGACTTTTTGGGCAAAAAAGCCAAGGCTGATTTGCAAAAAATCATAAATACAAATCGCACAGAAAAACTCAGGGCGGCAGAGGAGCTTTCTTCGGAAAATATGTTCAAGAATGCACGCTCTAAAGAGGAAAAATTCAATGACAAAAAACTTCTGAAAAAATATATGCTCTTAAAAGCGCAGAAGTTTGTCTGCCTTTATACTGGGGAAGAATTGACAGTTTCTAATTTGGATTCTTATGAGATAGACCATATCCTCCCTCGTTCAAAAGGCGGTGCGGACGCTCAATTTAATTTGGCTCTTACTACACGCAAAAATAATTCCGAAAAGGACGACAGAACACCTGCGGAATGGCTTAAATCAAGCGGAAAATGGCAGTCTTATGTTGCAAGAGTAAGGGCGAATTTTAAGGCCTTGGGCAAAAGAAAATCAAACCTGCTTACCAGCGACAACGCTTACGAACTTATGGAAAAATATACAGCGCTTGCCGAAACCGCATGGATTGCCAAACTTTCGCAAAGCGTAGTTTCGCTATACTTTGGCTGGAATATGGGCATATCTGAAGGTAAGCGCAAAATCTTTGTAGCAAACGGTTCAACCACGGCTCGCATAAGAGGGGTGTATCAACTAAACAAGTTATTGCTTGACTCCAAAACTTTGGAAGAAATAGATTCCGCCGAGACTCTCACCGACAAAATCAAAAATGAAAAATTGGTGAATGAAAAAAATAGAAAGAATAAAAAACATCACGCTCTAGACGCCTTTGTGATTTCTTTTGCGCCAGACTTTGACAAAAAACGCAAGCGCAATGAGGAATTTGATTTTGGCGGCAAGATAGGTAAAAATCCCTACAAGTTTTTGGAAAAACTTCTCGGCGAAGTTATGCCCACAGAAGTTGCTTTTGAAAAACCAAAACTGGGTGAAACTATCTATGGCAAACGAACTATCGGCAAAGTGTCAATCATGACACATAAAGTAAAATTGCGCTCCTTGCCTTTCGGCGGCTTTAATGGAGATGTCTATGATGTCGATAGCATTGCAAAATCTGCGGCAAATATTTTAGATAAAAATATTGCCGAAAGAGTTTTGGAGTTTTCTAAAACAAATCCTGCCGAAGAAGAATGGCTGAAGTGGTGCGACAATCTTTATGTTAAAAATAAAGACGGGTCTATGGGCGCAAAAGTAATCAGGGTGCGCTACAAGGACGGCGATTGTACCGAATATAAAGACCTTTCTAAAGACGCAAGCGGCGCTTGGCGCAAAGGCAAAAAAGGACATAAGGGGCAAATTGTCTGGAAGTCTAAAACAGGCAAGTTTGAGGTGTGTCCAATATATGTGCATGCGTCCAAAGAAAAATTGGTGGAAGAGCTCAAGGCAAGGCAGGATTTTGATTCCATACAAGGCTTCTATCAAAGCCATTGCCTCGTTAAGTTGGATAAAGATGTGGCGGACGACAAGGGCAAATTGTTGTGCGGAAAAGGAGTTTATATGCTGAATACGATGCTCACAGATGGAAGAGCAAAACTTACTTCACCCGACGGCATTTCAACAAATCCAATAGGGCTTAAATATCTTATATCTTCAGCTTTCAGGCGTTATTATCCAGATAAGGATTAGCAATGAGTTTTCATATCCTTCATGTTTCAGATTACGGCTGTAAGCTGATAAAAGAAAGAGGCTTTCTTGTCTGCGTGAAAGATAAAACAGAACTTGGCCGTATGCCTATTGAAGACATACGCGCCTTGGTTTTGCTCAATGACAGCGTTGCATATTCTGCGTCTATACTTGCTAATTTGTTGGCGAACAACGCAGTTATTTTGCATTGCTTAAATTTTAAGCTTGTTGGCGTAACATTGCCGCTATGCAGGGTTAGAGATGCCCAGATTACCATAAATCAAGGCGCACAACCAAAGATATTAAACAGAAATATATGGAATGTATTTTTGCGTGCAAAGGTTGCAAACGCCCTCGGCGGTTTAAATCAACTGGGTTGCAAGTGCGATTTTTTGTCTCATCAAATTGTAAAGGCTTCTTATATTGATGAGGCGCTTTGCGCAAAAAAATACTGGCAAAAATATTTCCCGCTACTCGGCGAGTATGGCTGCAAGAGAGATGCGGCGAATGAGGATTCAAAACCTAACATCATGCTGAATTACGGCTATGGGGTTTTGAACGGTCTGATACATAGGGCTTTAATCATACATGGTTTGTCGCCCTTGTTTGGGGTTTGTCATAAGACCTATTACAAAAATACGCCTCTGGTCTTTGATGTTATAGAGCCTTTTCGGGCGATGGTGGATGTGATTTTGGCAAACTATTTTTCTGAAAATGCGCAGACAAATATGGCGGGCTGGGTAAGATATTTGGGCAAGATGCTTAAGGAATTTAGGTTGCGGAAGGGTGATTGCACTCTGAAGCTAATGGACGCCATAGATACTATGGTGGTCTCGTTGGCAGACACATACAGACATAAAGATGTTTCTAGATTATGGGTTCCTTATCTGGATAAAAAATATGAGCCAAAGAAGAGAGAAAAAAAGTCCTTACAGGATGGGTTGGATAGTAGCAATGTTTGATCTTCCCGTCTGCGACGAGGAGGAACGCAGGGAAGCTACTTTGTTTAGGAAGTCGCTTATGAACGATGGTTTTGTGATGATACAATTTTCCGTCTATGCAAGGCCCTGCGTGAGTTTGGAGAAGCTCAAAAAGCATGAGGAGCGTGTGCGCAATTTTGCCCCCAGAACTGGCGATGTGCGTCTATTATTTTTTACGGACAGGCAATGGGAAGAAAGTGTTTTGATAGTGCGTAAAGACAAAACCCCAAAACAGCTTGAGAAAATTCCTGAGCAAATAGAATTTTGGTAGATAAATTTAAAGAATATTTGTAAAAAATTTTCCTGTATAATTTATATTATATAGAAAAAAGCGATAGGATTTTCTGGTGTAAACAGAGCATAAAATCCTATCTAATCAGTTAAGACTTTTCGAAAAATGATATTAAGTTAGTTAATAATTAACAAATTACAAACTAACTATTAAAAAGAACATCACTTGGTCGTAAAGTCAAAACAATGGACTAATTTTGCCTGTCGATCACCCCATTAAAAAGAACATCACTTTGTCGTAAAGTCAAAACATTTGACGCCCTCCTTGCATCTCCTTCGGGATTAAAAAGAACATCACTTTGTCGTAAAGTCAAAACCATGTTGCAACACTTGCGTGGCAGCCTGACATTAAAAAGAACATCACTTTGTCGTAAAGTCAAAACTTGCGCCATCAACAATGCGCTTTGCAAAAGATTAAAAAGAACATCACTTTGTCGTAAAGTCAAAACGCTTTATTACACCCTAAGCGCCCGCAAACGATTAAAAAGAACATCACTTTGTCGTAAAGTCAAAACGCCGATTTGTTCTTGAAGTTTGCCATATCTATTAAAAAGAACATCACTTTGTCGTAAAGTCAAAACACCAGGTAGAGAGTTTGCTTTGGTCTTCGCATTAAAAAGAACATCACTTTGTCGTAAAGTCAAAACGGCACTGTGGTGGACATAAAAAATAATGTAATTAAAAAGAACATCACTTTGTCGTAAAGTCAAAACGCGTTGACTTGTGTTAAAAAATGCACTTTGATTAAAAAGAACATCACTTTGTCGTAAAGTCAAAACAGGGCGAGACGTCCAAGGAAA
>JAVBLZ010000001.1:0-323742 GCA_031553045.1 Opitutales bacterium | reverse complement strand
GCAACGTATATTAAAAAGAACATCACTTTGTCGTAAAGTCAAAACACATGTTCATTATCATTTATATCAAAATTTATTAAAAAGAACATCACTTTGTCGTAAAGTCAAAACACATGTTCATTATCATTTATATCAAAATTTATTAAAAAGAACATCACTTTGTCGTAAAGTCAAAACCAACGTGTATCTACAAGCTTGTGGCAGCTTATTAAAAAGAACATCACTTTGTCGTAAAGTCAAAACCGTTCGAGAATCCTTTTAACGTCGGAGTGCATTAAAAAGAACATCACTTTGTCGTAAAGTCAAAACGCGGTACTTGTTCCGTTGGGATAGACCAATATTAAAAAGAACATCACTTTGTCGTAAAGTCAAAACCTGCGGCGGGTGATATAAATTCTGTATTGAATTAAAAAGAACATCACTTTGTCGTAAAGTCAAAACACGGCTCGCGCATTGCCAATTATTTCCAAGATTAAAAAGAACATCACTTTGTCGTAAAGTCAAAACCCTACAAGCTTTGCTTGCTGTTTAACGACAATTAAAAAGAACATCACTTTGTCGTAAAGTCAAAACGGAACGATTGCAGAGTTTGAAAAAGCAGTTATTAAAAAGAACATCACTTTGTCGTAAAGTCAAAACAAGGCAATTCTGCGGTATTCTAAAAACTGCATTAAAAAGAACATCACTTTGTCGTAAAGTCAAAACAAGAACTGGTTTTGATATGAGAACATTAAGATTAAAAAGAACATCACTTTGTCGTAAAGTCAAAACGGTATTCATTTTCGTTTGCTTTCTGTTGTTATTAAAAAGAACATCACTTTGTCGTAAAGTCAAAACGGAACGATTGCAGAGTTTGAAAAAGCAGTTATTAAAAAGAACATCACTTTGTCGTAAAGTCAAAACTAGCCGGCAAAAATTTGAAATTTTAGACATAGATGATATAACGAATGATAATCAAAAATTCCTGCGCCTAATCGTCAGTGAAAAAAAAGGAAATACAAAATGGAAGTGAAGCGCCTATTTTTTTCGCCCAGTGAACATTTTGCCATGTTGGTGGCCCTTGCGTTGTTCAAAGCATATTTTTTCACGGCCACGTTCTACTTGGCCTCTATGAATGTCTGCGCATTCTTCTGGCGTAAAATCAAATCCAAACCCGTCAAATCCGCTGTTTGGACGGCGCATACTACGCTTAAGCACTTCCGGAGAATATTCGGGCGTATGCGTATTTACAAAGTTTTTCATAAGCGCAAACAAGGCTTTTTATTAGCAAATGTCAATTTCAAAGTTTGGGGGCTGTCATGCTAAAAATTGAAACTACCACAAATGGACTTGAGGTTAATTTAGCGCTCAAAACGCTTACAGACCGTTTAAATCCAGGCGGCAAAAAGCTTCTCTGCGGTAGGCTTGCAACTTCTTTAAAGCGCATTTTCCGCAAAAAATTTAATGAAAATGCCGTAAGCCCAAAAGATGGTGAGCGCAGTGGATGGGCAAGTACGGGTTTTTGGCAGCGTGCAGGCAATTCAATAGAAACTGAAGCAAGCCATCGTCGTAATCCGCCAAATATGTTGAACGACGCACCTTAGCCCAGTAACCACTTTTTTTAAATCCACGTTTATTTGAAACATTATTGCGGTTTTCAAAATGCTCACGAAAGGCGTTAGACAGACTGCGCCCAAGCTTGCGCATTGTGCCTTTAGGCCGCTTTGAAAGCTTCAGGATTTTATCTAAGTTGCTTTCAATATCGCTTGGGGTTGTAATTTTTATTTCTAACATTTTGCTTGATTTTTTAAAGGGTTTGTTTGATTGTATTAGTGAGTTCAGGATTTGTGCAGGTCAATGCGATACACTTCTTGAGCGGCGACAGGGGTGTCTTGACTGCTCCCTGTCCGTCCATTTTTAAGTACTTGCATATATCCTTACTCCGTGTCGCTTTGAGTTTAATTTTTTTAAATCTTCCACAAACCAAGTTTCCACAACTTCATTTTTTTTCACGGCTACGGCTATGCCCTTTAATTTGCCTGAAGGCTTTTTATAAATACTAATGTAAGTTCTCTCGTTGCCATTATCCCAAATTTCATGTGAGTGGCGCACGCAGCCTTCAGCAAGTTCCAGACGGGCAAGGCGGCCCTCAATTTCGGAGCCTAAACTTCCCCCTTGACTTTTTAGGGCTTTTCGTTTCATCACCGACAGAGGATTGGACAGGGTGCGCTTTGGACGTTGCGTCGGAGAGACCGTTAAGGTCGGCATCGGCGATTTTGTCAATCCTCTCTTTGTTTACCAGCCTTTTCCGCATTGTGGCGCCAACAAGTCTTTTTCTGACCGTCCACGACACCGCTTACATCGTCTGCATTTTCTTTAAAGTTTGGAACATCTTTTGAAAGTTTTGGATCAAAAAGAACAGAGCTTTGTCGCAGTGAATATATTTGATTTTGAGTTTTGAGTAAAAACTGTCTGAATGCAAATAAAATTGCCTACGATGTAGGTAGGATTTTTTTTCGGAAGGTTTTGTAAATATTGAGAAAAAACTTGACTTTTTTGAATAATAATCCGATAGTGATACCAGAATTCTATAAATAAGAAGATAGAGAATGCAGAAAGTAAAAGACTCGATGGTAGATCTTGGGACATCTCTGATAGTTTCAATGATTTTCGCCTCTCCTGTTGTTGTATTTTTGGTGCTGTTGTATATGCCCTAATAGTTGCGATTTTGGTTTTCGCAATATTTGGCAGATATTTTCAGGGGCAATGTGAGTTGTTCTTGGTGTGCTGAAATCTTTTTTGTCGGTTTGATGAATTTTATCTCAAATCGATGCGGTCTTGTATGTCTTAAAAGTGTTTGGCGTTGATAATTTTTGAAACTGCCTAAAACCCACAACTTGGGTATTTATTTACAAGTATTTTTAATTTCATTTTCAAAAAACCTAAAAGGCTTTGATTTTTGAATTTTCAAAAAATCTAAATTTTATTTATACTTACTTCAATTTTTGTTTTGGTAAAAAAAATATGCAAAAAGATTGCGAATTACCTTCGCATATATTCTATGAGTCTATTTCATGCGAAATTAAGGCTTGCTTAAGACCAACCTTAATCTTACTTTTAAGAACAATTTTAACGCAAATTCAATTAATTATATGCGATATATCCGTTTGGTAATTTTTACCGCAACATTTTTTTGTTTATCTAATTTTATTTTTGCAGGAACGCTTGGTTCTCCTGCCACGACCAAGAAAAATGTCTTGATGATTTCCTCTTTCAGCGATGAGACATTTTGGGGAAGGTCTATAATCAATGGCTTTAAGTCTGCATTTGAAAATGACTCCGGCTATTATCTCATTTGGGAAGAAACCGAAACTTGGGAGCATCTCGGCGAGGGTTATAATGAAAAAGACTTAAACAAAATATTGCGCCACTTTCAGCACAGCAAATTCGACATCATCGTTGCGATAGACCCGCCTGCAATCAATATGCTTTTGGCAAATATTGATAGGTTTCCGAAAGATGCGCACATACTAATATCGGGTATTTTGGGTGAAGCCCCTGAGGAGTTGAAAAACAATCCTCGCATTACAACCATGAGTTTTCCTTTGGCGGTGGAAGGCAATATCAATATAGGTATGAAGCTGTTCCCCGATACCAAAAGGATTTTGTTTGTAATAGACGGCAGCGAAGACGGCTTGATTGCGCAAGAATACATGAAGAACATTGTTCAAAACATGAAGACTCATAACTTTGAGGCTTTGCCTAAATATAACGCTGGCGTGGCAAGGGCAAATTTAGACGCTGTTGATGTGGTTTTCTTGAATGGCATGGATTATTCTACGGATGAGCTCATGGCAAAAATAAAAGAATACGCAGCAAAAAAAGATGAACCTTTGTTTGAAATTCATTACGGTTGGGGCAGCGAAAAAGACGGCGGCGTATATAAAGAGCAGGAAGAATATTCTGAGATGATTTCCAAAATCGTGGACAAACGTATGATTGCTTTTTTTGACGATAGCGCAGATTTTGTGCTGGGCGGTTACATGACAAACGGTGTGCATTTGGGCGCATTTATCGCCGAAAAATCTAAAATTTTGATAGACAACCCCAATTCTAAAATAGACCCATATGAGGCGTTGAATGCCATAGCCTTGCGGGTGAATTGGCAGATATTTACGGAAAAAAATATGCGCATAGACACCATGCCAAGTTTTACCGCATATTATGACGTGCCCCCAAAGCTTTGGGATTTGATAGATTATAGGGTTGTAACTTCAATATTGCTGTTCATCGTTGTTTTGGCTTTGACGTGCCTCATTTTGGCGCTCAGGGCAATGAGAGTTTCCCAAAGGAATGCGCTGCTTTTCCAGAATATGCCGTCGAGCATTTATGTCTTTTCGCAATCTGGGGATATTTATTATTCTTACTCCGCAGATTCCAGACTGATAAAGTTCAAGTCTATTCGTGAATTCGGGGCTGAGTTTTCTGTTGCCTATGAAAATAGTGTAGAGCAAATCAAGGCTGGCGAAAAAGTCTCGATAGAATACAGCTACAACGCTCAGCGTTTGAAAGCAGTGGTGGCAAAAGTTTCTGAGCGGGTGTTTGGCGCAAATACTTTTATCGCATCCGTGGTTGACATTTCTGAGCTTGTAGAAACAAATAAAAAACTTTTAAAAGCCATGGAGGCTGCGCAAGAGTCGGAACGTGCAAAGTCTTACTTCCTTGCCACTATGAGCCATGAATTGCGCACTCCGCTTAACGCAGTAATAGGTTATTCTGAGCTTACGCAAGACCACAGCCTTTCCGCACAAGAGCGTGAGCATAATCTGAAAAATATCAATTTTGCCGCAAACACTTTGCTTAAGTTAATCAATGACATTTTAGACTTGTCAAAGCTTGAAGCCGGCCAAATGGGAATATTTAAGACGGCGATAGATGTGTCTGCTGTTGCGGATGAATTTAAAAACATATTCAAGTTTGCTGCCAGCAAAAAAGGCATAACGCTAAATGTTGTTTTAGAAAACAAAATACCCGTGCTCATGTTCGACATCTTGCGTTTAAGGCAAATTTTGATGAACGTAGTCGGCAACGCCATTAAGTTCACCAACAGTGGCGGTATAGACGTAAAAATCTCTTTTGAGAATAAGACAAAGAAGACGGGCAATTTGCTTATAGAAGTAAAAGATACGGGCATCGGCATTGATGGGAAAAACCTGCAAAAGGTGTTTAATGCTTTTGAGCAAGACAACTTGCAGCGTGTGCGTGGGCAGGGCGCTTCTGAGGGCACGGGGCTTGGCCTTGCGATAGTAAAAAGGCTGCTTGAAAAAATGGACGGTACTGTGGCGGTTGAAAGCGCCATTGGCAAAGGCACTACATTTAAGTTTCGCTTTGAAAATGTGGAAATTTCAGACACGCCCGCCAGCACTTCTGAACATCACGCAACGGTGGAAGTTGAGCATATTGCCGTAAATATAGAGGATTACAAATTTTCTTTAAATATCCTGATTGTTGACGACGTGCAAATGAACATAAAAGTTCTTGGCAGAATGCTTAAAAATATGGGGATAGAAGTGGTTGAAGCGCTAACTCCTGAAGGCGCTCTCGATGTTTTAAAAACCTACAAGCCCGACATGATTATGACAGACCTTTGGATGCCCAATATGAGTGGCGAGGAGCTTGCAAAAAAAATCAGAGAAGATGAGCGCTTAAAAGATGTGCCTATTGTTGCGGTAACAGCCGACACTCAGATTTTGGATGAAGGGCATATCTTTGCGGATGTCTTGTTTAAGCCCATTACAATGCGGAGCATTTTTGCGGTTTTAGACCATCATTTGCCCAAGTCTAAAAATCGCAAATAGCGTAATTCTTTGAATGTCTATTTAACTTAAAATGACATTGCGTATGCATATTTATATTGGGCAAATTGCAGATGTTTACCTTTTGTTAAAAAAACTAAAATTAGTATTGACGAAGCAATAATATTAGTAAGAATCTCGCACTTTCTTTTATGGCCGGATAGCTCAGTCGGTAGAGCAGAGGACTGAAAATCCTTGTGTCCCCAGTTCAAACCTGGGTCTGGCCACCACTTTAAAATAGGGCGAAAGCCCTGAATATAAGGCCCTCGAGGGGAATTTCTCTCGGGGGCTTTTTTTTGGCTTCAACACTTTTAGGGTCAACAGCAAAATGAGTGGTAAATGGGTTTGATGCCGCAAAGGGCAAGGGCTCTAAGGCGGTAATTTTCAAAACTTCTGTTGTGGCTTCGTATTTCATTGTTTAAGCGCATTTTGGCGATAAGCTAGTTTTTAACTTTTAAACCGTATATGTTTTAATGTTTACGGGATAATTAATTGACTTCGGATGAAGGCTTGGGTATGTTTTTAGCATGAGTGAGATTGATTTCTTTTTGTTGAGTCTTACGCAGTTTGCGGGCGGCCCGGCGACTGTGGGTGTGATAGTCTTGATTTTTGCAGCATTCTTTACCCTGAAAAAGAAGGGCGGGATTATCTCCGCTATACTTATCACTCCATTGTTTGCATCTGTGCTTTTCCTATTGCTGATTCTGATGATTGGCGGCGGGTACTCCCTTTCGGGAACTGTCCGAGGACAAGGGACGCCCAATAGTGGGATATTGGTCGGGGTGGGGTTTCTCTGCGCCGTGCTGGCTCTCGGCACTTATATAAAATGCGCCAGGAATAAAAGGCATGAAGATGTGATATGCGGGCGTGTCTGGGCGGGAATGCTCAATGAAAATATTCTTTGCACTGCCAAAGGATTGACGGTTGAAATCTGGGACTTGCCAATTCAATTCAATAAATTTAAAAACGAAAAACGCCTTTACGAAAATGCGGCTTTTCAAATGTTTGAATATTTGGATGTCCAAAAAAAATCAGGCATGTTCAAGGAATTATTGAAAAATAAAAGAGTTGAATGTAATATTCGTACCGAGAGTGTTGTTCCTTACAAAATTATCATATCCGCAGATGATGATTATCTGAGGAAATATGCAGATAGTCAAGATGATGACGAGCTGCTTGCGGATGTTGTGGGTGTGATTAATGCGATGCTAAGTTCAAATAAGATAAGAGTTTGCTAGAATAGATTATGAGTTTTTTTGTGAAATGGATGCGAATGGATATATTGTCGTTGATACTTATCAAATATGAATAATGCGCTTATAGCAGTACTAAAAATTTCGATTATTTGGGCGGTTGTGTCTGATTGGCCGTCTCGCAGCTTGGCGGATAGACACCGTATTAGGGCGGCATATATGGATCCTTCGGCGGGTCTAAACAGACATTATCGCTACTGCCCAAAATATGGAAATTTTTACTGGGCCGTTCTGCTTTTTGCATATCTCTTTATTCTTGGAGGGTTTATTTATCATTTCTTTTTTCTTGCGGAGGGGGATACAGGAAGGGTGTCGGGTCTATGGGCTATAGGGGTTTTATTTTTTACAATCTCTCTTCCCGGAATCCCCTCTATTATTGTGCTTTTAGACCTCGCTTTCAATAAGAAGAGCGGGTTGTATATATGCGAAGATAAAATTACTTTTGTTCTCAGTTTTCATACAACCCACATTTACAAAAAAGATATCAAAGAAGTTAGATTTATAGGTCTTTTGAGGGGTTTTGAAGTGATATTGCATAACGGGAAAAAGAAGTGTATAGCCCCAGTATTGGTGGAAAATTTGCCCCAACAGATATGCACGTTGCTTTTGTATGTTTCCAATTCCAGAAAAAATATAGATATGCGCTATAACAGAGATTTTTTCGCCTATTTACAGCTCATCTGCGAGAATAGGCGTTTGCGCAAAGCGGGGCTTCCTGTTCAGTCTCTAAAAGGTCTCAGATGGAAGAAAAAGAATTGACGCCTTCGCAGAAGACGAGAGTACATATCCGTGAGATATGCGTAGTTCATACGATTAGCTTTATGTCATGCGCAAAAGAAAATAAACTTTATTCCCAAAGGCGAAAAAAATTTCTCGACAAGTTGGAATTTATTTAAAAAACTACGCCTTTTTAAAACACTATGATAAAGACAATTAAATTCATATCGGCAATCTGTGCGACAATGTTCGCATCGGTGTTTGCCCAGGACGTAACACTTCAATCTGTGCTGATTACCGACAAAGTGCCCGCAGATGAAAATCCGGTTGCAAAGACGCTCGTGGAAGCCGTGCCCCAGCTTGAAAATTTAAGCTTGGAACTGGCTTTGGGTTTTGAAACAGAGTATATTTATAGAGGTAAATTCTACTCGGCGCAGTTATTTCAACCTCAGTTTGATATTTCCTACGCTTTTGGAGATTCAGGGTTTTCCGTCTATACAACACTCTGGGGCAACTGCCCAATAACAAAAAATTACACTTCAGATGTAGATTTTTATTATGGTCTGATTTATAATTACGACTTCTTGACTGTCGATTTTGGCAGCTCATACTTCTGGTACACTGAAGCTCCTGATGATTTTGACATCACAAGAGAAATTGAAGTTTATTTGGTGCTTTCCGTTGACACCACAAAGTGGTTGGGCGCATTCAATATCACGCCTTCTTTGGCATATTTCTACAACTTGAATTATGACGCCCACACTATTGAAGCGGCTCTTTCATATTCCGCCCCGATTTCAAAATGGGTAACCGGCGATGAATATCTGCGTTTGGACACGGCCATTTACTATGGCTATCAGCACGCAAACAAGGCGGCTGGCGACCAGCGTTATAACGACGTTGTTTGGAAGAACGGCTACGGATACTTCGGCATACAGTCAGACGTTGTTTTGAGCGTTACCAGCTATTGCGACTTGTCTATTGGCATACGTTACGCTCAGCACAATGACGGCGCTGATAATGACATTTCCGGCACGCAGGAGCACCTTTGGATGGGTTCAAAAGTGCTGTTTAAATTCTAAACTGACACAAGCAACTTTACTTGAAATACGCCGAGATTTGAAAGCTCGGCGTATTTTTTTATTGAAAGACTCCTTTGAAATGTTCTTTATAAAAAAATGAATATTTATCCCGCAATAGACATTAAAGACGGCAAGTGTGTGCGCTTGCGCCAAGGCTTGGCGAGCGACAAAACCGTATATTTTGAAAACCCGCTAGATGCGGCAAAGATGTTTAAAGATGCGGGCGCAAAATGGATACACGTTGTAGATTTGGACGGCGCATTTCAAGGTATGCCAACTTGTCTTGGGTTTGTTGAACAAATTGTTAAATTGGGCGTGAATGTTCAAATAGGCGGCGGCATACGCACTATTGAATCTGTGCAGATGGCGGTTGATGCTGGCGTAAGCAGGGCTATTGTCGGCACAAGGGCTTGTACCGAGCCTGAATTTGCGGGCAAATTGGTTTCAAAATTTGCGGATAAAATAGCGGTTGGGATAGATGCAAAGGGCGGTTTGGTGGCGCTAAAAGGCTGGGTAGAGCTCAGTAAAATTTCTGCGCATGAGCTTGCTGCGGACGTCGCAAAACGGGGCATTAAAACTATAATTTACACAGATATAGATACAGACGGAATGCTGACGGGCGCAAATATTCCCGCCCAAAAAGCCATGCTTGAAGTGCTCAAACCTTTTGGCACAAAGCTAATTGCTTCGGGCGGCGTATCCAGTATGGACGATATAGAATCTTTGGACTCGCTTGGCAAAGAATTCCCCAATCTCGACGGCGCAATAATAGGCAAGGCAATTTATGAAAACCGCATTTCTTTGCCGCAACTTTTTGCCAAAAAATAAGACTTAAAGCTTTGCCAACAAAGATTCGTAAATGATAATTTCTTGTTGCGCCAATTAATTAAGTTGGAAAATTTTCATTTCTGTAAAAATTTGTTCGACAAACGCTTACGCATCTAAAAAATGCCGCTTCATAACCATGTATTAATGGCGTATCTTAAAACTTATGAAGCAAATAATTGGCACCTTAATTCTATCATTAGCACCTTTTGCCGTGGCTTTTGCCCAGCAAGATTTAGAGGCGGAAAAAATGGCAAAGCAAGGCCTAAACCCCGCAGAATCCAGCCCTCAAGCGGCGCTCTTAGAAGCATATCCTGAATTGAAAAATTTGAACATGACTTTGTCTTTCGGTTTTGAGGGTGAGTATTTGTTCAGGGCAAAGCAATACGCCTCCCAGAGTTTTCAGCCCGAGCTTAAGGCACATTACAATCTTGGCGAAGGTTTTGGCATCTATGCAAACGTGTGGGATAATTGTCCTCTGACAAGCGGCGCTATGGAGGTCAATGAAATGGACCTTTGCGCAGGTATTGATTACTCTTACGATGTATTCAGATTCTCTGTTGGCTACGGTTACTACTGGTTCACAAATATAGATTACCCCATGACCAGAGTCGCCGAAGTGAACGCCACGGCCGCTATGGATACCACAAGGTGGCTTGGCGACTTTAACGTTACCCCCATGCTCATCTATTGCTACGGCTGGAATATGGATTGCAGCAGCATAGAGGCTAGACTCTTTTATTCCGCTCCAATTTCAAAATGGGTCTGGGGCGATACATACCTTAGCATAGACACAATCTTGCTCTACGGCTACACCTCCGCAAACAAATATTTTGGAGACCAAACCGCCCCCGCCATAAAGAACGGCTACGGCTACGCAGGTGTCATCAGCGATCTCGTACTAACCCTCACCGACTATTGTAAAATTTCCGTCGGCATAAGATACATCCAACACAACGACGGCCCCCAAAACGACAAGGGTACAGAAAAACACCTATTCATGGGGTCAAAAGTAAGTTTCTCCTTCTAGGTTTTGGCAGACTTGTTTGGCGAATAACTGCGTTACTGCAAAAAATTGCGACTCTTGCGTACATTCAGTACGCTGCGACCCGCAATTTTTTTTGCGCCTTGTTCTTCATCCAAACCGTACTGCCAAAACGTTAAAGTGTGGGGGGTGCTTCCAAAATTGACTTTAAGGGTTAAAGTTGGGTTTTGTTAAAGCTATAATAACTACGTTAGTGCGGGCGCTTCGGCACTGGTCATGTACGTTTAGTACATTCCCACCGCCTCACACCCTTGTGCCTTGTTCTTCATCCAAACCGTACTGCCAAAACGTTAAAGTGTGGGGGGGGATCCAAAAACCAGCTTTAATGGGGTAAGCTGGGTTTGTTAAAGTGGTGATGCGCTTCCAAAACTTTCTTTAATATTTAAAGTTGGGTTTATTAAAGTAGGGCGTATGTCTAATTTTAATGGTTAAAGCTGGGCTTATTTTTGATGCTGTGAGACAAGTTAGTGTCGGGGCGGTAAATTTCATCTTGATAAAATTCTTGTCTGTTGAAATTTATATAACATAATCCTTATATAATTTTTTATATGCTTATGAATATTTGTAGGAAGCTTTTTATCTTGTTTTTATTTTTGACACACCTTGTGCTATCGGCGCAAGACATCAAAGAAATTAGAGAAAATTTTTTAAACCCTCCGGATAGCGCAAAGCCTTTCACTTGGTGGCATTGGATGAACGGCAATATCTCAAAAGACGGCATAGTAAAAGATTTGGAGGCCATGAAAAACGCAGGTTTGGGCGGGTTTCATCTTTTCAATGTTGCGCCTAAAGATACCGCAAAGGGCAAGATTAATTGGGGCTCTAAAGAGTGGTTTGACGCTCTGGAACTCGCAGCTAAAAAGGCGGAAGAGCTGGGCTTAGATTTTACCTACCACAATAGCGGCGGCTTTGCCACAACCGCTTCCGCATATCTAGACCCAAAGTTTGCAATGAAGCAATTAATCTGGACAACCACAAGGGCTGTTGGCGGAGATTCCATTATCAAACTAAAAGATTTTGATTTTGAAAATAGCGAGTCGCCACTAATTTACACAATAAACGCTTCTCAGCCTGAGCCTCATCCAAAAAAACTTGAACTCATGAAGGGCTTTTGCGTGGAAGTTGCCGTGATTGCCTTTCCCACACCCGCCAATGAGCGCAGCTCTGGGCAGTTGCCGGCTCGTCTTGACAACTGGGAAGTTAAAGCGGGTTTCGGAAAAAGAACGGCTCATTATACGGTTGTGTTTCCGACGGAAGACAAGCTCGACGGTAAAGAGGCAATCAAGTTTTCAGAAATTATTGATTTGACCGACAATCTCGGTGAAGGCGGCGTGCTCAAGTGGACAGCGCCTTTGGGTAAAGATTGGACAATTTTGCGTTTTGCTTACACGCTTACGGGCATGCAAAACCACCCTGCACCAGATGGTTCAAGGGGTTTGGAGTGTGATAAATTCAGCAAAGAAGCCGTAAATTCTCTCTACAAAAAAGGCGTAAAACCAATTATTGACAGCGTCAACACAGGCGGCAAAGTGCCAATCAGGGCGGTCTTGATAGACAGTTACGAGGCAAGAGAACAGAATTGGACAACCTCCATGATTTCGGAATTTTTCAACAGAAGAAGTTATGAAATCTATAAATACATGCCCGCATTTACGGGCAGAATCATTGAAAACAACGGCTTTACAGAGCGTTTTTTATTTGACGTGCGCAGAACCTTTGCAGACATGATTGCGGAAAATCATTACGCAGAGTTTGCAAAATTATGCCATGAAGACGGTTTAAAATTTGCGCTTGAGCCTTACGGTTTTCCGTCACCCATAGACTCCATGCAATCGGGGCGCTCGGCGGATATTTTAATGGGAGAATTTTGGGCAAGACGCACGGCTGGCAAGAGCGATTTGTCCGTAAGATTAGCCGCAAGTATTGCGGATTTGAAGGGTTCCAGAATCGTCGGTGCTGAGGCGTTTACGGGCGGCAAAGCATTTGAGGACACTCCAGAAAGCTTCAAAAAACAGGGCGACTTTTATTTTACGCAAGGCATGAATAGGGCTATATTCCATACTTTCGCCCATCAGCCTTTTGCGGATTCCATAAAACCCGGTATGTCTATGTGGCAGTGGGGGTCGCAAATTCATCGCAATAACACTTGGTGGAATCAGGCATCTGGCTGGTTTAAATATTTGGCAAGGGCGCAATATCTTTTGCAGCAGGGCAAGCGTGTTACAGATATTGCAATGTATTACGGCTCAAACACGCCGGCAATACCAATTACGCAAACGCCCGATATTGATGAAAAAATAAGACGCTCAAACTTTATCCCAATTCAATTATATCCGGAGGGTTTCCCAAAAGTCCCAAACGGTCATGACTACCATTTTATAGACACATCCTTCTTGAAAGAGTTTGTTGCAAAGGATGGTTTTGTGGTGCACAAACCAAGCGGCTACAAGTATTCGCTCATCGTTATTAAAGACGATGAAAGAATTGATATAGACATTTTTAACCACATCCTGCGCCTAGTAAAAGATGGCGCAAATATCATGATGAATAGGCCAATCAGCGCTTCAGGTCTGAAAGATTACCCCAGTATAGACGGCGCTGTTCAATATATGGCGGACGCTCTTTTTGCCAAACAGTTAGACGACCACTTTGTCTATGGTACGGGGCGTGTATTCCCGCATTCCATGGGGATTGAAAAGGCTCTGGAAATCATAAAAATTTCTAAAGATTTTAGCTTTACAGATGTTTCTGGCAAGTCCAGCGACCTAGTTTTTTACATACACAAAGTTTTGTCCAATGCGGAATTTTATTTTATAACAAATTTAGGCGATGAAAAAATGACTGGGGATTACACTTTCAGGACTTCCGCCAACAAAGCGATAGAAATTTGGGATGCGGAAAGTGCGGAAATTTCTTACGCAACCTGCATAATATCTTCAACAGATTCATCCACAAAAATCAGATATTCTTTGGAAGCAGGCGAATCTAAATTCTTTGTATTCCGTAAAGATGACGCAGCATTAGCTCAAGATTGGTACATCAAAGGCGTGGATAAAGCTGTGGAAAATTTTTCAGACGGCAAAAATACCTATCTTAAATCTTACGTCGCCGATACATATATTTGCACAGACAATGCGGAAAAAACTCACAGCGTAAAATTTGACAATATCCCCGCCGAGATTGATTTAAGCGCAGGTTGGAAGCTGTCATTCCCAAAGGAGAAAGGTTTAAGGCAAGGTATAGACCTGCAAACTTTAACTTCATGGCACACCCTCCAAGCCTTCGATGAAAAACATTTTTCAGGCACCGCAACTTATGAAAAAACATTTTCAATTTCGGAAGAATACCTCATGAAAAACTCAGGCGTAACTTTGGATTTGGGCGCAGTATCCGATATCGCAGAAGTTTTTGTGAACGGCAAAAAAGTTTCAACACTCTGGAAACATCCCTTCAAAGTTGATATCACAAAATTTTTAAAAGCGGGAGAGAATATTTTAAGAGTGGATGTTACAAACACCTTCACAAACAGACTGATTGGCGACGCCGAATTGCCCGACGACTGTCCCGAACGTGATAAAGCCTACCCGGATTGGCTTTTTGATTCCTCAATCCCACGCCCCAATACAGGCAGAAAACTTTTCTGCACCTACAATTACTCCATGAAAGGCAAACCCCCTCTGCCCGCAGGTATGCTAGGGCCAGTAAGGCTATCCCCTTATTCCATCAAACCCGTTTTGGCAGACTCGTTTGGCGAATAACTGCGTTACTGCAAAAAATTGCGACTCTTGCGTACATTTAGTACGCTGCGACCCGCAATTTTTCTTGCGCCTTGTTCTTCATCCAAACCGTACTGCCAAAACGTTAAAGTGTGCGATGTGCTTCCAAAACTTTCTTTAATGGTTAAAGTGTCGGTTTTGTTTGATGCTGTGCCGTTTGCACAGTCAGCCTAATGTCTTGTGGAAAAATAGCAGAGTTACTGCGGGCGCTTCGGCACTGGTCGTGTACATTTAGTACACTCTCACCGCCTCACACTCTTGCGCCTTGTTCTTCATCCAAACCGTACTGCCAAAACGTTAAAGAGATGGCTCTTATTCCAACATGAAGTTTAATCGGGTAAGTGAGATTTATTAAAGTGCGATGTGCTTCCAAAACTTTCTTTAATATTTAAAGTTGGGTTTTATTAAAGTGTGGGGTACTTCCAAAATATTCTTTAAATGTTAAAGTTGGATTTATTAAAGTGCGATATGCTTCCAAAACTTTCTTTAATGGTTAAAATTGATTTTATTTTTGATACTGTGCCGTTGGCTTTAGTCAGCCTAATGTCTTGTGGAAAAATAGCAGAGTTACTGTGGGCGCTTCGGCACAGGTCGTGTACATAAGCCTTGCGAGAGGGTGGGGAAAAGATATATCTGGAAATACGAAAAATTTATATTATGAAAATATCTTTTAAGATTCTATTTGCAGCTTTTTTATTTATACGAACTTTCTCTTTCGGGGCGCCGAATATTTATGATTTGACCTTTTTACTAGAAAATAATGACTATTTTAAAAGGCTAACCCCCGAAAATATTGAGTATCTCGAAAAAAATGATACCCCATTTTCTAGAGCAGTTTTGGCAAGAAATCTCGTTACTTGTTATCATTTGAATAATAATAACAACATCTTTGATATAAAAAACACATTCAAAGGAATAAAGCTTCTGGAAGTTGAGGCGCCAAACAATCCGCTTGCCGCATTTTTTCTGGGTGAATTATATCTTTTGGGAAATGGCTCTACGCTATATGATTCTTTTTATAGATATAATAATAATCCAGAAACCGGGCTTCCCCTTGATTATGACGCTTTGGCTGCGGAAAAATATCTCCTACTTGCAACAAAAGGAGATCCTGTCATAGCCGCCAAAGCCTACGAATATCTCGCTAAAATTAAACTCAACAAAGATGTTGAGCTTTCTGAAGCCGATATTCTAAAGGCTATTGAATACCTAAATTTGGCTCTGCAATTTGGTTCTGGAAATTCAAAAAATACACTCTTGGAGATTTATAACTACGGCGTTAGGGCGGGTTATGACAAAATAATATTTCCCGCAGATAGAAAAAAAGCTTTAGAACTTTTCAAAAAGTATGAAAAAAATAGCAAGTTAGTTTATTATTCAACCCCCAGCATCACTGTTTCAAGGCTAGAAAAAGATATTTCTGAATTGATAAAAGAATTTGAAAATTCCGATAAACCCGAGTATCTACACATTGCCGCCAATGCCTATATGAGTAGGGACAATTTCTTTCTAAGTGCTTTTATTGAGCAAGGTCAGGTAGAAACGGCAAAGGAATCTCAAGATAAAAAAAATGCCCTTGAACTCTATAAAAAAGCGGCAAATCTGGATTATGCGCCATCCGCCGAAATAATATTGAAGGATTTTAGAGAATCTATTTCCAATGAGGATTTTTCGCGATACCTCTCTATGATTCACATTTCGAGGCGAGCGCTAGTCTTGCGGAATTTTCATTACAACGCAAATGCTTATCACTCAAATAAGCGTTCAATAGGCAGCCTTGAAGTCAAACCTGAACAAAAAAAGCGTCCAGCACCTGGGTTATTGTCAGAACTTATAGCGTCGTACAATCAATCAGATGTCAACAATGATGATGTGTTTCAAAAAATAATTCGCAAAACTTCAGACACAAATTACATAGCCTCACGTGCTAGCGGCAGATATGAGAATTCCAGATCGCAAAAAGAAAAAGCGCAAATGCTTGAAATTTTGCAAACACTTTCCGATGAAAAAGCGCCTTCTTTGGATGCCCAAATTTCACTTGTAAAAATATATCTTACCGAAGGTAAAAATGATGAGCTAAAGGCGCTCTTAGCGTCAATCGCAAAGGACAATGTTCTTCTCGATAGCGCTCTTTACGAATTGCGTATTTTTTTGGAAGAATCTCGGGAATCTTACGCCAACAAAGATATTGTTATGGAATTCATTTATAAATATTCCCCTGCAAAAACATGGTCGGATTTTTCTAAGCGCATGAATGCTGAGGCGCTTAAAAAGGCTCTTGAAACCAATGATTCTAGAAGTATAGAAACTATGGCAGGTATGGGAGATATTGCCGCAAAGTTTGAATTTGCAAAATTTTTGATACAATCTTCCTCGCCGGAGCAATCTCAAAAAGGAGTGTCGATTTTTAAAGAGCTTTCCCGAATGGATGGTGAAAACGATTGCGATGCGGATGATCCTCTTTTACGTTTTAAAACGAATTCTTGTGCAATGCTGGTTTACTGTTACGCAAATGGAGTTGGAACGGATAAAAACGCAAATATGGCGGTGGAACAATTTAAAAAGACTTTAAGTTTCTGTGGATCAGATTACTCTACTTATGCCATTATCAACAGTTTTTTTAATGCAGAGAAAGCCTTGCCCGCCAATCTGCCCCATAAGCCTCCTTTGACAATAACCGATACGGAAGTTCTAAATGAATTACTCAAGATTATGGATGGGTTCATTTTCGGAAAAAGAGAAAAAATCTGCAAATCGTGGCGGGTTGGCGATCAGACGGAAACTTTAATTGAAATCCTTAAAATATACGGTGAATTTTCCGAACCTCCCTCGATGAAGTATGAGGAATTTGTCAATAGATATGGAAAATTATATCCCAAACTCTACATACCGCTTGTCAATTACTATGCGGAAACTTCTTCATATCAAAAGTTAAGCTTAGTCTCTGAAAAGCTCTTTCCCACTAACGATATTGGGTCTCCAAAAGATTACAGGCTGATAAATTATGCCAACTTGTATGTTTACGGAATGGGCGTGGAGGCGAATATGCAAAAAGCTCTTGAAATTCTTTCTAAAAGCGAAACCCGTTATGGGGTAATACTGTATTTATATTATAAGCATAAGCTGAAGCTAATTGATGATTCAATGCTTCAAGAGCGTCTGAGGCAATATTGTGAAGCCGCTTCAATACACTATCGTATAGATCTTGGAGAGTACGCTTTTGCACAAGCCGCACAGGGTTTCATACTTGGTCTCAGAGGCTGCCCAATAGACAAAGATTTTGCAATGCGCTTGTTAGAACTTGCAAAAACATTCGATAATCAGTTTGCAATAAAGGCGCTTGAAGACTCTTCTTACGTGGTTGAAGACAAATCTGAAAGAGCAACGGAAAGGCTTCCCGAAAAGTTTTGGCTTAAAATCCCCAAATCGCAGGAAAAAGATTAGTTTTTTAAAATATGGAAAGCGGGGGTGAGTACATATTTTTGGGCGAATCAGAATCTATGCTTGTGCGCTTGACAAGCGGGGGGGGATGGGCGATTTTATAGTATCAAGATTATGAGTAAAAAGTTTTATATCACCACCGCAATCGATTATGCAAACGGTTCTCCGCATCTGGGGCACGCTTATGAAAAAATCCTGACAGACGTTATTAAGCGCAGCAGAAAACTGATGGGCAAAGATGTCTATTTCTTGACAGGTCTTGATGAACACGGACAAAAAGTTCAGCAAAGCGCAAAAACATTGAATGTCTCGCCGCAAACACTCTGCGATGAACAGGCGGAAAAATTCCAAAATCTCTGCAAAATCTTGAATATCTCAAACGACGACTATATCCGCACCACGCAGACAAGGCACAAAGACGTCGTCAGAAAGGTCCTTCAAACGCTCTTTGACAAGGGCGAAATTTATAAGGCGGAATACAAGGGCTTTTACTCAACACGCCAAGAACAATTCCTGCAAGAAAGAGATTTGGTTGACGGCAAATGGCCGGACATCTTTGGTAAAGTCATAGAAATTACAGAACATAACTACTTTTTTAAGCTTAGTAAATATCAGGATTGGCTGATAGATTATATCAAAACCCATGAAGATTTCATCTTCCCCAGATTCAGGGCTAAACAAGTTTTGGAGTTTCTGAAAGAGCCTCTTAACGACCTGTGCATATCCCGCCCGAAGGAGCGTCTTGAGTGGGGTATAGCATTGCCCTTTGATGAAAATTACGTTACCTACGTTTGGTTTGACGCCCTCTTAAATTACATATCCGCCGTGGGCTATGGCACGCCAAACTTCAACAATTATTGGCCCGCCGATTTCAACGTCATTGGCAAAGACATTCTTGTGCCTCCGCATGCGGTCTATTGGCCCATTATGTTGCACGCAATAGGTTGTGAGCCTCCAAAATCTTTGCTTGTGCACGGCTGGTGGCTGGCTTCCGGAGAGAAGATGTCTAAAAGTCTTGGCAACATTGTAAATCCTCTTGATTTGGTGGACAGGTTCGGTACAGACCCATTCAGGTATTTCCTCATGCGTGAGATGAATGTTGGGCAGGACAGCGACTTTTCGGCAGACCTCTTTCTCACCCGCTACAACAGCGATTTGGGTAACGATCTCGGCAATTTGCTCAGCCGTCTTTTGAACATGGTTGCAAGATACAGGGATTTTGTGTTGCCCTCACCAAAAGTGGATGAGGAGTTTGAACAAAATCTGAAAGCCTCTGCTGCAGAAACTTCCAATGAAGTTTTGAAGCTCTTTGAGGGTATGCAGTTCCACATTGCGCTTGATAAAATCTTTGCGCTGATACGCAATATAAATAAATATGCCGAACAGCGTGCGCCTTGGAAGCTTGCAAAAGGTCAGGACGATGCAAGCAAGGCGTTGCTGGATACGTCTTTGTTTTACATGGCGGAGTCTTTGCGTATAGCAACGGTACTTCTTGCGCCAGTTATGCCGCAGGTAAGCGCAAAAATTTTAGGCTTAATTTCAGAGCAAATGCCTGAGCTTTTTGCGGAAAATTTGGATTGGTCGGAGCGTCTTGTAGGGAGCAAATTTGCAGACAAAGAAATTTTATTCCCGCGTCCAAATTTGGAAGAAAATGCGTGAGGTTTTGTTTTATTGAAAAAGCGGCTCGTAAGCGCCGCTTTTAATTTGCCAGAATGTCGTAAAAAATCGCCATGAAAAAAAATGTTCTAATACTGTTTTGTCTTACATGCTTTACTTTTGCCTTCGGTAAAATTGATAGAAAGGCGCTTGTAGAACGCCACAATGTGCGTACAACATTCACAATTCCAAGCAGCCCCGCACAGGTTGGCAATGGCGAATTTGCCTTCAATATGGACATCACGGGGCTGCAAAGCTTTACGCCTTTTAATACGCTTTCAAACTGGGCGTATCACAGTTCGCCTACGCCGCAGGAATATGAGGGGCGCAAGCTTAAAGGCGTGGACATTGTAACGCAAAATCGCTCTATAAATTATGAAACGCCTGCCGCCGATGAAAGGGAATTTGTCTCATTTTTGGCGGCGAATCCAAGCCGATTTAATCTGGGCAGGGTGGGTTTTGAATTTCTGAAAAAAGACGGCTCTCTTGCGGATGAGGGTTATCTGAAAAATAAATCTCAGAGTGTAAATTTGTGGACGGGTGTGATTACGAGTGTCTTCTTTTTGGACGGGGAAAAAATTGAAGTGCATACCGCTTGTTACGCTGATAAAGATTTGGTGGGCGTGAAAGTTTCAAGCAAGCTTTTGGCGCAAAAACGCATCAGGGTTTTTTTTGAATTTCCTTATGCCGACAAGCGTTACATGGCGGAGTTCGTAGGCGATTATTCAAAACCTTTTGCCCACAAATCAACACTTTCTGCATTTGGCAACTCTGCAAAAATTTCTAGGACAGCAGACTCTTTAAAATATTTTGTAAATATAAATTGGCAGGGAAGCGCCAAAATCTATGCGGCATCGGAAGCTGAAAATAATCACAAATTTTATCTGGAAAATTTAGGCGAAGATGTTTTGGATTTTACTTTTGAGTTCTGTAAATCAGACCGGCCAAATTCAAATTTGAATTTTGATGCGGTATGTAAATCTAGCCAGCAGGCTTGGGAAAATTTCTGGAATAGCGGCGCTGCGATAGATTTTTCGGAAAGTCTAGACCCAAGGTGGAAAGAGCTTGAAAGAAGGGTTGTGTTATCTCAATACCTCATGCGCATAAATGAAAGCGGAAGCAAATTCCCGCAGGAATCCGGGCTTTTGGCAAACACTTGGTTTGGAAGGGCGCATTTTGAAATGATCTGGTGGCACGGCGTGCATTACGCCCTTTGGGATAGGTGGGCGCTTCTGGAAAAAAGTTTATCCACATATTCAGACTTTTTGGAGAGCGCCGTACAAAGGGCTAAAAATCAGGGTTACAAGGGCGCAAGATGGCCCAAATGCCCCACAAACGAAGGGGTGGAGTGGCCGCATATCATACACGCAACCCTAATCTGGCAGCAGCCCCACCCCATATATTTTGCCGAGCTTGATTTTAGACTGCATCCCACAAAAGAAACTCTTGAAAAATGGTCAGACATAGTTTTTGCAACGGCGGATTTCATGGCAAGTTACGCTATGTTTGATGAAAAAAAACAAAAATTTATTCTGCCGCCGCCTATGACGCTGGTCTCGGAAAATACAGACCAACTCAAAACCCAAAACCCCGCTTTTGAGCTTGGTTACTGGCGCTACGGTCTCAGAAAAGCCAATGAGTGGCGCAAAAGAATGGGGTTGGAAGAAAATGCGGAATGGCGGAATGTGCTGGAAAATCTCCAACCACTGCCCGCACAAGACGGCGTTTATGTTTTGCATGAGGGCGTTGAAGATATGTGGACAAAATATAACTTTGAGCATCCTGCCTTGATAGGCGTATTTGGCATGTTGCCAGGCGACGGCGTGGATGAAAAAGTTTTTCAGAAAACTTTGGATAAAGTTTTAAATAAATGGCGCTTTGACCAAATCTGGGGGTGGGATTTCCCCATGCTTGCAATGGCTTTGGCACGCTCCGGAAAACCTGAAGAAGCGGTGGATGTCTTGCTTATGCCTGCGGAACGCTTTAGTTTTGACGTTCACGGCTTTGCCACGGGCGGTCCCATAAAATATTTTCCTTCCAACGGCGGGCTTTTGGCTGCTGTTGCCATGATGGCAAAGGGTTGGACGCAGGCTCAAGGTCATGCGCCTGGGTTTCCAAAAAATTGGAAGTTAAACTGTGAAAATTTGAAAGAGTTTGAGTAGGGCAAGCGGAGGCTAGGAATTTTACAAAACGTCTTCCGATTCAAGGACTTCCTTAGCTTGCTTTTGGCATGCCAAAGCGTGTAAAAATTCCCCAATATTATATTGACACCCTATGCCTCTAAGTAGAAAATATTTACATAAACAAAAGATATTACGATTATTACCCCATAAACAATTCCCCGCTATTTATGAAATCAATACGTCAATTTTTTAAAATCATCTCACTGGGAAGCCTTGCATTGTGCGTGTCTTACACGCAATCTTATGCTGAAGTAGATATTGCATATTCAGGTGCGGCAACCAACATATCTTCTCTTACTTGGTATCAGCGTCCCGATTCAAGCACTGCTTGGGCCTCTTCAACTTGGGCTGCGGTTAAGCCTCTGATTTATGTTACAGAAGCAAATGCAACGGCAAATTTATATAGATACAGCAACATACTTGACACTCAGACAGGTTTTGCTGCTGATGGTACAAATAAAACAATCTCCCTCAATTCCATCGTAAGCGATAACGCCACGGGGTGGCATTTGTATTATGCATCCAATGATTTGGTTCTAAATGTCAAAAATGTCAATTTGGCAGCCAACTCTACTTCGCTCTTAATCAGGACTGCAAGCGGTAACTCAGGTGCTATTTTCAATTCTTCAGGTAAGATTGACATTAAAGGCGGCACAGCCGCTTTTGGTACGAGCGGTGCAACCGGCGGCATAGGGACCAATACGGGTTTGAAGGTTTTTACGGCAAATCAGGTTGAGCTCGCCGCAGGTACTAATTTTTATGTGGGTGCATCAACCACAATGTCTGTTACAGACCTCAAAGTAAGCGGTGCAAATGCCAAGGTTAATTTTTACCCTGCCGCAGAAATTGCTACTACGCCCCCTCAAGACATTTCTAAAGCAAAAGTTTCTGTTGGCACGCTTAATTTGGCGGCAACTACGGGTGCTATCATAAATTTTGGTGCGGATGGCGTGTCTAATTCTACGGTAGCGCATGTTGTTGACTTGGGTGAGCTTAAACTCAACACAACTGCTACGGATACGGGTTTTGCAAACTTGAATTTTAATACTACCGATTACGCCACCACTGACGGCGGCGTAACACATACGGGTTTAAAGATTGGTAAGATTTCGCTTTTGAGTAGCGGGGCTGCAAGCCTGAATTTCCTTGGCACTATGACAGAGGTAGAAATTGCTTCTATGGATATTGCCAGCACCTCGGCTTCTGCAATACGCTTTGCTTCTGCACATAGCGGCTTTACCGCAAAAATTGGCACAATAAATCTGACAAAGGCGGCGGGTGGCGTTACGCTATCAACAGATTCTTCAACTACGGCATACAAAAATAAAATTTCGGGCTTTAGTATTGATGCTTTGAATATTGATATTACAGACACAACTTCTGGCACTGCCCGTCTGGATATTTCCGGCACTTATGAAAGCGGTGAATTTACAACCAACATAACTACTGTGGATGTAAAGAATATTAAAAACTCCACCAAAACCGCAGAGTTGATATTTTCAAAGGGTGTTGGTTCTATTACAAACCTTAATTTTCATAGCACGCTTAGCAACGATGTAACACTAAAAATACATTCTCCTGATTCCGGTTGGTCAATGCTTTCCGTTGATAATCTCACCGTAAATGCGGGTGCCAAAGCTACAATACTTCTTGATGCGGATACCTCTAATAATGTATATTCAGGTATTTCCGTCGGAAATTTAACCGCAACTGGGGCGGGCACTTCTTTGACGATAAAGTCTATCGTATCTGATATGGCCGAATTGGAAGTTTATGAAAAACTTTTAATCACCAATGGCGCAGCGGTCAAATTTGGCGGAGACCAATATGACCTCGTTTATGGTATTCTTTTAAAAGATGTGGAAATTACCGGCGGCGGTCAGTTTACTGCATATAATTCTTATTTTTCACATGCTTCAGCAGGTACAATTAAGATTTCGGGTGCAAATTCAAAGATGGAAATACTTGCCGGCACAACAGGTGAATTTGGCGCATTAAATAATGTTGATATTTCTGACGGTGGTTTATTAATTTTACGCCGTGTGAGTGGCTCACCCCAAGAGTTTATAACCAACCTTACCATGACTTCAGGTGCGACAGGCACTGCGGGGGCAACCATGAAAATTGGCGATAGCACAACATATCCTGTCGGCTGGGTGGAGATTAAAAATGCTTTACATTTTAAAGCAAGTTCCACTACGGCGACAACTACTGATTCTCTTGCCTCTATTTTGACCCTTAATACGGCGCAAGGCACTGGTGAAACAGACGTCAGGGCGAAGATTGCCGCCACAACTTTAGACAACTACGCGTCTGCTTCAATTACCTCCAACAGTAAAGTTACAACCATTGCATCCATCAATGCCGGCTTGGGTTCACGTTTGACTTTGGGCGGCACAACGGGTTTTGAATATAGGGTTTTGGGCAACTTTATTTCCAGTGCAAATGAACTTATCTTGAATAACTCCGTGCTGTTTCACGTGGTTGGCAATTTTACCAACGACAGGCAGTATATGGACAATCTTACGCCTAAAGGTCTTGAAATTGCCGCAGGTTCT
This sequence comes from Opitutales bacterium, assembly GCA_031553045.1. Taxonomy (GTDB): domain Bacteria; phylum Verrucomicrobiota; class Verrucomicrobiia; order Opitutales; family Intestinicryptomonadaceae; genus CALXQW01. The sequence continues at coordinate 299,372 of JAVBLZ010000001.1, read as the reverse complement.
GGCAGTTTGGCGGCTTCCATAGTTGTGGATGGCTACATCCAAAATAACGGGGCAATTTTATTTAATAAAAATTCCACTACTGGGACTATAAATGTGTCCGCCGCAGGTTTGGTTGGCACAGACAATAATAGCGCTTACAGGGTCTCTTTGAATGGTTCCTACAATGGCGGTCTTGTCAATATTACGTTTACGGGCAATGATATTTATATGTACAATAATAGGATTCATGACTTTGGTTCTACAAGCGCTAATCCTACATCTCTTACGGGCAAAATAGGCATCACAAAGAATGGCGCTGGCACGCAGTTTTTGGTGGGTCAAAATTATTACAGGGGAGATACTGTTGTAAATTCCGGCGCTCTTTACATGAGGGCGGACGGTGTGGATAATACTGCAAGGTTGGGTATTGGTAAATTGATTTTGAATGGCGGCAGGTTTGGTGCGGCGGGTGCTGTAAATACGGCTACAAAAACCGTGTCGTCGGTGGGTACTGTCAAGGCTACAAGCCTTACATGGTCTAATTTATCGGTGATTGACGTATTTGTTGATTCCACAAATGTTGCGTCTTTATTGGATATAAGCGGCGCTGTAACAAAAGCATTGGGCGATGTTGCAACTGTGAAATACTCATTCTACTTAAATGTTTTGGACAGCCAGATTGATTTGGCTGACGATTATAGATTAGTTGTGGCTTCAGATTTTTCCCAATACGTTGTTTCAGATTTTGAGTATACTACAAATGATGCCCGTTTTGCGGGCAACTATATATTTGAATTGCGTGATGACGGTCTTTATCTGACGCTAATACCTGAGCCTTCAACTTATGCTGCAATACTTGGCATTCTGGCTTTGGGGCTTGTGTACTTAAGACGCAGAAAAGCTTAATGCGTTTACATTAAAATTTATAAAAGGTTTTACCCATTGGTAAGACCTTTTTTTGTTGCTCGGAAAGTTTGCTCCACAAAACTTTAGCGCAAAAAAAAGACAAAGAATTTTTCAGAAAACTTTGTCTTTTTTTTTATAATTTTTTTACAACAAATCAGTCTTCATTTTTTACAACAAAGATTGTTTCATTGAGTTCTTCGGCATAGCGTGTGCGGCGTATGGTTGAAGTGATTTTTTTGATTAGCGCCAAACCCCTGCCGGACGTTGCCCTTGTGTAGTTGAGAATATCAGAAATATTGTCGTCGGTGGAATTTGTCTGCATATCCCAGCGCTTGCCCTTGTCATAGAAGGCAAGCGTTACCTCCTCATTGGTATATTCTATGTGTGCGGATATGATGGGGCGCTGGGCGTTTTTATTGTCCAACCCATGCACAACAACATTGTTCAAAAATTCCGAAAGCAAAATTTCAACCTTTGCGCCGAGCGTTTCCCGACCCGTCATTTCTGTTGTCAGATTGCAGACTTTAAGGGCGAAAGCGTCAACATCGGCTATTGTGGGCTTTAAGGTAAAATCAAAAATCTTTGTGCGGGGATTGTATCTTGATATTGAAGCAATGGCGATGTCGTCTTTAATTTTATCGAAGCCTATTTTGAACATGGCGTCCATAATTTTATAGTCTAAAGCGGCGGTGAGGCCGTCTTTGGAAAATGCGCTCAAAAAATCGTCAAAAGGGTTTATATCATAAGTTTCACCGAGACTGTTTTGCAAGTCTGTCAAACCGTCCGTATAGACAAATATGATTGCGTCTTCAGGAAAGTCTATTGTCAAAGTTTGGTCTGGCAAATAGACGTGGTTGTTTATTATACTTATCGGCAAAGAGCCTATTTTTTCAGGATTTGCGTCTATAATGCCGCCTTTGGATGGCGTAAACATAACAAAGTCCGGATGACCAGCATTTTGGAAGGTTATGGTGTTTGCCTTTAAGTCTATAATAGAAACAATGGCTGTCATATACCTTTCAGAAACTATGCCGCTCATGAAAGATTGCAGATAATTTAAAAGCCCGTGTGGGGAAAGATCGGCACTGGAAGTGGTGTGTATGTATTTTGAAATTGCAAACTCCATCGCCGACATACAAAGCGCCGCTTGTATGCCATGACCCGAAATATCGCCTATTACAGAGAGGTACAAACCATCATTTATTCTGGTGATTGTGTACAAGTCTCCGGTAATTTTCATGTAGGGCCTGTAATAAAAACAAGAGCGCAAGTCAGAATATTGCGTGTCCCAATGAGGGAACATTGTGCGTTGAACGTCGCCGGCGAGGGCTATGTCTCGCTCCATCTCTTCAAAATAATTTTTTCTTTCTGTGGCTACTTGTTGCTCAGAAACCAAAGTGATTATTCTGCTGGTAAGTTCATCCTTCTTGAAAGATTTGCTCTGATAATAGGTGTTTTTATCGCTGGAGATTTTGTTGAGCATCGTTCTATTGATGTCGTCAATCTTTGCGGTGAGCATTATTATAGGCACTTCCGTATTTACGTTTCTTATTAGCGTATGAAGCTCAAACCCGTTGATGCCAGGCATGACAACGTCCAACATTATGATGTCAAATTGGCCGCCTCTGAATACGGACATTGCCGCCATTGCGTCTGAACATGTTGTCAGTGTGAATGTTGGGGATGGCAGGCAGGCCTTGAGAATCTTAAGCATATAATCTTCGTCATCTACTGCCAAAACTTTAATAGGTTCGCTCATAGTTATAAAAAACTATAGGTTATTTTCTTCGGTAAAAATCATAAGTCAAACATACATTTATATTTTTTTAATAAAAATGATTGCCTAAGCTAAAATAAATCGGCAATATTTCCCGAAAGTTTTAATAATAAATTTAAGTACAATGCAAATTACATCAAACGAACAAGACGGAATTATCATAGCCCTAATTGAAGGTCGCTTTACTGTGGGTACGGAAGCTCCCTTTAAAACAGAGATGGATAACATTGCAGCAAGGACTAAAAAGATTATCTTTGATTGCTCTAAAATGGAATATATAGATTCTACCGGCTTGGGTACTATAGTCCGTTTTTATAAAGACTATACTTCAAAAGGCGGTAAGTTGGTTCTTGCCGCATTGCAGACAAAACCAAAGCTTGTTTTTGAAATCACAAGGGCGTACAAGATTTTTGAAATCTACGAGACTGTAGAAATTGCTTTGAGATCTATCAAGTAATCTATGCGTTTTTTTCTCGGCTGCGTTCCATTCGGGTGTGATAATATTGGGGATGAGGCTATTTTGGCGTCTATCGTCAAGATTATCCGCAGGAATTTTGTCGATGCACAAATTTGCGTAAGCACGGCTACACCTGAGGCTACCGCAAAGCTTTTGGGCGTAGAAACTGTGGGTTTGTACGGTTTTAAAAAGGACATATCTTTACTTGAAAAAGAAGATGCCTTTATAAATGCGGATGTATTCATTTGGTCTGGCGCAACAGGGCTTTCAGACTATCCCAATATGGCGCTAGACATTCTTTCTTTGGCGCAAAAGCGGGGTATAAAAACCGTCTTATTTGGCGTTGGGATGGATTCCAAATTTAATCCGGCATTTTTTAAACTTGCGGGTAAAAAACTCAGGCTTTGCAAGTTGCTCACTAAAATATCGTTGGGGCTTTTGGATTTTACTGAGCTTGCTGAAAATTATTTGGTAAACGCCGTCCGTAACCGCCTTACAGGCGTCCTAAAAAAGTGCGATTTGGTTATACTGCGCGACGCTCAAAGTTTGGAGGCTTTTAAAAAATGCCCTGAAGGCGTTGAGACCCACGTTGGGGTTGATTCCGCAACAATTTTGGATGAGCCTTCAGATTCTGATTTACCCCAGATGCCTGAAGAAGCAAGGGCTTGGCTTTTGGATGAAGGTCTTGAAAAAATCGGCGTTTGCATTTCCGCACAGCGTGAAGTTTCAGATATGTCGGCTCTGGCAAACGCTTTGGATTCTCTTTTGGAATCTCCAAAACGCAGAATGTTTTTTATACCTATGAATCCGGTTACGGATTCTTTGCTAATGAAAAAAATGTCTGCGGCGTTTAAAAATAAATCTAAGACATATTTGGTGGAAAATTGTCTGGAGCCGGAGCATGTTATTGCGCTTGCCTCGCACTGTTCGGCGGTGCTTTCCAGCAGGTTGCATTTGCTTATACTTTCGGCAAATGTGCGCACCCCAATAATAGGTATTTCAAGGGGTTCTAAAGTTGACAATTTTCTGGCAAAATTTGGGCTGAAGGCTTCTGGGTCTGTAGATAATTGCGATTTTTCTTTGATGAAAGGGCAGATTGAGGGTCTGATTTCAAACCCTGATGAATTCAAGCAAAAGAGAGATTCTGTCTATGCTCGGCTAAAACTGGATATGCAAAATGCGGAAAGGCTTTTAAGGGAAACTTTAACTGCGAAGAAATGAAATTCTTAACTTTTTATGATTATCTGCCGGCGACAATAATCTCTCGGAAACCGTTTATTTTTGTCTGTTTTTTTGAGGACTTTATCAGGCGCATTGAGGGCTTTAAAATTTGGTTTGCGCAAAACGCCGCAAAACACAAAAGCATACATGTGCTTTTTCAGTTCGGCTTTGAGTATGAAACTCAGGAGCGTATGCGCTATGCGCAGGAAAATATAGAAAAAATCAAAAAAGAATTTTCTGATATAAACATTTATTTTTTGTGCAGCTCTCAGACGGAGTTGGATAATTACGCCAAGATAGGTCAGAAGGGCGCAATATGCAGCCACAACGCCTTTTTGCATCCTTCCAGATACAAGGTCTTAAATTGCGAGCGCAAGTTTGACGCAATATATCTTGCCAGAATAACGCCTTTCAAAAGATATGAGCTTGCCATGAAAGTGCCCAGTTTATTGATGATTGGGGACTACAAGGAAAATGAGGCGCAGTATGCAAAAAATATTTTGGATTCCAGACCCAAAAATTGCGCTTGGATACGCAAAGTCAGGGGCATTTTTGTCTATAAATATATGAACATGGCAAAGGTGGGGCTTTGTCTTTCTGCGGCGGAAGGGGCTATGTTTTCTTGTGCGGAGTATGGGCTTTCTGGCTTGCCCATAGTCTCAACCAAATCTTTGGGCGGTAGGCAATTTTCCGTCTCTGAAAAATATACGCATATAATTCAAAGCGACGAGCCGACGGCGGATGATGTTGCAAAGGCGGTAAGAGGCATGATAGATGAAAATTTCAATCATGAAGACGTAAGGCTTGCCACAATAGAAGTCTTGAAGGGGCAAATCGCAAATTATAGCACTTTGGTGAGGACGATTTTTGACTCCACAAAAGAGGGTGATGAATCCAATTTTAAAATGGCGATGAAATTTCCCCATAAGCTTGGTGTGCGTTGCAGGGTTTTTCCGTGGTTTAAATTTTTCAGAATGTTGAAAATTAAAAAGTAAATCCGGCTCACCCGTATTTTCCCATTCAAATTTTTTTTAGTGTTTTACAAGGTCTGCGGGCGAATAACATTTCAATAAATTTTGGGCATTATTTTACCTTAATTGTGTGATTATGCTTGCGGAAAATAAAGGCAAAGATAACATTTTGCCCAGATATTTTTATTATTATTTTTTTTAAGTTCTTATAACTTTTATGTTTAGGCTAATTTCAAGAATTAAATTTTTTGCCAGAAAACGTTTCAAGCTGATTGTATCTTGCTTTTTACTATTTGGCGTATGTATATATTTTGGCTCAATACACGCCGATATTAAAGAAGTAGGCAAGGTTAAGGTTGCCATTTTGTGCCCGTATAACGAAGGCAGTGTTTGGTATGACAGGGTCTTAAGCAAGGCTTCTGAAGAAATTTCCGCCCATTTTGGGGCAAACAGTTGTCAGGTTTTCAGTGTTGATGTTGAAACATCGGAACAGCGCAGCGATGTTATAGAGAAGCTAAATAAATTTGGTAAGTGCGACCTTATTATTGCGGGTAACGATAAAATTGCAAAAATGCTTTCCGCATCTGCGGAATCTTTGGGTTATGCGCCCCGCATACTGGCGTCTTCTGTGATGCAGCAAGATGTTGCATCTTTGGTGTCTTTGCCAAACGTAACAGGCATAATAGAAAAAAAGAATTTTATTGAGACGGCAAAAATTGCTATGGACTGCTTTCCGTCTGTGTCAAAAATTTTTGTGATAACTTACGGCGACATTGATGGAACGTATCAAGAATTGTTGAAATCAAAACTGGGCAAAATTCAGGAGATGTCGTCAAAACAAGTTGTGTTTTTAGATTCCCACAAAACGCCTATCATGAATATATTGCAGGTGATTCGGGAAAATAAAAACGACTCCATAATATTGCTTGGAATGCCTGAATTTTCAAGAAGAATTGACCACGCAAAACGGGGTGAGTCTTTGGCGGTGATTTCTCAGATAGGCAAAATACCTTTATTTTCAACTGACGACTTTGCGTTTCAAAGCGGCGTTGTGTTTGGCGGGGCAATGGTGATTGCCGAAGATTATGCAAAACAAATTGCGGAGCTTGCCATAGTATTGGCGCCCACAAATATGCCTTTGAATGAAATCCCCTTTGAACATCAAAGAGTTTTCCACAAGGTAAATTATTTGGAACTTAAGGCGCTAAAGGCGGATTTATCCAAACTTCCTTCAGACACAATATATGCAAATGGCTTGAAGGATTGGTTTGGTTTAAACATTTATCATGTGATTGTTTGGGCTGCATCTTTGGTGATTTTATTTTTGTCTCTAACAATAATATTTCACTTGCGCAGGCGCAGCATGCTTTTAAAAGGCGTGTTTGAGTCTATACCAATGAAGGTTGTTGTTGTCGATAAGCGCGGCAAAGTCTTGTTTGCAAGAACTAAAGAAACGGACTCTATAAGAGATTACAAAAATTTTGCCGCCGACATTGACTCTATGCCTCTTGAAATCCGCAGGATATACAAGGAAAATGCGGAGAAAATTTTTGAAAGCAGAAACGTTTGTGAAGTTTTATATGAAGATGAAGACTCTAAAAAACGCATAGCAAGGCTTTCTTATTTGCCCAGCGAATATTTTGATAAAGAGTGCATGCTGTTGGTTTCAAGAGACGTTACCGACCTTCACTTGGCAATGCAAAAAGAGGCTGAACTTACCACGCGTTTAGAAGGCACTCTTAAGGCAATTACGGACTGTGTGTTTACCGTTGACGCAAGCGGCAAACTTACCATGTGCAGCGACAGCGCCCTGCAGATGCTGGGCAAAACGCCTCAAGAAATTACAGACAAATATTGTTCAGACTTTTTCTCTGTTGAAAACTTTTCGGGTTTGGGCGACAAGAGCCTGCCTATTATCGACGTTATCAGGAAAGACAAACCTCTTAAAGCGTCTGAGTATGCGCAGTTTGTATTTAAAAACGGGGTTCGCATACCTGTGTCCATCTCAATATCGCCCATTCATGACAATATTTGTGAAATTGTTGGCGCTGTCATAGTGGCAAGAGACATCACCGAGGAGCGCCAGCAGATGCTTGTGGTGAAGTCTTCAAATATTCTCATGAAAACTTTGGCCAACTTCTCAAAGATTGGCTACTTCCAGCTAGATTCCGATTTTAAAACCATATCAATAGACATTCCAAATTCTCTTGGCATAGGCGTTGACGCAAAGGCGATGAATCCGGAATACTTGCTAAATACCCAAGATTTTAGGCGCTATGCTAGAGACTTGGTCCGTCTGCGCAATGGTCAGATAGATTCCGTAAATTTCAGGGTGGCTTCTCCCATTTATTCTGGGCAATTTTTCAACATAGCGGTTGTGAAGCACAAATCTGCAGAGACTGATAGCTACACTTACTACGGCGTGTGCCAAAACATTACAGAGCTTGTTGCAACTGAAAAACAGTCTTTGGATAGCGCACGTTTGCTTGAAACATTGCTCGACAATCTGCCTTGCGCAATATTCATCAAAGACCATTCCAACGGCGGCAAATATATAGTGGTAAACAATCACTATTGCAAGCTGATGGGTATGTCTAAGGCTGAGCTTATAGGCAAGAACGACTATGACGTGTTTGATAAGGATACGGCAAACTCGTATGTATCGGCTGACTATGACGTGATACGTTCGGGCAAGATGTTCACTGTCGAAGAAACAATACCCACAAAGGATGGAGAGGTGCATTATGTTCACACTTCAAAAGTCGGCGTTGTCTCTGAAGATTCAAGGCAGCTCATACTCTGCATATGTATAGATATTGGCGGCCGCAAGAAGTTGGAGTTTGAGCTTACCCGCAAAACAAAGCTCTTTGAATGCGTGTTGGAAAATGTGCCCGCAGGCATATTCTGTAAAAATCCGCAGGACAATTATTCTTACGTGTTGTGGAATAAATATATGGAAGATTTAACCGGTATGTCCGCCGACAATGTCATTGGCGCAGACAACACCAAGATAGATTTCTTTAAAGATAATATTGAAAGTTTCAGAATGTCCGATGAAACCGCAATGCTCTCAAACAGACCTATTGAGAGGATTGAGTACATGAAATCAAAATCTGGCAAGAGGGTCATAAATAAAATTTGGAAAATGTCTATGGATGTTGGAGAGGGGCATCCATACTTGCTTGGCATAGCTGTTGACCTCACTCAAATTTATGAGGCAGAAGCTTCAAGGGCAAAGCTTTTGACGGAAATACAAAGCTACGCAAACAGGGAAACCATCCTCAATGAATGCTTGGGTATGCTTATGGCGGAGGGTGATTTAAGCAGCATAGTTGCAAGCGTACTTGAAAAACTCGGCAACAGTGTTGATGCAGATTCCTGCTGTATGTTTAAATTTTCAGACAACTGCAAGAAAATTGCGCTGAGCAGAACTTGGAGCAAACACGCTGTTGAAGACCCAAATTCCGAAATTTACAGCTCTTTCAAAACAAGAGGCGACTGGATAGAAGTTCTCAGAATGCGCAAATGCGTAATGCTTTCAGACTTTCCAAGCACCGTTTTAGACCATGCGCACAAACTGGCATTCGGCGGTAAGAATATTCAATCTATCATCATATCGGGCGTATGGAATGGCAATGAACTTTGGGGCGCAATATCTCAGGCGTTTAATGTAGAAAAGATTTTCACATCTGAGGAAGAAGCTTTCATGATTACTGTGTCAAACAGTATAGGTTTGGCTTTGATACGCCGCCACAGTATAGAGTTGCTTAAAAAGAGTGAGGAAGAAAAATCCATAATCTTAGACAACATCAACATCCCTGTGCAGTTTTTTGACGGCAAGGGCAATATGATTAACATCAATAATGCAAGTGCGGAATTTTGGGGCAAGACAAGGACTGAAATTATGTCGGGGCCCTGTTGCACTACAATATGCAACTCTCCTGTAAGGCCGGGGCATTGTCCAATAGCGCAGGTGTTGCGTACAAAGCAGGTTTACAGGCGTGAAGACTGTTTCCCTGATAAAACATTTATTGCAACCGCAATACCTATTCTGGATGAAAATGGCGAAATTAAGAATATCGTTGAAACTCTGATAGACACAACAATACAGACCAAGGCGCGTGAGGAGATTGAAAACGCAAGGGTTGCCGCAGAATCTTCAAACAAGGCAAAGAGCATGTTCCTTGCAACTATGAGCCATGAAATCCGTACGCCTTTGAATGCGGTATTGGGGCTGAGTGAACTTCTGCTTCTCGACGACACAATAAAGTCTGAACAAAGTTGCATGGAGAATGTGCGCTCAATCAATACGGCGGGCAGTGCGCTTTTGTCTATCATAAATGACGTGCTTGAAATCTCCAAGATTGAAGCCGACAAGCTCAGCGTCGTGTATGAGTGGATAAACACAAACACTTTATTCTTGGATATGAAACGCATATTCGACGCTCTTGCGCAAAAGAAGGGTTTGACTTTGGAATTCAAGCTTCCGGAAAGTTCGGTGGAAATTTACCATAGTGAGTCTAACTTGCGTCAGATGTTGTTAAACTTGGTGGGCAACGCAATCAAGTTCACTTCAAAAGGCGGCGTGGTTGTAACGCTTGAGGTCGTAAAAAATGAGGATGAATCCACATTTGAAGAAGAATTTTCCATAGTGCGTTTAATTGTAAAAGACTCGGGCAGGGGCATACATAAGGATGACTTTGACCAGATATTTAACCCGTTTGTGCAATCTAGGTTGAACAAGATTGGCTCTGCTTCTGAGGGTACTGGGCTTGGGTTGGCGATAGTTTCAAGGCTTGTCGAAAAACTTGGCGGAGAAATTTTGCTTGAGAGCGAGGTTGGCATTGGCAGTACGTTCACAATACAATTCCCCAAAATCCTCACCCGCCGCAACAAGGTGGTTAAAGACAAAAAGCTGGAAGAAAAAACTCTGTCCGCAGTTGCGGGCATGAATATTTGGGTTGTTGACGATGTGGAGCTTAATTGCAAAGTTCTGTCTATGATGCTCAAAAAATTCAACGCCAACAGCAAGTATATGACAATGACTTCGGAGGCATTTGAACTTGCCAAAAATGGAGAGCGTCCAGACCTTATCATGACAGATATGTGGATGCCTGAAATGAACGGCGAAGAATTTGCAAAAATGATTCATGAAATCATGCCGCAAGTTCCCATAGTCGCTGTTACCGCAGATGCCGAGGCTAAGCAGAATTTTGACATGAAAAACTTCCACGGTGTTTTAATCAAACCAATCACCATAGAAAAAGTTGAGAATCTTTTTGAAAGCCTTACAAGGAGTTCAAAATCCTCAAAATCTAAGAAGTAACTTTTGTGGCGGAAATGAAAATTGTTAAAAAAATCCTGTCTGTATTTGCCATTTTGATTTTTGGCATTGCCGCTTATTTCTTTGTAATTGCAGACTCCGGCGCAAATTCAAAGGGAGATTCCAAACAAGAGACTTCTTTTTTGGGAGGCATAAAGCAAAGTGTCGTGGGCATAACTTCAGGGATAGGCGGCAATCCGCTTTCAATGAAGGTAAGCTCTACAATCTCCACACCCATAGTTGGGGATTTGCGCGTGGAAATCATAGACCAAAGCACTATATGCCTTGTGGGCACTTACAGCAAATTTTTGCATGAGCGCTTTGAAGATGAATGTACTGCAATGCTTAAAAGAATGCACTCGGCTTCAAACGTCTTGCCAGAGTGGACAGTGAACATCTCTTACAATATTGCGCTTGCAAATATCATATTAAAATATGTGCCGACAATTTCAAACGCCTTCAAAGAATTTGCGCTTTACCAAATTTCCGACGGCGTTGAGATTGCCCAGATTGATTATTGGTTGCAGCCACAGGGGCAGTTTTTTGTGAAAGATGTTTCCGATGGCAAGTTGCGTTCTACTGTTAGCGGGGAAAATGTGCACTACACATTTATCAAACTCAAAGCTCCGCTTGAAGACGGTCAGGAATATACGCTGAAGTTTGATTTGCCGCAAGAGGTCAAATTCCGATACTCTAAAGAACAAAATTTAAGCAGGGCTATAAAAATAAACCAGTTGGGTTACTCTCCGGAAGCTGGCCGCAAGTACGCTTACGTGGGGTCTTGGCTTGGCGCTTTAGGGCCGCTTGATTTAACAAGGCTTAAAGATGCGGAATTTTTCTTGAGAGATGAAAATCATAAAAATGTATTTTCGGGCAAATTGAATTTCAGGCAAGATTGCCAATTTGCCGACAAGGGTTACTGGTTTGTCGGCGAACAAACTTACGAGGCGGATTTTAGCGCATTTTCAAAAAAGGGCACATACTATGTTTATATACCGACGGTCGGCAGGTCGGACACATTCAGGATTTCAGGGGACACTGTTGCGGAGGCATTCTATATCCACGCAAAAGGTTTGTACCACAAACGCTGCGGCATAGCCAAAGCAAAGCCTTTCACAAACTGGACCATGGGCGAATGCCACATGACAACTTACATCGCAAATTTTCCGCCCAACAACAATCACTTCAAGGCGGGCAGGGCTGCAAGAGACGGCAATCAGGTTGATGAAAACGGCAAGCCAAAAATGCAAAGAATTAAAAGAGACTATGGTTTCTTTTACGAAGACGGAACGCCAATAGAGTTTGACTTAAACACATTCGCCCTCATAGGCACTATGAAGACGGACAAGCCAAGCAATCTGCACGGCGGCTGGCATGACGCCGCCGACTACGACAGAAGACCGTACCATTACGACGTGGTCAATGATCTGCTTGCGGCATACTTTTTTGCGCCCGCAAATTTTTCCGACGCCCAACTCAACATACCTGAGTCTGGCAATGGCATACCCGATATTATCGACGAAGCCGTCTGGGGTATGGAAGTCTGGCTTAAAGCTCAGGCAAAATCGGGTGCGGTTCCGGGTTGGATAGAGGCAAGCTCTCACCCAAAAAACAACAATCCCTCAACGGATGCGCAGCCATATTTTTTGTCGGCATCTACTATGGAAAGTACGATGCAGTATGCGGCTTATGCTTCAATGCTTTCTCTTGCGCTTAGGCAAGCGGGTGCGGAGATGGATGCAAAAAAATATCTTGAAAGCGCTTTAAAAGCCTATGATTGGGCTATTAATCCCGTAAACAGATTCCAAGAAGAATATCTTTACCCATTCCAAAAAAATACTGTGGGCGGCGCAAAAGTTTATGAGAATAAAAAAGTAAAATACAAAGAAGAACCTGAAGCCCCTCAAGAATACACGTTTAAAGCGGCGTTCAATCTTTGGCTTTTGACAAAAAATAAAAAGTATCTGGATAAATGCGTCTCTTTTAACGATAAAATAAATAGAAACATTCAAGAAACCACTTGGCGCATAAATCCTCTTTATTTTTCAGAATTTTTAATCATGGGCGGAGAATGTGCGGAACTTCAAAAACCTTACGTATTCTTGACAGAGCGCATGGTGAGGGTTGCGGAAGAACGCCTTGCATATCTTGACACAGCCTATTCATACAGGACGCCGTGGTATCCGCCAAGCCACAATTATGTTACGCACATGGCATGGGGAAATGCGCATCCCTTGCGGATTGCAAAATTTTTCATGAACGCATTTTTTATCACCAGTAACAAAAAATTTCTCGACGCCGCATATTTGTGCAACGACTGGCACAACGGTGCAAACCCAATGGGTACAACTATGACATCCGGCTTGGGCAATGTGTATCCTGTTAAGTTTTTGGATTTGCCTTCTTACGCCGACGGTATCGAAGAATACATCTTGGGCATCACGCCATACAGATACACATTTATGATGCGTAAAGATTTGATAGAAATGGGTCAGGGGATAATTTATGAACATATCCCCGACAGAGGCTTTACGCCGGCGCCTGTCATGCTTCTGCCCAAATCTATTTTAGGCGACGTTGCGGGCGATAGATATGAAGTCTTAAAAAAGGTCAGCAACGTTTGGCCCGTATGGCGCAGATACCCCAATGACGAAGCGTTCTCTGTGCCCACCAGCGAGTACACCGTTTCAGAAACAATATCTCCCGCAATTTGCCTTACGGGCTGGCTGATGAGCCCAAACTGGAAGCCTTCTGAAAAAATAAAAGATAGAAAACCCGCAGAAGATATCACGAAATTGCCGGGCTTTACGCCTCTGCCTTAATTAAGAGGGCAGGCGGCTTATGCGTTCTTCAAGCTCCACAATAAATTCCATTTTATTTTTAGGGCAAACTAAGGCGTAGTCGTAGGGGCTTCCCCAGGCATGTGTAGCGAGTATGAAAATTTTTGATTCATACTTTGCCATTGGCAGTTTAATTTTTACGCAATCAAGAGAGGTTACAGGGGCTTTGTCAAAGAAGGACATTTTCATTTGCGACACACTCAAAATGTCCGCATACGGAATTTTTACCCGCAGGAAGAAACCAGCTTTTATAAGCAAGAAATCTTCTTCAAATATATAAGATAAGGGCAGCAGTATTGAAAAAAATAAAAGATAAATAAAAATCGCTGCAGCAATCAAAACATAAGTTGCCGTCGAGCCGCTTGGCTCTGCAAGAATAATCAAAGGCGGCGAAAAAAATAACAGCACAAAAATCCACCAATCACATTTTGCCTTATATTTTTTTTGCATATCGTTTTTATATGAAATTTTCTTTGATAAACAAGAAAATTGAATGTAAAGGAACAAAATCTTCTTGCGTGAAGGCACTCTGATTGCGTATATTTTCTGCGTTTTTTACAGCTTATGATTTATAAAAACTTTTTTAAGCGCATAATAGATATTCTTGTTTCATTGCTGCTTTTGTTGGCGTGCGCTCCGCTTCTTTTGGCGGTGGCGGTGTTTATAAAGCTCACTTCAAAAGGGCCTATATTTTTTCGTCAGAACAGGCTCGGAAAAGGCGGCAGAGTTTTTTCAATATTCAAGTTTAGAACCCTAACTCACAATCCCAACAGGGGCAATACCGGCGAGCTTTATGCAGGCAAAAAGTTTGATGAATACATTCCCTGCGGCGCATTGCTGCGCAGGTTCAAAATTGACGAACTGCCCCAATTTTTAAACATCTTGCTTGGCGATATGTCTTTGATAGGCCCAAGGCCCTGCCTTACTTCGGACATTGAAATTTTTGACGACAACGGCCGCAAGCGTCTTGAGGTTTTGCCAGGCTGTACGGGGCTTGCGCAGGTAAGCGGCTGCATTTATTTGCCTTGGCCGGAGCGATGGAAATATGACGCATATTATGTGGACAATCTCACCTTTTTTCTGGACCTTAAAATTATGATTAAAACATTTGCAGTTGTGCTTTTGGGTGAAAAAAAATTTGTGAAAAAATAGATAAACATGGAAAAATTTATTGATATTAAAAATCCAAAAATCGTGGTGGCGGGGGCTGTAGGCTCGACATTGCGCATAATAGAATGTCTGCTGCGGCGCAATATGAATTTGGTGGGAATCTTTGGCCTTGATACCGGTGTGTCAAAGAATGTGAGCGGCTTTGTGGATTTTTCAGATATAGCGTCTAAAAACTCCATATACTATGGGAGTTTTAATAATATAAATGACGCAAAAGTAGTTGATAAAATTTGCGAGCTTAAGCCGGATATACTATTTATTGCGGGTATTTCTCAGTTGGCCAAAGAGTCGGTTATGTCAATAGCAAAGCTCAATATAGGTTTTCATCCCACTATGCTGCCAGAGGGTCGGGGCAGAGCGCCTCTTGCTTGGATAACTTATTTGAAAAAATCTGCCGCCGCAACTTTTTTTGAAATTTCTTCAGGTGTTGACGACGGCGATATCATAGCTCAGGTATCATTGAAAGTAGATGATGATGACCACGCCGACGATGTCGGAGAAAAATTGGCAGTGTGTATAGACAAGGCAATGGACATTTTTTGTGATGCCGTAGAAAAGGGCTCTATAAGACTATTAAAGCAGGATGAATCTTTGGCAACTTATACGGGCATAAGGCGTCCGGCGGACGGGCATATCGTATGGTCTGACGATGTTGAGGAAATCTATGCTCTGATACGCGCTTCATCAAATCCTCACCCTGGGGCGTTCACGTATCATAATGAAAGAAAGCTTGTTATTATGCGTGCCGCATTGGATGAAAGTTTTGATAATTATCGAGGCGTTGTGGGCAGGGTTTTAGTTTCGGAGAAAGATTTTTTTGTCGTCCAAACAGGCACAAAACCTATAAAAATTACCAAATGGTTTTATGAGGATGATTGCTCCAGACCTGAAATTAAAGTCGGCGTAAAGTTAGGCTTGGACTTGGTGTCACAGATTGATTTGCTTAATAAAAAAATAGATAATTTGGAAAATAAAATACTGAATTTAACAGGAGAAAAATATGAGTAGGATTCTTGTGATAGCCCCGCATGCGGACGATGAAACTTTAGGATTGGGCGCAACCATCGCAAAACACTCGAGTATGGGTGATGAGGTGTTTGTGTCTGTGCTCACGGGTCATGGGGTGAATCCTCATCCGCTTTTCAAAAAAGAAGGTTGGGATATTGTGCGCAAGGAAGCGCGCGATGCCATGGATGTATTGGGCGTAAAAGAAATAATTTTTTCAGAGCTTCCCGCAGCACTGTTATCTACGGAACCCACCCACATAATAAATAAAGAAGTTTTTGCCGTGCTGGAAAAAGTTCGTCCGAATATTATTTACATGCCATTTATAAATGACCTTCATAAAGACCACAGAGAAATTTGTTACGCCCTCCAAGTGGCAATAAGGCCGATTTCAGAATTGGGAAGGGGCGTGAAAGAAGTTTATATGTATGAAACTCTTTCTGAAACACATTGGAATATAGACACCGTTGAAGGCGCTTTTGTCCCCAATGTGTTTACGGATGTTACCGACTTTTTGCATATAAAGCTCAAGGCGTTCTCAAAGTATAAAAGCCAAATTAAAGATTTCCCAAACCCTCGTTCTTTAGAAGGTTTAGAGGCATTGGCAAAATTTAGGGGTTCTATCTGCGGTTTATTTGCCGCAGAGGCATTTGTAATGACCCGCAAAATTAATTAGCCTCAATTAGCCTCAGACGGCAAGATTTCGTGTAAGACAAAAAGACTAAGAGAAATTCCTCTTAGTCTTTTTGTTTTTTTTAAGTTTTAACGCACGTAATTAAACTCAAACCCCGTGCGGTCCGGCGCTTCAGGTTTGCCGCAATTACTGTAACCAAGGGCAATGCAACCATAGACGTGGTTTTTGCTGGGCACTTCAATATCGCTGAGTAAATAGCGCACTTCAGTCTTATTGTGCACAAAACAAATTGAATTTACGCAGGCGGAGTCTATACCCAAACTTTGTGCGGCAATCATGATGTTTTGCATGCAAAAAGCCGCATCTTCAACAGGGGTTGCCGCCTTCTTTGGGTCGGCGGAAATTATGATTAAGGTGGGGGCGTTGTAGAAGAAATTAAAGTCGGCAATTTCACCCATTGCAACAAGGCGCGATACGCCTGTGTTGCGCAGCTCAAGCTTTGTTTTTTCATTGAGCTCTTTAAGAATTTCGGCATTTTGTATCACCGTAAAATGGCAGGTCTGGGCGTTCATGCCGGAAGGCGCATAGCGTGCGCATTCAACTATAAGCTCAAGAGCATCGTCAGGTATTTGTTCCTGCGTGAAATCTCGGGTTGTTCTGCGTTCAAGTATAGATTTTATTGTTTCGTTCATTATTATACCTATAAAGTTTTGGAGTACTTACCTTTGTCGTCCGCCGAAAAATATTCATCAAAAACCATAGCCACGGATCTTAAAAATATTCTTCCCAACTTAGTAACGGACAAGCTCTTTGGTGTTAAATTGATAATCCCATCCTTTGACATTTTTTCAAGAATGTCAAAGCCTTTTGAAAATTTTTCCGCAAAGTCAGGGCAATAATCGGAAAAAGTAATGTTCAGATTGCACATGATGTCCATAATTATACGCCTGCGCAAAATGTCTTCAGCATTTAAAACTATGCCTTTGGCTATGGGAAGCTTTTCTTCCAGCAGGCATTTTTTATACAAAGCCATCTCTTTGTGATTTTGCCTATAAGTAGAGGCGGTCTGAGATATTGAAGTCAAACCTATCCCCAAAGAATTTAAACCGCCGTGCGTGCTGTATCCCTGAAAATTTCTTTGCAAAGTTTTATTTTTTCTTGCCTCAATTAGCGTGTCTTGAGGTAGCGCAAAATGGTCTAAGCCTATATATTCAAAACCTGCGCTTTCAAATGTGCGCATGGCGCTTATGAACATTTCAACCTTTTGGGCGGAAGTCGGCAGGGCTAGCTTTTCCAGACTCTTTTGCGAATACTTTACCCAAGGCACGTGAGCGTACTGAAAAAGCGCAATCCTATCAGGAGAAATTTCAAGAGCATCTGAAACTGTTTGGGAAAAAGTTTCGGCGGTTTGAAGCGGCAGACCGTAAATCAAATCCACATTTATTTTATCTATGCCGCAAGTTTTAAGCCATTGTACAGATTTAAGATTCAGCTCATGCGGCTGAATACGGCCTATGGCTTTTTGCGTTTGTTCATTTGTATCTTGCACGCCCAAAGACACCCTATTTACACCGGAAGCGGCAAAGGCTTCAACTTTTTCCAAATTGAGGGTTCTGGGGTCAAGCTCGACGGAAAATTCACAGTCGGAATCTTTTTCAAAATATCTTTCAATGGTTTTATTGAGCAACCCAATCTGCTTTGGCGAAAGAAAATTTGGGGTGCCGCCGCCAAAGTGTATCTGTTTGAGTTTGCGATTTTTTAATCCTGATTTTTTCCAGAGCAGAAGCTCTTTGTCTAATAAGTCCAAATATTCATCAACCAGTTTTACGTCTTTGCAAATTGTGGTAGAGCAGGCGCAAAATCTGCATAAAGACTGGCAAAAAGGTATGTGCACATAGAGGGAAAAATCTGAGTCTTGATTTACGCAAGAAGCCGCCAAAAGTGCGGCGTCGGCGTTTTCCGAAAAGCTGAGGGCAGTGGGATAAGACGTGTATCTTGGCCCGCTAGATTTATACTTTTCTATAAGCCTACTTAGTTCCATAATTTTTTACGACTTCACACATGGCCTCAACATTTTCTATTTTTGCGTCAGGAAGTATGCCGTGCCCAAGATTAAAAATATGCCTGCCCAAGGGCGACATATCGTCCAAAATTTTTAAAGTTTCAGCCCTGACTTTTTCAGGGTTGGCATCAGACAAAAGTTTTTCGTCCAAATTGCCTTGCAAGGCGTATGGAGCTTTCCAGGTGAGCATTATGTGCGATAATCTTGCCGAAGAATCCAAAGAATATGCGTCTGCACCCATGGGGGCAAGCTCGGCAAAGCGGTTGCTCATACCCTTTGCATAGACTATCGTGCGCATGCGTCCGCCAATATTTTCAAGTATCTGGGCAAGCCAACGCCCCGAAAGCGACTCATACTTATCCGCCTCTATATACTGGGCGTTGGAGTCAAAAAGCTGTATGGCATCTATGCCGCATTCCATCTGCATTGAGGCGTATTCCTGTATGACAAGCGCAAGTTTATCCATAAGTTTGGCGAAAGCCAATGGGTTTTCATTGCGGAAATTCTTAAATTTTGAAAAACCGTCCGCACTAGACCCGCCCTCCACCATGTATGAAGCAAGCGTAAATGGCGACGCAGAAAACCCAAGCAGCGCTTTTTGCGGCAGGGCTTTTCTCAAAAGCTTTAAGCTTTGAGAAACGTAGGAAAGTTTTTCACGCACAATTTCAGCAGGCGGGAGTTTGTCTATGTCTGATTCAGATAAAATTGTTTTTTCAAGCATTATGCCGCCGCCGTCTTTGAAAGTGTAGGGAAGCCCCAAGGCTTCTGAAACAACAAGGATGTCGGAAAATAAAATGGCGCAGTCAAAATCAAAACGCCTCATGGGCTGAAGGGCGACTTCAAGCGAAAGTTCAGGATTTTTTACCAAGCCCAGAAACCCATGTTCCGCCTTGAGTTGTCTATACTCAGGCAGATACCTGCCGGCTTGCCTCATCATCCAAAATGGGGGTCTAATGCACTTTATGCCGGCTAGTGTTGCGTGAAATAGTTCTCTGGAATCCATGTTATTTGCGTCTTTTCAAAAGTTTTGTAAGTTCGTTCATTTGCTCAAACCCCAAGAGTTTTAGGGCAACAATGTATATTACTATGCCAAAAGCTATCAAAACCGTGCAGTTTGTTAAGTATAAAATTTTGCCAGACAAAACTTGCTCAAACCCCAACTTCATCACCCAAGTAAAAAATGCCATGATAGCCGAAGCCGCAATAATTTTTACGTTGCATGAAAACCCTTGTATCGTGCCTTTGCTTTTTGCGAATAAGTACACGAGCAATACAGACTGCAGTGCCGCCGCCAGAACGTTTGCCAGAGCCAGACCCAGCGCCTTAAATTCAAACATCAATATAAGACAAAAAGCTATGTTTGTAACAAAGCCCACGATAGAAATTCGCATGGGGGTTTTTGTGTCTTTGTTTGAGTGAAAGCCCTTTGTGGCAAAGGTTACCACGGAGTAAAAGGGCATGCCTATCACACTGGCAATTAGGATTGGCACGCACAAATTTACGTCGTCAATATCAAAAGCGCCCCATTGAAAGAGCAGGGCAAGAATGTCTTTGCTTAAAACCACCAAACCAAATACGGCGGGTATGGTGATTGCCATAGTTGTAATCAGCCCCCGTCTGTACTCCGCAAGAAAACCTTTGGAATCTTTATTATGGCTGAGCAGTGAAAGCTTTGGGAAATAAACTGTCGAAATTGTTACCGCAAAGACGCCCAAAGGCAGCTCTACAAGGCGGTTGCTTATATATATTACAGACATTGCCGCATCGTCTATATAAACCGCAAAGAGCTTTGAAACTACAATGTTTATCTGTATTATTGCAGAGCCCGCCAAGGCTGGCAGAAAGAGTTTGATAAGCTCAGAAAGTTCAGGGCTGGAGGCAAAATTTATTTTGTATCGCCAGCCTTTTTTATAGAGATAGTAGGCGGGCAAGCCCAGTTGACAAAGCCCTCCCAAAAGTACGCCGCCGCATACTACATATATTACGCTTTGCAAATCGTCGGGGAAAATATAGTCGCCTATCAGCAAAGCCGCTATCATGCAGGCGTTTAGAAGTATTGGACCCACCGAGGGCGCACCAAAAATACCCAGCGTATTGAGCGCCCCGGAAAGCACCGCCGCAAGGCAGATGAGTATCATGTAGGGCAAAAGAAATATCGAAAATAAACCGCTTAGCACGTAACGCTCCGTACTTGCAAGCTGATAGGCAAAAAGAGATAATGCTATACCCAAAAGTGTGAGAAAAAACAAAACTACAAATGTGCGGGTAAAGATTTTATTTATAAATTCAAAGGCGGCTTCTTGCCCATCTTTATGCAGAGTGCTTGTAAGCACAGGTATCATGGAGCTTGTGAGCGCCCCCTCGCCCATTAGGCGTCTGAATAAGTTAGGCAAATTGAATGCGAATAAAAAACCTGAACCTATGGCGCTTACCCCTAAAATTGCAAAAGTAATCTGGTCTCTTACCAGCCCCAAAACCCTAGAACCCATAGTGGCGGTTGCCACTTTAGAAATATTCTTAAATGTTGCTCCTAATTGCATATCAAATCAGCGTATAATCTGCCTTTTTTCAGAAAAATCAAGAGTAAGCTAAATAAAAGCTTGTTTTACGGTTGGGCGACAATAAAAATGTTTGGGTGAAAATTTTTAAGAAATGCTTTCTTTGCACGGGTGTGGCTTTTTGTGTCGTGCTTGGTAATATTTATGCTCAAAGTTCGGAACGCTCCAAGATGGTGGACTTTGACAGACCCAGCTTTGACATACCCACAAAACAAGAAAATGCGGCTGCGCCTGCGGCGGAATCTTCGGCGGCTCCAATTTCCGACAAAGAAGCTGCCAAGCTCAAAGCCCAAAGCTTCGGCAGGTTGCAGACAAGCCATCCTGAACTAAGTGCCGATAAGATGGATTATGAGGGTGAAAATAAAGCCAAGATTATCGCCAGTGGAAGCGCAAAAATTAAAGATAAAAATTTTGAATTAGACGCCGATAAAATTGAATACTCTGGTACGGAATCTTTGGCGACGGCTTCAGGAGACGTGCGCATATCTCAAGACTATCTGCGCATGGTGTCTAACGAACTTAAACTCAAAACAGACGAAAATTCCATAAGCGCTGAAAAATTGCGTCTGGGCCATTCTCCGCTTTTTATTGAGGCAAATAATGTTGCGGGCACAAAGCAGACTATAACTTCAGACTCAACTTCGGTGATAGTGGGTCAGCCCGATATGTTCTCCATAAACATGCAGGCGGACAAAATGACATACACTCCGGAAACCACAACGCTTGAGTTGGAGGATACCACATTCCGCATAGGTCAAGTTCCCTTCTTTTATTTGCCTTACGTTTCTCATGACAACTTTACGCGTCCGCCGTTTATGCTTGATATACAACCTGGATACAATGGCGACTACGGCTTTTATATCAGAGATACCGTTTATTACACTGGTTTAGATTATATAGACCCGGGCATTTTGTTAGACTACTATTCAAAGCGTTCGGTTTTGGTGGGCCCTGCTGCAAATTACAATTATACAAGCTCATTCACAAACATTGTGGGTTCTTGGCAGGCGGGCTTTATAAATGACGGCGCCTCCGACGGGGTGAGGGGTTATGACGATTTGGGCAGGCAAGTGCAGTCTGACAGGTTTTTTATAAACGGAAAACACATGCAGACATTCGGCGATTCTGTGATTCTCACAGGGCAATTATATTACTGGAAAGACCAGCACACGCTCAGAGATTTTCGTCCTGATGATTTTTACGACAATCAAATTCCAGACAATTTTGGAGAGCTTGTCTATTACGGAAGCTTTTTCAACATAAGCGCATTTTCAAGATTCCAACCCAACGATTGGGAGATTGTGCAGCAGCGTCTGCCTGAATTGCGCTTTGATATGCAGCCCACAGACCCTTTTGGCATAAAGCTTTATCATGACGCATTTGTATCGGTGGGTTATTACAGGGAGTTTGACCCTTACAACTCAAACGCCCTGACAACAAGCAAGCGCATAGACGCTTTCTACGGCATATCCAGACCAATAAGCTTCAATTCTTGGAGCAGTATTACGCCTATCTTGGGCGTAAGGGTTACGCATTATGCAGACGCCTACGGCAAATCTTCGGACTATACCAGAATGCTCGGTCAGTTTGGTTTTGACGCCCAGATGGACGTTTGGGGCACTTGGGATTATACCAGCCAAACTATGAATATAGACGGCTTACGCCATAATCTACGCCCTGTGATGAGTTACCGCTACATACCGTCGGCGTCGCAGGGCTTGGATAGGATTCCGCAGATAGACACTCTGGCGTTTTCTTCTTATCCGTCCATGTTGGATTTGGGTTTGCAAAGAAATACGGATTTGCTTACAGACACAAACACTTTGCGCATGGGTCTGGAAAATATCTTGCAGACAAGAGATAGCGATGGCTACGGCTCACGCACTTTGGCGCGCCTTGATTTTTATCAGGATTTTAATTTTGAGCAGCAACCCTATCTGTATCCGGACTACACCAGAGGGCAGTATATAAATGTGAATAGGACTTCTTATTCCGATTTTTATACGCACCTTAGCCTCTCGCCCGCAAGATGGCTTACCGTGGGCGGTTACAGCCGCATAGATGTAAATTATCTGGACTTGCCAGAGCTTAATACCTACATACGCTTGCATGATGCGGATCATGCTTCGGTAACATTCTTTTCAACGTACCTAAACGGCTACATCAACCAATATGGATTGGAAGCGCAGTACAAAATTTCTGAAAATTACAGGCTCATAGGCAGATGGCACTATGATTACAACTACGGCGATATAACAGACCAAGTTTATACTCTTTGGACAAGGCTGGGCAACTCTTGGATTATTGAATACCAGTTGGGTTATCGCAAGGGCGCTCTCAGGGAAGACAATCTGTCGGTGGGCGCAAGGGTGCACCTTTTAATATTCTAAAAAATGTCAGATACGGAAACAAAAAGCCAAAACATTGCGGATTTGTCCGATATGAATGTGAAGCTCAACATATTTGAAGGGCCTCTTGATTTGCTTTTGTTTCTCATCAAAAAAAATGAAATAGACATTTACGACATACCCATTGAGCAGGTTACAAAGCAGTATTTGGGCGTGCTTAGGGCTATGGAGAATATGTCTTTGGAAATTGCGGGTGAATTTTTTGTCATGGCGGCAACCTTGATGTATATCAAAAGCCGCATGCTTTTGCCCCTCGATGAACAAGTTTCCGCCAAAGCGGAAGATGATGAAGATACAGACCCAAGGTGGGAGCTTGTTGAACAACTTTTAGAATACCAAAAAATCAAGCAGGGCGCAGGCCTTCTGGAAGATTTGATTTTGCATAGGCAAAATTATTTGGACAGATACCTCGTAGAAAAAGAAAAAACTGACGACAGACCAATAAAACCCGTCGATAGGATGGAACTTTGGAACACTTTCAACACCGTCTTGCGCCGCCTTTCGGAAAAATTGGTGCAGGGTGAAATCACGGATGAAAATATATCTGTGGCTGACAGGATGGAGTTTATCTTGTCTCAAAAAGAAAAAACTTTCACTTTCACAAACTTGGTGGAAAGTTTGAATGGCAATTTGCCCGCCGTTGTGGCAACATTTTTTGCAATGCTTGAACTTACAAGATTGCGCCGCTTAAAGCTTGAACAAAGCGCAAGTTTTGATGAAATTTATTGCGAAGTTATAGATGAAGAAGAAGCTTCGGCAGAGCTTTCTGAAGATGATGAATCTTACCAGAAAGCGGCTTTGGCATTATCTGAGGAAGATGAAAAATAAAAAACAAAAATCTCATTTGTTGGGTCTGGGTTTAGACTCTGACGGTGAAAAACGCATCACCAATGCGGAGAGATTTTCCATAATGGGCGGCACTGAAGAAACACATGATTTGATGACGGAAACCGTAATCAAAACTTTTGAAACTTTAAAACGCAAAGGTAAAGACCTCGATGAGGCTTCACCAAAAGAATTGTCGGATATAATTAAAAACAATTTACCTAGAAAATAATATGAAATACTTCGGTACAGACGGTATTCGTGGTCAGTTTGGCGACGATAAAATAAATGAGGCCTTTTTTGAAAAACTGGGCCTGTCGGCTTCCTGCTATCTGAATGGCAAAGAAAACAAAAAAATAGTCATTGGCGGCGACACAAGGGCTTCGAGTGAAGTTCTTAAAAACGCATTCTGCAAGGGTGCGCGCAATGTGGAAATTATAGATATGGGCACGGTTTCTACGCCGCTTTTGGCGTATGGTACGCGCGTGGCCGGGGCTGCTTTGGGCGTCATGATTACCGCATCCCACAATCCTTATACGGACAACGGCATAAAGTTTTTTGACCATAAGGCGCATAAAATCGATGATGATACTCAGCTTGAAATAGAAAAATATGTGGATACCCCGCCCGCTTTTGCTTCAAGTCTGGCGGCTGCAAAAATCGTAAAAGACACAAGCGCAAAGGCAAAATACATAGCACACATGCTTACGCTTTTGCCTGCGGGTTGTCTTAAGGGTATGAAGGTTGTTTTAGACATGGCGCATGGCGGCACTGTGGGTATAAGCTCTGAAGTGTTGAAGGGCTATGGCGCGGAACTTTATGAGATAGGCGCAGCCCCCGACGGCAAAAATATTAATTTTGAAGTTGGTAGCGAACACGCAGAGGCTATGCAGCAAATGTGCGCAAAAGTGGGCGCATCAATAGGCTTTGCTCACGACGGCGACGGCGATAGGCTTGTTGTCTGCGACGAAAAGTCTTCCATAGTTTCCGGTGAAGAAGTTATGGGGCTAATTGCCTTTGCCTGCGATGATGCAAATGAGCTTTCGTCGAAAGCAATCGTAACTACTTTGCAATCTAACCTTGGCTTGGATGAAGCGCTTGCAAAGAGGGGTATCAAGACTCTAAGAAGCGGTATTGGCGACAGATTGGTAATGCAGATGATGATTGAAAATTCCTGCAATATGGGTGGGGAAAATTCTGGGCACTACATATTTTCAGACATATCGCCCTGCGGCGACGGTCTGGCTGCGGCAATAAAATTGCTTTCCATACTAATAAGGTCTAAAAAACCGCTTTCTGAATTAAGGCAGGTTGTAAAACTCTATCCTATCTGTCAGTCTGCGATAAAAGTTGTGCGTAAAACGCCCCTTGAACAAACGCCAACGCTTTCAAAAGCAATGGCAAAATGTGAAGAAATGCTTAAAGATAAAGGTAGAATTTTGGTGCGCTATTCAGGTACGGAAAATAAAATACGCCTGCTTGTGGAAAGCCCGTCTGAGGCATTAAATGAGGAGTGTTTTGCGCTGTTAAAAAATGGCGTAGAAAATGACTTGCAGTAAGTCCGCCTTTATTGTACTCTAGATTCACTACTTTTATTTAATAACTATTCACAATTAGAATTACTTGACAACATGGCAGAAAAACCAGAATCGACAACGGCGGAAACACCACAAATAAAGGAGGTCTTGCTTAAAGACCTTGATCCACGCCTCATTAAACAGGTGGAAACCGCAGAAAAATCCATAGATAAAGACCCAAGTTACGCAATCAACGTATGCTTGAACATACTCTCTAAAGAGCCTTCATGCGCAGAAGTCCGCAAAATTTTGCGCAAGGCGCAAAGGGCAAAGTTCGGCAAGGGCAATCCTGTTTCTGTCTTTTTGGCAAAGCTTAGCGGTTCTATCTTTGCTTCAAAAGCCAAGAAGATGGTTTCCAAAGGCAAGCAAAAAGAAGTGCTTGCTGAGGGTGAAAAACTCTTGACACAATGCCCTTTGAATACGCCCGTAATCAAAGTTATGGCAGAGGCGGCATCCTCATTGGGCTTGAATCAAACCGCCACAGACCTTTATTCTGCGGTTGCTGCGGCGGAACCTGGCAACGTAAAAGTTTTGATAGAGCTTTGTAAAATCTACCTTAAAAACAAGCAGGCCGACGATGCTGTGCGCTTGGTTTCCCTCATCATGAGCAAAGACCCTTCAAATAATGAGGCGCAGGCTATCTTGAAAGAGGCGGCGGTCATAAAAACCATGAGCAATTCTTGGAAAGAGGGCGACGATAGCGACTTCAGAAGCAAAGTTAAAGATGCCGATAATGCGGCAAATCTTGAAAAGGCGGCACGCCTTGTGAATGATGCCGATACCCTCAACCAAAATGTTGAACGCCTTAAAGTTGAAATTGGGAATGACCTTGAAAATATCAACCTTTATAGAGACATTGCTTCAAATCTTAAGCAGTTGGGGCGTTTTTCTGAAGCGGTTGACTATGTTAAACAGGCAAGGGCTTTGCCAATGGGCAAGGGCGATACCGCTCTTGAAAAGCTTGAGCAAGATTTGATTGTTTCAGATAAAGACCAGCAAATTACGGTTTGCAACAAAGCTTTGGAATCTAACCCAAATGATGAAGCGGCAAAATCCAAGTTGGAAACTTTGAAGGCGGAAGTCAGGGTGTTTAAATTGGCAACCGCAAAAGCAATGGTTGAGCGTTATCCCAACGACTTCAATTATAGATACACTCTTGGTGTCCTGCTTTTTGAGGACGGCGCAGTTGATGAAGCTATCGGCCAATTCCAGCTTTCCCAGCGCAGCCCCAAGGTGCGTTTGCAGTCTTTGCTTGGTCTGGGCAAAGCGTTCATGATTGGTAAAAAATACGATATGGCTGTTGACCAATTCTTGACGGCAAAAAAAGAATCTGTCGGCATTTCCGGAGACACCAAAAAAGAAATTATCTATGAACTCGCCGCCGCTTATGAAATCATGGGCGACAGGGCAAAGGCGATAGAAGAATACAAAGAAATTTATAAGGGCGACATCAATTACAAAGACGTTGCCGCAAAAATTAACAGCTTCTACGAAAAAAAGTAACAGCTTAAATTAGTCCCATTTTTATCCGCATTTAATCTGGCAAAAAATCCGCACGGCATACTTGCACAAGTGCGGATTTTTTTATTGTCTAAGCGCATAAAATTTCAGATTATTCTGCTTTGAAAATCTTATGAAAGTTGGCATTGCACAAATTAATACAAGGGCGGCGGATTTTATCGGCAATTCAAAAAAAATAGAGCAATCTTGCCTTGAGCTTCACAACAAGGGGGCGGACTTTGCCGTATTTGCAGAACTTTCTCTGACAGGTTTTGGCGTCAAAGATTTGGCGTTAGATAAAAATTTTTTGGAAAAAAGCTGGTCTGCTTTGGAGGAGCTTGCGCCCAAGCTCAAACTGCCCTGCCTCTTGGGGGTATTGCGCCCAAGCGGGAAATCTAGGGGCGCATTCAACAGCGCAGTCTGGATTGAAGGTGGCAAAATTAAGCACATCTACGATAAAGTTTTACTGCCAGACTATGACATTGCCGATGAACCCAGATTCACGGATAGCGGCTCGGATATTTTGATAGTCCCCTTTAAAGACAAAAAAATAGCCATCACAATTTGCGAAGACATATGGTCTTTGGAAGATGTCTCAACCTCCTCCAGATACACTGGGTTTAAACCTTTGCAACATTTGCACAGCCTAAATTTTGCGTCTGAAAAAAAAGCCTTTGATTTGCTTGTAAATATTTCCGCAAGCGTATTTTCAACCTCTAACGACAATGTCAGAAAGTCTGGCGCAATGCTGGAGAAAGTTTCCGACTATTTGGGCGTTCCGCTTGTGTGGTGTAATTTGGTGGGCGGCAATGACGGCGTAATTTATGCGGGCGGTAGTGGCGTATTTGTCGGCAAAGAAGTTGCGGGCAAAGCGGCGTCAAAGGTTCTTAAAAAATTTCAGGAGGATTTTTTGGTTTTAGACCCTTTCAATATTTCTGAAAATGAGGGAGACTTTGCCGACTACAATTCTATTGCCGATTTGCATGACGCTCTGGTTTTGGGGCTCAAAGATTTTGTTGAAAAGTGCGGTTTTAAAAAAGTTTTGCTTGGTTTAAGCGGCGGGATAGATTCCGCACTTGTCGCCGCCCTTGCGGTGGAGGCTTTGGGTGCGGAGAATGTCTTGTGCGTTTCTTTGCCTTCAAAAATTTCCAGCGAGCACAGCAAGGCGGATGCAAAGTTGCTTGCAAAAAATTACGGCGCAAAGTTTTTGACAGTGTCTATTGCGCCCATAGTTGAGGGCGCTACTGCAGCGCTTTCAGAGGCTTTTGCGGGTTATGAAAGCGACGTTACCGAAGAAAATTTGCAAAGCAGGGCAAGGGGCTTGGCATTGATGGCGCTTAGCAATAAATTTGGAATGATGCTTTTAACTTGCGGCAATAAAAGCGAAGCGGCGGTCGGCTACTGCACTCTTTATGGAGATACCTGCGGTGCGCTTGCGCCGATAGCGGATTTATATAAGACGCAAGTTTATGAACTTTCAAACTACATAAATCAAAAATCCTGCAAAGAACTCATACCGCAAAACACCATAGACAAAGCCCCAAGCGCAGAACTTAGGGAAGGCCAGTGCGATCAAGACAGCCTTCCGCCATACGGTGTCTTGGATGAAGTTCTGCGGCTTTATATAGAAGAAAAATTATCTATTTCTGAAATCGTTGCGAGGGGTTTTGATTTGGACATCGTGCTGGAAATTGTCCGAAAAGTAGAGATGAGCGAATATAAGCGCAGCCAGTTGCCAATCTGTATTAAGGTTTCAAAATGCGCATTTGGCGCAGGCAGACGTATGCCCTTGGCAAGAAAATTTTAATGTGATATTTTTGTTTATCTATAATTTTAACCGAGTGTTTCCATGAAATCTGAAGAACTTTTTGAAGCGTCAAAAAAGATAATCCCAGGGGGGGTGAATTCTCCCGTCAGGGCGTTTAAAAGCGTGGGCGGGAATCCGTTTTTTACAAAGAAGGCAAAAGGCTCAAAGCTTTTCACGGTTGATAATGCGGAGCTTACAGACTTTGTTTCGGCTTGGGGCCCCGCATTGTTTGGGCATTCAAACCCAACCATAAAATCGGCGATAGCTCAGGCTTTGGAAAACGGAACCGCCTTTGGCACTCCGTCTGAAGCTGAATACACGATGGCTTCTTTGATACATTCTATGATACCCTGTGCCGAGATGGTGCGCATGGTAAATTCCGGCACTGAGGCTACAATGTCTTGCATAAGGCTTGCAAGGGGCTTCACCAAAAGAGATAGGATTGTAAAATTTTCTGGTTGTTATCACGGACATGTTGACAGCCTGCTTGTGAAGGCGGGCAGTGGCGCATTGACATTCGGCAACCCCGACAGTGCTGGCATACCCAAGGCGTTGGCAGAGCTTACCACGGTTTTGGAATATAACGACATAGACGCCCTTGAAACTTACTTTGCCGAGTTTGGAGAGCTTACCGCAGCCGTAATTCTTGAGCCTTATCCTGCAAATGTCGGGCTTATTTTGCCTCAGGAAAACTTCTTAAAAACACTGCAAAGCCTGACAAAAAAATCCGGCGCATTGCTTATTTTTGATGAAGTTATAACAGGGTTTAGGGTTGCATCTGGCGGCGTGCAGGCAAAAGAAAACATAACGCCGGACTTGTGTGCGCTGGGCAAAATAATAGGTGGCGGCTTGCCCGTAGGCGCATTTGCGGGCAGAAAAGAAATCATGGAAAATCTTTCGCCTATCGGGGCGGTGTATCAGGCAGGCACGCTTAGCGGGAATCCACTGGCGATGGCGGCGGGCATTGCGGCTTTGAATATGATACGGGAAAATTCTCCGTATGAAATTCTGGCGCAAAAAACAAAATTTATGGTGGATGCAATTTCTGAGGCGGCAAAGCAAAGAGGCGTCGCAATACAATTGCCCAATACCTGCGGACTATTCAGCATGTATTTTTCAGACACTAGGGTTGACAATTATTCTCAGGCGCTTAAATCCAACGCTGAAAGCTACAAAAAAATATTTCAGTATGCGCTTAAAAGAGGGCTATTTTTAGCGCCAAGCGCCTATGAAAGTTGCTTTATTTCGCTGGCGCATGACGCCCAAGACCTCGAGAGGGCGGCGGAAATTATTGCGGAAGCAATCAGGGAAAATTTCTAGGCTTGATATGTGGGAAGTTTAGGACAAAGTTTTATTATATGAAAAATCACAACCAGTTAAAATTGAGGGTCTGTAAATTCAGCGTCTTTGTCTATACGCTGGTGGCTGTCATGTTTGTTTTGCAGTTTGTGATAATTTTCGGTATTTAGTTATGAAGCAGTATTTGGATTTACTAAAGCTCGTAATGGAGCAGGGCGAGGATAGGGAAGATAGGACAGGCGTCGGCACCAGAGGCGTATTTGGCGCACAGGCAAGGTTTGATTTGGAAAAGTCTTTCCCGCTTTTGACCACAAAAAAATTGCATTTGCGCTCTATAATTTATGAGCTTTTATGGTTCTTGAAGGGCGATACAAATGTGAAATATCTGCAAGATAACAAGGTTTCAATCTGGGATGAGTGGGCGGACAAAGATGGGAATCTTGGCAGGGTCTATGGCGCACAGTGGCGGGATTGGATAGACAAAGATTCTCGCCACATAGACCAGATAAAAAATCTTGTCGAAGGCATTAAGAAAGACCCAAGCGGCAGAAGGCATATAGTATGCGCATGGAATCCCGGCGAAATAGACAAAATGGCTTTGCCGCCTTGCCACGCTTTGTTTCAATTTTATGTGGGTAAAGATTCAACTTTAAGCTGCCAGCTTTATCAAAGAAGCGCAGACCTCTTTTTGGGCGTGCCATTCAACATTGCTTCTTACGCAATACTTACGTACATGGTTGCGCAAGTTTGCGGTCTTAGGGCAAAAGAATTTGTGCACACTTTCGGAGATTTGCACATATATAAAAATCATTTTGACCAAGTGGCGCTTCAACTTTCCAGAGAGCCTAAGGCTTTGCCATCAATAAAATTGAATCCTGAGCGCAAGGCTCTTGAAGATTTTGTTTATGAGGACTTTCTGATAGAAAATTACAACCCTCATCCGGCAATTAAAGCACCCATTGCGATATGAAAAAGTTTCCGTTTAAGGCAATAGCCGCCGTATCTATGAATGGTGTGATTGGCAACGATTTGCACATACCTTGGCACATACCTGAAGACTTTAAGCACTTTAAAAGCACTACTATGGGCGGCGTAATTGTCATGGGTAGGCGCACTTGGGAGAGCATAGGCAAACCCTTGTCTGGGCGTGAAAATGTGGTGCTTACTTCTTCTTTGGAACACATTGAGGGCGTGAAAATTTATAAATCTTTGGAGGAGCTTGTTAAAGCTTATGAGAATGATTCTCGGACGGTTTGGATTTGCGGCGGCGCGCAAATATATAAAAGCGCCTTGCCACTTTGTAGCGAATTGGTTTTGACTGTCGTAAAGCGCACTGTTGAGGGCGATGTCCAATTTCCAGAGTTCAGAAACAATTTTGCTTTTGCCAAGAAATTGAAGGAAAATTCCATTTTCGATGTGGATTTGTACGTAAACAAGGCAAACTTAGGAATCTCAAACATCCTTTAATATCCTGATTGGTATTGCCTTGAGAAATAGTAAAATAAAGTCTTGATATTTTCTTTTAATATATGATTATCATAGCTAATTAAAAGATGATTTTCCGGAAGGAGAATCTGCTTTGAGGATAAAATTATGGCAATAACAAAAAAAACAACAAAATCTGTGAAGGCAGATAAAAAAGTAATTGTAGAAAAAAAAGCACCCGCAAAAAAAGCGGTTGCAAAAAAAACTGCAGTTAAAACAGAAAAGAAGGCGTCTGTAAGCAAATGCGCAAGCGGCGCTCTTACCAGAATTGTTGCAAAAGTTGACGCCGGTTGGGGCAATCAGCTTTATATCCGGGGTTGCGGCGGCGATCTCTCTTGGGATAGGGGCGTGCCAATGCAGTGCATCAATGATGACGAATGGCTCTGGGAAAAGAAGTGTACAGATCCTGAAGTTTGCTTTAAAATACTCATCAACGACAACGTATGGTGCGTAGGGGACGATAGTATTGTGCCAACTGGCGAAACAATCGTTTTTACGCCTTGTTTTCTGATGTAGTATAGAAAAACTTTTCCCAAAAAGAGGCTGATATGATTCATATTTGCCTCTTTTTTTTGTGGCGTTTTATCGCCTAATAGTTTTATTTTAGACAAATATTTTATATACTATGGCACTGTTTGAAAAAGTAGCAATTTTGGGCGTGGGGCTTTTGGGGGCGTCTTTGGGGATGGCTCTCAAAAAAAAGGGGCTTGCGGGTGAAGTCTATGCTTGGTCTCGTTCGGCATCAACCAGAGAAAAATGCTCCCAAAAACCTTGGTGCGGTAAAGTTTTTGAAGATGTTGTAAGCCTTGTTTCCGACGCTGACTTGGTGGTGCTTTGCTCTACCGTGGACTCAATAAAAACTTTGTCTAAACAGATTGCGCCATATCTAAAAAAAGGCGCAATAGTAACGGACGTGGGCAGCACCAAGGCAAAATTGTGTTCTGCTTGCGAGTCTTATATCAATGGCGCAGGGGCTTATTTTGTGGGGTCGCACCCTATGGCGGGGTCTGAAAAATCCGGTCTTGAGTTTGCCGATGAAGATTTGTTCCTTTCAAAGCCATGTTTTATAACACCCTGTTTTGATGCCGAGGCATCCAGTGCGGCGGTAGGCAAAATTGAAGCAATGTGGGCTGGCTTGGGCATGGTTGTGTACAAAGTCTCTGCCGAAAATCATGACGCTATAGTTGCCCGCATAAGCCATTTGCCGCATATTATAGCTGCTATGCTTGCTGTAAATGTCTCAAAATATAGCGATGTGGAAAGTCTTAAATCTTTCGTGGGGACGGGCTTTAAAGATACAACAAGGGTTGCTTCCAGTTCTTCCGATATGTGGTCTGCAATAATTGCAGATAATGATGAGCAAATTTTGAAATCCTTAAAAGCTTACATTGAAGATTTGTCGGCTTTTGTGCGCAACCTTGAAAATAAAGACTTCACCTCAATTAAAGAATTGCTTGAAAGAGGGAAGATTTTTAGAAACTCTTTGTAAAGATAATGAAAGATGTCTTGAAAATTTTGCCCTATAAAACGCCTCTTTGCGCAAGTGTTGTCTTGCCTGGTTCTAAGAGCATTACAAATAGGGCTATGTTGCTGGCGGTGCTTTGCAACGCCCAAACAAGGCTTAAGGGGGCGTTGTTTTCAAGAGACACGCTGATAATGGCAGATTGCCTTAAGCGTCTGGGCGTTGAAATTGAGCTTGATAAAGAAAATTTGGAGATACTCATAAATTCAAAGGGTATGGACAAGCTGGCAAGTTCGGCAAATTTATTTGTGGGCAATGCGGGTACGGCGGCAAGGTTTATTACCGCATTGGTTTGTTTGAATAAAAACGGTGAATATTATTTTGATTCCGATGAGGCAATGTATTCACGTCCAATGTCCGGGCTTATAGACGTTTTGAAAGCTCAGGGGGCGGAGTTTGAATTTTTAAAACAGAAGAATTGTTTTCCATTTAAAGTGCGCACCTGCGGTCTTAAAGGCGGTCAAATTTTGATGGATGCTTCAATGTCGAGCCAGTTGCTTTCTGCAATGTTAATGGTGAGTGCGTTTGCCGATAAGCCTGCGAAAATCAGTCTGGTTTCAAGCACGGTCTCGAAACCTTTTGTGGATATGACTTTGGCAATGATGCGCTCTTTTGGCATTAATCTTGAAGAAATTAATGGCGAATATTGCGTAAAGACTTTTTCAAAAGAAGTTAAAGATTTTGTATATCAGATTGAGCCTGACGCAAGTGCGGCAAGCTATTTTGCAATGCTTTCGGCATTGGTTGGCGGGGCGGTCTTGTTTAAAGGGCTTGCCTTATCTACATTGCAGGGCGATAAGGAATTTATAAATCTGCTTTGCAAAACGTCTCTTATAACGTCTCAAATTGTGGGCGAAGATTTGCTTTTATGCGGTAATCAAAATACAGATTTGAAAAACTTGGATTTGGATTTTAATGACATTTCCGACACATTTTTGACCCTCGCCGCCGCTTCCGCCGCATTGGGTTGTGATACCAAAATAAGCGGAGTTGCCCACACCAGAAAACAAGAAACCGACAGGGTTTCGGCGGCAGCCAAAGAGCTAAAAAAAATCTGCTTAAGCGTTAGTGAGGCTGAAGATTCAATAAGCATTACAGCGCATAAAAATTTGGCAACTGCGCTGAAAGATGCGTCAAAGCCCATAGTAATCAACACTTATGAAGACCATAGAATTGCAATGAGCTTCGGGGTTTTGGGCTCTAAAGACATATTCAAAAATGGCGAGGCTTGGCTTGGCGTATTCAATCCGGCGTGTTGCGGGAAAACTTGGGCGGAATTTTTTGAAGTTCTTGAAGAAACCAGAATTTCAAGTGCGCGCTTTAGGTCTGTGGCGGTTGACGGCGGGGCGGCTGTGGGCAAATCCAGCGTGTCCAAAGAATCCGCAAAATCTTTGGGCTATATGCACGTAGACACGGGCTCTCACTACCGCACAATTTCTTACGCCTTGCTTGAAGCGGGGGTATCTGTCGGAGACATTGATGGCATAAAAAATGCGCTTTCGGAAATCTCGCTTTCAACATCGCTTGTGGGGAATTCTGCAAGGATGGCGATAAATTCAAAACTCATTGACGACGCATTGATACGTACAGAACTTGTGAACGATAACGTGTCCATATTCGCCTCCTTAGATTTTGTGAGGGAGTTTTTGAAAACCTATCAGCGCTCAATGGTAACTTACGCAAAGAATCAGGGGTTTGGCGGTTTAATTATGGAAGGCAGAGACATCGGCTCTGTTATACTGCCCAACGCTGATGTGAAAATATTTTTAGACGCCGATGAAGAAACCAGACTCAAACGCCGTGCCAATGAAGGCATTACAGATTCAATATCCAAGAGAGACGCCATAGACAAGGCGCGTAAAACCGCACCTTTGGTTTGCCCTGAAGGGGCGTACTTAATAGACACATCGCATCTTGGCAAGGATGAGGTTGTGGCTTTGGCAATTTCTAAAATTTGCAAATCTTAAATAAATGAAACTAAAATTTGTAAATTTTAGACAGGAAAAAATCATCTACACGGTCTCTGTGAATGCAGCGTTGAGCATGTGCGACTTGTTCGGAAGAATAGAGCTTTACGGGGAGGAAAATGTGCCCCAAAACGCCTGCATTATTGTTGGCAATCATGTGAGTTTTTTAGACCCTCCCGCCATGTCGTTTTTTCACCACACAACTTTAGCGGTTGTTGCCAGAGATACTTTGATGAAGGGCTTTTTCTTGAAAAAGTATTTTGAAGGACTAAATGCCATACCAATCAAACGTGGGGAATCTTCAAATCTTGCGGCTTTCAAAACAATTTTTGCTCATCTAAAAAATAATGTGAGCATAGTGATATTTCCTGAAGGTACACGCAGCCCCGACGGTAATTTGTTGCCGGGCAAGGCGGGGGCGGGGCTTATTGCGCTAAAAGCAAATGTGCCAATTTTGCCAATACGCAGTTTTGGGTTTGAAGACGTGTTGCCACGCAGCAACAAATTGCAGGGCGGCTCTAGGTTGGCGCTTGTTGCCGGCAAACCCATAATGCCTTCAGAAATAGACCCTGGGAAGTCTCATCCGGATAGGGCGCAATTTGTGGTGGATAAAATTATGGAAAAAATTGCCGCAATAAAATTGCCTGAGCTTAATGAGGTTTAAGAGTACTTTTGTTTTACAATAATAAAGACCTCTTAATAAACGCTGAGTTTGAGGTTAAGCGATGTTTTCTTTATTTTTAAATGCGCAGTCAACGGGGGCGTTGGGTTCAATCTCAAGCGTTGCAGATTTAGATTTTTTAAGCGCACCAGGCAACATATAGGCCGCAAACGCCGTCATTGCCGCATTGTCCGACCTATGCTGCTTTTTTGCCAGCAAAAATTTTACGGAATTTTGCTTTGCCAATTTTTCAAAGGCGTCTTTCAGAGTTTCATTATTTGAAACCCCACCGGAAATTCCCAAGCTTTTGTACGGATTTTTTTTGAGAAAATACTGCGTGCGTTTGCGCAACTGTTCCACAACTGCGTACTGGTAGCTTGCGGTTATGTCGGGCAAATTCTCAGAAATTTCTTCGCTGCTTAGTTTATCCAAGAAATATCTAAGACTCGTCTTTAAGCCTGAAAAGCTGAAGTTTGGGTCATCCTCAATTTTCCTATTTTGCCCCCTAGGGAAATCGTAGCGTTTAAAGTTTGCGTTCTTTGCCGCTTTTTCAAGCAAGGGTGCGCCGGGGTAAGGCATTCCCAAAAGTTTTGCGCCTTTGTCTAAGGCTTCTCCGGCGGCATCGTCAACGGTTTCTGCGAGCACTTTAATTTTTAAGTTTTCATCAAGCTCAAAAAGTATGCTGTTGCCGCCGGACACTATAAGCCCCAAATGCGGCAGGTAATCTTGAATTGTTTTAAAAAAAACTTCAGGCGATTGCTCGTGAATTGGAAGGAAGGGCGAGAGCGCATGCGCCACCAGATGATTTACACCGCAAAGCTCTATATTATTTTTAAGCGCAAGCGCACTTGCTGCGGCAATGCCTATCGCCAAACAATTCGGAAGCCCCGGTCCATTTGTGCAGGCTATAAAATCCAAATCTTCAAGCAAAAATTCTTCCGAGAATTTTTTAATCAGCAATGGCAGCTTTTCAAGGTGTTGCGTGCTTGCCAAATCTGGAACTACGCCGCCGTATAGGGCGTGTAAATCTATCTGAGAATGCACAATTTCGGACAAAATGCCCTTGTCGGAATCAAAGAGTGCAAGTGCGGATTCATCGCAGGAACTTTCTATGCCTAAAATTTTCATAGGTGTCGGCTTTATTTTAAAAGCTTTCTTTCCTCTCCAACCGCGGCGTTTGACGGATACGCCTCTTTTGCGGTGTCGTAAAGAATGTCCATAAACCCCTGCCTTCTGAAAGAAAAATACCCGTTTTTGGTGATTATTAAATGCTCAATCAAACACAAATTTAGGGGCTTGCAGGCAAGCGCCAATTTGCCCGTAAAATCTACATCTTCTTTGGATGGGCTTTCGCCGCCGCTTGGGTGGTTGTGCGCTATTACAATGCTTGCCGCCTTATTTTTAAGCGCAGGTTCAATAATTTTTCTTATATCTACAACTGCGCCGTTTATTGCGCCTTCCGCCGCCCTGACAATACCGCAAGGAATCAGGTCTAACTGAGTGTTGAAATAAGCCGCCTCCAAAACTTCATAATCTAAATTTGAGATTCTTGGGGTGAAGAATTTTGCCAGTTTTTCAACCGTGTCTAAAGTGAGTTTTTCGCCCTTGTAGGGTTGTGTTACATAGATGGGGATTATTTTTCTTAACAAGTTTAAGTAAGCGGAAGCGTTCTGACCTATACCTTTAATTTGCTGCAAATCTTCTTGAGGGGCATCAAGTATGCCTTTCAAATTTCCAAATTTTGCAATTAAATTTTTTGCGATTGGCTTTACATCTATGCGTGGAATTATCATCGTCAAGAGCAGTTCAACGACTTCATAGTCTGCAAAAGTGTCCAGACCGTTTTTTAGAAAACGGTTTCTTAAACGGCATCTGTGTCCGTTTGCCCCCGTCAATTTCTGCAAATCATCTTTTGGAGTTTTCATCTGGGTTTGGGAAAATGGTTTATGAAATTTTCACCGCCTACAAATATTGGGTTTTGCATTGCGCTTTGCAGGTAAGTGTGGGCGGCAAGACAGGCGGGTTTTAGTTCAAGCCCCTTTGCAAGATATGCGCATATTGCAGCGCTTAAAGTACAACCCGAACCATGCGTATTGATGTCTGAAATTTTCTTTGCAAAAAATTCTTCAGGCTCTAAACCCTTGCAAAAAAGCACATCTACAAGTTCCGCATCTGCAAGATGCCCGCCCTTTAAAAGCACATTGCAGGAAAATTTTTGCGACAACTCTTTTGCTTTCGACATCATTTCAGGTTTTGAAATAGCAGCGCAATTCAAGAGGGTTTTTGCCTCATCAAGGTTTGGCGTTATGACATCTGCAAGCGGCAGAAGTTCTTTTGCGAGGGCGTTTAAAGCATCGTCTTTAATCAGCTTTGCACCACTGGAAGAAATAAAAACAGGGTCAACAACAAGCTTTATGTGCCTGTGTAAAGTGAAGAATTTTGCGGCAGCTTCAATGTGTTCCAAATCAAAAAGCATACCGCACTTTGCGGCTTTCGGCTTGTAAAATTCTTCAATGGCGAGTAGCTGTTCATACATAGACTGCGCACTGCAAACTTCAATGTGGGAGACTTTTTTTGGGTTCTGAGAGGTCAATGCGGCAATGGCCGTTGTGCCATATACGCCCAAAGATGCAAATGTCAGAATATCCGCCTGTATGCCCGCACCCGCACCGGAGTCGCTGCTGGCAACGCTCATTGCACAGGGTAAAAATTTTCCGATATCTTGCATAAGCATAGGCAGTGTGCATAAAATCTCTAAATATTCAAGATGCTTTATGCTTGAAAAGAGTAGGCAAAAGTCAAAGTCTTCTTGCGTATAAAAATGAAGGGCGATACTCCAGATTTATTTGCTTCAGATAAGAAAGATGCCGAGCTTCCGGAAAGGAGCTTTGCCGCACCTTTGGCGGTTAGAATGCGTCCGCAAAATCTTTCTGAACTTGTGGGGCATGAACATCTGCTTGCGCCCGATTGCCTTTTGCCGCGCCTTATCAAGACCGACAGCTTTGGATCTTTGATGCTCTACGGGCCTCCGGGTTGCGGTAAGACAACTTTGGCGCAAGTCATCTCAAAAGAGACCAAAAGCAGGTTCGTAAAGATAAACGCAGTTTTATCAAATGTTGCAAATTTGAAGGAAGAACTTGCATTGGCAAGATACAGAAAGAGTGAGCGCACAATTTTATTTATAGACGAAATTCATCGCTTCAATAAGGCTCAGCAAGACTTGCTTTTGCCCGATGTGGAAGAAGGCAATGTGAGATTAATAGGCGCAACTACACATAACCCAAGTTTTTATATCAACGCCCCTTTGCTTTCCCGCAGCCATTTGTTCAGGCTTGAGCCTTTGAATTCTTACGACATCTTGAAAGTTTTACGCATAGCCTTGCAGGATGAATCTAGGGGGCTGGGCGCATATAATTGCAGTGCTGCGGATGATATTTTGCTTTCTATTGCGCAAATTTGCGATGGCGATATGCGCAGGGCGTTAAACGCTCTTGAGACTATGGTTTTGGCTGTCGGCGCAAATGCAAAGCTTTCTGAAGACGACGTGAAAGTCTTTGCCAAGGAGCGTTCTGTGCGCTATGACGACAATGAAGACGAACATTATGACACAATAAGCGCCTTCATAAAAAGCATTAGGGGCTGCGACCCTGATGCGGCAATGTATTGGCTTGCAAAAATGCTTGTGGGCGGTGAAGACCCTCGCTTTATCGCCAGAAGGCTGGTAATTTTGGCGAGCGAAGATATTGGCTTGGCAGACCACAGGGCAATTCTTGTTGCCAATGCGGCTTTCGACGCTTGCGAGCGTGTGGGCCCGCCTGAGTGTGAGCTTAATCTGGCGCACGCCGTGATTTTCCTCGCAACCTGCCCCAAGAGCAATTCTGCAACCACGGCTCTTTTTGCGGCAAAGGCCTTGATTCGGGAAAAAGAGGTGCAAAAAATACCTTTATACTTGCGTGATTCACATACTTCATTAAATAAGAAGTTAAATAATAGTAGGGAGTATGTTTATAACCATGATTGCCCTGAGCATATAAGTTCTCAGGATTATCTTTTGGAGCGTGTTGAAATTTATAAACCGACGAATTACGGGGCGGAAGCGGCTGTCGCCGAGAGATTGCAGAAGTATAAGCAGATAAAATCTAAAATCAAAAAAGAAGATGGAAAAACCAAGAGGCAATTTTAAAGTTGAAGATTTTTCTAAGGTGAAAAACACCTCTAGGATAGAGTTGAATTTTTTCAGCACATTTTTTGTCAACGCCATAGGGCTTGGCATTGTAAGTTTGCTGCCCATCAACATACGCTTTGACAACATATTTTCCTTCATCGGCCTTTGCATAATGATATGGCTGCTTAACTGGCTTTTGCGTCCGCTTTTGGTTTTGTTCACCCTGCCTTTTATTATCTTCACAATGGGTTTGGGCATAATAGTTATCAATGCGGCGATAATATATTTAAGCGCAATGATAGTGCCGTACATAGGCGTAGGCTCTTTTTTGGACACGCTTTATGCGTCTATCATAGTTTCAATTCTGATGTGGGTAAATGTCTATATCAGCTCTGAAAACATGGTTCGCAAAGCTTTGTCCGATGCGGACAAGCAGTCAAAAAGAAAAGATGATTCAGACGCAAATAATAAATAATTTATGAGAAAACTTTGTCTGGCGCTTTTTGTTGCGGCGCATTTTTTGCCGCAGCTTTTGGCAGAAAAAATAAGACCTGAGATTTTGCGCATTACAGCGCTTCAGGCAATGCAGGCTTATCAAGGCAAGTGGGTAGGCAGGCAAGAGGTTTTTTTGCCAAACGGCAAGCGTCTCATGTATTTTGAAACTGTCCAAAATTACTATTGGGCGACGGTAAATAATGAGGAGGTCTTGCTTGGTTCCGGCTATTTTGACGCCGATGGCGAACGTGTGAATATAGAGTCTCAGATGCGCAATAGGTTTGAGTTTATTGAGCTTAGCGTAAAAGATTCTTCAGGCAAAACCTACATTTACAAAGGCTATGTGTGGCTTTCTACGGTGGTGTGGGTTCCGGAACATCTGATTTTTCTTTTGGATATAACCAGAGACTCTTTTGTGTCCAACGCAAAATATATGGAGATATTTTCAGAAAATGTAAAAGATGTGAATATGCGTTCATATAAGGGTTACATGATTGTAAAATCAATATTGCGGAAATCATTGGATATTGATTCACCCAAAGGTGCTGCGCCCAAGAAGGGCGGCTTTACTTTTAAACGCTCGTCAAAACTTATGAGCGAATAATTTTTGCGATGCAAAATTTACCCATAGACACCCTTAAGCCGGAAATTATAAAGCTTTACGGCGAGGGCGTGCGTAAGTTTGTGGTGTCTTCGCCAACGGGGTCGGGCAAATCTACGAGGTTGCCGCAGATGTTTGCCGAGGCGGTGGAGGGCGTTGTGTATATTTTGCAGCCACGCAGAATCGCCGCAAGGATGCTCGCAAAAAGAGTGGCTTTTGAAAGCGGGAAAAAACTGGTGGAAGACGTTGGCTGGCAAATCAGATTTGAAAAATCTTACACTTCCAAAACGAAAATTGTATTTTTGACGGAAGGCATTTTGGCAAGAAAACTTCTTTCCAAGGACGGTTTAAACGGCGTATCGGCAATAATCTTTGATGAATTTCATGAGAGAAATATTTATTCAGATTTGTCTTTGGCGCTGGCGCTTAAATTGCAGCAAACTTCAAGGCGTGATTTGGCTTTGGCGGTGTGTTCCGCCTCTATGGACGCTTCGGAAATTTTAGACTACATGGGGGGTGGCGCAAAATTATTAAGCTGCGCATTGAGGACTTTTGATTTGGAATTTGCTTACAGCCCTGTGCGTAATCCGGATGCGTATTGGCTCGATGCTCAAAGAGAATTTGCACGTCTTGCCGATGAAACTCAGGAT
Source organism: Opitutales bacterium (assembly GCA_031553045.1). GTDB lineage: Bacteria > Verrucomicrobiota > Verrucomicrobiia > Opitutales > Intestinicryptomonadaceae > CALXQW01. The sequence goes on along the minus strand of JAVBLZ010000001.1, from coordinate 257,507 downwards.
GGCAATTTTTTAATCTTCATGCCCGGAAGTTATGAAATTTACCGCACAATTAGGGCGATAGAAAACGCAGGTTACGCAAAAAAATTTGATGTGCTGCCCCTTCATGGAGAGCTCAGTATAGATATGCAAGACAAAGTGCTGGAAGAAAGTACAAAGCGCAAAGTGATAGTGTGCACAAATATTGCGGAAACTTCTTTGACTGTAAGTGGCGTAAAATATGTGATAGATTCAGGTTTTGCACGAGTGGCAAGATATGACGCTTCAAGAGGCGTAAATACGCTTTTGGTTGAGCGCATAAGTTTGGCAAGCGCCACTCAAAGGGCTGGCAGGGCGGGGCGCACCTCAAACGGAAAAGTTGTAAGGCTTTGGCGGCAAGCCGATGAAGTGGGCTTTGAAAAATTTACTTCTGCTGAAATTTTGCGCCTATCTCTAAGTCAGGTCGCTCTTTGGCTTGCGGCAAGCGCTCATGACATAGAGGAAATTGACTTCCTGCAAAATCCCGATAAACACAGGGTTTTAGAGGCTAAGCAAACTTTGGCGTCTTTGGGCGCATTGGATGAAAACTTTAAAATCACACGCTTTGGGCTGAAGATGGCAAAGCTGCCCACAGAGCCAAGATACGCAAAGCTTCTGGTGGAAGGTCTGGAGCGTGATTGTCTGGACGAAGCCGCAATGGTCGCCGCACTTACAGAGGTCGGCAGAATCAAGATGGATTTGGAAAACCATCACAAACAGTACGCTTTGGACGAAATGCTGGGCAACGTGAATAGCGAGCTTGAGGAGCTTGTTAAGCTTTCTTTGATTGCAAGGGCGAATAAATTTTCAGAAGACTTTTGCAGAACTTACGGCATACATTCACAGAATGCCAGAAAGGTTTGTGCGCTTGCCGAAGATTTTGTTCGCATAGCTTCAAGGCTTGACGGCAACGATAAAAAATCTTCAAGAGGCGGTGAGCTTGAAATCTGGCGCAATGTTGCAAAGTGCGTCCTTAGCGCATTTCCTGAACATTTGTGCAAGCGCATAAATCAGGGCACTTTGGCGTGCGAAATAGCCTTGAACAGAAGGGGCGAAATACGTCGGGATTCTAGAACATACGCCAAAGATATTTTTTGCGCAATAAGCCTGCGTGAGCAAAATGTTGCCGGCAGAGTTTCAATATTGGCGTCTTTGATAATCCCCGTTGAAGCCGCCGATGTTAAGGAAATTTTTGGCGGCGAATTTTTTGAAGATGAACGTGAGGAGTTTGACGATACGCACAAATGTATAAACACAATCAAAGTAAAGTCTTTCAAATCTTTAGTTTTGTTTAAAGACAGGATTGAAACTTCAAATTTTGGCGTTGCCGCCAAGATGCTTGCTTCAGACATCATGTCCGGAAAATTGACCTTGAAAAATTGGGATGAGGACGTTGAAGATTATATCAACCGTATAAATTTTTTGGCAAGGCACTGTCCAGAATTGGGCTTTGAATTTATTGATGAAGACGTAAAGCTAAATATATTTGAGCAGATGTGTTATGGCTCTACATCGTATGCGCAGGTTAGGGATGCCAATGTGAAATCCGCTTTTGCAGACTCTCTTTCTGCCGAACAGAGGGCGTCTTTAAAATATTATGCGCCGGAAATTGTAGATATGCCTCAGCGCAAAAAGCCTTTGAAAATCCGCTACGACATAGCAAGCGGTAGGGCGATAATTTCCGCCTGGTTTAAAGACCTCATGAATTTTGACACCTCAAAAGTTTTGATTGCGGGCGGAAAAATTGCGGCAACTTATGAGGTGCTTGCCCCCAATAACAGGCCCGTGCAAACCACCCAAGACTTGAATAAATTTTGGAAAACTTCTTGGCTGGATATTTCAAAAGAACTGAAAACCCGTTACCCAAAACATTTTAAGACGATTCCGGAAAAATAAAAACCGCTAAAAAAAACGCACTCAAAAAAGTGCGTTTTTTTAGGGGAATTTTTAGTTGGATTTTACCGCATCCCAAACTTCATTGTAAAATTTGATATAGTCGCCAACATCTCTGATGACTTCAGATTTTTTGAGGATTTCTTCAGGTGGCAAACTGTATATCGGAGAATTACGCACGTCTTCAGGCAAAAATTTAAAACCTTCTAAAATTGGAGATGTGTAGCTTGTAAGAATCATGTTTGTTGCAGCGCTTTCAGGCTTGCACATAAAATTGATGAATAAGTACGCCAATTCCGAATTTTTTGCGCCAACAGGTATTACCCAGTCATCGCAGGAAATACTAACGCCTTCTTTTGGAATCATTAAGCCAAGAGTGCTTTTATTTTCATTGATAACTTGAATCAAGTCTCCCTTGTAGCCCATCACGATATAAAACTCTCCGCTTTCTATGCCGCTTTTATAGGCTTCATTTTCAAACCTGACTATGTTTTTGCGCCAAGTAAGCAATACATCTTTTGCTTCTTGAAGTTCTTTGCGCTCTTTAGTGTTTATGCTATAACCCTTGTATTTAAGCGCAGCGCCGACCGTTTCACGGATGTCGTTCAAAAGCGTGTTGCGGTTGCCAAATTTATCGGTATCAAAAAGCCCCCAAGAATCAGGAATGTTTGGAATCCTAGATTTGTTGTAGGCGATACAAGAATAACCTATCATGTAGGGCACGCTAAATTCCATATTTTTATCCAACGCAAGAGTGTCTAGATATTTCTTGTCCACAAATTTTGCATTGGGAATTTTTGAAAGCTCCAATTTGTTGAGCAAATTTTGGTCGCGCATGATTTCAACCATGTAAGAGGAGGGGGTGATGATGTCATAACCCGTGCCGCCAGACTTGATTTTTGTAAGCATGAGCTCATTGGAATCAAAGTAGTCTATAATGACCTTGCAGTTGAATTCTTTTTCAAATTCTTTAACAAGGTCCATATCCATATAGTCAGACCATGTGTAGATACGCAATGTGGGTTTGCCGACATCGCAGGCTGTTATCAGCAATAGCGTAAAAAACGCTATGCAAACTTGTATGAATGTTTTAATTTTCATTTGTATTTTCTTCTAGTAAGCAGTTGTGCAATTATTGCAACAGTAAATGTGAGCGCCATAAAAATTACAGAGAGCGCATTGATGATTGTGGGTGTGCCGTGCTTCATCATGCTATAAACCTTTACAGGCAAAGTTGTGCTGCCGGGGCCGCCGACAAAAAATGTAACAACAAAGTCATCCATAGATAGCGTGAAAGACATCAACGCCCCGGCGGCAATCCCAGGTGCGAGTATGGGCAAAATAATTTTCCAAACTATTCTTGGCCAGCTTGCCCCCAAATCTAGGGCGGCGTGTATCAAGTTGAAATCAAAATCTTGAAGCCTCGCAAGCACAACAAAAGTTACAAAACTTACGCAAAAAGTTATGTGGGCGCATATCACGGTGGTCAAACTTAAATCCGCCCCAAAGCTGACAAAGAAAAGCAGTAGGCTTATACCCATCAAAACATCGGGCATTACAAGCGGAGCGTAAATTAAAGAATAATGCGTCTTTTGCAGAGGGCTTTTGTAAACGTGCAAAACCCAAGCTGAAAGCGTGCCCAAAACCGTTGCCACAAGCGTTGCTATCAAACCTATGTAAAGGGTGTTCAAAGAAGCTTCTATGATGCCGGAATTTTCAATCAGCGCTTCATACCATTTTAATGAAAAACCCTTCCATTTACCGCCGAACTTTGACTCATTAAAAGATTGCGCCACCAGCATACATATAGGCAGGTACAAAAATATCATGACAAAAAATGTCATAAATAATGAGGTTGATTTTAAGCTGCGTATTAAACCCTTAATCATTTTGAAATACCTATATAGGGTTTTGAACTGATGCGTTTTTTGCCGAACAAAAATGCGCAAAGCGGCATAACTATTATTATTGCCAAGATTACCGCAATGGCTGCAGCTTCAGGCAGATTGCGGTTTGCGGTTGCACGCAGGGCGATTCTGTTGCCTAAAAGTTCATTGTCTATGCCGCCCACCAAATCTGGAATTGCGTAAGAGCCAAGAGAGGGTATGAAAACTATCAAAAACGCCGTGATTATGCCCCTGCTTATGCCTCTTAAATATATGCTTTTAAAAGCCTTGAAACGGCTTGCACCCAAGTCTCTGGCGGCTTCCATAAGAGAGAAATCAAAACGCTCGCTAGCCGCATAAATTGGCAAAATTGCAAATGGCAAAAACGTGTAAATTGTAACAAGAATAACCGCACAGATGTTATTTAAAAGATACACGTCTTCACCAATGAGCCCCATATTGAGAAGGGCGCTGCGCACTATGCCGTCAGGATGCAAAAGCGCTCTCCAAGCAAATATGCGTATCAAAAAATTTGTCCAAAGCGGTATGATAACCAAAAGCAAGAGCCAACTTTGCCATTTTTTTGGGCGTTTGCTTATCCAATAGCCTACGGGTATTGCAAGCAAAAGACAGAATATTGTAACCAATAAGCTTACCCAAACCGTGCGCCAAGCAATCTTGGCATAGGTTGCGGAAAACACTTTTGAGATTGTCTCAAAAGACCAATTATCGCCTATGCCGCCTTGCGCATCCGAAACCTTGAACGCTATTGCAAATACCAAGATGCTTGGAATTACAAAAAATATGATGAGCCAAGAATAGCTTGGCAATGTAAGAAAAAATTCCGACAACTTGTCTTTACCAAACTGCATCTGCACTTTTGATAATGACAACTTTTTATTTTCAGAATTTTTTGACACTTTAAATATTATTCAGAATGTGGAAGTGTTGTAACGTCATCCCTATGCCAAACAAGCCAAACTTTATCGCCCCAAGTTGGCTGCTTTTGGTCAAGATAACAGCGATTGTGTTGCTGCAAAACGTTTATTCTATGAGTGCCCGCCTTCACCCAATAGCGGGTTTTTGCGCCTTGATAAATGATATCCGTAACTTCCGCTTCAATGGCGTTTTGAGCGTCAACCTGTGGTTTTTCGGCGAAAATCCTAAAACGTTCAGGACGCATGCTCAAAGTGATTCTGTCGCCCACGGGGAATTTTTGTTCATTAAAGGCGTAAAACTCACCAAGCCCGAAGATATCTATTTTTACATACTCCGAATCAATGCGCTCAATAATTTTTGCGTCGAATAAATTTGTGTCGCCGATAAATGATGCCACAAATTTTGTGCGTGGATTTTCATAAATTTCGGCGGGCGTGCCCACTTGCTCAATGCGGCCTTCGTTCATTACGGCGATATGGTCGCTCAAACTCATGGCTTCATTCTGGTCATGGGTTACGTATATGAAGGTTGTGCCAAATACGTCGTGTATTCTGTCAAGCTCAAGCAGCATGTGCTGGCGAAGCTTCAAATCTAAGGCCGCAAGCGGCTCATCAAGCAAGAGCAGTTTTGGATAATTAATAAGCGCCCTTGCTATGGCGATTCTCTGCTTTTGCCCGCCGCTTATTTGGTCTGGGCGTTTGCGGGCGTGGTCCGACATTTTGACAATGTCTAACATTTCATTCACCCGCTTTTCTATTTCAGGTTTTTTAATGCCCGCATTGCGCGGACCAAAGGCGACATTATCCCATAAAGACATGTGTGGAAAAAGCGCATAGTTCTGAAAAATCGTATTTATTTTGCGCTTGTTTGGAGAGGCGTCGGTGATGTTTTTTGAATCCAGAATTATGCTGCCGCTATCCGCTTTTTCAAACCCACCGGCCATTCTTAAAATGGTTGTCTTACCGCAACCGCTTGGCCCTAACAAAGAAAAGACCTCGCCTTTCTTTACGCTAATGCTGACATCCTTGACTACATGGTGCGTACCAAAAGATTTGTTGACACCAATCAATTCAAAAAAATCTGCCATCTCTTGCTAATAAAACATTGTTAGTAATAATTGTTAATCCATCAAATGAAATACTGTTTTGAAAAAAATACCAATATTTTTTTCCAAAATATTTGAGCTCATTTTCAAATAAAAAACGGCTTCAATTTTTTATGAAGCCGTTTTGGAAAATTTACAAATTTAACTACTTGCGCCTGCGACGTATCGCAAAAAGTAGGGCGGCAAAAGCAAAAATAGCAGCATAGGTGCTAGGTTCAGGAATCGCCGTAAAGGTCAGGTACACGCCGCTATTTTCCAAGAATTTAAACTTGCCCACAAGGTCTCCCAGAGAACCGCTTTGTACGATATATTCAAAGTCATCGGCATCGGAGAATGTGGAATCTGCAAAGCCCAAGAGTTGATATTCATAATCTTTAACTATGTTCTCAATGTTAAGCTCAAAAGTAAATGCAGTGCCAGTGCCCTTTGTCAACGTATCGAGGTTTATTATGTCGTGCCCGGTGCCGCTAATATCAACTATGATTGAAGCGCCACTATTCCAAGTTAAATCTTTGGCGGTTAAAGAGCCTATTTCAGAATTGGCTTCAATGGCGCTGAATTTGCCGCCGTTTAACATCACATCGCCGATACCCAAGCCCTTTTTGTTTGAGAGTGTGTTTGTACGGATATGAAGCTCACCAGAATTGACTGTTGTAAGACCCCTATAATAATTGTCTCCCATGAGTTTCTGTACGCCAGAGCCTGACTTTGTGATAGATATTTTTGCGCCTATTGGCAAATCACTTTCAAGAGTGCCGCTAAAGTCATGTATTCTGGCCTTATAATCAAAATCTGCAGAGCCATTAAGCGTGAGCGTTACGTTGCCGCTTGCAGCGTCTGTGTAAATACGTGTAAGGCTGCCATCGGAGACTTGGCTTGATACACCCGCAAAGACATAATTGCTTACGGAAGAAGTATCTGGTGTGCCTATTGCATAATTAAGCTGCAACGCACCTTTACTTCCTAAAGAAATTACGCCGGTAGATGTCAATGTTTTGCCATTTGCAACGCCAAGATTGAGGAAGGTTTCGTTGCTTGCATCTTGGATATTAAGTTCAATATTTCCAGTGATTGTGGAATTTTCACGGAATGACAAAGAGCTATATGCGCTACCCGTTGCGCCCAAAGAGTCATTTACCTTGATAGCACCTATGGTTGCTGTGCCGTAAAAATCAACCTTGCCGCGTTTTGTTATGTCTATGATGCCGATGTTGGTATCTCTGGAATAAACGCTAAGCAGACCGCCGCCAGTTACGCCTGCGCTCATATTTAAGGTGTCAATTTTTAAAGACGTAAAGTACTTGTTAGCGGCAGTATCACCGAACCTGTATGTGCCGTTATTCTCATAATTCAGGGTTTTAACGTAGGCGTTTACAATCATGCTCGCTTCAGATTCGACAGCGCCGGAAGCGCTAGACTTCATATTAAAGGTGTCTATTTTCGTATTTTGATTAAGGCTTACCCTATTGATGGCAGAGCCTGTATGGTTATAATTTGTTATGTTTGTGCTGTAATATGTGGCGGAGGCGGAATCAGTTTCAGCATCGGTATTGCGGGAGAAGATTTTCAAAGACATGTTTCCGCTTGTGGTTGAGCTATTTGTAATTGTTGTTATATTTACGTCTCCCAATCTTGATGAGGTTTCGCCAATAGATGCGCTTATAAAAGCGTCCAAAACAACTTCGGTAATTGTGATATTGTTTGCATAAGCACCCGACCTTTTGATGGTGAATGAGCTGGAGCCGTCGCTATCATTCAAACCTTTGAGGAAGGTTAATTTATTGATGTTTGTTGTGGATGCAACCCAATCTCCATTAGTATCGCAAGCAGATCTGACTTCCAAAGCTGCCGCCGATTTTACGCCGCTAACACCCATTCTAAAGTCGCCATTAATGGTATTTGTGAGCCCTGCAATAGCTACATCACCCTTTTCCAGAGTTGAAACTGCGGCAGCATCTTTACCTATGGTGATTGTGGTTGCAGCCATGCCTTTACCCGTGGAATTGCTGTTGCCCATACCCAAGACCAAACTGCTTGCACCCTTTTTAGAAAAAGAGTTTATGGTTATGGCATCCGCATAAAATTCAGAAGGATTGCCATTGCTGGAATTTAATGTAAGAGCGTCTATTGTTATATTTGCGTATTTTACGTAAGAGCGAAGGGAATTGTTTAGGTAGCCCAAACGTACAGAAAGAGCGCCGTCCACATTCAGAGTACCTATTTTTACGTCGCCAACGCCAATATGTGGGTCAGTAACATCTGAACCTCTAAACACTTCAAAATAAGAGGCGTTTGTGTCGGTAGATTTGCCAACATTTAAAATATCAATATCCATGCTGTCTGCTTGCATGTATAACCTATTATTGGTTACATTGCCGCTAGACCAGTTGAATGTGCCCGTAGAGCCCAAAACTGTTTCACTTGCCTTTACCTTAAAAGAACCCACATTTGCCTGAAGAGGTGCTGAAGCCGTATAATCTAAATCTGTGGCTGAAAATGAGCTTAGCTTGCCTTTTGCATTTAAAACATAATTTGTTGTAGTAGCGCCCAAGATGAGTGCGCCGCCGTCGCTCACAGTAACTTTGCCTTTAAAATTTGCGGCAGTAGTTGTGCTATATACGCCTGCGGCAGTCTGTGCCACATTTAGCGCAATCTTTGCGCCAGTGCCGGAAACCGTAGTGTCTCCCGTTACAGTAAAAGTGTTTCTTAAATTTGAAGCCACGTTGGCAGCCTCTCCAGATACTGTTAGCCCGCCGTTAAAATTTGCCTCATTTGCAGCAAGAAAGAGTGTGCCGCCCAAAGTTCTTTCAACAGTCTTGCCGGTTACGCTTGTTAGCCCAGAAACATTTACACTATCTATATAATATTGAAATGCACCGACGGCAATAGTACCAAAAGCCATAGTGCCATTTTGGACTATCAGTTTGCCAGAATCTGCCATATCGGTAGCACCGGTTACATTGACCTTTAGCTTACCCACAGTGCCACTGCTATTGCGCATTTGCATGGTAACTTGCGAGGAATCTTGAACAAGATTGCCGCGTATGTTCCAAACCCCCGTGCTGCTGGTAGTGTATATATCCCAACTTTTAGGGGTTACGGTGCCCCAGATTGTAGTTTTGTTGTTTACAAAGTCTCCAAAATATAAAGCACCGTCTGGCATATTCATCATGCCAAAGTTGCCTGTGCCAGACCTTGCATATTCACCCAGATAGACATTTTGACGGCTGTCCGCCACGTCTGTTGCAGCGTTAAAAGCAGGCGCTGATGTGCATACAACTGGGGTTGCGGTAGAGTTGTCTAAAGTCCAAAATCTTGCGGTAGATGCCAATGGATTGCCGGCGGGGTCGGTTTCAACTATCCAGTAATAATCAGTGTTGGCAGCCGACAATGCTGTAAGCAATCCTGATGTTATAAAAGACAAACTTACAAATGCTTGTTTAAAGTGGGTTTTCATGGGAACGATAGGGTTAATTTTTGTGTCTTGGAAAGTATATGCTAAATACTTGTTGTCAATAAAAATAAAAAAGCCCCTTTTTTATTAAAGAGGCTCGGAATTTGCTGGATATAAATTTAACTATTTACGCCTGCGACGTATTGCAAAGAATAGGGCAATTAAGCCTAAAACCGCCGCATAAGCAGAGGGCTCAGGAATTGCCGCAAAGGTTACGTAAATCCCGCTTGCATTGTCAAATCTGAATGATGCCTGATACAAAGGGTTGTCTATATCTGCAAGAAATTCGCTGGCGGAGGTAAAGTCCGTAGAATTAAAGCCCACAATTTGATATTCCTGCGCAAGTATTACGCTGTCCAAATTAAACTCAAAAGTGAAGCCCGTGCCTGTGCCTTTGGTAAGTGTGCCTAGGCTTATCAAGTCTTTCTGAGCACCTATAATATCTACAATTATGCTGCCCGAAGCATCCCAGACAAGTTCAGTTGCAACAAGGGTACCCGCTTCAGAAGTTGACCCAATGGCGCTGAGTTTGCCGCCTTTTAAGAGAACTTTTGCCAAGCCCAAATTCTTTGTGTTGTCTAAAATATTTGTTCTGACATGCAGTTCGCCACTGTTGATTGTGGTATCGCCCCTCCAGTAGTTTTGGCCACGCAGTTTTTGCACGCCCGTGCCATTTTTAACCAGAGATATTATACCGCTTGTGGGCATAGGGTCTGTTTTGCCTATTGCGCCGCCAAAGTCATGTATTCTGGAGTTGTATGAGTACTCTCCACTGCCGTTGAAAGTGATGGTAAGATTGGCTTTTGTGCCGTCCGTGAAAAGACGTGTGGTTTGGTCTCCGCTTCCGCCGTTAATGCCTGCAAAAGCATAATTTAATGTGTTTGCCGCAGCAACGCCGTAATTGAGGTAAAAACCTGAATTTGTGCCCATTTCAAGGATGCCTGTGGAGGTGAAACTCTTGCTATTTTCCATCGTTATTGCGACGTAAGAAGCCTTTGTAGCGCTGCCTATTGTGAATTTTCCCGACATTGTTACATCGTCGGAAAATTTAAGGTAACTCAATGTTGAGGCGCTGGAAAGGTTGTCTAGTGCCGTTATGTTTGTTATGGTGGATTTGCCGTTTACATAGAAATTTGCAAGAGCGTCTATATTGATATCCTTAAGTACGGCGTTGGTGGCATTAATGGTGAAAAGGGCGGAGACGCCTGAAGATGGCGACTTAAAGTTAATGGTATTGGCTGTGAATTTTCTGACCATTTCCGTACTGGGGCCGCCAAACCTCACAGTGCCCTTGCTCGAGTAGTCTATTTTGTCTACGAGCAGATCATGGCCTGTCGCAAAAATTGCGCTTGAGGAATTTGCGCTGGCAAAGGTTACATTGTCCAATTTTGAATTTTGTCTTAAATAAACTCTGGCAACGACAGTTCCTGACTGGTTGAAGTTTTCTATATGTGCGCTGTAATAGTTTGCGGCTGATGGGTCTAGAAGAGCGGATGTGTCTCTGGCATTGATTTCTATGCCGTTTGAATCTCCATCAGCAGTTGATGCAACCGTAAGATTCTTTACAAGAACATCGCCCAACCTGTCGCTGCCTGCTCCCAGAAATAAATTTGCGTAACGGTTATATATTATGTTGTCTATGGTTACATTCGGCGCAGCAGTTATGGTGCTGCCCTTAGATATAGTGAGCTTATTCTGAATATCTGAGGTAATGCCTGTTCCGGAGAGAACTTCAATAGTGTCAAAATAAACCGTGCCTATGTTGTAATCGCCGTCGGCATTTACGGGAGATTGCAAGTATATGTTGGCGGTTTTCCCGCCTGCAGCAGTGCCGATTGTCAGTTTGCCGTTAAATGTAAGGGAATTTAAGGCTGCCAACTTAAGGCTGCCGCTTTCAATAGAATTTACGGAGGTAGCGTCTTTGCCTATCACAATGGTTTTAGCGCCCAAGTCTCTGTACATAATTTCAGTGCTATTGCCAAAGCCTATTAGGATATCGCCGGAGCCGTCGTGCTTTGTGAGTTTGTCTATGGTTACGTTGTCGGCATAAAGTTCCATGGCATTGGCCGGCGTAACAGCCGTAGCGTGTGCGTCGAGTGTGCCTATGTTGATATTTGCATACCTTGTGCGTGGGTTCAGGCTTGGGTTTGCCACGTTGTCAACATGCAGATAGCCAAGGCGCAGTTGGCTTGCGCCATTTGTCGTAATTGAACCGAATTTTAACGTGCCTACACCCGCAAATTCCGGAGATTGGTCTGAACCTCTTGCAACTTCAAAATAAGACGCAACCGTATCTGTGGAAAGACCTACGATAAGGTTATCCACCTCCATATTGTCTGTAAGCAAGCGTAGCCTGCCGTTCTGACCGGCATTTGCGCTCGACCAAGAAAATGTGCCCGTAGAACCCGCAACGGTTTCGTCCGCCTTCACTGTAAAAGATTTGGTATTCCAGCTTGTAATCACAGGGGTGTTATAGGTTAAATCTGTGGCGCTAAAAGTAACTTTGCCATTTGGATTTCTGGGGAAGTCGGCAATATTTACGCCCAGCAATAGATATGCGCCCTCTGTTACTGATACAGATTCAAAACTCGCCGTAGAAGTGCCTGTAGAATTTGGATTAATTATTATTCTTGCGCCACTGCCGCTTAACGATGTTAAGCCTTTGAAGTTTGTAGAGCTTGTTGCAAAAGAGCTCAATATGGCATTTACGCCGGTAAGCTCTGTACCCCCGTTGAAACTTGCTGTAGAACCATAGAAATACAAAGTGCCTTGCTGCCCCGAAGTGGCATTGCCTGTAATGGATGTTTTGCCTGTAACTTCCAAACTATTTATATATTGAGCTGTGGCATCGCCGCCAAAATTCAAAATCCTTTTTAAGACATCAACATTGCCTGCGACTTTAACATTAAGATTCCCCTTTGCGCCGCCGGAATTACGTATATGCGTATTTGCAATCGCCGAGTTTTGGGTGATATTGCCGGCTATATTCCAAGTTGTTGCGCCTGCGTATGCGGCAAACAAATCCCATCTGTCAACAGAGGCGGCGGCAGTTCTTTCATTGGTTATGCTGTTTAAATTGAGGGTTTGTACGTAAAAACCCGACATGTAATAGTTCGTACTAAGAGCGCTTGTATAATTGCCATAATACAAATTATCTTGGTCGGTGAATGTTATTGTGCCTGAATATTTTTCCGCACCGCTTTCATTGGTTTTTGTCCAATTTTTGCCTTCAGTGCCCGAGGGGTTGTTGCTACCGTTAGAGTCGTCGCTAACCCAATAATAATCAAACGCAAAAAGGTTTGTGTATAGCAGTGCCAGAACGCCGGCTGATAGGAAGATTTTTGGGATAATTTTCATTTTTTTATAGATTTGTTGTTTTTTATATACCTAAAAAGCGATTGGTCAATCAAATTTTGAACAGTTTCCCACAAAAGGCGTGTGTAATATTAAAAGAAATTTGTATAAATACTTCAACACACAATTTTGCTAAAAGTTACACAAATATAGTTGATATGTCATGGTTTAGGGTGAAGGATTATCTTTCTTGAGGGAATTAAAATTTGTGAGTATAAATGTATTTCATTGAATTTAGAAAAAATAAAAAAATTATCTTGATTAAGAAGCTTAATGTGTTAGCTTCCCACACTTCAAATTGTTTATGCCTGGCTAGCTCAATCGGTAGAGCAGTTGACTCTTAATCAATTGGTTCGGGGTTCGAGTCCCCGGCCAGGTACCAATCCTAAAAGCCTCACAACCATGCGGGTTGCGGGGCTTTTTGTTGCTTCAGACCGCCGCATAATTCTTAAAATCGGCCTAAAAAATGGCATAGCGTTTTAATTTTTAGCAAAAAAATAAGAAGGTTTATGCTCACATGTGCTTATAATGGGCAATGTTTTGCGGGTAGCTGTAGCGCTAAACTATTTAGCCATCCATTCAAATTGAAAAAATACATATAAAATATTTGCAAAATAATATTTTAAGCTAAAATATAATTAAATTATTATACATATTTCCAGATGATATTGCGAAACCATGTGATGGAACTTGTGGAAGTCGTATTAACGAAAAATGTATTTTTGAAAAATGTAAGAAAAATTTAAATATCAACAAACATTCATATGAAAAAGTCATAAAGTTAAGTCAAAATTCAGTGTAGAACAAATAATAATCCAAATCATAAAAAACTATGAATATAGATGAAATAATAAATGAAGGCTTCAAGCTTTTCGGGAAATTTAAGGATGTAACAACAAAAAATGCCACACGTTCAAAAGATAAAGCGCATCTTCTTTATGCGTTTGTGATTGATTCGGATGTTAAATATATTGGAAGAACGGAGCTAAGTTTATATAAAGCAATGATGAGGCACGAAGTGGGTTCCGTTTCGCAAAAAACCAACCATAGAGTATCAGGGGAAATAAAAGCGATTCACGCAAAAGACAAGGATGTTGAAGTTTATATTTTAATATGTCCTAAGGATTCCAATCTGGACGAAAAAAAGAAAACTATTTTAAAAGAAGAAACGTTACCTTGGGCGAGACGGTAGAATTCTAAAAAATAATAATAGAAGGAATCGGTCTGGTAAAAAATTAGTATAATTGTTAATCATTCATAAGTTTTTATGCGGAAGCTTTGTTTGGGGGATGTGTTTTAGAGGGAGTCTTGTCTTGACAGCTTATTTGTTCTGCAAAAGACTCGATGCAGGTTTTTAGCTAGGGCAAAGGGTTTGTATGGGAAATTTTGGCAGAAGAAAATTTATGGGTTTGATGGCGTTTTTGGGCGCATCTACAAAGGCGTTTGCGTCTGAAACAAAGGCAAATCATAATGCGCTGAAAACAAGTGCGCAGGTTGATATTTGCGTCTTGGGCGGTAGCTGCACCGGCGTTTTTGCTGCGGTGAGGGCTGCAAGGCTGGGCGCAAAAGTTATGATAATTGAAAAACAAAACGCTTTTGGCGGAGTTGCAACAAGCTCTCTTGTAAATGTGTGGCACTCGCTTATGGATGCCAACTATAAAAAGCAAATCATTGCCGGCATTACTCAAGAAATTATGCAGCGTCTTGAAAAACGCAACGCTTGCGTAAGGCATGAAAAAAACGCAAGTGCGGGCTTTTCATTCAATTCTCAAGAACTGAAAATAGAGCTGGATGCTTTGGTGATTGAATCAAATGTTAAACCGCTTTTACACACGATTTTTTCAGAGCCATACTTTGAAGATGGAAAGCTTGTGGGCGTTATTATAGACAATAAAAGCGGGCGCAGCATAGTGAGGGCAAAGTATTTTATAGACGCCACCGGAGACGGCGACTTGTGCCATAGAATGGGCGTGCCATCTTATTTTTCCGAACATCCGCAGCCACCCACCACCTGTGCGCATTTGGATGCTTACGATACTAGAAAAGCTGGCTCAATATTAAAAGAACATTCTCGAGAATATAATCTGCCCTTGGGTTTTCGTTGGAGCAAGGGCATCCCAAATTCCGATACGGTAATGCTTGCAGCAACCCGTGTAACGGGCGCAAATATGTGCGATGCGGATTCTCTTACAATGGCTGAAATTGAGGGGCGCAGGCAAGTGGGCAGCATTGCTGATATGTATAACAAATATTCCGACACCCCTGTTGCTATCACGGCATTACCCTCATATATTGGCGTGCGTGAAAGCAGGCATATAAGCTGTCTTCACAAAGTTTCGGATATTGAAGCCATGAATTGCGTGCGCTACCCAGACGCCGTTGTAAACGGCAGTTATAGATTTGATGTTCACCACCAAGAAAAGGGCGGCCTTACATTTTATTATCTGGACGGCAGAGAGGTTTATGCGTGCCCCGGAAAACCTTCTGAAAATAAAAAATGGAAGGATTATGGCAAAGAGACGCCGCCCTCATTCTATCAGATTCCATTTCGTGCGCAAATTCCGCAGGGTACGCAAAATGTGGTCTTGGCGGGCAGGATGCTCGATGCCGAGCCCATAGCATTTGGCGGCTTGCGTGTCATGGTGAACATGAATCAGCTCGGCGAGTCTGCGGGGGTTGCAAGCTATCTTGCGCTCCAAAAAAATTGCGACATAAAAGATGTGGATCCGCAAGAACTCAGAAGCACTCTCGCCAAAGGCGGCTCAATAATAATTTAAAATTTACGCCGCATTGCAGCGTTTAAAAATCTTGTTTGAAAGATGTTGTTATCTCTTTGAATGAGGCGTCTTTTAATGCAGCGCTTTCACCGAAGACGGAAATTTGCGCCCTTTTTTTGCCAAAGGGGGCTTCGAGGCTTAATACCGACGCACCGTTATCGTGTATGATTTCAAGGCTGGATCTGTCTATATACAACTCTATGCGGAGCTTCTCTGCGGGCGTACTTTTAGAAAGCCTGAATAAAAGCGTGTCTGAATCTTTGCGCTCTACTGAGTATGAATTGTTCTTTTTATTATAGATAATTGTTACATCTCCCAGAATAATTCCAACATCGGAGGCTTTTGAAATATCGAAATTTAAGTCTAGATAAGAGGGGCAGGTTTCAAAATTTTCCAGAAGGGTTGCTTGGGAATTTAAAGATAGGTCTTTAATATTTTTTACACCTTTTTTATATAAAGACTCAATCTCTTTTACAGGGCGGGCATTCATTGTATAACGATTGTGTTCACGCTTTAATTCAAGCTCAAAAGGCAGTGTCATAATTTGGCTGAAAGGCATTTTGTAGTTTGGTTTTTTGTGAGAATTTTGCCTCAACCAAGATATCTGTATGGCTCTATTGTCTGGAGCATTGCGCCATAGTTGTCCGGCGTAGGCTTCGCCAAAAAATGTGCGTGGAATCCTGCCGCCATCTTGGGTGAATTTTTCACCGTCGAAGTCTCCAACAATCGTTTCCCATCGGGCGTCGAATATGATGTATTTTATTTCATCTTTATCGCCATTCACCGCCATTGACAGTATGTAGGGGCATTCGTAAAAATTATCCAAGACCTGTGTTTGCCTCCAAGACTTCAAGTCTTTAGACACATAAAATGCAAAGCATCTGCGAGGGTTTTCATTTTTATTTTCGGAAGATATTTCTTCATATCGCAACGCCACCCAACTTTGTGTTTTTTCAAAATAGAATATGCACGGGTCTCTGCCAGCCGCCTTTGTTATGGGGTATTCTTCAAGTATTTTAATGTTGTTGCCGTCTGCGGAGTATGCAACAAAATCTCCCAATCCGGTATATGTGAAGGCGTAAACTATGCCTTTTTTGCCGCCGAAAAATCCGCTTTTATCATGCAAGTCGGCGGTTGCCGTGCCTGAGTATATCTGATTTGCGCCACGATAACTATAATATTTTGGATGTAGCGCAATGGGTTTGTGCTCCCAATTCAAAAGGTCTTTGGAGCTTGCCCAACCCCAGTACTTGTTGCCGTTGTTGACACTATAAGCCGTTAGCTGGTAATACATGTGCCAGCGCCCGTCAAAATAGATTAGCGCATTTGGGTCATTGAGCCAGCCTTGAGGTGCACTAAAATGGTATTGAGGGCGCAAATCTTCGTTTGGATAATCGCCCCACGGAAAGGTGTCTGAAGTTTTTATTAGAGAAGTTTTTTCATCTACAAAAATCGGCAGAGTAAGCTTGAGAGTTTTTCCTGAAAGTTTTGAAATATCCAGAGCGCAAATCCAGTCATGAGCGCCTGAAATATCAAGCTCCATATTTGCGTTTAAAAGCACGTATTCAGGATTTGCGGAGTCTTGAATCAATATGGGTCTTGCCTTTTTGTCGTTAGTTACGGGCAAGTGCAAATAGCGTTTATCCGCCTTAATTTCAAAGACGGCGTGCATTGCGCCCTTTGGGGTGTTGCTTAAAACTATTTCATCAATATTGATGTGCCCCCAAGGCCCGGTGTGGGCGTCCACAATTTCAATATGAGCGTTTTTGCCGAGATTTTTTTCTCCCAAATCTATGCTTTTATATTCTAAAAATTCCGAATTGGAGCCGCTTATAAAGCCGGATTTTTTACCGTCTATAATGACCTGCAAATAGAGGCGCTCGGCATCTTTCCCACCGCCTATTTTTGCGGAAAGATAGCGTCTTTCAATCTTGAAAGTTTTGCTGGTCATCTTGCCCGTTGAGGCATCTCCTCTCAGAAAAGAGTTCACAAGGCCTTTGCCCTCAAAGCCGGAAACTTCATGCTGTCCGCCAAGTTTTCCGCTTGCTGGCTCTTTGCCGAAGGCATCGCCTTCCAGAGTCCAATTTGTGTAGCCTGATTCAAAATCTTCAATGAGGATATCGCCATTTTCTATCGCAGTATTTTGAGAAAATAATGCAGGGCAAAAAAATATAAGTACGAAGCTTACAAGGTGAAAAAAATGCTTTGGGCAAAAAGATAATATTTTCATATCGACACTTCAGGCTACAAATATTTTGAAAAATTTCAATAATGCAATCTGCGCGCTTAAATGTTCTTTAAATTATAGAAATCTTGACAAATACGCAAAAAATAAGAGCTTTGTTGAGACTGTTTCAAATTTGGAAGCGGAAAATTTTATCAACAAAAAACTAATCCAAGATGAGTAAAGTAAGAGTAAGATTTGCACCAAGCCCGACGGGTTTTTTTCATATAGGCAGCGCCCGTACGGCTCTATTTAACTGGCTTTATGCCCGCCACACAAACGGCACATTCATCTTGAGGATAGAAGATACCGACGAAGCAAGAAACACTCTTGAATCTTTGCACGCCTTGATGGACGGTATGTCTTGGTTGAATTTGGATTGGGATGAAGGCCCAAAGTTTGAAAAGGATGGCTCAATCAAAGAATATGGCGATTATGGCGCATATTTCCAAAGCAAACGCAGCAATGTGTATCTTGAATATCTTGAAATTTTGCGCAAAAACGGAAGGGCTTACGACAAAGACGGCGCAGTGTTTTTCAAAGTGTCGGGTCAGACACAAGTATTGAATGACGCCGTGTATGGCGATGTTGCAAGGATGGAAGAAAAGGACTTCCCAATCTTTCGTTCAAACGGCACGCCCGTATTCCACTTTGTGAACGTGGTTGACGATATCGCAATGCAAATCACAAATGTCATAAGGGGGCAAGATCACCTTACAAACACCAACAAACATATAGAGCTTTTTAAGGCTTTTGATGCGCCAATGCCGCAGTTTGCCCACATCCCGCTTATCCTCAAGAGCGAGGGCGAAGGCAAGATGAGCAAAAGAGACAAGGGTGCGCTCATAGAAGAATATAGGGATAAAAACTTTCTGCCTGAAGCTGTGCGCAATTACTTGTGTTTGCTTGGCTGGAATCCTAAAAACGGCAAAGAAATTATGCCTATTGATGAGATTGTCGGGCTTTTCGATTTCTCGGGCATAATACGCAGCAACGCTAGGTTTGATGAAAAGAAAATGGCGCATTTTAATACCGAACACATAAGGGCTTTGCCCGCCGAAGGCTTTGCCAAACTTGCATTTAGTGCGCTTTCAAAAGATAAAAATATTGCAAATTCTTCAGAAGATTATGCGGCAAAGGTGTTCAAGCTTTGTCAGGCAAAGGCTGTGAATTTGGAATCTTTGGACGGTTTGGTGTCTTATTTTTTCACTGAGAATTACCCTTACGACGATGCCGCCAAAGAGCGTGTCTTTAAAAAGGGCGAGGCGGTTTCAAGAATGAAAGATTCTTTGGATATGCTCTCAAATATTGATGAGGCAAATTTCACGTCAACCGTTTTGCACGATGAGTTTGAGAAACTTGCGTCGCTAAAAAACCTCAAGATTACGGAATTTTTTCCGCCCTTGCGTTTTGCGCTTTCAGGCTTGGCGGGCGGTCCAGATTTGTTGCCTATGGTTGAAGTGCTCGGCAAAACCAAGACTCTTGAAAGACTTACAAAAAGCATAGCTTTATTTGCGTAAATTTTGCGGGAAAAATGTCGATTCCCCACAAAATTGTCGGTGGGATTTTCGCTTAATGCTTGCAAAAATTTTGGATTTTTTGAAAATCCGTCCGTATTTATTTATGAGCGACACTCTACAACATGAATGTGGTATTGCCTTGGTAAGATTGCTGAAACCACTCAGCTATTATCAGGAAAAGTACGGAACGCCGCTATACGGCTTCAACAAGCTTTTCTTATTGATGGAAAAGCAGCACAATAGAGGCCAGGATGGTGCAGGCATCGGCGCTGTTAAAATAGGCGTAAAACACGGGCAAAGATATATGTTTAGGGAGCGTAGCATCGCCCCCAACGCAATGTCGCAACTCTTTCAAGACCAGCTTAAGGAATACAGAAAAATGGTTAAGAAGGGTGTGATACATCCTGAATTTCCGGATACTGTCAAAGAAAATTTTGATTATGGCGCAGAGCTTCTGATAGGGCATTTGCGATACGGTTGCGGCGGAGATTACGGCGTTTCTACCTGCCAGCCATTTTTCAGAAAAAGTACTTGGCCTGCTAGGAATTTGATGCTCGTAGGCAATTTCAGCATCACAAATACTGATGAGCTTAATCAGCGTTTGATAGACAGGGGCATACATCCCATATTTACTTCCGCAACACAGGCTTTGCTTGAAGAAATCAGCTATAATTTAGACATAGAGCATGGCGAAATTTATAGACAGCTCAGAGACGAGGGTGTCTTGGGTGCGGACATACTCAGGATGATGAATGAAAAGTTGAATCCTGAAAGGGTCGTCAGCGAATCCGCAAAAGATTGGGACGGCAGCTACGTGATTGCCGGCGCAATAGGCAACGGAGACTGTTTTGTGCTAAGAGACCCAAATGCCATACGTCCGTGTCATTACATAATGAATGATGAAATCATTGCATTTGCCTCTGAAAGAGTGCCCTTGATGACTGTTTTTGACGCCAAAAAAGAGGATGTAAAAGAGCTTACTCCGGGTGCAACTTTTGTCATAAAAAGAGACGGTACAGTGCGTGAAAAACAATTTTTGCCAAAGGCTGAACAAAAGTCATGCTCCTTTGAAAGACTCTATTTTTCCAGAGGCAATGACCCTGATATTTATAGCGAACGCAAGGCAATGGGGGAAGCGCTCTGCCCTAATATAGTAAAATCCATAGGCGGAGATTTCAAAAACACCATATTCTCTTTCATCCCAAACACCGCCGAAATGGCGTACTACGGCATGATGAGCGGTATGCGTCAGATACGCCGCCAGCAGGTTAAAGACGCCTTTCTGGGAAAAATCAACAACGGGCTTGCAATCAATGAGGAAGATTTGGACTCCCTCATAATGGATAATTGGCCAAGGGGTGAAAAAATAGCCCATAAGGACATCAAACTGCGCACTTTCATATCCAAAGAAAAAGATAGGATGCAGCTTGCAAGCCACGTTTATGACATAACTTACGGCGTGGTGGAGCCTAAGGATAATTTGGTCTGCATAGACGACTCTATCGTAAGGGGCACTACTTTGCGTCAACAAATTTTGAGGATTCTCAGCAAGACAAATCCTAAAAAAATTGTCATAGCATCAACTGCTCCGCAGGTTAGGTATCCTGACTATTACGGTATTGATATGACGGAACTTGGCGAATTTGTCGCATTTCAGGCGGCGGTAAAGCTATGCAAAGAAAAGGGCAAGATGGATGTCATTAAAGAGGTGTACCACCTCTGTTGCGAGCAGGAAAGCAAGCCCGCACATGAAATCAAAAACCATGTTAAGAAAATTTACGACGAATTTACGGCGGATGAAATTTCCAAGAAAATAGCAAAGATGGTCTATCCGCAAAATGTGGAATGGGCTGGCGATGTTGAAATAGTTTATCAAACTATTGAAGATTTGCATAAGGCTGTGCCCTCTAGCGCCGGAGATTGGTACTTTACGGGCAAATTCCCGACTGTCGGCGGATACAAGCACTTGAACAAATCTTTCATAAATTATTACGAGCGCAAAGAATCAAAAAGCTACTAAATACAGACATAAATAATGTTTAAACTTATAGATTTTATAATGAGCGTAAGCATAAAGCTTGCGCTTGTTATCGCCTTGGGGGCAACGGTTGCGTTTTTCTACGCAGCCTTGTTTTTGGATATCCCCCAGATGTATTCATTCTCTAAGGAAGATGCCGCATTGCAATCTAAAGGCGCTGTTGTAACGCCGGCTCAATTCATGGATGCACCAAGGGGGACTGTCTTCAACTTTGAGGCTTTAGCTTTAAAAAAGTTTGTGCAGCTTTTATATTCTAACGAAGAATTCGCCCCGGTCATTCCGGATTTTAAATTTGTGGGTGAGCAAATTGTGATTAAAATTCCCATCATGGTTGCACATATATTTGGCAGCAAGCGTGTGGACATGGTTTTTGTGGGAGAGTTTAAAGATTCCGAAAAGTTTGAACTCAACAGGCTCTATATAGGAGGCGCTAGGATACCCATGTTTTTCGCAAAAAGGCAGCTAAATTCCGCAATTTCTGAATACACAAATTATAAGGATTTTGAAAAATATGTTGCGGCGTATTTTGCCATAAAAAGCCTGCATGTTGAAGGCAAGCTTCAGATTGTAAAATGAAAAAGACCACAATATTTTTGCTTTTTATTCTTATGAATGTTGCGCTTTTTGCAGATTCTCAATTAGGTAAAAAAGTGTCTGAAATTATTTCGGAAGATATCCCTCAAGAAAAACCTCAAGAGCTAAAACCCGCAGACGTAATTCTTACTTCAAATACGTCCTGCTTTGCGATAACCTCAAAAAATAACGAAGCAATGGGGCTTGTGCGCCGTTACGCAATGATATCTGAGGAAATTTTTGCGGAAATATTTTCCACAAAATTCAGCTTTCAAAACCGCATATTGGTGAGGATTTATGACGATAAAACCAATGCGGATGGCTCATCTTGCATTGCAAAGTTTGATGCGCCAAACGCTTATATCAACATAGTTTGGGATGAAAATTTAATACATTCCGACTTGTGCATGGCACTCTCAGATATGCTTCTTAAAAAAATCGTATTTACTTACAAGGGCGGTGTGGCTCATGAAAAAATACCGCTTTGGCTGGGTTTGGCTTTTGCAAAATCTTTAGAGTATAATGTACGTCCAAACGCCATTTACAACAGCGTAAAAGAGGCGATGCGTTCAGAGCCGGACTCTTTGGAAACTATCTTGAGGTATGATGTAAAAAATGTCTCAAACTTGCAAAAGGCGGCTTTGAATTCTTACTGGGCATTGAGGGTCTTGCAAGGGGTTTTGCCCTCGGCAAAATTTTCCGAATTCATGGCAATTGCAATAAATTCGGAGGAAGTTTCACGGCAGATGGAATACTTGGATGTGAATATGTCCGGACACGGCTCACTATCTTTAAGGTGGCGCAACGCAACGCTGGGAGAGTTGTATTCCAGAATGGGCGGCTCAATGATGACTATGGAAGCTTCATTTGCGGAAATTAAAAGGCTTCTGGTTATAACTTATGAAAATGACGAAGGCGTTTTAATCAGCGTCAGCGACAAGGATATTTGGGAGCACAAAGACAACAGGCGTTTGGCTGTGAATATGCAAGCAAGGATTTTGGAAATCAAGGCGCTCATGCTGAAAATCAACAGCGTATATTTCGACGCTCTTTTAGAGCTTGGGCGTATGTATCAGGCGGTTTTGGACGCCGATGAAGACGTTTTTTTTGAATCAAAAAAAGCCTGCCTTGAAGATTTTTCTTACGCCATGAAGATTGAGGCAAAATCTAAAGCTCTCTTAAATATGGATGAAGATTTGTTAAAAAAACAAGACGCTTCTCAAAATAAGAATTGAGTTTGTAAATCTGTCCAAAAAAAATCTTGCTAAGCTGTCCCCAATCGTTATCAAATGGATGCCTTATGATAAACACAATGTTTGCACTGGGCATGCCCGGAACACCGGAAATGATTATCTTGTTGGTAATCGTCGTTCTCCTCTTTGGCGCAAAGAGGCTGCCGGATCTTGCCAGAGGCGTTGGTAAATCCATACGCGAGTTTAAAAAAGCAACCAGCGAAGTTGAAGACGACATTCGCGAGGCTCTCAAAGAAGAGCCTAAAGACAAGAAGGACGCTTCCGCAGAGAAGACTGATTCTTCCGACGAGGAGAAAAAATCATAATAAAATTTGTAATTTTATAATCTTTATCAAGAGGTCTAAAAGACCTCTTTTTTTTGCGCCTCATTATTATGAGTAGCATACGCTCTAACCCTTGAAGATTGCCACTTTTGAAGAATCTGAAAGGCTGTGTATTTTGCATGGGGTAGAGTAAGTTTCAGACAAAATATTTTCTTCAAAAACTTCTTGCGCTCTTGCGTATGCCAAGAATTTTGAATCTTTAAGCAGGGCAATTTTGTCGGCATATTGCAAGGCGAGGTTTGGATCATGCAATATGGCAAAAACTGTTGCGCCTTTATTTGCAAGGTTTCTTGCGAGTTGCAAGACCAAATGCGTATGCGCAGGGTCGAGACCCGCACTTGGTTCATCCAAAAATAAAACCGTGCCTGAATAATCGTCGGAACTTCTGTAAATTTGTGCGAGCACCCTTGCCAAAAACGCCCTGCGCTTTTCACCGCCTGAAAGGCTGGGGTAGAGGCGGTTCTCCATGCCTGACAGACCCACTTTTGCAATGCAGTTCAGCGCAATTTCCTCATCGTCCAAAGTCTGCAAAAAACCGTTGTTAAATGCGTATCTGCCAAGCAGCACAGACTCTTTGAGCGTGTAGTTGAAGTTGAGAGAATCCGCCTGTTCCAAGACGGCTCTTTGCCTTGCCAAACTTGTCGCAGAAAATTCCAAAACATTTTTTCCGTTCAAAAAAACTTTGCCGCAGCTTGGCTTTGTAAAGCCGCTTAAAATATTTATAAGAGTACTTTTACCCGCCCCATTTACACCCAACAAAATCGCAAGTTCGCCGTCGCAAATTTTTGCGCTCAAAGAATCCAAGAGCGTTTTATTTGAATTGGGATAGGCAAATTTTATGTCGCAAAACTCCAACATTTTATTTTGCCCTCCTTAAAATTATGAGAAATATCGGCGCACCCAGCAAAGATGTTATCACGCCTATTGGCACTGAATCTGTCTGCGATATTGTGCGGGAAACTATGTCTGAAAAAACAACCAACACCGCACCGCCTAAAGCTGAAAGAGGCAAGAGTACCCTGTTGTCAGGACCGCAAATTTGCCTTAAAATATGCGGCACAACAAGCCCAACAAAGCCTATAATTCCGCAGCTAGACACGCATGAGGCAGTCATAATCGCCGCAGAAAACATTGCAACAAATTGCACGTTTTTTATATTTACTCCTGAATGGTACGCCTGTTTTGAACCCAGCAAAAGCATGTTCAATGCGGGCGAGTAAAAATACAAAGTCAACCAAGCAAAAGCGCTTATTGAAATTGCCGGTATAAGTTCAGCCCAAGTGCTTTTATCCAAAGAACCCAAAGACCAAAATATAAAACTTTTAAGCCCAACATCCCTTGCAGTGTACATTGCAAAGCCAACTATGGCGGCGCAAAACGCATTGATGGCAATCCCCGTAAGCAGCATGGAAAGCGCAGATATCCTGCCGTCTATCCTGCCCAGCTTCCAAATTAAAAGCGTTGCGCCAAGACCAAAAATCAATGCGCCAATTTGCAATTTGATTTCCGCAAAAATATTTGCGGGCAAAAAATCAAAGGCAAGAATTAGCACAGCCCCCAGCGCAGCTCCGGAAGAAACGCCGGTTATTGATGGGTCTGCAAGCGGATTGCGAAACAAAGACTGCATTGCCGCCCCGGCGCTTGCAAGCGTTGCGCCCGCAAAAATTGCGGTCAAAAGCCTGGGCAAGCGTATGTCAAAAAATATGACATCATAAGAAGTGTCATGGGCGTTGCCGCAGATGATATTCCAAATTTCTTTGAGCCCAAAATTTGTCAGCCCCCAAGAAAGCGATAATACGCCAAGTGTACACAAGAGTACAAATAAAACAAAAAAGCAAAGGGGTGTTTTTGCGCTTCTCATACCCTTTGCTTATAAAAAATTACCTGCGTGGCCCAAAACTGCGCATTGGCGCATTGCGCTGAACATCGGCATTTTTTAGGCGATATACGATGCGAGCTTTTTCAATATCCTGCGGTGTCATTTCCATCTTCACCCTGTCTCCGACAGTAAGCTTGATAAAATTCTTCCTGAGTTTGCCCGATATATGCGCAAGCACTTGGTGCCCGTTTGCAAGCTCAACTTTAAACATAGTGCCCGGCAATACGGACACCACTTTACCTTCTACTTCTACACAGTCTGACATTATTCCTTTATCTTTGTTATGATATTTTGTAAAACCACGGATTTTCTTAATTTTTTATAATACTAGTCAAGCAGATAAAGTTTCTTGAATTTCCGAGTTTATTGTGCGACGATTTTTTTTAGCAAACTTAACCATGTCGGAAAAACTCGCCCCAGACTGTCCTTTCGCCCCAATATACGGCTCTTACCTGAATAGAGACGATGAATTTTTTATGAAAATTGCCTACAATTTGGCGCTGAAAGCTTGGAAAAGGGGTGAAGTGCCCATAGGCGCTGTCATAGAATTTGGGGGTGAAGTAATTGCACAAGCTTCAAATATGGTGGAGGAAACCAAAGACCCTACGGCGCATGCGGAAATTTTGGCAATCACGCAGGCTGCCGCAAAAATAGGCGACTGGCGGCTCAACGGCGCAACGCTTTACGTTACAAAAGAGCCTTGCCCAATGTGTGCGGGCGCTTGCGTCATGAGTAGAATAAGCAGGGTCGTATTCGGCGCTCAAGATTCTAAAATGGGCTTCTTGGGCGGGGCTGCAAAATTTCATGAGATGGCTTCTTTAAACCACTCTTTAAAAGTTTCTGAACCCGTCTTGCAGGAAGAATGCACCCAATTATTGAGGGAATTTTTTGCTCTCAAACGCAGTATGACCGAATAGTCTGGCGGGGTGTTTTACCTGCTGGCAAAACTGCTAAGATAGATAGTCTTGGCTTGACTTTGTTTATATTATACTTAATTATTTTTTGTGTATGAAATACGAATTGACTCCACTAGATTTCAGCTTTGACGCTTTAGAGCCTCATATTGACGCCCGCACTGTTGAAATACATCATGACAAACATCAAGCCACTTACGTGGCAAACCTCAACGCAGCTTTGGATGCGGAAAAGAACTTTGTGCATGAAGGTGATTTAAAAAGCCTTCTTGAAAATTTGGACAAAGTGCCTGAAGCCTCCAGAACGGCTGTCAGAAATAACGGCGGCGGCGTGTGGAACCACACTTTTTACTGGAAGGGGCTCAGCCCCAAGAAATCCGAACCAAGCGCCAAGCTCTTGGAAGCTGTCAACGCCGCTTTTGGCAGCCTTGACGAGATGAAAAAACAACTCAATGACGCCTCAATTAAACGTTTTGGCTCAGGCTGGGGTTGGCTTTGCAAAGACGCCTCCGGAAAGTTGAGCATACTCTCAACCCCAAATCAAGACACCCCAATCATGGGCAACGCTGTCGGTCTAAAAAAGCTTGAACCCATCTTCGTAATAGACGTCTGGGAACACGCCTACTACCTAACATACCAGAACCTGCGCGCAAAATACGTCGAGGCAATCTGGAACATCGCCAACTGGGATGAAATCAGTTTAAGATACGAAGCTTAAAGGCTTCGTGGGGTTTTGATTGATACTTCATTTTGAAAAACCTGCATTGGTTGCGTACATTAAGTGCGCTTCCATTGCAGGTTTTTTTTGATTATCAGAATTTAATGTATCTGGCGCCATGCGGTTTAGATTTTATTAAATTCCTTGCGGGTAAATATACTGTTGACCTTTATGCTTCAGTTTGGAAAATTCTCTCCTATATTTTTTAAAATCTTTAATTATGAAAAAAGTTGTAATACCAGCAATGTTGGCTCTGTTTTCCGTATTCTTTTTGAATGCCTGCAAGCCCGAACAAAAAACTGTTGCGCCAATGCCGCCTTCTCCTGTGGTCATTGTTGAGGCAAAGAAGCTTGATTGTCCACGTTATCTGGAATGTCTGGGCACTACGCATTCTTTGCAAAGTGTTGACATTGTGCCGCAGGTAAGCGGACAAATTATGAAAGTGCCTTTTACGCAGGGGGAAATTATACGCGAGGGCGAAATTATCGCCGAAATTGATTCCCGCCCTTATGACGCCGCCGTAAAACAGGCAAAGGCTCTGTTAAATCAGTATGAAGCCCAACTCAAAATTGACGAACTTGAAGTTAAACGCAATGAAAAGCTTGTAAAAGACAGCTACATAGACAGGCAAACTTACGACACATATTTGGCGAAAGTTGAAATGGACAAAGCGCTGGTTGAGTCTGCCAAAGCGGGGCTTATCAAAGCGCAGATAGATCTTGATTGGTGCGTAATAAAAGCGCCTTTCACAGGCAAAATTGGTTTTAGAGAGCTTGATGTTGGCAATGTCGCAAAAGCAGGCACAAGCCGCATTACAACAATAGAACAGGTTGACACTCTTTATATAGACTTTGTTGTGCCAAGCCAGCACCTCTATGAAGCGCGTACCTTTATGGAAAAGAACGGCGGGTTTCTGGATTTGCAAATTAAATACATAGAAGCTACAATGCGTGATAAAGTTTTGAACGCAAAAGCAAAAATAGTTCAAAACAAAATCAGATACAAGTCTGGCACTGCCATTATCAGGGGTGAGATTGACAATAAAAACGGTCTATTCTGGCCAAATCAACCCGTAAAAGTTAATATGATTTTTGAAGTCATGAAAGACGCCATACTTATTCCTTATGCGGCTGTTGAAACGGGCCCCAATGAAACTAAGTATGTCTATGCGGCGGATGTTGTAGAGTGGCCCGTAAGGCTTGTCAAAAAATATCCCGTTAAAATTATTCAGATAAATGATGATTCAACTTGTGTTGTGCAAGGGATTCCTGTGGGTGCTAATGTCATCACTATGGGACAGCTTGCGGTTAGCATGGGCGCTTACGCCTTGGCTTATTCTTCAACAATAGCGGGTATGCCTTACGGCAAAGACGGCAAGACTATTGAGCCGGCTTCAATCAGAGATTTTCTGGGCTCGGCAACTATGATAGCTGAAAAACTGCGTGCGCAAAAAGCCCAAGCAAATGGCGCAAAAGCTCCTCAGCAAGCGCCAGTTTCAAAACCTGAAGAAAAATCCAAGTAAAAATTCTTCTTAAACAAAACAATTTCAAAACAAATTTAAAATGTCAGAAGAAAAAAAAGGTTCAATTTCGGACATATTCATCAAAAGACCGGTGATGACCATACTTTTGAGCGTTACCGCAATGCTCTTTGGCATCTACTCTTTTACGGGTATGCCTGTCAACGATTTGCCGGGTGTTGATTATCCTGTAATTCAAGTTACGGTTTCTTACCCTGGGGCGGACGCAAACATTATGGCGACAAATGTGGCTTCCCCCTTGGAGCAACAGTTCATGCAGATTTCGGGTTTGGATTTGGTTACGTCTTCAAACGCCTTTGGTTCAACTGCGATAATCTTGCAGTTCGATATGAATAAAAGCATAGATTCCGCCGCAACAGACGTGCAAAGTGCGATACAAAGGGCGATGGGCAACCTGCCCAGCGACCTGCCTTCGCCGCCCAGTTTCTATCAAAGCAATCCTAACGATATGCCCATATTTATCATATCGGTTATTAGCGATTCCATCACGGAAGCTGACCTTTATGACTATGCGTACAGCCAAGTCGCCCAGCGTTTAAGCATGATTCAGGGCGTGTCAAAGGTGGATATGTTTGCGTCTCCGAGGTCCGTCAGGGTCTTGGCGGATGTGAATAAACTTTTCAACTTGGGTATGACGCTCACAGACCTCAGAGATTCTTTGAGCACTGTTACAAACATGATAAGTTCCGGTAACATAGAAGGTCCGGAGTCTCAGTTTGTGCTATATCCAAACACTCAGCTTTCCACCGCCGACGACTATAAAAAC
Organism: Opitutales bacterium; assembly: GCA_031553045.1. Lineage (GTDB taxonomy): Bacteria > Verrucomicrobiota > Verrucomicrobiia > Opitutales > Intestinicryptomonadaceae > CALXQW01. The sequence goes on along the minus strand of JAVBLZ010000001.1, from coordinate 228,336 downwards.
GTCATTGTGGCATACAGGGCGGGTACGCCGATTTATCTGAGGGATGTTGCAAATGTCGTGAATGACTTGCAGGCGGACACTCTCAATTTGAACTTTTCTTCAAAGACTATAAAAGACCCACAAAATAAGTCTTCCGTAACAATGGGTGTGCGAAAAACCGCCTCGGGCAACGCCGTTGCAACTGTCGAAGAAATTAAGAAAACTCTTGATGAACTTCAGCAAGAATTGCCTGAGAGCGTCCAGATTGTACAGTTTTACGACAGGGCGGAACTTATCATCAGCAATATAGAAGACGTTAAGGAAACTCTGCTCATAGCATTTGTGCTGGTTGTGGTGGTTATATTTTTATTCTTGGGCAGGTTCAGGGACACGGCAATACCGGCGGTGGCGCTTCCTTTCTCGTTGCTGCTTACGTTTATTATGATGCACGCCTTTGGCTTCTCGTTAAACAATTTGTCTTTGATGGGGCTGACCATGGCGATAGGGTTCTTGGTGGATGACGCCATTGTGTTTCTTGAAAATACCGTACGCCGCATGGAAGACTACGGCGAAAAACCTTTTCAGGCAACCTTTGCTTCCGCAAAAGAAATAAGCTTTACCATCTTGAGCATGACGCTTTCTTTGGCGGCTGTGTTTATACCGCTTGTGTTTATGTCTGGCGTCATAGGCAGGGTTTTTAGGGAGTTTTCTGTTACCGTTGTTACGGCAACGCTCATGTCCGGCGTTGTGAGCCTTACGCTCACGCCTATGATGTGCTCAAGAATGCTCAAGCCGCGCACTAAAGATTTTAATGATAAGACCGCTATCGAAAAAGTTTCTTACACTATTGAGCATGCTTTCTTAAAATTCTATAATCCTACTTTAAAATGGATGTTAAAGCGCAACTTTTTTGCGCTCATAATACTTGCGGGCTCTTTCTGGGCTTTGATGTTCTTCTTTACGCATTTGCCGACGGCGCTGCTGCCTACGGGCGATAGCGGTCTTTTGCAAGGCGCTATGATTGTGAACACAAAAACATCTCCCAATGAAATTAAGAATATGCAAACTGAGGTTGCCGCAATCATCAAGAGTGAACCTTCGGTGAAAAACTTTGTATTGATTTCCGGTGTGCAGGGCATGGTTGGCGTAAGCTCCAACATGGCAATAGGCTACATTGTTCTGGAAGAAAAGGCGCACAGAGTGCCGATAACCAAGGTTGTGGAAAATCTCAATTCCAAATTGTTTCTTTTACCTGGCGTATTTTCTGTCTTAACGCCGTCGCCCACTTTGAAAATATCATCTGGGGCAACTTCTGAAAATCTGGGCAAATACGCTTTTGCAATGTCCTCAATGAATCAGGATGAGCTAAACATCAGCGCAATGATGCTGATGTTGGAACTCAAAAAAATGGAAGGCAAATTGTTCTCAAGCGTTCAGACAGACCTGTATCTGAACAGCCCTCAGATTGTCCTCAATATGCACAAAGAAAAAGCCTCTATGATGGGGCTTAGCTCCACCGCATTTACGAGCGTTTTCAGAGACGCATATTCAAAGCCGTTCTTTTATCTGATAAAATCTACCTATCAGCAGTATTGGTCGATAATGCAGGCGCAATCTTCAGACAGAGGTTATCCAAACGACATAAGCAAATTGTACTTTAAGTCTGACCCAATATTCACGGGCGGCTCAACTCCAATGCCAATATCCGCCGACGACTTTAAGGCTGACGAATATATGGACTCTTTGGTGTCTTCTTTGATTCCCTTTGACAGTATCGCATATACTAAAGAGGTTTTGGCGCCGCTTACGGTAAACCACATAAACAACTTCCCCTCTGTTACGCTTTATTTCAATTTGATGCCGGGGGTTTCCATAGGCGAAGCAACCGCATACGTAACGCAGAAATCTTCCGAACTTTTGCCGAAAGGCGTCAGGAGAGAGTTCCAAGGTGAGGCTGTAACTTTTCAGGAGACAATCAGCAGCCTAACGGCGTTGATGTTCGTGGCTATATTTGTCATGTATGTGATTTTGGGCATACTCTATGAGAGTTATGTGCACCCTATCACCGTGCTGATAGCCCTGCCTGTGGCAATAGCGGGTGGTCTTGCAAGTTTGTACTTCCTGAATATGGAGCTTAACATGTACTCCATGATAGGTCTTTTTATGCTTATGGGCATAGTCAAGAAAAACGGTATCATGATGGTTGACTTTGCCATAATGCGTGAGCATGAAGGTTTGAGCGCTCTCGACGCCGTTCATGAAGCTTCTATGGAGCGCTTCAGACCAATTATTATGACCACTATGGCGGCTCTTATTGGTATGTTGCCAATAGCTTTGGGGATAGGCAAGGCGGATGCTGAAAGCCGTATTCCTTTGGGTGTTACGGTTGTGGGCGGTTTGATATTTTCTCAGATTGTAACTTTGTATATGACGCCTGTGGTTTATCTTTGGATGGATACTTTGCAGACAAGAGTTCTTGATAAATTTGCGTTCTTCCAGAGAGGCTTTAAAGAAAATGAAAATTTATAATTACATGAAATTTAGATTATTTGCATCTATATTGTCTGCATTGGCGCTCACCGCCTGTATGACTGTTGACGACGATGTCGCACCCAGACCCAGCCGTTATTGGAAAGCCCCCAAAGAGGCGCTGCCTGCGGAAAATCTTAATCCGGAGCAAATAAAAACCAATGAAATTATAGACAAGGCAAAGGTGATTCCGGCTTCCGACAAAATGGCGGCGGGTGAGCTTTTGTCTTTGCCTGATTTGTTGGATATAGCTTTGGAAAACAATTCCAAAACCCGCCAATATTGGTTTCAGGCAAAGTCTTATGCGGCGATACACGGGGCGTCATACGCACGTTACATGCCCAATCTTACGATGGATCTTTCGGTGTACAGGTCAAAATCTCGCAATGCGGGGCTTGGCGGAATGCCCGCCATGGGCTCTTACTATGAAACAGGATACGGCCCAACTTTTGAGCTTACTTGGCTTATTTACGACTTCGGCAAGCGTGAAGCACAGGTTGCTGAGGCTAAAGAAAATCTTTTGGCGGCAAATTTTGACTACAATCAGGTTGTGCAAGATGTCGCACTTTCTGTGAATGTGGCGTATTATGAACTTTATGAAGCTATGGGGGCGGTAAAGGCGTCTCAGGCTTCTTTGGATGATTCTGCGGTAGCTTACAAGTCTTCAAAGGCAAGATATGACGAGCAAGTTGGCAAAAAACAAGATATGCTCTTGGCGCTTGCGAACCTGCGCAATGCGGAATATGCGCTTGAAAAAGACAAAGCTTATGAGGAAGACAGAAGGGCAAACCTTGCAAAGGTCATGGGTATAAGGGTAAACGCCTTGCTCAGGATTTCCGACGAAGTGAATTTGCCGACAAGTAAAGAGGCAAAGCAAAAAATTGACGAACTTATGTCTGACGCCCTCAAGACAAGGCAGGTTATACTGTCGGCTTACGCAACCATGAGGGCGTATGAGCAGGCAGAAACTGTTGCAAGAAGAAATTATTTGCCCTCGATAGGCGCAATGGCTTCCGCAACTTGGACAGACTATACCGATGACACAATCCCAGGGGCGCCCGCATACAGATACATGGGCGGCATAGGTTTGAGTTGGGATATTTTTGAAGGCTTCACAAGGCAGTATGAGATTATCAGCGTAAATGCGCAAAAACGTGCACAGGCGCAGAAGCTCAAAGAGACTGAAATTTCAATAATTTCAGATGTCTGGACAAATTATTATTATTACACAAGCGCACTAAAACAGGTCGAGAGCACTAAGGTTGCAGTTGAAGCAAATTTGGAGGCGTTTGAAGCTGTAAAAGTTGGTTATGAAAACGGCGTAAATTCTCTTAACGATTTTTTGACGGCGCAGTCCAACCTTGCAACGGCTCGCCAGCAGGAAGTCTCGGCAAAGGCGCTGTTATCGTCGTCTGTGGCAAAGCTTGCGCACGCAACGGGGGCCTTGCTGATAAATACGGAAGCTGATGAAGACCTGCTTTCCATGAACGCCCTGATAAGAGACGAAAAGAAATAATTTGAATTGACATTGCCGGTTATATTAAAGATTTGTTCAACATGGCTAACGGAGATATTAGGATAGGTTTTTACCTCGGTACGAATATTTACGGAAATTTGGATATGTCTTCACCCGACAAAGGCAATCCTGGCGTAGGAGGAACTCAATATAGCCTGTTATTGATTGCTTATTTTCTGACAAAAATGAGGCCGGCTTGGAGCTTGTCGATTTTTACCCCCGATGCTAAGGCAAAATTTCCGGACGGTGTGGAAGTTGTGGTTTCAAATTCATTTGAGGAAGTTCTCCAAAAATCCGAAAAAATGGGTAACGATTTTCTTGTAATGAAAACCGAAACCCAAGCCAAAGATTTGGAGCTTATACGCAATCACACGCAAAAAATCATATTTTGCTCCCACAACTTTATTTTTTCCGACGTATGCAAATTTATATGTGAAAATGACAATATATTGGCAAATGTGTTCGTAGGCAAACAACAATATGATAGATATATCGACCATGATGTCATAGATAAAAGCGAGTATATTTTCAATATGTCGCTATCTCAACATTCCAATATTGAAGCCGTAAAAGAGCCGTATAGCGTTGTGTACATGGGTAGCATAGTTCCGGATAAAGGCTTTTTAGAGTTGGCAAAACTTTGGAAGAAAATCTTAAAATCCGTGCCCAAAGCCAAGTTGAAAGTTATTGGAACAGGCAAGCTGTATTCCAGAGATGCCAAACTTGGAGAACATGGCATTGCCGATGCTTCTTACGAAAAGAAATTTTGGCCGCATATATCAGATTCTGGCGGAAAGCTTTTGGATTCTGTAGAATTCCTCGGTTTGTTGGGGGAAGAAAAACTGGATGTTTTCAGAAAATGTATCGTTGGGGTTGTGAACCCCAGCGCAAGGACGGAGACTTTTAATTTCTCGGCGGTGGAAATGCAAAGCGTCGGGTTGCCTATTGTAACCTTGAATAAAAATTCTTTTCCGGATGTCATATTAAATTCAAAGACGGGTTGTTTGGCAAATACTCAAAGTGGCATAGCAAAGAAGATAATATATCTTTTAAATAATCCCAATATCGCTCGGGCAATGGGTTCTGCGGCAAAAAAACCCGTTGAACGATTCTCTCCTGATATTATAATGCCCAAATGGATTTCTTTTTTTGAAAACCTGAAAGAAACGCCGAATATGCGCTTCAAATATCATGGCGCTTCAGCTCCATATTTGAACAACCAAAAATGCTTGCGCATGGCTTTGCGATTTATCAGAAAAACCATGCGCATATCTTTTTTTCCATCATTGATTGAGATGGAAAGCTTTGCGGTTCAACTGATAAAGCGGCTTATCGGCAGGCGGTAAAAACGCAAAGCCATCGCCAAACCGTGTTGGCGTTTTGTACATGATTGGATGCGCTTTCGGCTTATTTTGTCGGAACGTATAAGCTCTTATCGAGATAAATTAGGAAAATTTCCCTACCATCATGCGTTATGGTATTGACAGGATATTCTTCCAGAAGCTTTTCATACCCTTCGCTTACATCTTTTGAAAGTACAAAGACTCCGGGTTTATACAATTCAAGAAAATGTAAATTAATTTTAGGCGGAACTTGGTAACGAAACATCATGTACTTCTCTTTGCGAAGTTGGTAGTTCCAATAAGTGCCCCTATTGCCAAATTGAAAATATGTAAGAACTGCAATCTTTCCCGTGGCATTTAGGGCTTCTATCTTTTTTATAAGTTCAGGCGCCTTTGCGTCATGCGAGTTTACGGTATATAAACGTCTGGCAATAAGAGCATCCGCAAATATAAATAAAAGCAGACAGGCATATACAAGCGGGGACAATGGAATTTTAACGTGCCCTTCATATTTTTTCCAGAAAGCAAAAACTGTGTAAAATACGCCAACACACACGACAGGATATATGAAAACAAAGTGCCGCGCATGGTATTCAGCCAAAAATATTTGCACCAAAAAAGGTATGGAAAAAACTATGAAAAGTATGGAGATTTTAAGAAATTCCATACTTGCTTTAATATCTTTTTTTCTGAAATAAAAACCAAAAAAGCAAACCGTAGAAAATAGCAAAATGCCAATAATAAAATTTAGGGATGTAAGTGAAAGGTCCATTATGGGTGAAAACGCCTTATTGAATCTTCTCAAAATCCAGTCTGCTACGCCGGTGGGTTCATAGTAATTGCAAAAATGCGCAGCCAATGTGTATGGGCCTTCCGTGCCGCGCCATATATTGTCGAAAAGGGTGGCGGACACCGTTGATGGAAAAAGTTTTCCGCAAATATAATAAAATATCAAGGCGAGTATTCCCCAAGAGAATACATAAACAATTTGTCTTTTATATAATAAATCAACAAATAGCAAAAACCCTAAAACCATTATGTAAATAGGCTGTGCGGATATGCAAAGAATTGAAAATGCGTAGAGAAAATTTCTATAGAACAATTTTTTATCATTATTTTCTCCGTAAATTTTGAAGAATAAATAAACAATAACGGAAGATAGCGCAAGATACATGGGTTCCTGCATAATTGTTATTGCCTGATAAAAGAAGAATGGGCAAAGGACTAGAAAGGTGGCACAGAGCGTTATGTTAAGTTTCTTTAACCCCGAAATCTCTTTAAATGTCAGCGCTATAAAGAAGGTGGATATAAATACGCATAAAATGCTGAAGCAAAGAAAACCCTCGGCAATGCCGAGTATTTTTGCAAAAGGGAATACCAATGTATGGTATATGGAATTATGGAAGGGCGGGGTTGGAATTCCCTTTTCTATAAAATATGGGAACTCCCTGCTTGTGGATTGCGACGTGGGGCTGTTTTTTTCCAAGGCAATCTGCATTTCTGCCATATAAGCATCGGCGTCTCCGCCGGTGGGAAACCCGGACGATATGGATGAGTAGTACGCCAAGGCCGCAAGAATAATGAAAGAAAGAAATGGTAATAAGATTTTTTGGAAGTTCATGTAAGCAATAATAAGCGGTGAAGTTTTAGATTGTCTAAAGACAGGCTTTAAATCAGTCGGGGAATTTTATTTTTAAAACTTCTTCAGTTTGTTCTTTGCGGAATTTTTCAATTTGTTTTTCGTAGTCCGGCATAGAAAGGGCGAGTATTTGCAGGGCAGTGATTGCCGCATTTGCCGCCCCCGCTTTACCTATTGCAAGCGTTGGTACGGGTATGCCCCTTGGCATCATGACGGTTGAAAGCAAAGAGTCTAAACCGTCCAAAGCCCAGCCTTTCATGGGTACGCCCAAGACAGGCAAACTTGTGTGCGCCGCAATAACACCCGCCAAATGCGCTGCGCCACCGGCGGCGGCTATAAATATTTTTACGCCTCTTTTTTTTGCGCTTGTGGCAATCTGCATAGCTTTTTCAGGGGTGCGGTGTGCGCTTGCCACATTGCGCTCATACGGAACTCCAAATTTGTCTAGCGCTTCGGCGCAGTGCTTCATGGTTTCCCAATCGCTTATGCTTCCCATTATTATGCTCACCAAAGGTTTTTTTGCAGTGCTTTTTGCCATAGTAAAATAAGTTCTAAAAAAAGCTTTTTTTTAGGCAAGCTAATTGTATTTTAGGCAGCAAAAAAAAGCTTTTAGAAAGGCTTAAAGTCTGCTAGCTTTAGAGGTAATTTTTAATCATGAAAATAATTATTGTCGGAGCGGGGGAGGTTGGCTCTTATCTATCTCAGGTTTTGAGTGATGCAGACCATGACGTTACACTCATTGAGTCTTTTAACAATGTCGCCGACGAAATTGAAGACCATCTTGATGTGCGTGTGATACGGGGTAACGGGGCGGAGGCAAAGTTCCTCAAGCTCGCAAATATTGAGTCTTGCGATTATTTTTTGGCAATGACCCCCTTTGACCAAGTGAACATGGTCGCCTGCGCTTTGGCAAAGAATATGGGCGCAAAATACACCATAGCCCGCATTCATGATGAAGTTTATACGGACAATTCCATAGTCAATTATCAGGAGCATTTTGGCATAAATACGCTCTTGAATCCTGAGGCGCTTACTTCTGTAGAAATCGCCAAGAGCATACGTAACCCTGAAAGGGTAACCCTTGAAAATTTTGCCAGAGGGCAGGTTGAAGTACAACAGATAGAAATTATTTCCGGCGCAAAAGTTGTGGGCAAAAAGCTCAAAGATTTGCTTTTGCCTTCAGATATAAGGATAGGTTACATACAAAAAGGCAAAGAGCATATACTTACCACTGCCGATACCGTGCTGGAAGTCGGCGACAGGCTGACGGTCATAAGCTCTCCGGAAAAGATTTTTGAAAAGAAGGCGATTTTTACAAACACCGCTTATGCGTCAACCGTCAGGGTTGTTATTTATGGAGCAACTGAAACTGCAATATGTCTTGTGCGCAGGCTTACAAACCAGCGTTTCAAGGTGCGCATTGTGGAGGAAAATTTGCGGCGCTGCAAAGAACTTGCTGAGGCGTTTCCTTCTGTTACCGTGATACACGGCAGCGCAACTTCTCTCAGGCTGATTGAAGAAGAACAAATCGCCGACGCCGATTATTTTATCGCCTGTACAAAAAATGACGAAGAAAATATCATGACCAGTCTTCAGGTTAAAAAGCTGGGCGTGAAAAATGTTCAGATTGTCATAAACAAGCCAGACTATGAACATCTCTTGCGCAGCATAAGCGGATATCTGAATATTCACGTTGCGGTTTCTCCCAGAAAGGCAACGGCAAATGAAATCCTGAAGGTTGTTTCCGACAAAATGTACACGGTGGTGGGTTCTATTGAAGACAGCAACATTGTGTATCTAGAGGTCAATGTGCCTGAAAATTCTTCTGTTGCGGGCAAATCTGTGAGGGAGGCGTCCTTCCCACGGGGCACGATAGTTGCTGCGCTTATGGACAATCACGGCGTCGCAAAAGTGCCTGGCGCCAATGATATAATCAACGTTCACAATAAATTGATTATGATTTTAAACCGTTCAGACATTGAAACCGTCGTTGAAATTTTGCGCCAGCAAAGATGAACTACCCTCTGATATTCAAACTGCTTTCACTGATATTCGCAATTATGGCGGGGGCTTTTGCTGCGTGTTTTTGCGTGTGTTTGTGGTATGGCGCAAAGGTTTTTGAGGCTGAGGCTTTGCCCGCTTGGATTACCTGCATGGCTATTGCCATGTTTTTTGCGGCTTGTTTTTATTATCCAAATAGGGATGCTTCAAAAAAGCTTTACAAAAAAGAGGCGCTTTGTGTTGTTGGTTTGGGCTGGCTAGCCTCGGCTTTATTGGGGGCTATGCCTTATTTGTTGATTTTAGACTGCTCATTTGCCGACGCTTTTTTTGAGTCTTCAAGCGGCCTTACAACTACGGGCGCAAGCGTTTTTTCAGACTTAAATGTAATTCCCAAAAGCCTGCTTTTCTGGCGTTGTTTTACCCAATGGATAGGCGGCATGGGCGTTGTTATTTTCTTCGTTGCGATACTTTCTTTTTTGGGTGCGGGCGGTAAAATAATTTACACTCATGAAATGGGCACAAACCCTTCTGAGACCGACAGTTCTCGCATACAAGTTGGCGTGTTGCGCATAATTTATTTATATCTTGCAATTTCTGCGATCTGTTTTGTCGCCTTTAAGCTTGTCGGCATGGATTATTACGATGCGCTTTGCCACATGTTTGCGACAGTTTCAACGGGAGGCTTCAGCGTTTATAGCAATAGCATTGCTCATTACAACTCTCCGCTTATAGAGTGGACTGTAACGCTTTTCATGTTCATAGGCGGGATAAATTTTTCCGTTATTCTGATGTTTGTAATGGGCAAATTTAGGGCGGTCTTGCGCAATACAGAGCTGCGTTGGTATGTTGGCATACTTTGCTTTTCAACTTTGTCTATTGCCTCAGTGTTGATAAATGCTGATGCGCTGAGTTTTTCAAACGTCAATTACGCAATTAGGACAAGTGCATTTCAGGTGGTCTCAATTATGACATCCACGGGCTTTATGACGGCGGACTATTGCCTTTGGGTTCCTCTTGCCCACGTAATTTTATTTTGCCTCATGTTCATAGGCGGCTGTTCAGGTTCAACCAGTGGCGGCTTAAAAGTTATCAGGGTTGTCGTGGCGTTTAAGATGAGTTTGGTGGGCATAGAAAAATCTTTCAGAACCCATGTTGTGCGGATAATGCGCTTAAACGGTCAGCCTCTAGACGTGCTCTTGATGGCGTCGGCGATGAGTTTTATAATGCTTTATATGTTCACAACAATATTCGGCGTGCTCTCAATTTCTCTGATAGAGCGGAATGTAAGTTTTGCGGGCTGTTTGTCGGCGGTTGTAACTTGCATATCCAATATAGGGCCCGGTTTGGCAGAGGTTGGGCCTGCAAGTTCTTACGGTTTTTTGGCGCAGCCTTCAAAGCTCATACTTTCTCTTTTGATGATAATGGGGCGTCTTGAATTTTATGCAATTCTGGCTTTGTTCATGCCATCACTCTGGAAAAAATTTCAATAACTATGATAAAGCTTGGTGTAAATATTGATCACAGTGCGACGCTCAGACAGGCTCGCTACAAAGATGCAACTCTTAATTCAAAAATAATTGTTGAGCCTGATCCTGTCGATATTGCGCTTTTGGCAGTGCGTGGCGGGGCTGATTCCATAACAGCGCATCTGCGTGAAGACAGGCGGCACATCATAGATTCGGACATTTTCAACATCCGCAAAAATGTGGACGCCGCATTTAATCTTGAGATGGCGTGCACCGAAGAAATGATTGCCATTGCGTTAAAAATTCGTCCTGACTATGTCTGTATCGTGCCTGAAAACAGGGCTGAAGTTACTACGGAAGGCGGTTTAAATATTGCTTCAAATAAAAAATCCATAGCGCAGGCGATAGAAAAGTTTTCTCAAAAAAATATAGAAACGTCGCTGTTTATCGACCCCGATTTAGAGCAAGTCAAACTCGCTGCGGAAGTCGGCGCTCAGATGATAGAGCTGCATACGGGCTCATTTGCAAATGTATGGAGCTTGAAGATGAAAAAAAAGATGGAGCTTTTTAAACTGCGTGAAGCCGCCGAAACCGCTTTGCGCATGGGTTTAAAGGTAAATGCGGGGCACGGTATAAACTATGAAAATGTTTTTGATTTGGTGTCTTTAGCGCCCTTTAATGAGTTTAACATAGGCCATACAATAATTTCTAGGGCGCTATTTATAGGCATTGAAGCGGCGGTTGCGGAAATGAAAAACCTTCTTAAAGTATAATGTCGGACGTATTTAAAGGTACATCAAACGTAATCGGCATAGGCATAGACCTTGTTGAAGTTTCCCGCATAGCCTCTATGCTTGAGCGCCACGGCGAGGCATTTTTAGAGCGTACCTATACTGATGAAGAAATTGCTTATTGCTCAAAATCGGCGTCATCGGCAATGCACTATGCGGCAAGGTTTGCCGTCAAAGAGGCGGTTGCAAAGGCTCTGGGTTGCGGCATATCCGGCAAAGTTTCTTTAAGCGGCATATCTGTGAGGAATGATTCTTTGGGTTGTCCGCATGTTGTTTTAGATTCTGATGCGCAAGAGTACCTAAATTCCATAGGCGGCAAAAATATTTTAATCAGCATTACGCATATTAAGGAATATGCGCAGGCAATGGCGGTGGTTGTAAGATGAATTTTTTGCATCCAGTTTTAACTGCGTCTGAAACTTCCACTCTTGAAGAAAAGCTTTTTAAGGGCGATGAGGGTTTGACATATTCTGCGATTGTTTCGGCGGGTGAAGCTTGCGCAAAAAACTTTGCTCAGGAGTTTTCTCACATATTAAAAAAAGTTTCAAAGCCGAACTTGCTTGGCGTTATAGGCTCAGGGCATAACGGTGCGGACGCACTTGTGATGCTTGCGTATCTCAAACAAAAAGTTTTTTTAGATGCGCAAATATATCTGTGCATCGCCAATGAAAAAAGTCTGAAACCGCTTACGCGCAGGGCTTTAATTGCATTGCAAAATTTGGATAAAAATTTGCATATAAATTCAGACCTAAAAAAGTTTTCCGCCGTAAATTTTGACGTAATAATAGACGGTTTGTTGGGTTTTAATTTTGTGCCGCCGTTTCGTAAAAACTATTCTGAAATTTTGCTTGGGGCAAATGCGCTCTCGGCAAAAGTAAAAATTTCAATAGATGTTCCTAGCGGCATTGCTAGTGGCATAGTTCCTGAAGAAAACGCATTTATTGCCGATGTTACATACGCTACCGGTGCCGCCAAAAAAGCTCTGTTTGAGCCGCAAAATGCTGAGTGCGTCGGCTTGGTGCGCTATTTGGATTTGGGTTTTTTTGAGGCAAATTCATTTTGCGATAAAAATGAGTTTGTGATGAAAAATTCTGCTTTAGATTTTTTAAACGCCCTGCGTAACCCAATTTCAGACAAGCGCAGTTACGGGCACTTGTTTATTTTTGGCGGTTCAAAAATTTATTCCGGCGCACTTTTGCTGAATGTTAAGGCTGCGCTTAAAACGGGCGTGGGTTTGGTGAGCGTCTTTGCGCCGGAAAGTTTGACGCCAAGTTTTGCTGCGGCTGAGCCTTCGGCAATATGGATACCCTGCCCTGAAGACGAATTTGGGGCTTTGTCTTTGGAAACATTTGGCGTGTATAAAAAGTTTATGGGCGCTGAAACTTGTGTGCTTGCGGGGTCGGGCATGACAAAATCTGCTGAGGCAAATGCGCTTATTGCGGAAGTTTTATCAAACTCAAAAGCAAATCTTGTTTTGGATGCGGACGCAATTTCTCCAAACATTTTTGAAAAAATTTCAGGCAGAAAAAATGCGCTAATAACTCCTCATGCTGGTGAATTTTTGCGTCTTGCTTCTAAAGCTGACGACGCACATTTGCTCAAAATTTCAAAGCAGGTTGCAACCTTGCTTAAAGGGCATATTTCAAACGTTTCAGACGGCGAGAGAATTGCCAGAATTACCAGCGGAAGCGCAATACTTTCACGGGGTGGAAGCGGGGATATTTTAGCCGGGCTTGCTGGCGGATTGTTTGCACGCAAAGATTTGTCTTTAAGCGCTTTTGATTCGGCGTGTTTGGCGTCTTATTGGTTGGGCTTGGCGGCGGAAGCGGCGGCAAAAAAATGCGGCGTTACCGCCGTATCCACAAAAGAAATCGCCGACGAATTTTTGAGGGAGGCTCTTTGTGGTTAGTTCAAAGGCAAAGTCGTATATGTTTTTATCGCTGCTGCCTGAAGTGGGGGCTATAACGGGTCTGCGATTGGTGGATTTTTTTGGCTCTCCCGAAGAAGTGTTGAAGGCATCAAAAAGCGCTTTGATGCAGGTTGACAGAATTGGAGACAAAATCGCCCAAGGCATTGTTGACGCCAGAGATGCTGTGGATATTGAGAAAATCTGCCAAAATTTGGAGGCAAGGGGCGGCTCTTATATTTGCTGTGAAGATGCTGAGTATCCGGCTATGCTAAAAAATATTCCAGACAAACCTTTGGGTTTATATTCTCTTGGAAAATTGGATTTTTCAAAACCGGCAATTTCTATAATAGGCAGCCGCAAATGCAGTATTTATGGGCAGAGCGTTGCCAGAAAGTTTGGCGAGGCTTTTGCGGCATCGGGCTTTAATGTTATTAGCGGAATGGCAAGGGGGATTGACTCTGCCGCACATCAAGGCGCATTGGACTGCGGCGGTATGACTACCGCCGTCTTCGGTTGCGGTGTGGATATTGTGTATCCGCCGGAAAATATAGACATATATAAAAAGATTTTGGACAAAGGTTTGGCGATTTCGGAATTCCCGCTTGGTATGCGTGCAGACAAGCAGACGTTTCCAATCAGAAACAGAATCATTGCAGGTTTGAGTTTGGCTACTATTGTTGTAGAGTCGGACTCTAAGGGCGGCAGTATGATAACCGCTAGGCTTGCAGCAGAATATGGCAAGGAAGTTTTTGCAGTTCCGGGGCGCATAGACCAGCCTTCCAGCAAGGGTTGTCATGATTTGATTAGAGACGGCGCAACCCTCATTACAAGCGTTGAAGACGTGCTTGAAACTTTAAAATTTTCAGGGCAATTAAATTTTGATTTTAACACCTCTTGCGACAAAAAATCGTCAGAGGAGGGCTCTGCAAATCTTGCAGACACATTGCCCGCCGACGAAAAGCTTGCATACAAATTTTTGCAAAATGGCGAAGCCCTCAACAGCGCAGATTTGGCTCATCTTACGGGGCTAAAGATAGGTGCGGTTATGGCGTCTCTTACAATGCTTGAGCTCAAAAAACTTATCTCAAGGCGTCCTGACGGCAGGTATGAAAAAAGGTTTTAGAAACTACTTTGCCGACACTCTTTCAAGCCAACTATCGGCATTTGAGAGGTACTGATAAACTATTGAATCTTTGGCGGGCTTTAAGGCTTTCCAAGTAATTTTCATAATTTCTTTTGCGGCATCAAATTTGTCTGCCGCCACAAGCTCTTCCAAGACAGGTATGGTTAAATATCTAAACGCCATATTGCCCTCTTTGAGAAAGGTGTTTAGCATGCTTCTGTATGAAGAATAAATTTCGGCATTAGTTCCGTTTTTTATGTCCAGAGAAATTTCTATTCTTGCAAACTTCATTGAGATATCAGGCCTTTTAGATTTGCATCTGGCAATTATGAGAGACGACACTTTTTTTGCGTCGGTTTTTTTATTCTCATTGGAATATCTCTCAATCATTTTTAGTCTGTAATAAGAATCAATGTCGGGATAATTCGCAAAGACCTTCATTGCTGAAAGATAGGCGGCGTTTATTTCATCATCATTTTTCTTTTGAGATTCAAGGCAGTAAATTAAAAGCCGCCACGCCTCGTCGTTTCTGGGGTCTGATTTGTTTGCTTTTTCTATTGAGCTTTGCGCCTTTGCAAAATCTCCTTGGTTTATGAAATATTTTGCAAAATGCGTGTGGTAAATATTGTCCTTATACTTTTGCGAGCTTCTAAAATTTTCTCTCATGCCTTCCAAAATGCCGTCGGAAATTTTCATCCATGTTTGAGGGTCTAATGTTTCTCCGGTTACGAAGCGCGCTTCTTCATATCTGCCAACCTCAAAATTCCACGACCCACTGCGCAGCATATATGCGCACCATGCATGAGACGCATCCGTGCCCGCCCCGCTTAAAATGAAAGCCGGCACGCCTTTGGCTTTTGCAACTTCAGATGCAAAATAAGCCTGATCAACACAAATTCCGCCTTTTTCTTTTATGGTTTTAAGGCGGTAATTAGCCCATATCCAATCATATTGTTTGTTGTCCAGCCTTGCGTGGTCGTAGGAGACGGATGAGTAGGTCTTGGGGAAGTTTGACAAACTCACAGCCACGCTTTGTTGCGCCCACACTTTATCTTCGTCGGAAGATATTGAACTTACCACAAATTTCAACTCCTCTATTGAAAGTTTTTCTGGTGCAAAAAGCAGGCGGCCCTTTTTTCTAAATTCAATCCACATCTTAAAAGCCTCAGTAGGGTCTTTAAGTTTTCGCGGCAGAAGTTCCTCTGAAACTTGCCTGTGAGGCCAGCTTGAGGGCGGTTCATCGTCAAAGACAATGGCTATTGCCATTGCCAAATTTGTGTAGGATTTGAAAGCCTGAGGGTCTGTTTGCCAGCAAGCTTCAAGTATGGAAAAAACTTTTGGAAGCTTATCTTGAGCTTGCAAGAGCGTCAAAAATTCTTCCAAATTTTCAGGTTTTAAAAGCAATGCAGCTTTAAATTCTTTAGGGGAATCTTTTGAGTGTTGTTCAAGCAAGTCTAAAATTTGCGCATAAAACAAATTTATTACGGCACTTTTCAGTTTGTTTGAATCATATTCTTCAAGCGAAAGTTTGTATAGACCTTCCTTTGAATCTTGATTGTAATTTTCAAAAAAAGATAAGGCGCTTGCTTCATCAAATTTGGGCTTTTCTTGGGCGCAAAGAAAGGCGGCAAAAGACAACATTCCAACTATAAGTGAGTATTTTTTCATAACAAAAGCTGTGGTAATGCTAGCGAGTACATCTTAAATTTCAAGTTTAAGAATTTCATCGGCGCAACTCACACTTTTGCTGAGCCAGTTTAAGAGAAGCTCTTTTTTTTCAATTTCAGAGAGTTTCCAAATGTCGTTTTGCCTCAAACGTTTTGTAAGGGATGTTAAACATATTGCGGTAAATACCGACAAATTAAAGCTTTGCGCAAAGCCCAGCATCGGGAAGGAAAATTGTACGTCTGAAAGATTTTGCGCAGTTTGGCTTAAACCCGTAAGTTCCGTGCCTATCATAATTGCAAGAGGTTTATCCAGAGGTATGTCATCCAATGACATTGCGCTTTCTTGCAGGGTTGCTGCGGCTAAAACGTAACCTTTAGATTTTAAATTATTAAGGGTGTCTTGCACATTTTTCACGCCAGTTTCTGAAAGCTCGTTCATTTTTTTCAAGCCGCGCTTTTCTCCTCTGGCTTCAGGCGTCCTATACTTGTAAACATCCAACCATTTTGAGACGCCCAAATCTACCTGCGGGCTCATTTCAGAAATATATCTGCTTTCTAGAATGTGGACATCTTGAATGCCGAAAGCATCGCAACTGCGCATTACCGCCGATATATTGTGAGGTTGGAAGATGTCTTCCAAAACCACCGTCAGGCGGCGTGTGCGGTTGTTGAGAGCGTGTAAAAATTTTGATTTACGCTCAACGCTTATGCGTTCTGAGAGAATTTCAATTTTTCTTTCTATGCTCAAATCACTCATGGTTTGGTCTTGCGCTTAGCCCCTCAAAAGGGTCGTCGGAGAGAAGTTTTTTATCTGCGCCGTTTTCAAGCAGATGTTTGTCGCAGATTTTAAGAAGCTCATCAAGACCTATTGCATGGCGCATTTCACGCAGAAAAACGCCGTCTTCATCTACACTGGTTGCTATAAAGTTTATAAATTTTTTAAGCCTGCCCACAATATTTTTTACTTTGGGCGAATACAAAAGATTATTTGCGTGTATTTTATCTATGTAGATTCTGGCGTCTGCAAGGGTGGGTCTAAAAACTTTTTCGTCAGGCAAATTGTCCGCCAAAGATTCTTTGATTTGCCTGAAAATCCACGGGTTGCGCATTACGCTGCGGCCTATCATCAGCCCTGCGCAACCTGTTTCATGCAGGATTTTTTTTGCCACTTTAAAGCTTGTTATGTCTCCATTTGCGACAAGCGGCACGCTTAAAATATCAACGGCTTTTTTTGTGTAAGAATGGTCTGCTTGGCCCATGTAAAGCTGTTTTACGGTACGTGCGTGCAGGCTGATGAAATCTGCGCCGGAATCTTGTACGGTCTGAATTAAGTCTGGAAAATCTTTTGCGCTATCAAAACCCAGACGCATTTTAACGCTTAAAACCCCGTCCCAATTTTTCCGCATGAAAGAGACAATTTCGGAAATTTTTTTTCTATCTTTTAAAAGTGCGCCGCCCACGTTTTTTCTATAAACTTTTGGGGCGGGGCAACCCAGATTCAAATCAAGATATTTTATTGAATCATGTTTTTTAATTTCATCTATGATTCTGCCTATATGCTCAAGTTCCTCACCGATGAGTTGAAGTATCACGGGGCGCATAAGCTGCGTATCTAAAACAGAATCCAGAATGTTTTTTTCCAATCTGGAGTTGTTGTGCACGCGCAAATACTCTGTAACAAAGACGTCCGGCGCACCCGCTTCCGAAACAAGGCGCATGAAATTTATATCGGTAACATCTTGCATTGGGGCAAGAAATGTGGGCGCAAATTTCTTATCAAAAATTGGGATTTTGGGCATAAATCAGAGCTGGTCTTTAAATTTATCCCAAACCTTGGAGACATCTTCAACGCTGTCCAAAACTTTTTTTGAAACAAATATGGGCGCTTTGGTTCTGGCGGCAAGGCTTATAGAGTCGCTGGGTCTGCAATCTAAACGCAGAATTTTTGAACCCAGTTCATTTTGCATTTGCAAGGTTAGTTTGGCGTAAAAAGTGCCATCATGAGTGTGGTAAATTAGAACATCTTTTACGACGCAATCAAGACCGTCTAACATAAATGCCATAAGCTCATGCGTGTAGGGGCGGTCAGACTTTTCATTTTTTATGGAACGTTCTAAGGCAGAGCCGCAACACTTGTCCATATAGATTACAAAAGTCTTTTCTGCGCATTCCAAAAAAAGCGCATAGCCGTAAGGCGAGGGTATTACCCCCAGTATTTTTGCTTCCTGATTTTCCACTTGTAATTAATTCTTTTTTTCAAACTTGGCGAGTATGCCCCCGCCTTTTGACATCTTGATTTTGAGAGTATCGGACTTTGTAAAATCTTTGTCTTCCATTTTATAATCGTCCGCAAGTTTATTTGAATTTATAGTATCTTTTAAAATTGTGACTTTATATGCGCCGTCTCCTAAAAAATTTAGGGGCAGTTCAATTTCTTTTCCATCCCAATCTGCCATGCCTGCCACAAACCAAGTTGTTTTGCTGCGACGGGCAATCAGGGCGTACTTGCCCAAGGCGGCGTCTAGGGGCAAAGTTTCGTCCCAAGTTGTGGGGCAGGCGGAAATCAGTTTTGTGAGCGCAGGATGCTTTGCGTATTCAGTGGGGGAATCTGAAATCATTTGCAAGGGCGAGTGATACATTACATACATCGCCATTTGGTGCGCCATCGTGCCCCTTGCCATTGGTCTATTGTGAGAAATTGCCTGCTCTTTAGATAAATCTTTAGAGTATGCGCTGTGGCGCAAAAGACCTGGGGTATAGTCGAAAGGCCCGCAGACAAATCTGGTGAAGATAAGATTTATATTGTGGTCTGGGGTCATGTTTTTTTCAAACTTGTTGTACTCATTGCCTCTTGCGCCCTCAAAATTTATGACGTTGGGGTATGTGCGGTACAGCCCAGCAGGCTTGGGGCAGCCATGAAAATCGACAAGCAATTTATATTCTGCGGCAAGCTTGGCGGTGTTCTCAAAAAATTCTACGGCAATTTGGTCGTCTCTGTCTGTAAAGTCTATCTTTACACCGGCGACACCCCATTTTGAAATTTTTTCAAAAGCTGCTTTGGCTTTATTTTCGTCATTAAAAGGACGCGCCAAATACCAAAGCACAGACTTCACGTTTTTGCCGTTGGCGTACTTTACCAAGGCTTCTATGTCGAAGGTTGGCTTTTGATTTAAGATGTCGTCATAATCCGCTATCCAACCGGCGTCAAAAAGCATGAAGGGGATTTTGTTTTCTGCGGCAAAATCTATAAAATATTTGTAGGTTTCATAATTGAGCCCTGTCTCAAAATCAACGCCTTCCAGATTCTCGTTTACCATCCATTCCCATGCGCAGGTTCCGGTTTTAATCCAAGAGGTGTCGGCAACTTTTGAGGGTCTGGAAAGTTTGTAAACTATGCTCTGATTCAGCAGCTCTTTGTCATTTTTTACCACTACAAAGACACGCCAAGGCGTAGGCTCTGAAGCGGGGCGCAAAGATATAAAATCTTCCGCCTCTTTGACGGATATAAAGACGTGCTTGTTTTCGAAAGTTTTTGGATAGGGCGCAAAGACCGCATTTAAAGAGCTTGTCTCTTTTGAGTATTGCAAATTCAGCATGGGGTAGGCGTGAACGTCGGCGTCTGTTATGAAAAGTTTCGCAAAAGGCATTTCCGCAATAAATGGCATTGAAAAATATTTAAAGTTTTTGAGTTCGTCAAAAGTCGTACTGGTATAGACATTTTCAAAAGAGGTGTTGAGGCGGCTGACGGTATGCGCCAAAACAGGCGTTTTTTCGGAAAACCTAATACGCATATTTTCAGAAAATATTTTTATGTTGCCTTCAAATTTTGGTTTAAAACGGTAGGCTACGGCGTCGTCATACAACCTGAAAATTAAATCAAAACCTTCAAAGCTTAGGGTTGCTTCATTATAAAAATCCTGAATTTCAGAATTGATACCCCATACTGGCTTCAAGACTTCCGAAACCTTTTTTTGGCTCAAACTTTTAAATTCAGAATTTACGCCGAAATTGCCTTTGCTTGTGTTTAAAGAAATCTCGACATTTTCCGATACTGTCTGTGTGCCAAGATAGACTGAGAACTTTAGGTTGTCTTGGGTGTCAATTTTGACGGAAAGATTCTCACGGGGTGAGTACACGCTCACATCTGCGAAGGCAAAAAACGAAGGAATGAGCGAAAACAAAAATACAATTTTTAATAAAACTCGCATGGTGGGTAATTGTTGACTTCTTGGGCATAAAGTCAAGAAGCTATGCTAAAAAGTCTTGTCATGCGTTGCGATAATGTAGATATTGAAACTCTTAAAAATGAACGAATTTAATTCAGAAGATTCAGACGACTTTTTTCAGGACGGCTTTGACGCAAAACACCTATCTTATGCGGAATGGGTGGATTATTTGCGCAGATGCAACGCCCAAGTGGCACGCTTTGCCTCAATTTATGCTTTGAACAGACCCACGGGCAAGACGCTTGAAGAAATCTGCCTCATGGCGGGCGCAAATTTGGATACAAACCCCGAATGCAAGGAAGATTTTACCGACATCGAAGAACTGGAAGACCTTGAGTATTTTAACGAGCCTTGGACATTTTTAAACCTGCCGCTATATGTGGTTTCCAAAGCTATATTCAAATATATAGACTCAAACATGGCAAGGCTTTTAGATGAAATTACAATCCCGCAGAAAGACCTTTGGGAGCTCTCACGCAGTCTGAATGAGGCTTTAACCTGCATGACTTTTGCCGCAAATGCCATAGACCTTTGCGAGACCGAACTTGAAACCTGCCAGTATAAAATGTCATCTACGGCTCTTAATGCGCTGCTTGCAAGGCTTGATTCAATTTCTGATTGCGATTCTGTTGCCGCAAAAATTCTTATAGAGCGCATGAGGGACGCCGTCTTGGATTTGCGCCACATGTGCATAGAAAACAATAGAAAATTTTAACACCAATTATGAAAAGAGTTTTAAAAAAGTTTTTTTTAAGTGCCTTGATTTTATCTGCGTTTAGCGCCTGCGCCATTGCCGAAACTTTGAGCATGGTTGGCTATTGCAGCATGCGCAGCGCAAAAGTGTGGGTGTCTGGCGAGGGCAAGTCTGCAACCATAATTTGCAGCAACCAAAGTGGGGAAGTTTTTAAAGATACGGTTCTCTTGGACAAAGATTCAACGGCGGTTGTGGAGATAGGCGGGCTCTTGCCAAATACGAATTACGCCTACAAAGTTGAGGCTTCAGGCGGGCTTTCGGAAGGGGTTTTTACAACCCTTGAAGACTATCTTGAGCGCAAACCGCCTGCGGATTTTGAAGTGGCGATAATGGGCGCTTGCTACTTTAATGAAGAAGTTTTTGACCCGCCATTCAAGGTTGAGGGTGCTGGTTTTGAAGTTTTTGACATAGTTGCAAAACAGTCTCCAAAGGCGGTAATATGGGCTTCTGGCGCAGGCGTTCTCAAAAATGCGGATTTTGAATCAAGATGGGCGATGTTTAAAGAGTATAAATTTGTCAGGGCGCAAAAACCTCTTAAAACGCTTTTGACATCTGTTGCAAATATAGGCGTGCCGTCTCAAAATATGTTCATGCCGCATGGGGCGGATTCAAATTATGTCTTTGCGCAATATGCTATCGATGCTTTTAAGGCAAACTGGGCAAACCCAAGTTGCGGCGGCAAAAATCTGGACGCTTTGAATACCTCTTTCAAAATCTACGATGCCGAATTTTTTATTTTGGATGACATTTCTTTCCGCAAAAACATTGCGGATTTGACGCATAAAAAAGAATTTATAGGCAAAGCCCAGTTTGAGTGGCTAAAATATTCCCTCATAAATTCAAAGGCAAAATTTAAGATTGTTGTGATGAACACCTCTATTTGCAATCCCGTTGAAGGCGCTGATAATTTGAGCTCCGCCAAGGAAGAAAAAGCAAATCTTATTGAGTTTTTGACAAGCAAAAAAATCTCTGGGCTTGTGATGGTTTCTGCCGCAAAGCCTTATTTTGACATCACAAAGTGCATACGTAGCGGCGGTTATGATTTGTATGAAATTGGCGTAGGCCCTACAACCGCCAGACCTGAAAAAAAATCTTCTGAGCTCAATTATTTTAAAGTGCCTTCCAGCAGTTTGTTTGACAGGGGATATGCAAAAATAAAGATAGACGGCGCTGAGAACGACAGGTCTATCACGCTTACAATCTGCAAATCAAGCGGGGAAAGTTTTTTCTCTCAAACAATCAAGGAAGCGTCATTGCGTTAATTTATGTCTGAAACTAAAACTCCCGCACCAAAAGCGGAAAACACAATGTTGAATCTGGGGTTTAATATTGCCGCCCCAACAGTAATATTGCTTTACGGCAAAGATATTTTGCTTTGGGCGAAACTCGTTGAAGAAAGCAACAAAAGCGTTACGACATGGGTCTTTTTGATTGCCCTGATTTTTCCACTGCTTTACGGCGTATATGATTTTGTCAGCCGCAAAAAATGGAACGCATTTTCTATAATAGGCGTGATAAGCGTGGTGCTCACCGGCGGCATAGGGCTCTTTGAACTTTCCAAAGAATGGATGATTGTCAAAGAAACCGCAGTGCCTTTGGTTCTTGGTTTGATTGTGCTTTTTACCGCCAAGACAAAAAAACCTTTTGTGAATCTTGTGGTCATGAATGAAAATGTTGTAGATTTGGAGCGGGTGAATCAGGCGCTTATTGAGCGTAACAGCAAAGACGATTTTGATTTGCGCTTGCGCAAGGCAACATATCTTATTGCTTTCACATTTTTAATAAGTGCGGTTTTAAATTTTATTTTGGCTTACTGCATTTTTAAGAGTCCGGCTGGGACTGATGAATTCAACAGCGAAGTGGGCTTTATGACAATGCTCTCTTGGCCGGTGATTGTCTTGCCCACAACGGTAGTCATGATTTTTATTATGATAAAAATTTTTAACGCAATTAAAGAGTGTGCGGGGCTTGAGCTTGAAGATGCGCTTGCCCCTCATTTGCGTTCTCAACAAAAGTCTTAGTTTTGTATTGAACAGTGTTTAATAATTAGTAAATTCGATCCCCATTATGATAAAAAAGTACACATTCTCATCCGAATCTGTCGGCGAAGGTCATCCTGATAAAGTTGCAGATTATATCTCTGACAGCGTTCTTGACGCATGCTTAGCGCAGGACAAATTTAGCCGTGTTGCCTGTGAAACTCTGGTTAAGAGCAACTGCGTAGTTGTCGCAGGAGAAATCACAACAAAGGCAAAGTTTGACTATGAAAAAGTCGTGCGTGATGCAATCCGTGAAATCGGATACACTAATGATGATGACATTTTTCATGCGGATAAAGTCTTTATCAACAATTTGATTACGGCGCAGTCTCCGGACATCGCACAGGGCGTGAACGCCGCAAAGGCAAAAGGCAAGAGAACTTCTGAGCAGGGCGCCGGCGACCAAGGCATCATGTTTGGCTATGCCACAAATGAAACCCCTGAATTTATGCCGCCCGCAATTATGTTTGCGCACCGCATTCTTACTGAGCTTGCCAAACAGCGCAAGAGCGGCAAAGGCCCAAAATGGCTGCGTCCGGACTGTAAAAGCCAGATTGCCGTTTCTTATGAAAACGGCGTGTTGAAAAGCATAGACAGCGTTGTGGTTTCCACACAGCATGCCGCAAATGTTGAGCATTCTGAAATTGAAAGCTATATCACTGAAAAAGTGGCAAAGAAGGTTCTTCCAAAAAAATATTTGTCGGATAAAACTGAATACCTCATCAACCCAACAGGCAAATTCTGCGTGGGCGGTCCTCAGGGGGACTCGGGCTTGACTGGCCGCAAGATTATAGTTGATACATACGGCGGCACGGGTCGCCACGGCGGCGGCGCATTCTCAGGCAAAGACCCAAGTAAGGTTGACCGCAGTGCGGCGTATATGTGCCGTTGGGTCGCTAAAAATATCGTGGCTTCAGGTTTGGCGGACAAGTGTGAGCTTCAGGTGGCGTATGCTATCGGCCATCCAAAACCCACAAGCATTACGGTTGATTCTTTTGGCACGGGCAAAGTTGACGATGAAGTTTTGTCAAAAGCTGTCGCCAAAGTTTTCAGCTTCAAACCAGCAGACATCGTTTCGCAACTTAATTTGCTGCGTCCAATTTACAGAAAGACAACCCATTACGGACACTTCACAAAAGCTGATTTACCTTGGGAGCAAACCAACAAAGTTGCAGAACTTAAAAAAGCTTGCGGAGTAAAATAATGTCTAAAAAAACTTCTTCTAAAACAGCATTCACAGATTATCAGGTTGCAGACATTTCTCTTGCAGATTTCGGCCGTAAAGAGCTGAACGTTGCAGAGTTTGAAATGCCGGGTTTGATGAGCTTGCGCAAAAAATACGGCGCAAAAAAACCGCTAAAAGGTGTGCGCATCATGGGCTCTTTGCACATGACCATACAAACGGCGGCGCTAATAGAAACTCTAAAGGCTTTGGGCGCAGACGTGCGCTGGTGTAGCTGCAACATCTTTTCAACTCAAGACCACGCAGCCGCAGCAATAGCAAAAAGCGGCACGGCTGTATTTGCTTGGAAGGGCGAAACTCTTGAAGAATACTGGGATTGCACATACAAAGCGCTCACCTGGGCAAATGGCAAAGGCCCACAGCTTATTGTCGATGACGGCGGAGATGCTACTTTGCTCATCCACAAAGGTTTTGAGCTTGAAAATGGCGACAAATGGGTGAATTCAAAATCCGCCTCAGAAGAAGAAACCATAATCAAAAATCTTCTCAAAAAAGTCTATAAGCAAGACCCAAAACATTGGCACAAAGTGGTTGCAGACCTTAAAGGGGTTTCTGAAGAAACCACAACGGGTGTCCACAGGCTTTATAAAATGTTTGAAGCAGGCAAATTGCTCGTACCTGCAATCAATGTCAACGACTCTGTAACAAAGAGCAAGTTTGATAACCTCTACGGTTGTCGTGAAAGTCTTGGCGACGGCATAAAGCGTGCAACAGACGTGATGTTTGCAGGCAAAGTAGCCGTAGTATGCGGTTATGGAGACGTGGGCAAAGGCTGCGCTCAGGCGCTCAAAGGCTTGGGTACAACCGTAATGGTTACTGAAATTGACCCTATTTGCGCTTTGCAGGCTTCTATGGAAGGCTTCAGAGTCGTGCGCCTTGAAGACACTTTGGGCATCGCCGATATTTACGTTACCACAACTGGCAACTGCGACATCATTACCATAGACCACATGAAAAAAATGAGGGATCAGGCAATAGTCTGCAATATAGGCCATTTCGACAATGAAATTCAGGTAGATTTGCTCAAAAAATTCCCAAAAATTAAGCACGTAAATATCAAGCCTCAGGTAGATAAATACACCTTCCCAAAAGGCAATAGCATATACCTCTTGGCGGACGGCAGGCTTGTAAACTTGGGCTGTGCAACTGGGCACCCATCCTTCGTGATGAGCAACTCTTTCACAAACCAAGTCTTAGCACAGATGGATTTGTGGGCAAATAAAGACAAATATCAGAAGAAAGTCTATATACTGCCAAAATACCTCGACGAAGAAGTCGCCAGACTCCATCTCGACCGTATAGGCGCACGCCTCACAAAATTGTCGAAAAAACAAGCATCATACATAGGCGTCAACGAAAACGGGCCATACAAACCCGAACACTACCGCTACTAGTTTTGGCATCTGGCGTGTGAAATCACGCCTGATCCTCCGTTTAAAAAAAATCTGCACTGGTCGTGTACATTTAGTACACTCTCACCGCAGATTTTTTTTAATACTCGCCTGAAGCGCAATTTGACACGCCAGTTTTGGCAGACTTGTTTGGCGAATAACTGCGTTGCTGCGGGCGCTTCGGCACTGGTCATGTACGTAAGTACATTCTCACCGCCTCACACCCTTGCGCCTTGTTCCTTCATCCAAACCGTACTACCAAGTTTTGGCAGACTTGTTTGGCGAATAGTTCCGTTTGCTTCGTGAATCTGACTGGGAATGTAGCGCTGCTACTATTCCCACCCATCTTCACTTCGCAATACTCACTCTTCATCCAAACCGTGCTGCCAAAACGTTAAAGTGTGGGGTATGCTTCCAAAACTTTCTTTAAATATTAAAGTTGGTCTTATTTTTGATGCTGCGCCGAAGGCGCAGACAGCCTAGTGTTATATTAAAACCGCTTTTATAGTTTACTATAAAAAAACAGGCTTTTTTGACACTTTGATTTTGTACAGGTAAAGTAGAATTTTTTTGGAATAAAGTGCTCAGTCTTAAAAAACTTAAAAAAGTAATTGATTTTTAGAAAAGGAATGCTACATTCAACACCTATGAAACTTCGTAATATAGCTTTTACCTCAATCTTAGTGGCATTGGCATCAATCTTGGGTGGTTGTGTTGCTGATGATACGACAGCTCATCAAAAAACAACAGCTTTCGGCTTATATACCTCAGAGCCGGCATCCTACAAGCTCTCAAGACCGGCTTCTACTGTCGTCAGAACTGATGATGCTACAGGTATGGAAGTGCCATCCGGTAACCGCACCACATTCTTGTGGGGCATGTTCACTTTTGAAGATTATTGAGATTTTATCCAGCTAGAGATATTTTTAAGTCCGGCATAATTTCCGGACTTTTTTATTTTATAAACCAACTATGAATAAAAATAAAATCAAAGCGGTGGTTTTTGATTTGGATGGCACATTGGTTGATAACTATTCCGCCATACACTCTTGCATTGTTGAAGCTTTTGAAACTTTGCGTCTGCCTATCCCAACTTATCAGAAGACCGTGAAAAGCGTCGGCGGCTCAATAATACGCACCATAGAAAGACTGATAGGCAAAGAGCATTCTCGGGAAGCAGCAGAACTTTACGTAAAACTTTTCCCCAAGCATATATTTAATGGTCTCAAAGTTTTAAGTTTTACTCCCGAAGTTTTGTCTGCTTTGCATTCAAGAGGATTGCGTGTTGCTTGCCTCACAAACAAAGGGCAAGAAGCCTCTTGCGCAATATTAAACCACCTTAATATGTCTCAATTTTTTGACTGCATACAGGGCACGTCTTTAGACTCAAAACGTAAGCCCGATATTGAATTTACGCAAGAATTGCTGGGCAAATTGTCTTTAAATGCAACAGATTGCATCATGATTGGAGACTCCAGATATGACCTTGAAACCGCATTAAATTCAGGAATGCAAGTTGCTCTTGTGGCAACGGGCGCAGACAATCAAAATGAGCTTCTTGGCAAATGCCCTGAGCTTGACAAAGTTTATCCCGATATGAAAAGTCTTGCGCAGGATATTTGGGGTGAAGATTTTTTTGCGGACAAAATTTTATGATTTATGCGGGCAATGTTAAAACTGAAGGCGTCATTGAAAAAATATTATTTTTTAATGAGGAAAATCAGTTTTGCGTGGCTCAGCTTAAAATTACTCAAAAAGATTTTGATGCGGATTTCCCAATCACAATTACGGGCGTGCTTTCGGGTGTTCAGTGCGGCGAAACTCTAGTAATAGAAGGGCAGTGGGCTAGGCACGCAACGTATGGCGCTCAGATAAAAGTAAAATCTTTTCAGAGCAAACTGCCCTCAAGCGTTTACGGCATTGCGCAATATTTGGGGTCTGGTTTGGTTGAGGGCATTGGCAAAACCTATGCAAAAGCGATAGTGGATAAATTCGGTTTGGACACCCTAAAAATTATCGACACTGAAAGTGCAAGGCTGCGTGAGGTAAAGGGCATTGGCATAAAGCGTGTGCACACAATAAAAAAATCTTGGGATGAGCAAAAGAATTTGAGGGAAGTCATCATGTTCTTGCGCACTTACGGCGTGGGGGTTCAGTTGTGTTTTAAGATTGTAAAAAAATATTCTGACGACGCTTCAAGAATAGTTCGGGAAGAGCCTTACAGGCTTGCCCGTGAAATTTCCGGCGTGGGCTTTAAAACTGCCGACGCCATTGCCCTAAACACGGGCATTTCCAGCGAATCCAAGCAGAGGATAGAAGCCGGCATACTCTACTGTCTTTCAGAGGATGAAGATGAAGGGCACACCTGCATACCCCGTCAAGAGCTTGAGAGAAAAGCTACAGAGATGTTGCAGGTTGATTACGTAAAGTGCCAAAATTCCATTGTGGATTTGATTGAGCAGGGTGAACTTGTTGTTTCCAAAGACGGTGTGCTTCAGTTGCGCAGCCTTCAAAATGCTGAAAAATCAATAGCCGAGAGTATCTTTAGAATTGCAGACGCTCCCAGCGCTTTACCGCCCATAAAGTTTGAAATTGCTTTGGATTGGGCGCACAAACGTGCGGGCTTCAATTTTGCGTCGGCGCAGGCGCAAGCTATTTTGTCGGGCTTGCAAAACAAAGTCAGCGTCATAACTGGCGGCCCCGGCACGGGCAAGACCACGATTCTTAAATCAATTTGCGACATACTTAAAGCCAAAGACATAACTCCAACGCTTGCCGCACCCACGGGTAGAGCCGCACAGCGTATGTCGCAAAGCACCGGTCTGGAGGCAAAAACTTTGCACAGGCTTTTGGGTTTTGATTCCGCAAAAGGAAAGTTTTTGCATGACAAAGAAAATCCGCTTTCCTCAAAATTTATAATTATAGATGAGGCTTCAATGCTTGATACCAGATTCGCCGCCGCAGTATTTTCGGCAATCCCCAGCGCATCTCATCTTATTTTGGTTGGCGATATTAACCAGTTGCCCAGCGTTGGGGCGGGCAATGTTCTCAAAGACATCATAAATTCAAAAGTTTGCCATGTTGCGTTTTTAAATGAAATTTTCAGGCAGGCAAGCCGCAGCCAAATTGTAACAACTTCTTACGACATATTAAACGGCATAGACAAGTTTGATACCTTCAAACCCACCACGCTTTCAAATATAGATTTTAACGCCGACGTGAATTTTATCGAAGCTTTAAATCCTGAAGACTGTGTTGAAGCTTGCGTTGAGCTTGCGAACAATATTTTGCCAAAAAATTATCAGGGTTTGGACAAGTTTTTTGACGTGCAGGTTTTAGCGCCCATGCACAAGGGGTCGGCGGGTATTTCCGCATTAAATCAGGCTTTGCAAGATGCACTGAACGGCAAGAGTCAGGCTATATCTTCAGGTTTTTCTCAGATACGTTTGGGCGATAAATTGATACAAACAAGAAACAATTATGACCTCGATATTTACAACGGCGACATGGGAAAAGTCGTAAAGATTTCTTCGGAAGCATCTTTTATAGAAGTTGATTTTGAGGGTAAAAAAGTTGAGATAGAAAAAAGCGGATTTTCAGATTTGCAGACTGCGTATGCAATCAGCGTGCACAAGTCTCAGGGGAGTGAATTTCCTATTGTAATCTTGCCGCTTCTTAAACAGCATTTCTTGATGTTGCAAAGGAATCTGCTTTATACGGCAATCACCAGAGGGCGGCGCAAAGTCTTTATTGTCGGGGATGCCGCCGCTTGGAGCATGGCAATTAAAAATTCAAAATCATTAGTGCGGCGCACGGCGCTGAAAGAAAGATTATTAAGATGAAGCTTGAATATTACGACAGTCTGCAAGACAAAGTTGTTGAGGAAAAAGTGTGCTCTGGCGGCATCATAAAATTCATATACTCAAACCCTTTTGGGAAGTGTGTTTTGTGGGCTCTTTTTAAGCGCAAGATATTTTCAAAACTTTGCGGAATCTGGGCGGACAGCAGATTCAGCAGGGCGGCGGCGTTAAATTTTATTTCAGAAAACAAAATTTCTACCGATGAAATGTTGGATGACGCAGGAAACTTTAAAACATTTAACGAATTTTTCACTAGGGCGATTAAAGAATCTGCACGCCCCATTGCTTCAGGTTGTGTGCTTTTTCCGGCGGATGCAAGGCATTTGGCGTACGCAAATGTTTCGCAAGAAAATTTCTTCTATGCAAAAAATAGGAAGTTTAATCTGGAAAAACTTTTACATTCAAAAGAACTGGCGGCAAGGTTTGCGGGTGGAGCAATGATGATTTCACGCTTGAGCCCTCTTGATTATCACCGCTTTCATTATCCTATTGGCGGGCGTATTGTGGTACGTAAAAATTTAAAAGGTGCGCTTTATTCTGTGAGTCCATTGGCGCTGTCTGAAAGGCTTGATTATCTTTTGGAAAATGAAAGGGTGCTAAATTTGATAGAAATGGACAACGGCTCTTTGGCGGCGGTTATACAAATAGGCGCAACAAATGTGGGCACAATCGTAAACTTTGACGGCTTGGATAGCGTGGTTGAAGCCGGCAAACCCATGGGGCTATTCAGGTTTGGCGGGTCTTGCGTAATAACCCTTTTTGAGGCAGGAAAAATCGCCTTCAATGCCGATTTGCTCGAAAAAACCGCATCTGGGTTGGAGTATTACGCAAAAGTAAATTCGGCGGCGGGCAAATTTATATCTTGAGAAATTTAATAATCGGCGTAGAAAATTCCGGTTTAAAAATAGAAATAGAAAATGACAGAAGAACTATTAAAGATAAGACACAGTGCGTCTCACGTTTTGGCGCAGGCGGTGTTGCGTTTGTTTCCCAATGCAAAGTTGGACATTGGTCCGGCTACCGACAGCGGCTTTTATTACGACTTTGATGTGGACCACAAATTTACTGCAGAAGATTTGGAAAAAATAGAAGCAGAGATGAAAAAAATCATCTCTGAAAATCAGCGTTTTGAAAAGTTTGAGGCAACCCGTGAAGAAGCAAAAAAACTCATAGAAAATAGCGGTCAAGGTTTATACAAACTTGGCAGACTAAATGATATCCCTGAGGGCGCACCCATTTCTTTCTACAAGAATGGTGAATTTACGGACCTTTGCGCAGGGCCTCATGTTGACTACACTAAACGCATCAAAGCTTTTAAACTACTCAGCGTTGCCGGCGCATATCACAGGGGCGATGAAAAAAACAAGCAGCTTCAGCGCATTTACGGCACGGCTTTTGAAAGCAAGGAAGAACTTGCAAAATATCTGGAACAGCAAGAGCAGGCAAAACTCAGAGACCACCGCAAGCTCGGTAAAGACATGGGGCTTTTTGCCATAGATGAAAAGGTGGGGCAGGGGCTGATTCTCTGGAAGCCCAAAGGCGCAAAATTGCGTCAACAACTTCAGGATTTTATTTTGGAACTCTTGCGTCAGCAGGGTTATGAGCAGGTCTTTACGCCGCACATCGGCAAGTTGGGTCTATTTAAAACAAGCGGGCACTTCCCATATTATAAAGAATCTCAATTTGTACCAATCATTGAAAGAGACGACTTGCAAGACATGATAAATTGCAACGCTTCAGTTTCAACTTTTGAAGAAAAAATAGAAAATGGCGATGCTCAGGGTTTCTTGCTTAAGCCCATGAATTGCCCTTTCCATGTCCAGATTTTCAAGAGTGATCCGCATTCGTATCGTGATTTGCCCGTGCGCTTGGCTGAGTTTGGGCAGGTTTACAGATGGGAGCAATCTGGTGAGCTAAACGGCATGACTCGTGTGAGGGGCTTCACCCAAGATGACGCCCATATCTTCTGCACTCCAGAGCAACTCGACGCTGAAATTCAGGGTTGTCTTGATTTGGTCAAAAATGTCTTTGTAACCCTTGGCATGAAAGATTACAGAGTCCGCATTTCTTTGAGAGACCCTAATAGCGACAAGTATGTAGGCAGCGATGAAAATTGGCAAAAGAGCGAAGAAGCAATACGCAAAGCCGCAATGAGCTTGGGCGTTCCATTCACTGAAGAACTCGGTGAAGCCGCATTCTACGGTCCAAAGATAGACTTTGTTATTAAAGACGTAATTGGCCGTGAGTGGCAGCTTGGCACGGTTCAGGTTGATTACAATTTGCCGGAACGTTTTGACTTAACGTATATAGGCGCAGACAACAAGTCTCACAGACCGGTTATGATACACCGTGCGCCTTTCGGCTCTTTGGAAAGATTCACAGGCGTACTCATAGAACACTTCGGCGGAAACTTTCCAACATGGCTTGCGCCTGAACAACTGCGCATCATCACCCTTAGCGATGAGGTTATAGAATTTGCAGACAAAATTTACAAACGTCTGAAAGATCTCGGTTTGCGCATTACCATGGACGATTCTTCCGAAAAACTCGGCGCAAAAATACGCCGTGCAGAACTTGAAAAAGTCCCGCACATGTTCGTCATAGGCAAAAAAGAAGCCGCCGAAAACAAAGTCTCCCTACGCTCAAGACTGCGCAAATCCCTCGAAGGCGTAAGAGACACCGAAGAAGCCATAGCCCTAATCTTGGACAACATTAAAACCCGAGATCTTGGCGATGCTTTCACCTCGTGAAGTTTTGGCAGACTTGTTTGGCGAATAGTTCCGTTTGCTTCGTGAATATGACTGAGAATGTAGCGCTGCTACTATTCTCACCCATATTCACTTCGCAATACTCACTCTTCATCCAAACCGTGCTGCCAAGTTTTGGCAGACTTGTTTGGCGAATAACTGCGTTGCTGCGGGCGCTTCGGCACTGGTCATGTACATTAAGTACATTCCCACCGCCTCACACCCTTGCGCCTTGTTCTTCATCCAAACCGTCCTGCCAAAACGTTAAAGAGATGGGTCTTATTCCAACATGAACTTTAATGGGGTAAGTGAGGTTTATTAAAGTGTGTAGTGTGCTTCCAAAACTTTCTTTAATGATTAAAATGGTTTTGTTTGTTTTTGATGCTGTGCCGTAGGCACAGTAAGCCTAGTGCCATATTAGCGTAGCTTTTTACAAAGTGGGCAGTATGTCTGAGGAGTCTTGCAGGTTGAAGCTTTGCAATATTCACGCCCATAATAAATAAACTGTAAATGTAGTTTAGCCCAGTCTGGCTCATCAAACGTTTCCTTGAGCTTTCTCTCGGTTTCTTCAACAGATTTTCCGGAAGAAATGCCCCAGCGTGTCGAAAGTCTGTGAATGTGCGTATCGACAGGAAAGGCGGGCGTATTAAAAACCTGTATCATCATAACGGAGGCTGTTTTATGCCCAACGCCAGGCAGAGCCTCAAGCTCCTCGAAAGTATGTGGAACTTTGCTGTCGTACTTTTCCACAAGAATTTTTGAAAGCTTTTTTATATTTGCAGATTTTGTGCGCCAAAATCCACATGGAAAAATTATCTCCCCGATTTTTTCCTCCGAGAGTTTTATCATTTTTTGCGGAGAATCCGCCAGCTTGAAAAGCTTTGGCGTAACTTCGTTTACCCTTTTATCCGTACATTGTGCCGAAAGCAATACGGCAATTAAAAATGTAAAATGGTTTTTACTGTTTAAAGGCACTTGCGGATTGGGATACAATCTATCAAATTCATCTTTTATGATTTTTGCCTTGGATATTTTTTTCATGCTTAGATATTAACATTTCCAAGCAAAAAACAACATTCTATTTTGAAAAAAGAGTTGAGATGTAATCAGTTTTGCTTTTCAATATCGACCATGAAAAAAGATATTTTTCTGGACGCAAAGTCAGATTCCATGCAGAGGGAAAATTCCCCTTACTATATTCCATTAAATGCTGATGATGAAAATAAGATGCTTGATTTTTTGGGCATGAAAAATCTGGACGAACTTTTCAAACATATTCCGGAAAATTTGAAATTTGATTCCACCCCACAGGTCTGCGACAGCTTGACTCGGGACAATCTGGTTGAGCATGTTGAAGAAATTTCAAAGAAAAATAAAATTGCAAAAACATCCTTCTTGGGGGATGAGCTTTCCGTCTGGCGGGTTGAGCCTATTGTTGATAGGGTTTCGCAGATAAGGAATCTCTCTACCGCATACACTCCCTATCAGCCGGAACGCAGTCAGGGCACGCTTATAACCCATTGGATATATCAGTGCGCAATGTCTATGCTGACGGGTTTTGAGGCTGTGAATTGCTCTTTGTATGATAGGGCTTCGGCGCTTTTTGAAGCCGCCGCCGCCGCTTGCAGGATGACGCAAAAAAACACCGTCATAGTTTTTGAAAGCCTTTTTACTTGCGATATTGAAGTGGTGAAAACCCTCGCAGAGGGTACAAAGATGAAGCTCATTTTTGCGCCAATAAATCCTTCAAGCGGGACTATATGTTTTGAAAAATTATCCTCAATTCTGGATGAAAATCGAGAAGACATTGCAGCATTTCTTTTCCCGCAGGTAAATACATTTGGGCTAATTGAAGATGTGGATTTAATCTGCAATTTGGCGGACAAAATCGGCGCAAAAAAAGTTGCGGTGATAGATGCGTATCTCATCGGCAGTGGCGGGCTTAAACCGCCTTCTGAGTTTGGCGCAAACGGCGCAGACATGATTGTAGGCGATGCGCAGAACCTTTGTAGCACGCCTAATTTTGGCGGCCCCGGTCTTGGCATTTTTGCCGTTAGATATTCTCAGACGGATAAAAACTCCATACGCAACGCCCCTGGACGCTTTGTGGGA
This sequence comes from Opitutales bacterium, assembly GCA_031553045.1. Taxonomy (GTDB): domain Bacteria; phylum Verrucomicrobiota; class Verrucomicrobiia; order Opitutales; family Intestinicryptomonadaceae; genus CALXQW01. Next base: position 194,001 of record JAVBLZ010000001.1, on the reverse strand, counting down.
AAGGGTTTTGACGCCTCGGGCAAAGACGCATACTTGCTGGTTTTATCTACCAGAGAACAACATATCAGAAGACAGAAAGCGACTTCAAATATATGTTCAAATCAGGCTTTCATGGCAACTCTCACGGGGGCTGCTTTGCTTTCAAAGTCGGACAATGGCATGCGTGAGGCTTTGGCTTACGCTTCAAATCTGGCGCGTGAAACTCTTAAAAAGATACTCGCATTGGGTTCTTACAAATTGGCTTTTACCGCCCCCTTCTTTAATGAATTTACAATTATCTGCCCGGAAAATGCAGGCAAAATTATCGCAAAATCTCTCGAGAAATTTGATGTTTGCGCAGGTATTGATGTCTCAGGCAGGCTTGAGTCTGCCGATAAACTTTTGAAAATTTCTTTCACAGATTTGCAGACCTTTGCAGACGCCGACTTGCTTGTTAAGGCTCTTGCGGAATATGCCGATTCTTCAAAAAAAATTGAAGCAACGCTCCCGCAAATTCCAGATTCTTACTTGCGCAAGTCTGATCCAAATTTGCCGCATTTTGATTATGACTATTTGAGTGATTATTATCTCAAGCTTGGTTCTTTAAACGCCACGCCCGATGAAGCCTGCTACCCTCTGGGTTCTTGCACAATGAAGCATAACCCCAGAATTAATGACTATCTGGCAGGCTTAGACGGCTTTACTTTGCTGCATCCTCAAGTATCGCAAGACTTAGCACAAGGTTCTTTAGAAATACTTTGGAACATTCAAGAGTTTGTAAAATCTATGACGGGGCTTGACGCCGTGGCGTGCCAGCCTGTTTCAGGGGCTCAAGGAGAACTCTGCGCAATCAAAATGTTTCAGGCATATTTGAGGGACAATTCAAAAACCCTCAGAGACATTGTGCTTCTGCCAAATTCCGCTCACGGCACAAATTTTGCGACTGCCGCAGTTGCGGGGTATGAGCCTGAGAAAATAATTTCTCTTGCCGCAGATTCGACGGGGCAACTTTCCATAGATGCTCTCAAAGAAGCCTTGCAAACATACAAAGGCAGGGTTGCTTGCATTATGGTTACCAACCCCAATACCTCCGGTATTTTTGAAACAAATTTTAAAACCATTGCAGACCTTGTGCATGCGGAAGGCGGTCTGGTTTATATGGACGGCGCAAATTACAACGCAATAGCGTCTAGGGTCAACCTCAAGAAAATGGGCGTGGACGCTTTGCACAATAATCTTCATAAAACTTGGTCTATATCGCACGGCGGCGGCGGCCCTGGAGACGCCATTGTTGCCGTAGATTCCAAGCTTGCAGATTATATTCCGGCTTACGTTGTGGAAAAATCTGGAGACAAATTCAAACTCTTGAAACCTTCCAAAACCATAGGTTCTTTGCACAGGCATTATGGGAACTTTGCGCATAAAATTAGGATGTATGCGTATCTAAAATATTTGGGCAGCGATGGTGTAAAAAAGATGTCGGGCGTAAGCGTGCTTGCGGCAAGGTATCTTTTCAAAAAGTTGAAAAATTCTTGGAACAGTCTGCCTGCAGGCGCTGGAAATGTAGAGCGCATGCATGAGTTTATTCTCACACTTTCAGATGCAGATTTTGAAAATTGTGCAAAGGCGGGCATAACACGCCCTCAAGTGCCGGCGTTAATAGGCAAAATGTTTTTAGACTTTGGCTTCCACTCGCCCACAGTTTCCTTTCCGGAGGCTTTGGGCATAATGATAGAGCCTACGGAAAGCTACTCTTTGGCGGAGCTTGAAAGATTTTCTTTGGCGGTTGAGCATATCGCAAAAATAGTAAAAGAAAATCCGTCGCTTTTGCAGAAATCGCCGAGGTTTACGCCTGTCGGTAAAATCGACGAAGTTGGCGCAAATAGGAGCTTGAAAATATCTGAAACACTTTCCGACTTGCCGCAGATTTATCCCAATAAAAAAGAAATTGCGGAACTTTCGGCGATGTCTATACAAGACATATATTCTGAAATAATTTCACAAGGATAAGCATGTTGAACTCTAAAATAAAAAACGGCCCCCAAAAAACCGTGCGTTATGCAAAGATGTCAATACTCTTGGCGCTTTTCTTCACGCTGTTTTCCATTTTGCCGATTTTTATTTTGTTCTTTGTTGTGTCTGAAAAATCCAGAAATACAATTTACTCAAAGGTGCGCAAAGACATGTATTTTAGGGTTCATAGCTGTGCGGCAGATTTGGATTTGTATATGAAGGACAGAACAAAAATCGTCTCTATGATTGCCGATATGCAGCTTCTTTCAATGCTGTCTGAAGCAAAGATAGACAGGACGCAGTTTGCCGACAAGTTTGAACACATAATTGCAAATACGGATTTTTCAGATTCCATGGTTTTTTCCAATGACGGCTCTTTGCTTTATGCCTCAAAATTTATAAGCGGCGTTAAAAGTATTGATGATAAAATTTTTGAAAACACTCAAATTCTAGACGTCTATAAGCGTGTTAAAGATTCAGGCAAGGCGGTGATTTCTGCCTTGTCTTTAAACAACGTGAACAAAGTTCCAAGCGTTTATATCGGTGCGGCGATTTTTAGCGAAGATGTCTTTAGGGGCGTCTATATTGCGGCGGTGGATATCAATAGGATATTTACAATGTCCAAGCCCGATTGGGAGGAGTCGGGTATAAGAAGGCAGATATGCGTTTTTGATTCAAACACGGGGGTCTCCAGAATTTTACTTGCGGATGGTTCAGGCAATCTTACTTTGGAGCAAAGCCCAATTTTATATACAAATAAAGATGTTCCATTTAAAAACACACTCTTGCCCAGCTTGGATGTGGGCGTAGAGGCACAGTCTCCTGAATCTGAAAAAATCTTCGCCGTTTGGGATTACGTGCCATCTTTGCGTTGGTATGTGGTTTCTACGATAGATATTTCCAGAATTGAAAATTCTTTTAAATATGCGGAAACCTACGTCATAATGTTGTCTTGCCTGATGTTTTTGGCGTCGGCATTTGCGGCATTTGTGATTTCAAGAATCTTGCTCTCGCCGGTAAACAAAATTATAAGACAAACAGATCTTATGCTTAAGGGCAATTTTGTCGCCCCAGAGCCAATATCGGCGCATCTTGAGTTTAAGTTGCTGAGCTCAAATTTTTCATCTTTGCGTGAAGTCATGGCAAATCTGTTGAAGGTATCGCTCTTAAAGTGTCTGAAGTTGATAAAACAAATTTCAGCAATTTCTGAAAGGACACGCCAAAGAAGAATGTCTTTGGCAAGAGCAGAAGCTTCAGCAATGGATGTACAGCAAAAAGCGTTTGGAATATCTCAAAACACCAAGGCGCTTAAAGAAACGCTCAATTCCGTCCTGACCGTTACGGAAGATACTGTTGTAAATGCTGAGGGCGGTCTGGTGCATATCAAAAAAATTGATTCCTCAATGTCAGATCTTAAAAGTTTCAGTGCGGAACTTTTATCCCAGCTTGAGGCTTTATACGGCAGTGCAGAGCTCATAGAAAAAGTTGTTGAAACCATGCAGAATGTCGCCGATAAGACAAACTTGCTGAGCCTCAACGCCGCAATAGAATCCAAAAAAGCCGGAGATTACGGCAAGGGTTTTTCAGTTGTCGCCGCAGAAATTGCAAGGCTTGCAAACCAAACCGCAAATTCAACAATAGAAATCGAAAAAGGGATAAGCGCCATGATGTCCTCGGTAAATACGGGCATAGGCGGTATGAATGTCTTTCATAAAAAAGTTAATTCATCATACGAAGATATGATGGTGGTAACCGCACACCTCACAGGCATAATTCAAAGAGTGCAAGGCCTTCCCGCCCGCATACTTTCCGCCATAGACGTAATCGCAAACCAAAGCGACTCATCTTCCGAAATCTGTGAAAATATTGCCGAACTAAAAAGCGAAATCGCCATAATCATAGCCGCCGTCGCCGATACAGAATCCGTCGCCGCCAGAATGCGTGAAACCGCAGAGTCCCTAAGAGATGATCTCGGTTCTTTCAAATCCTAATTTTGGCAGACTTGTTTGGCGAATAACTGCGTTGCTGCGGGCGCTTCGGCACTGGTCACGTACGTATGTACGCTTCCACCGCCTCACACCCTTGCGCCTTGTTCCTTCATCCAAACCGTACTGCCAAGTTTTGGCAGACTTGTTTGGCGAATAGTTCCGTTTGCTTCGTGAATATGACTGAGAATGTAGCGCTGCTACTATTCTCACCCATCTTCACTTCGCAATACTCACTCTTCATCCAAACCGTACTGCCAAAACGTTAAAGTGTGTGGTGTGCTTCCAAAACTCACTTTAATGATTAAAGTTGGGTTTTGTTGAAGCGGTGATTTGTTTTCAAAACTTTCTTTAATTGGGTAAGCGAGATTTTGTTAAAGTTAGGGTGCGTGATTCCAAAATTTTGGTTAATACTTAAAGTGAGATTCTGTTAAAGTAGGGCGGTGCTTCCCAAAATTTCTTTAAGCATTAAAGCCGAATTTTTTTTTGATGCTGCGCCGAAGGCGCAGATAGCCTAGTGTCTAATTGAGAAATAACTGTGTTGCTGTGGGCGCTTCGGCACTGGTCTTGTGCGTTTAGCATAGTTCCAGCGCATTAAGGCTTTGTATGATGAGGACTTTTTTATTGCAGAAGATTTTTATCGCAATTAGCATTTTCAGCATGAAATATTTTTTTGGATTTTGCGCACTTATATTGACGAACTTTTTATTTTGTTCATGCGCTACTTTTGACGAGGTTGGCGGTGAGATTGTTCTTTTTGAATCGGGGAAAGATGGTTATAATACTTTCAGAATACCCGCAATTTGTGAGGGTGAAAACGGCGCAATATTCGCATTTGCAGAAGGACGCAAGGAAAGCGCAAAAGATTGGGGCAATATAGATATTGTTATGCGACGCTCTTTTGACGGCGGTAAAACTTGGGATGCTTTGCAAGTTGTGGCGCAAGATTCCAACACTTGCGGCAATCCTCAACCTGTCTATTGCAAAAATACTGCCGAACTTATTTTAATTTATTCATGGAATTTGGCAAAAGATTCTGAACGCAATATAATACTCAAACGCAGTCTGGATACACGCAGAGTTTTTGTCATAAAATCTAAAGACTATGGCAAAACATGGACAAGCCCCAAAGAGCTTACCGACATTGCAAAACCCAAAGAAGCAACGTGGTTTGCCAGTGGCCCAGGAGGGGCAATAGTCATAGAAAGCGGCGCATATAAGGGCAGAATTATAGCCCCGTTTAATACCGTATTTTCACCCGACAACTCTTTTAGAGTTGCTTGTTTATACTCCGACGACAATGCCGAAACCTGGAAGAGAGGGGAGTTTATAAATGCCTACGATGTCAATGAGTCTCAAATTGCGCAGCTTGATAATGATACGCTTTTAATCGGTATGCGTTCTCAAAAATTCGGACAAAAACATCAGGAAGATATAGTCAGAGAAAATCCTTTTAGAAAAGTTGCCATGAGTAAAGATGGCGGCGCAACTTGGGGCGAAGCTTTTTACGATAATGAGCTGATAGACCCCGTGTGCGAAGGCGCTTTGGAAGCTTTTTTTGACGGGAGCGCTCAAAGAATAATATGTTCTTCAAACGCCTCCCACCCTTCAAAAAGAGAAAATTTGACGCTGAAATTTGCACGTGCAAAAGATTATGAGATGTGGCTGAAAAATCTATGTCCGCAAAACGACTCAAAGCGCTGGTTTTATGAAATTATCATAAATAAAAATCGCAGTGCATATTCAGACATGGCTTTGCTGAAAGATAACAGCCTTGCCTTGCTCTATGAAACGGGCAACAACACCGTGCGTTATGAAAAAATAATCTTTCTAAAAGTTAAGCCTAAGCTTAAATCTCACTAGAGCGTATCCCAATTAAATGACAACAAGGTTTCTTGTTTCATAATATTAGAAAATTCATTCTAGAATTTTCGACAAATTTTTATTCTCAAAGAAGGCAATTTAAAGGCAAAAAGCACCTCTGCCCATGACCACTTTTTGTGCAAGTTTGGCTGCGCTTTGCATTGCCTGCTGTACAGATTGCGAATTTATTATTGCAGACGTAAATGCTGCGGTAAAGGCGTCGCCCGCGCCAACTGTGTCAACAATACTCGTGGGGGCGGAATGCATCTCAAGTATTTGCGACTTGTCAAACACAACCAAAGAGCCTTTTTCAGCCTTTGTGTACACCAGATATTTTAAAGCCAACTTTTCATAAAGCTCTGAAACGGCAGAACCTTCATCATCAAAATTAATGTCAAAAACTTTTAGCAAAAGTTTAAGCTCATCTTCATTAATTTTTAAAATGTCCGTAAACTTGCAGGATTCCATAATAATTTCTGGCGTGTAAAAGTTTTGCCTTATGTTGAGGTCTAAAACCTTCATGCATGTTTTGGGCAAAAGATTTAAAATTTTATAGAGCGTGTCTCTGGATTTTTTAGACCTCTGGGCTAGCGTGCCAAAACAAAAGGCGTCGCAAAATTTAATTTTATCGCTTATTGACTGCGTGAATGAAATTTCATCCCAAGCGGCGGGGCTTTCAATATCATAAGAAGGGTTGCCTTCGGCATCAAGGCTCACCTTTACAGAACCCGTGGGCAAGGTTTCAGAAGTTTGTAGTAAAGAATTTGAAACACCCTCTCTTGATAGGGTTGAAAAAACGCTTTTTGCCAGACCATCATTGCCAAGTGCGCTTATTATGAAAGCATTATGACCAAGATTTGCGCAATAGTAGGCAAAATTAAGCGGTGCGCCCCCCAAGACCTTCGTTGTCTTGAAGACATCCCAGACAATTTCACCGTAAGATATAATATTCTTTCTCATATAGGTTTGAGATAGTTAAGACAAAAAAACTCCCGCAAGGTTGCGGGAGTTTTGAATTTTCTTTAAATTTTGCCCCAATGTTTGAGAAGCGTTTCCCCGATTGAAGACGGAGTTGGCGCAACCGCTATGCCTGCGTCTTTAAGAGCATTCACTTTATCTTCAGCGCTGCCCTGATTACCGCTTACTATTGCGCCCGCATGGCCCATTCTGCGGCCTTTTGGCGCAGTTGCGCCTGCAATAAAGCCTGCAACGGGTTTTTTACTGTTGAGCTTGAGCCATTCTGCCGCTTTTTGCTCACCATCGCCGCCGATTTCACCAATCATGACAATAGCCTCAGTATTTGGGTCTTCATTGAAAAGTTTAACCGCATCAAGATGGCTTGTGCCGTTGATAGGGTCTCCACCTATGCCAATGCAAGTGCTCTGACCGTAACCCAAGCTTGAAAGTTGCCAAACAGCCTCATAAGTAAGAGTGCCTGAGCGACTAACAACGCCGACAGTGCCGGGTTTATGTATGTAGCCCGGCATGATGCCGATTTTACATTCACCAGGGGTGATTATTCCTGGGCAGTTGGGCCCAATCAAGCGGCTCTTGCAGTCTTTGGAATCAAGGCGTGCTTTTACCAAAGCCATGTCTTTAACAGGAATACCCTCTGTAATGCATACAATAAGAGGCACTTTTGCGTCTATTGCTTCTAAAATTGCGTCTGCAGCAAATGGAGGCGGCACAAATACCATGCAGCAATCTGCGCCTTCTTTTTCCACAGATTCTCTGATTGTGTTGAATACAGGAACCTTGCTTTCAAAGAGCATTCCGCCCTTGCCGGGGGTAACCCCAGCAACAAGCTTTGTACCGTAGTCCAAGCATTGCTTTGCGTGAAAACTGCCGGCGGAACCTGTAATACCGCTTACTACCAATCTTGTATTCTTATTTACCAATACGCTCATAAAATTATCCTTTAATGATTTTGACGATTTTTTCGGCGGCGTCTGAAAGAGAGCCTGCTGTTTCAAGTTTAATGCCGCTTTCATTCAACATTTTACGACCCAATTCAAAGTTTGTGCCTTCAAGACGCACAACCAAAGGCAGTTTTAAACCGACGTTTTTAACCGCCGCAATAATGCCCTTTGCAATGATGTCGCACTTCATAATGCCGCCAAAAATATTGACCAAAACGCCCTTTGTGTTTGCGTCAGACAAAATGATTTTGAAGGCTTCCGTAATGGCTTCTTCAGTTGCGCCGCCGCCCACGTCGAGGAAGTTTGCAGGGTTGCCGCCGAAGTATTTGATAATGTCCATAGTTGCCATTGCCAGACCCGCACCGTTGACCATGCAGGCAATGTCGCCATCTAGCGCAATGTAATTTAGACCAAATTTTGCAGCTTCAATTTCTTTTGGATCTTCTTCAGTGTGGTCTCTTAAAGCCTGAACATCAGGATGGCGATAAAGGGCGTTGTCATCAAAATTGACTTTTGCGTCTAAGGCTACGATGTCATTTTCTTTGGTAAGAATAAGAGGGTTTACTTCAACCATGGAGCAGTCTTTATCCCAGAACATCTTGTAAAGGCCGCTCATGACAACGTTGAACTTTTTCATGAGTTCTTTTTCGCCAAAACCGAAGAAAAAGGCAAGCTCACGCAACTGGTAAGACTGTATGCCAAGTTCAGGACGTACGTAAATCTTATGAATCTGTTCAGGAGTTTCTTCCGCAACTTTTTCAATATCCATGCCGCCTGCTGTAGAAGCGATGATGAGTGCGCAGCCACTGCCCCTATCCATGAGTATGCTTAAATAATACTCTTTGGCTATGGTGTTGCATTCCGTCATATAGATAGTGTTCACCATCTTGCCTGCCGGCCCTGTTTGCACGGTTACAAGAGTGTTGCCCAGCATTTTTTTTGCAATGCCTGCAGCCTCCGCCTTTGCAACAACTTTTACACCGCCCTGAAAGCCGTCAATAAAAGTTCCTTTGCCTCTACCACCTGCGTGAATCTGCGACTTTACCGCGACTTTGTCGCCGGGTATGGAAGCAATCACTTTTTCGAAATCTTCAGGTTTCTGCGCAATGCCGCCCTTAGAAACAGCAATGCCATAGTTAGAGAATAATTCCTTTGCTTGATATTCGTGAATATTCATTTTTATAATTTAATTAAAGATAAAAAACTATAACAAAAAGATGAAAAACACATTCTTTTTGCCATGCAATTTTTATAATAAATGTAGGAAGACTTTATTTCTTTTCAACATTTTTCGTAATCAAAAATACGAAAATTTTTCAAATATTGTTTTTTTTGAGAAAATTTGAGAAAATATGAAGCTTCAAAAAAAACTTTTAAATGTGCGGATTTTATGAAAAATACTCTCTTATGAATTTTGATTCGGGCGTAACCTCAAGCAAATTAAAGCCTTTATCCGGTACCGCAATTATGCGCGCCTTGCTTGCGTTTGCTTCAGAAGCGTCGGAAAATTTGAAAGCCAACGTGCAAAATTTGGAATTGGAAATCGCTCAAGAGCTTGATAGCACAAATAAAATTTTACAAGAGAATCTGAAAAATAAAACCAAGACCTGCGCCCTGATAGCGCAAAGACAAACTTCTGGCAGAGGCAGGCTGGCACGCAAATGGTATTCTGAGGAATTTGGTTCTATAACACTTTCCGTAGGTTTTAATTTGCCAAAAGACACTGAACATTTGGCAAGTTTTACAATCTTGGCAGGGTTAAAAATTTGTCAAAATTTGCGTAAAAGTTTTGGAGACAAGTTTTTGCTCAAATGGCCGAATGATATTTATTTTGATGGCAAAAAACTCTCGGGGATGCTTGCAAATCTGCGTGTGGATTCCGACAGTTTGGGTTTGGTGTTTGGCGTGGGTTTTAACTGCAACTTAACAAGCCTCCCGCCTGAAATTGCCGATACCGCCGTGAGTTTGTCCGCCGGTGTTGAAAATATCGACAGGGATTTTTGTGCGGCATTGATTATATTTTCAATATTGCAGGCAAAGGAGGCTTTGTTGAATTTTGATTCCATAAATCTGCCTGAAGAATTCAAAGAATTTGATTATCTTAACAATAGGGCGGTCAAGGCGGATTTGGGCGGTGAAACCATAGATGGTTTGGCTAGGGGTATAACAAAAAAAGGTGAACTTTTGATTGAAAAAAATAACCAAAGCGGAGATATTCATGTCTTAAATAGTGGAGAGGCGTTCTTAAAAAAATGAAAGTTCTTTGTATAGATATGGGCAATACCCGAACACACTGCGCTGTCATTGAAGATATGCGTGTGCTTGAAGCTTGGGACGAATCTACAAGATGTTTTGCGGATTCTTTCTGTTATGAAACTTTTAAAAAAATCGGTTTGGATGGCATAAGCTGGTGTTCGGTAGTTCCTCAAGAGGCGGCAAAATTAAAGCGGAAATTTGAGGATGAATTTTTTGGCATCAAAGTTTTTCATCTAAATTGCCAAACAAGCCCAATAAATTTGGATGTAAAAATTCCGGAGCAAGTTGGTCAGGATAGAATTGCCGCCGCTATTGGTGCGGGTGAGTTTTTTAAACCTCCATATATAATTGTTGATATGGGTACTGCCATGACGATAGATTTGGTTGACGCTTCAGGCGCTTATGCGGGTGGTGCGATAGCACCGGGTCTGCACGCCTTTACCGCCTATTTGAGCGAGCGTACCGCACAACTGCCCGCCATAGACCCAAGCATGGCGGATATAGATTTGGTGGTTGGTAAAGACACTCTTGAAGCGATGTATGTTGGCTCTGTAAAAGGGTTTTGCCGCATGGTTGACTCCATAATTTTAGATATGCAAAACGCCCACTTCGGAACAGAAAATGCGTCGGCAAAGACAATATTCACGGGTGGGAGTTTATCTGTGCTACCAAAAAAATGGCTTGCAGAAAGAAAATTAGAAGTCAATCTTGCCAATATTGGTCTTTATATGGCCTTTGAAAATTTTATAAATAAGAAATAGTACTATGAATAAATTGTTAATATCAGTAATACTTGCAATGTTTGGTTTAAGTGCGGCTTTTGCCCAAGACGCCTCGTCTTCGCCGGAGCTCCTCAAAAAGAAGGAACTTTACTCAAAGACAGAGCTCTTTGAACCTGCTGGCATATTTGTGAATCCCGACATAAACAAGTCTGTGATTGCCGACTATGAGGCAAACAAAGCTTCTTACGCCGACAACGCATTATTCCCAGTGGCAATGTGCTATTTTTCTACTGGAAATTTGCCAAAGGGTACGGAGGTTCTAGACGCATATCTTGCCGCCGCCCCCGACAATATTCCAGCTCTCAAAGTCAAGGGGGACTCTTTGGTCTTTGCCGGCGAAATTGATAAAGCTTTGGAGGTCTATAAAAAGATTTATTCCACCACTGCCGACAAAATCGTACTCAAGAGTATCTGCATGATTCTTTTCAGAGGCAATAAAGCTGCGGAACTTGCCCCATATCTTTCTGCAATCAAGCCCCTGTCAAAAGAAGATGCGGACTTTGCAATGTTTGCAATGGCATATGCGCTTTCCGCCGATAAACATGACGATGCGCTTATCAAAGAAACTCTTGAAAACATGGATGTTAAGGCTGTTTTGACAAGCTCAACGCCTCAAACTTTGGATGCGTTTATCAAGGTGTACTCAATCAAAAAAGATTTGTTTCCTGCAAGAACTTTGGTGATTCCTGCAAGGGCTGCGGCAAACCAATTTTTCTGGCAACCCGCCATGGAAATGTATGATGCGGCTCTCAAAGAAAATGCCAAAGACACTTTGGCAATGAGGGGCTTGGCTCTTGTTGAATATCGCACGGGCGATGTCAACGCTGCGGCAAACCGCCTGTTTGAGGCATACAAAACCGGCGACAATGAAGCGGTCGCCGATGCTGCAGAACTTTATGTTTTAAGCGGCAGCAAATATGTTTGGGATAAATTTTTGACACAGTTTAAAACTGCCGAAATCAAGCCCTTAATCAGGGTTGCAATGGTTCAGATTGCAGACAAAAAAGAAAGTGCTGAAATATTTTACATCGCTTGTTTGGGTTCAAATGTTGAGCCTCTTTATAAAGACAAGCAAGTTTCTGAGCTCATCGGCAAGGTGCTTGAAAAATTTGCGAAAGACGCTCGTGCTGCAGACGTTAAAAAGCTCATTGACGCCAATCAGAAAAAATAATTTTGGTGCAAATTGACAAAAAAAAGAAGGCGGATTATGCGGCACTCAATAGTCCGTTTATGAGGATTGCAAAGATGAATGTCCGCGCCGCTAGGGCGCTCTTAGACTTAGGTTTTAAAGAGGTTTATGAGTTAAGGGGCAGGTCTGCGCAATCCATTTTTGAAGATTTAAAAAAGATAAAGTTGAATCCGGATTCAGACTTGGAAAAGTATTTTGAGCTTGCGATAAATTTTGCGGAAAATCAGGAGTGATAATCAAATGCAAGATACAGAGTTGGTCATAGGCGGCAGAAAATTCCACTCCAGACTCTTTGTCGGGACGGGCAAGTTTGCCTCTGGGCAAATTATGAAAGAGGCTTTGTCTGCCTGCGGTACGTCTTTGGCTACCGTTGCGCTCAAACGTGCAAATCTTGAAGATATCCAAGACGACAGCGCCGATATTTTAAATTTTCTTGAGCCGGAAAAATATTTGGTTTTGCCAAACACTTCCGGTGCGATGAATGCTTCCGATGCCGTTAGGATTGCCCGCTTGGGCGTTGCCGCAGGCTTGCCAAAATTCGTAAAGTTGGAAATACATCCAGACCCAAATTATCTTTTACCAGACCCTATAGAAACTCTTAAAGCCACTGAAATTCTGGCAAAAGAGGGCTTTCAGGTTTTGGCGTATATGAATGCGGACCCTGTATTGGCATTGCGCCTGCAAGATGTCGGGGTTGCGGCGGTCATGCCTTTGGGTTCTCCAATAGGTTCAAACAGGGGTTTAGAGACTGCCTCACAAATAGAAATTATAATTGAGCAGGCAAAAGTGCCCGTGGTTGTTGACGCCGGCATAGGTGCGCCAAGCCATGCCGCAAGGGCAATGGAGATGGGCGCCGACGCAGTTTTAATCAATACTGCAATAGCAATTTCTGCAAACCCCGTCAGGATAGCCAAAGCATTTGCAAAGGCGATTGAAGCAGGCAGGGAGGCGTATTTGCTGGGTTTATCGTCGCAGCAAAAATACGCTTCTGCAACAAGCCCGCTTACGGGTTTTTTAGATAGTTAGGGCATATTTGATGGGGAATTTTTACGGCCATCTTAAAGAGTCAAATCTTGAAGCTATGCTTTTGCTTTCAAAGAGCGTTGCAGATGCGTCAAAAATTTCAAAGATTCTCGCATCTGGAAAGGCTGCAAATTTTGAAGATTTTGCACTCTTACTTTCGCCATCGGTACAAGCCAATTTGGAGGGTTTGGCGCAAGCCTCAAGCTTTGTTACGCAAAAATATTTCGGCAAGACGATACGGCTTTTTGCGCCGCTATATCTTAGCAATGAATGTGTAAATAACTGCGTTTATTGCGGCTTTGCAAGGCGGCACAAAATCCTGCGTGAAACTCTTGGGGCTGAGCAAATAGAAAAAGAAATAGACGCAATTTATAACATGGGCTTTAGAAGCGTCTTGCTTGTGGCTTCGGAAAATCCAAAGCTTATCAGTCAAGAATATATTTTAAACGCAATAAAAATTGCCGTCAAAAAAATTCCTTCCGTGTCTTTAGAAATTGCGCCTTCGGAGATTGCAGATTATTCTCGATACGTGCAGGCCGGTTGCGAGGGGCTCACGGTATTTCAGGAAACTTATGATGAACAACTTTACCCAAGCTTGCATCCAAGCGGGCCCAAGGCTGATTTTAAATATAGGCTTTTGACGCCTGAAAGGGCGGCGCAAGGTTCTATGCGTAAAATTGGTTTGGGCGCACTTTTGGGTTTGAATGATTGGCGCAAGGAGGTTTTGGCGCTGGCGCTGCACGCAAAATTTTTGTTAAAAAACGCTTGGCGCAGCCAGATAAGCATCAGCTTGCCCAGAATGAGACCCGCCGAGGGCGGCTTTAAAATTCTGCCTGAGAACGTGCCAACAGACAAAGAGTTTGTGCAAATCTTGTGCGCATTGAGGCTCTTTTTGCCGCACATAAATATAGTTGTGTCAACCCGTGAAAACCGCAGGTTGAGAGACGGCCTTATAGGTCTTGGTGTTACGCAAATGAGCGCCGCAAGCATCACATCTCCTGGCGGTTATTCAGATAAAAGCCAAAGCGGAGAACAGTTTAATATAGATGATTCACGTTCAGCGTCAGAATTTTCCGCAATGGTAAAATCAAAAGGTTATGAGTGTGTTTGGAAAGATTTTGACAGATCTTTAATAGGTGAATTTTAAAAATTTATGATAAAAATTTTTGCAAATTCCAAAGTTTATGAGATTCCTGCCGGGATGAATCTGGAGGATTTTTTGCAGTTTCTGGGCATAAATTCTGGCCGCTGCCTTGTAGAATTAAACGGCAAAGTCATACTTTCTGCAGACTTTTCCAAAACCCAACTCAAAGCTTCAGACACCCTTGAAATCATGAAACTCGTCGCAGGAGGCTGATTTGCAAGATATTTTTGCGCTTGCGAAAGTGTGGGGTTTGCGCTAGCTTGGGCGTCATGAAATATACGGATTTAAACACTGTCATGGATGTCGGCGCAAGCTGCCATTTGCTTGAGATTGGTCCGTTTAAGGTTCTGATTGATTGCGGGGTGCATCCGCAGCTTATGGGCAATCAGTCTTTGCCAAAGCTTGATTTTATTGGCTCAGACACTCTCGATATCGTGGCTATAACCCATGCGCATTTGGATCATTGCGGGGCATTGCCGCTTGTTGCAGACAGCCAACGCACGGCGCATATACTTACGGGCGAAGGTTCCAGCGAACTTGTCGTCAGGATGCTGCGCAATTCAAAGGGAGTCATGATGAAACAGCGCAAAGAGTATGACATCAAAGAGTATCCGCTTTATGAAAACTCGTCTTTAGATGCGCTTTCAAAGCGCATAGTTACCATGCCGCACGGGCAAGAGAGAATGTTTGAATCAAACGGCGAAATTATCAAGATTACTTTTTTTCGGGCGGGGCACGTATTTGGCGCAAGTAGTATTTTGGTGGAGTATAAGAAAGAAAAAATATTTTTCTCGGGCGATATATGTTTTCATTCAACGCCAATACTAAAAGGGGCGATACCGCCGGAAGGCAAGATAGACGTGCTTGTTATGGAATCAACCAGAGGCGCATACGAAGTGCCCGCAGGCACGACCCATCAGGGTGAGGCAAAACGTTTTATAGATTCCGTTGCAAAAGTGATTTCGGAGGGCGGCAGTGTCTTGGTGCCGTCTTTTGCTTTGGGCAGGGCGCAAGAGGTCTTGAATCTCTTGCATATCGCAAAGGCAATGCAGGTTATTCCTGCCGATTGCCCGATATTTTCAGGCGGTTTGGGTTTGGATATTGCGGAACACATTGCGGAATATTCAAAAAAATATTCACACTTTCATTTCGGCAAAAGTTGTCTTGAGGGCGTTGCGCCACTGCGGCAAGAGATTATCCCTGGTCAAGATTTTGACACCAAGGGCGTATATGTTTTGGGAAGCGGCATGATGGTTCCCAACACCCCAAGTTACGCTACTGCTGCGGCGCTTATTGAGCATAGGGCAAACGCAATATTCTTTGTCGGTTATGCAGACCCTGACAGCCCCGCAGGTCGTCTGTTGTCTTGCAGAAAAAATGAAGACTTTGCTTTTCCGGAGCTTTCATACGTCGGTAAGACAAATTGCAGGATTGAAAAATTTGATTTAAGCGCACACGCAAATAGGGATGAAATCCTAAACTTTATTTTACAGAAAGACCCAAGAAGCCTGATACTCACCCACGGTTCTGAGGAGGCGAGGGATTGGTTCATGTATGAAATTTTAGATATGTCGCCCAAAACGCAGGTGATAATCCCGCAGGTGGGTGAAACTTTAGAGGTTTAAAATTTATGAAAATTTATGACAGTCTTACAGATTTAATCGGTTCTACGCCGCTTGTAAGGGCGAAAAAATCGGCGTCTTTGGGCGCAGAAATATTGCTAAAGCTTGAGCTTTTTAACCCAACTTTTTCCGTCAAGGATAGGGCGGCGTTCAACATGATTAAAGACGCAGAAAGCAAAGGCGCAGTAAAAAAAGGCTCTGTTATTATTGAGCCCACAAGCGGCAATACGGGCATTGGCTTGGCGCTTGTGGCGGCGTTGCGCGGCTATAAACTTATACTCACAATGCCTGAAACAATGTCTTTGGAGAGGCGTAAAATTTTATCCGCCTATGGCGCAGAAATCGTGCTTACCGAAGGCGCAAAAGGAATGAACGGCGCAATAGCAAAAGCGCTTGAACTCAAAGCAACTTTGCACAAAGACGCATTTATCCCCCAGCAGTTTGAAAATGCGGCAAATACGCAGGCACATGCAATCTCGACGGGTCCTGAAATTTGGGCGGACACGGACGGAATGGTTGACATATTTGTGGCGGGTGTGGGTACGGGCGGCACGATAAGCGGCGTGGGTGAATTTTTAAAATCTAAAAATGCGGATGTAAAAATTGTGGCGGTAGAGCCTGAAGAATCCGCCGTTTTATCCGGCGGTGCGGCGTCGCCTCACAAGATTCAGGGCATAGGTGCGGGCTTTGTGCCCAAAATTTACAACGCAAAGGTTGTGGATGAAGTCATAAAAATTTCCGCCCCACTGGCTGCACAAAGCGCACGCACTTTGGCGCAAGAAGACGGTGTCCTTGCCGGTATTTCTGCGGGGGCGGCGTATGCTGCGGCATTGCAGCTTGCAAATAGGGCTGAAAATAAGGGCAAAAAAATCGTGGTGATAATCCCCGATACAGGGCTCAGATATTTATCCACAGGCTTGTTTGACTGATAGTGGATTGTCAAGAAATCATCTCTTTTTGTAGTATATATTTTCATTTTTTTTTCTCGTAAAACCCCTTGGTGTTGCATATCTTTCGGGTTTTAAATTAAACAGGAAATAAAGATGAAAATAAGCTTATTAAAAAATCATCAAGCGCCCGCGTTTTTAGGCGTTAACTTTAAGTACTCCTATTCAAATTTTTTGGATTTTGTGGGGGAACTTTCCTTAGAATTGCCAAAAGGTTTTGAAAAAGCCGCAATTTTTTCAGAAAACTCGCCGCAGTGGGTTGTCGCCTTTTATTCGGTCTGGAATGTTGGGTCTGCGGTAGTGCCTATCGACGCAAAGTCTTCCGCCGCCGAAGTTTCATACATACTTGCGGATTCAGGCGTTGAGCTTGTTTTCACAGATGCGGCGCATCTTGATACGCTCAAAGAGTCCATGCAAAATTTTGAAAAAAAGCCGCAAATAATTTTGATGGACGGCTTCTGTCAGAAAACTGTTTCGGGGAAATTTGTAGAGCTTGAAGTCTTGAGGGAGGCTGAAGATTTGGCGGTGATAGTTTATACTTCAGGCACTACGGGCAACCCCAAGGGCGTTATGCTCAACTTTGCAAACCTAAGCGCAAACGTTGCTGGCGTTACCGAGGCTGGATATTTTTATGAGAGTATGCGTGTGCTTATCATGCTGCCGTTTCATCATGTCTTGCCGCTTATGGGCACTATGATTGCGCCAATATACGTAGGCGGTGCTATGATATTCCCGGAATCTTTGGCTGTTGCGGATATTTCTGCGGTGCTTAAACTGCATCCCGCAACCATGGTTGTCAGCGTTCCCCGTTTTTATGAGCTCATACACGCAAACATCAAAGACAAAATTAACAGGTCTAAGCTGATAAAGTGTCTTTTTAAAATTTCAAAATTGGTAGGTAGTCAGAAGTTTTCCCGCATTTTATTTGGCTCTATACACAGGCGTTTTGGCGGTCAGGTGCGGCATTGGATTACCGGCGGGGCGGCGCTGCAAAAAGAAGTCTGGGCGGATTTGTCTGCGCTTGGCTTTAGTATTTTTGAGGGCTACGGCATGACTGAATGTGCGCCAATCATAACTTTTCCGCAGCCAAATAATGTCAAAATTGGTGCGGCTGGTCAGGCTTTGAGAGATATTGAAATCAGGATTGTGGACGGAGAAATTGTGGTCAGGGGGCCGAACGTTACCAAAGGTTACTATGGCAAGCCCGAGGAAACTTCAGCCTCTATACGCAACGGCTGGCTCTATACGGGCGATATTGGGTATTTTGACGAAGACGGCTTTCTCTTTATTACAGGCAGACGCAAAGAAATTATAGTTTTAGACAACGGCAAAAATGTAGATCCTTCTGAATTGGAATTTAGAATCAAAGAGATGGATTCTAATATTACGGAAGTCGGCGTTACGATGTATGAAGACGTCATGCAGGCAATAATTTGCCTGAAAGAACCTTTCATTGCCTCTATGAGCGATGAGGATTTGCAAAAATATGTCAGAGACAATATCATCCTCAAATACAACAGGGGTGCGGCTTCTTACAAGCGCATATTGCGTTTTGTTACAACTTCAAAAGAGCTGCCACGTACAAGAGTAGGCAAGCTGAAACGCTTTCATTTGCCCGCATATTTTGAAAGCATTAAAGATGAAATTAAGCAAGAGCTGCCTCTAAACCCAGAGCCTGACGGCAAAATTTATCAAGAGCTTAAAGACCTCATAAAATCTCAGATTTCAGTGGCGATAATGCCGGATGCCCATATTGAGATGGATTTGGGCTTGGACTCTTTGGGCAAGATTTCTTTGCAGTGCCACATTTCCGAAAATTACGGCGTGCAGATGAATGAAAAAGACTTTGAAAAATTACCGACACTGCGCCTGATTGCCGAGCACGTTGAAGCCATGCGCCATGATGAATCTGCGCAGACTTCAAAATCTGTAACTTGGAAAGACATTATGAAGTCTCATACGAGCGTGCGTTTGCCGTCCACAAATATTTTCCATTTTGTGTCTATAATTTTCTTCAGAACTTTTGTGAAAATATTTTACAAGGTTGAAGTTGTGGGTCTTGAAAATGTTGAAAGCGTGCAGCCCGTGATAATTGCGCCAAATCATCAATCGTATCTGGATGCAATCTTTGCGGCGTTCCCATTCTCAAAGACGAGGCTTTATGACATTTACTTTTTTGCCAAGCTGCGCAGTATAATCAAAAGCGGTTTCATACGCTATTACGCAAGGCACAGCAATGTCATCATAATGGACATAAACGACAACGTGAGAGACGCTTTGCAAAAGCTTGCAAAGGTGCTCTCGAAGGGCAAAAGCGTGGTGATATTTCCGGAAGGCACACGCACAAGAGACGGCGAAATTGCCGAGTTTAAACAGTCTTTTGCCATACTTTCAAAAGAGCTTTCAGTGCCCGTAGTGCCAACTTTAATTAGCGGCGCTTATGAGGCGCTTAAAAGCCGTTCAAGCTTGCCAAAGTACGGCGCAAAAATCCGTGTGGAATATCTCAAGAGTATGTTGCCGTCTGAAGACGACACCTATGAAAGTTTTACTCTGAAAGTTAAAGAGGCTATCACACAAGCACAGAAAAATTTAAAATAGTTTTGATAATAAAATATGAATGAAGAGCATGTATTAAAAATCTCTACACAAAATAATTTGCCCATAGTCGGGGTTACGGCGGTTGCAAAATTGCTGGCGGAATCGGCTACTGTGCCCTTTATTGCAAGGTATCGCAAAGAGGCAACGGGCGGTTTGGATGAGGTTCAAATAACTTTAATCAGGGATGAGCTTGAAAGGCTTGCCGCCATAGATTCAAGAAGGGCGGCTATCAAAGATTCTCTTAAAGAACGCAATTTGCTTAGCGAAGAAATTGAAAAGAAGTTGGACGCCGCAGAAACGCTCACGATACTTGAAGATATTTACCAGCCATTCAGGCCCAAACGCCGAACAAGGGGCATGATAGCCCGTGAGAAGGGTTGCGAACCTCTGGCAGAATTTATTTTCACCAATCAAGACGCCTCTTTTGAGGACGAAGCGCAAAAGTATGTCAGCGAAGAAAAAGAAGTGGCGGATGTTGCCGCCGCTTTGGCTTACGCACGTGATATAATCGCCGAAAACATCAGCGATGACGCCGCCGCCAGAAGCGCAATGAGGGAGGTTTTTGAAAAAACTTCCGAGCTTTCAAGCAAGGTTATCACGGGTAAGGAGGTTGAGGGCGCAAAGTACAGGGATTATTTCAACTGGTCTGAAAACGCCATGAATGCGCCTTCCCACAGGGTTTTGGCGGTGCGCAGAGGAGAGGCGGAGGGCTTTCTTATCATGCGCATACTCCCCGATGAAGCCTCGGCAATTCAGAAGCTTAACAGTCTTTACGTAAAGGGTTCTGGCAAGAATGCGGCTGAAGTTAAAGCTGCGGTTGAAGACTCTTACAAGCGTCTGCTTTCAGGCACTACCGAAACACACATGCGTCTGGAAATTAAAAAGAACGCCGATGAACAGGCGGTCAAAGTTTTTGCCTCAAATTTAAGGGAGCTTTTGATGGCGTCGCCCTTGGGCGGCAAAAACGTTTTGGCGATAGACCCGGGGTTTAGGACAGGATGCAAAGTCGTATGTTTGAATGCTCAAGGAGACTTGCTTCACAACGATGTCATATATCCTGAGTTCAAGGCTGCCGAAGCCAAACAGACTCTTTTGGGCTTGTGCGCCCGCTTTAAGGTGGAAGCCATTGCCATAGGCAACGGTACTGCCGGCAGGGAAACTGAAAGCTTTGTAAAGGGGCTGGGCTTGCCAGCTTCCATACCCGTTGTAATGGTGAATGAAAGCGGTGCTTCCATATATTCTGCGAGCGAAGTCGCCCGTGAAGAATTCCCGACTCAAGACATCACCGTGAGGGGTTCTGTATCTATCGGCAGAAGATTGATGGACCCGCTTGCCGAGCTCGTCAAGATAGACCCGCAATCAATAGGCGTGGGTCAATATCAGCACGACGTTTCGCAACCTTTGCTTAAGCGCACGCTTGACGACGTTGTTGTAAGCTGCGTGAACAGCGTGGGGGTGGAAGTCAACACCGCAAGCAAACAGCTACTTGCTTATGTATCTGGTTTGAACGCAACTACGGCTTCAAACGTGGTGGCTCACAGGATGGCAAACGGTCCGTTTAAGTCTCGCAAAGATTTGTTGAAAGTTAAGGGCTTGGGCGAAAAAACTTTTGAACAGGCGGCGGGCTTCTTGCGTGTCAAGGGCGGTTTGAACCCTCTCGACGAAAGCGCAGTGCATCCTGAACGTTACGTCCTTGTAGAAAAAATGGCGGTTGATTTGGGCGTTAAAATTGAAGACCTGCTTAAAGACGCCTCTTTGCGCACAAAGGTAAATTTGAAAAGCTATGTCAGCAGCGACGTGGGTATGCCCACTTTGCAAGACATCATGCAAGAGCTTGGCAAACCCGGCAGAGACCCTCGTGAAAAGTTTGAAGTTTTCTCCTTCAAAGAGGGCGTAACAAAAATAGAGGACCTTGAAGAAGGTATGAGGCTTCCGGGTATTGTTACAAATGTTACGGCATTCGGCGCATTTGTGGATATTGGCGTGCATCAAGACGGGCTTGTACATATTAGCGAACTTTCCGACACCTTTGTCAAAGACGCTTCAGAGGTTGTGAAACCCTCGCAAAAAGTTTCCGTAACGGTTATGGAAGTTGACAAAGCCAGAAAACGCATTGCGCTTTCAATGAAATCTAACCCTCAGAAAAAAGTGCAGAGTGCGGGTGATATGTCTAAGAAAAATTCTCCCGCAGGCAAAAGACCTCAGCAGGGCGGCGGCTTTGGCGGTGGTTTTGGCGGCAAGCAGGGCGGCGGTAATTTTGGCAGCTCTTTCGGAGACGCTTGGAATCAGCTTGATAAATTTAAGAAATAAAATAGCATCTGCGCTGTTAAATTAAAAATAAGGAAATATTATGGATAAATATGTTTGCGAAGTATGTGGTTACGTTTATGACCCTGAGCTTGGAGACCCAGATGGTAAGATAGATGCCGGTACGCCCTTTGAAGCCATACCTGAAGGCTGGTTGTGTCCGCTTTGCGGCGTAGGTAAAGACCAATTTAAGAAGGCGGATGAATAAGCATATTATTAAAGAAGGCGTCTTCTGTCATGTCGCAAAAGATTTTGACAGAAGGCTCTTTGACCAACTTGTACCTTTGCCGCAAGGCACTACCTACAACTCTTATGTTGTTGTGGGTTCGGAAAAAACTGCGCTCATAGATACGGTCTATCCCAAAAAAATTCAAGAGCTTTTAAAGTGGCTTGAAGAAATGGGCATTAAAAAAATAGACTATATAATTGCAAACCATGCGGAGCAAGACCACTCCGGCTCTATCGCCGTAATGCTAGATATTTTCAAGGGCGCAAAGGTTGTAACAAACCAAAAGTGCAAAGAAAATATCATAAATTTTATCAGGGTTTCTGAGGATAATTTTATCACCATTGCAGAAGGCGACACGCTTTCTTTGGGTAACAAAACCCTCAAGTTTATGCTCACGCCTTGGGTGCATTGGCCGGATACCATGCTTACGTATATTGTCGAAGATAATCTGCTTTCAACTTGCGATTTGTTCGGCGCACATTTTACGGGGCATGAATTATATTCCGACGATTCCAAAGCTCTCTATCAGGCGGCAAAAAGATACTTTGCAGAAATCATGCTGCCATACAGAAACTTTGCAGAAAAGTACGTGGCGCTTGTAGAGCATATCAAACCCGATATGATTCTGCCCAGCCACGGTCCTGTATATAAAAATATAAATTTCATCTTAGACGCTTACAAAAAGTGGACAAACCCCAAGCCTGAAAACAAAGTCTTAATTCCCTTTGTTTCCATGTATGAAAGCACAAAACTTTTGGTTGTGAGGCTTAAAAAAGAGCTTGAAGACCGTGGCATAAAGGTTGCCTGCATAGATTTGTCTGAGGCGGACGAGGGCGAACTTGCGATGGAAGTTTTGGATTCCGCAAGCATAATTCTTGGGGTGTCAATGGTTTTGGCGGGTCCGCACCCTAGGGCGGTTTATGCGGCGCATTTGGCGTCAATTTTAAGACCAAAGGCAAAGTGGTGCTCTATAATAGGTTCTTTCGGTTGGGGCGGTAATCTTACAGGCTTGATTCA
Source organism: Opitutales bacterium (assembly GCA_031553045.1). Lineage (GTDB taxonomy): Bacteria > Verrucomicrobiota > Verrucomicrobiia > Opitutales > Intestinicryptomonadaceae > CALXQW01. Next base: position 171,128 of record JAVBLZ010000001.1, on the reverse strand, counting down.
GCATATACTTGCGCCCACAAAGATGGAGCTTTTAGAGCCTGTCTTAATAAAGGGCAAACCCGTAGATGCCGATTTTGCTAAGATTTGCGCCCTTGCGGACACAATCTTGGCAAAACACAAAGAGGCGGAGTTTGCCTAACAGCGCTGACAGCTTACGCACTCTATCCGACGCTTTATTCAAAACTTAAAACCAAAGAAGCCCCCAGAAAAATCTGGAGGCTTCTTTTTTGCAAAAATCTTTATTTTTGGTGCCAGAGAGTAGATTTGAACTACCGACCAAAGGCTTATGAGTCCTCTGCTCTACCCCTGAGCTACTCTGGCCCAAAAATAAAGTCAATCAAGCTAGGGGTTTTGATTCTCAAGTCAAGAATTTTGTTTTGAGATTTCTTTGGGCAAATTTAATGCGTTGACCAAATGCAGGCTTTGCTATTCACTGTTACAATCAATCATATTTGAATTATGGAACTTAAATCTTTGGATAAAACAAACATCAAAGAAACTATAAAATCCAACGGCGTAGTCTTGGTGGAATTTTATGCGCCGTGGTGCAAGCATTGCAAAATATTTGCGCCAACTCTTGAAGCGGTCTGCGAAGAAACCGCCAACAAAGCGCTGATATGCAAAGTTAACGTCGATGAAAATGAGGAGCTGGCGGAAAAATTTCAGGTGGAGCTTTATCCGACCGTATATTACTTTAAAGATGGAAAATTTATAGAGGCGGTGCAGGGCGAAACCACAAAAGAATTCATCTTGGAAAAAATTGAAAAGCTTTCCTGAGAAAATATGAAAAAAGCAAAAAAAGATTTTGTGATAGCCTTGTGTTACGATTTTGACGGCACCATATCCCCAGGCAACATGCAGGAATATGGCTTTATACCAACCTTGCAGCACTCTCCTAAAAAGTTCTGGGAAGACAGCCTTAAACTTGCGCACAAAAGCAATGCTGACGAGATTCTTGCATATATGCGCTTAATGTGTGAAGAAGCCCGCAAAAAAGATGTCAAAATTCAGCGCAAAGATTTTAAAAAATTCGGCGAGACTATAAAATTTTTCCCAGGGATAGCGCCGGCTAAAAAAGGGCAGGTTGATTGGTTTTCAGATATTGAAGCGCACGCAAAAAAACTGGGCGCAACCGTAAAACACTACATAATTTCCTCGGGTCTTAAAGAGATGATTGAAGGCACTGTCATTGCCGACAAGTTTGACAGAATATACGCATCAAATTTTATGTATGACGTGTATGATATAGCCGTCTGGCCCGCCATGGCGGTAAATTACACGACAAAAATGCAGTTTCTTTTCCGCATAAACAAAGGTATCTTGGATATAAAAGACAGCATCAATGATTTTATGCCCGAAGATGACAGACCCGTGCCATTCAGGCGCATGATTTATTTTGGAGACGGTACGACAGACATTCCCGCCATGAAACTGGTGAAAACGCAGGGGGGATACTCCATTGGCGTTTATGACCCTGCAAATAAAAGCAAACAGAAAGAAACCCAAAAACTTCTGCAAGACCAAAGGGTCAATTATGTCGCCGCCGCCGATTATTCCAAAGCAAGTGCGCTTGCAATGCAAGTAAAGCGTGTGATTGCCAAGATTTGCGCCGAAAGGGCGGTGGAACTTGAAACTGATTTGCATTAGATAATTTAGGCTTTAACCTAAGTCTTTCAAAAATTTTCCGATTAAATTTATACTTGCAAAAATAAGCTGTTTTGAGAGCATACGCCGTTTATCAATGAAAGATTTGAGTAAAGATACAAAAAAGAACCTTGCGGAGCCCCATAAGCATCCGAAGGTTCTTTATGATGAAAAATTCTTGCTGAGCAAAGATTATAAGAGCAGTCTGCCCGATATGCAAAACGCCAGTAAAACGCAAATAAAAGGCGCAAATGTTCCAATCATGCAGGTTGGCATGCACAACTTCAAATTGCCGCTAAAGTTCATCGGTAAAGATTGCGAAGTTAAAAATCTGCAAGTCGGCATTACGGGCACGGTCTCTTTGGCGTCGGATTGCAAGGGGATAAATATGTCCCGCATAATGCGTGTGTTTTATGAATTTGCGGACAGAATTTTCACGCCTGAATTGCTTGAGGAAATTTTAAAAAAATTCAAGGACGAGTTGAAAACTTCCAGAGCAAAACTTAAGCTCAATTTTTCTTATCCAATTTTGCAAAAGAGTCTGCGCAGCAATCTTGAGGGTTGGCAGTATTATGATTGCTCTTACGAGGGTATGATTGATGACTTGGATATTTTCAGGAAAATTGTGCGTTTTGACTTTATCTATTCTTCCGCCTGCCCCTGTTCTTCCGAACTTAGCGAGCATGCAAGAGACAATAGAGACATCTACTGTATTCCACATTCTCAGCGCAGTAAAGCAAGGGTGTCTGTGGAAGTTAAGAATGATCAAGCGCTTTGCATTGAAGACCTGCGCGATATGTGCCTTAACGCCCTTAAAACTGAAACGCAAGTTATGGTTAAGCGTGAGGATGAGCAAGCGTTTGCAGAGCTCAACGGCGCATACGTCAAATTTGTAGAAGATGCCGCAAGGCTATTGTATGCGGAGCTCAATGCCGATAAGCGCATTGCCGATTTTGAGGTTGCCTGCGTGCATCTTGAAAGCCTGCACTCTCATGACGCCGTGTCTGTAATATGCAAAGGCAAACCGAACGGTTTTACTGCGGATATGTCTAACTTCAACGATTTGCTTTGTTAGCGTTCGTCTTGATTGTTTTCATTTAAAATCATCTTTAAAAGCAATGATTTTGATTTTGTTTGCGGCTTGAAGTTAATGCGCTTTAATTTGCTCCATGCGTGCGGCAATCATTCTTTCATAATCTGCCTGTTCTGGGGCGGTGAGTTTGCGCTTTAGCACTGCAAATACTGTTTGCGCCTCTTCATTGCCCGATTTTGAGGCTACCCCAAACCATATATAGGCCTCATGCATGTTTTTTTCCAAACCCAGACCGTCATGGTATGCAAGGGCAAGGTTAAACTGCGCTTCAACATTGCCAAGTTTTGCGAGTTTGAAAAAATATTCCACAGCCAAAGCGGGATTTTTTTCAACCCCCCAGCCTTCTTGATAACAGAGAGCCAAATTATATGCGGCGCGCAAATCGCCGTCTTTTGCGAGTGCCTGAAATATTGAGTATGCCTTTTCTCTGTTAAGTTCAGTGCCGTTTCCTTCAAGATTGCATAGCGCTGTTTGGTAAAGGGCTTCTTTATTGCCTTTGAGGCTTGCGCTTTCATACCAAGCCGCAGCCTTATGCAGGTTTTTTTCCAGACCCAAACTTCCCAATGCGTATGCTTTTGCCAAGGCGCATTGGGCGTCGGCATTACCGTGGTCGGCAGCTTTTTGATAGTATGCAAGCTCAAGCTTTGCATCATAGTTTACGCCCCAAGAATTTTTGTAGCACAAGGCAAGCGCATATTCAGCGTTTGAAGATCCTTGAGCTGCGGCTTTCATAAAATATTCCGCAGCTTTGGTCAAATTTTTTTCTGTGGCTATACCCTGTTGATAACACAAACCCAAGCGATACAGACCCTCGGGAAGATTTTGATTGGCGGCTTTTTGATAATATTCAAACGCCTTTTGCAAATCTTTTTTGACAAACTTGCCGTCCTCAAAACTGAGCCCTATATGCAACTGAGATTCCGCAATTCCGTTGCTTGCGGCGTTCTCATGCCACATCAAAGACATGGGCAAGCTTTTTTCCAGCCCAAGCCCTTTTTCATACATGATAGCCAGCATATATTGCGCCTCGGGGATATTTTGCCCTGCGGCTCTTTGATACCATTTTGCGGCTTCATAAAAATTTCTTTCCGTCCCCAAACCTTTATAAAAACATTCCGCAATTCCAAACTGAGATTGGGCGTGCGCCTGCTCTGCGGAAAGCTCTATATATTTTTTATATTTGATATAATTTTTTTCCGCAAAGTAGATTGAGGCAATTTTATACTGTGCTATATCCAGCCCCAAATCGGCGGCGGATTCGCAAAGCTCTCTTGCCTTGAGCGCATTTTTTTCTAACAAATCGCCACTCTCATAGGCAATAGACAATCTGAATATAGCCTGTGAAAAATTTTGCTTTGCCGCCTTCTGATAATATGCAAGCGCTTCTTTTAAATCTTTGCCGACAGCTATTCCATTTTCATAACACTTGCCCAATTCAAACTGCGCTTCAGGGCTGTCGCTTTCGGCGGCTCTCAAAAACCATTTTAAAGACCTGTTCAAATTCATATCCACGCCAAAGCCGTCTCTGTAAGCTTTTGCGAGTATAAGTTGGGCTTGCGTGCTTCCGTTTTCGGCGGCTTTTTCATACCACTGCATTGCAAATTTTGGGTTTGGCACCATGAATGTACCGTCAAGATGAGATTTCGCCAACTTAAGCTGTGCCGGCACGTAACCTTGTTTTGCCGATAAAGTATAGTAATATGCGGCGTCCGCATTTGTCATGCCAAATGATTCATAATCAAGAAGATTGTCTGCAACCCTAAACTGAATTACGGGGTTGTGCATATAATCAAAATAAAAATAGTAGCCCAGTCCAAACAAGGTAACCCCAATAACAATGAGGTCTAAGAGGCTGACTAGCAATTTTTTCATAGAGTATGGATACTAGAAGTGTTCAGTTACGCTACAAGTAAATAATAGCTCACTTTTTCAAATGCAACATAGATGATATGTTCAAATGCAGACGCTTTTTTATAATTTTTTGCGTCTTATTTTTTGTGGAGATTGTATCTATGAAAACCGTCAACGATGCACCCAAAACCAGCGCAAGCAAAACGGCAGACACTGTCAAACCATTGGTGTAAATTTTAACCAATAACTGTGAAGCTTCAAGCATGTCTGAAGTTTTTAAAAAGTTGACGCTGTAAAGAACGGTGTTGTACGCAAGCAACCCCGGTATCATGGGCAAAAGAGCGGGGAAGGTTATAACTTCGCTCGCAGTTTCGCTTTTATAGGCAAACAAAAAGCCCATAAGGCTAATCAAAAATGCCGCCAAAAATGTGGATGGCACTAAAGGCAAAGCAAGGGCTGAATTCATCAGATAATATCTGAAAGCGTGCCCCAGCCCCGCTATTAATGCCGTAAAAAATAAATAGCGCTTGTGGGCATTTGCCATTGCGCCAAAGCCTGCTGCGGCAACTCCCGCAAAAAAAGCATCCATCAAAAGTTCTTTAATCATAAGAGAGCGCCTTTGGTTACCAATATCGTAAGGGCAAGACCCAAAGATAATGCAAAAATTAAAAGCCCCGCATTTATAAATCGGGCAAACCCCGCCAAAATGTGGCCGTCCAATATGTCAATTACGGAATTTAATAATGCAACGCCAGGGATCAAAAAAAGAACGCTTGTTGACACCGCCACGTCGGGTTCTGCATCAAAGTATGTAGATCCAAGGCTTGCTATCAAAGAGACCACAAAGGCTGTGAACAACTGCGTAAAAAGGGGGTTGATTTTTTTGTGATGCAAAAAAATCCTCAACGCCATTCCGATAAACGCCGATAACGCAACAATAGGTATGCAATACCACCCGCCGAAAAGCTGGCTTAAAGCACCGCCCGCAACGCCTACTGTAAGGCAAAGTTTAAGCCCTCTTAAACGGTCTGAAGAAAGTTTGATTATGTTGTCAAACCTCTCTTTACATTCTTCAAGAGATAAAGATTTGTTCAGAGCCTCCCAAGACAATTCTCTTAACAGCGTGAGCAATTTAAAATTGTTAACAGGCTCCGCCAATTTGCGAACATAAGTGAGGTGCTCACGCCTTTCGCCAAATTCTTCCTCAACCGTCATGATTAGTGTTTTGGGGAGAATTACGGTATAGACATTGTAACCCAGCACATGCGCAATTCTATTCACGTTTCTTAACACTCTTGCCGAATTTGTGCCCGCAAGTATCAAGGCTATGGAAAAATCCAGCAGAAAATCCAGAGTTTCGCGTGTTTTACCTGTATGAGTTTTTTCGGGCATATCTTATCTTCTTTAGGGATAATTGTGTTACTAGAATTTTATTCAAACTTTTTTTTCTGAAATGATTTTCTTGAAATACGCAGCCTCAAAGTTTATCTTGGTCGCCGATGCAAAAATTCAACTACATATTACTTCTGGCGATATTTTTTCAGAGCCTTTTTGCCCAAGATTTGAAAGAAGGTTTTTCTCGCCCGCCGGAATCTGCAAAGCCTTATATTTGGTGGCATTGGATGAGCGGCAATGTAAGTAAAGACGGCATTAAAAAAGATTTGCAGGCAATGAAAGATGCGGGGCTTGGCGGCGTTCATCTTTTTTATGTTGAACCTGTTGGAACCGCCAGAGGCAGTCTCACATTTGGCTCTCAAGATTGGAATGAGTGTCTTGATTACGCAGTCAAGACCGCCGGAGAGCTTGGTCTAGATTTCACCATGCATAATTGCGGCGGTTTTGCCACAAGTGCTGGGCCTTGGATAACTCCGGATAAGGCAATGCGCCAACTGGTTTATACGCAAACAAACATAACAAGTTCTGATAAAAATATTAAACTGAAGCGTTTTAAAACTTCAGAAAATAAATTTCCGCTCATCGCAACTGTAAATCCTTGTCAACCCGAACAGCTTAAAGACAAAGAAAAATTGATGGATGAAAATTATGAAGATGTTGCGGTCATAGCATTTCCTACCCCTCAAGATGACTTGAATGGTGAAGGTTTCAGGATAGATAATTGGCGCATCAAAGCGTTTTTTGGAGACGGCAGCAGAAACGGTGCGCTCTTTCCCAAAGAAGATTTGCGCAAAGCGCCGCATCCCATAAATCTTGACGAAATAATAAACCTCACAGACAAAATGGATAAAGACGGCAATCTGGCTTGGCAAGCGCCCGACGGCAACTGGACAATCCTGCGTTTTGGCAGTACAATTACGGGAATGCAAAATCATCCTGCATTTTTTGGCAGCAGAGGTTTAGAGTGCGACAAACTGGACGCTTCGGCGGTGGAGTTTCATTTTAACAAAGCCGTAAAACCGCTTTTAGAAAAATACAATACGCCGGAAAAAAAACTCATAAGCTCAATACTTGTGGATAGCTATGAAGCTTTGGAGCAAAATTGGACAAAAAAATTACCTCAGGAATTTTTCTCGAGAAAAGGTTACGACTTGTTAAAACATCTTCCGATACTCACGGGCAGGGCGGTAAATTCAACGCAATATTCCGAATTATTTTTAAGAGATTTCAGGCGAACAATCTGCGATATGGCGGCAGATTATCACTACGCAACATTTGCAAAATTGTGCCATGAAAACGGCGTGCAGTTTGTCTTGGAAGGCTACGGCTGGCCGTCTATGATAGATATGATGAATGTAACTGGGCTTGCCGATTTCCCCATGGGTGAATTTTGGATTTACAGGATGCCGCAGAGCATCACGGGCACTATAAAAATGTCGGCTTCCAGTGCGCTTTTTGGAAAGAAAAAATGGGTGGGCGCAGAGGCGTTTACGGCAGGCAGGGCGCACAAATCTTTTGAGGATAGCCCCGCCGACTTCAAAATTCAGGGCGATTTTTATATGACAAGGGGGCTCAACAAAATAGTCCTGCAAGGCTTTACGCATCAGCCTTGGGCGGATGACATTAAACCCGGTATGAGCATGTGGCTTTGGGGGTCGCAAATAAACAGAAACAATACTTGGTGGAAGGCTTTAAAAAACTATTCGGAATATTTAACACGCACGCAATATATGTTGCAAGAGGGAAGGGCGTTTATGGATATTGCCGTCTGTTACGGCTCAAACACGCCTTCAGGCACTGGGCTGGTAAAAAAAGAATACTCAAATGTTTTCAATCCCGATGCCGATTTGCAGCTTAATTTTGCGCCAAAAATTCCTGAAGGTTTTGATTATGCAATTTTAAATGAGAAGATTTTGTATGAGCTTGATGTCGATGATGAGGGCTATTTAACGCATCCAAGCGGTGCAAAATTCAGGTTGCTCACAATGCAGCAAGATAAATACGCATCCAAAAAAACTTTGGAAAAGATAAGGTATTTGCTTGGCAAGGGTGCGCATATTATGATGGATAAACCCTTATTTTTAGACACCTTACAGGGTGCAGAAAAGCACTCGGACAGTTTTTTAAAAGAGATTGATGAAGTCTGGCTAAAATATAAATCAAAGGGCGATGCGGGTTTATACTCTTGGCAAGACGGCGTTGAAAACGCCTTGGGCAAAGACTTTGCGCCAGACTTTACTTACGAAGCTCAAACTGACGTGCTCTTAAAATTTGCACATAGAATTGTGGATGGTAAAGATATTTATTTTGTGGTAAATTTTTCAAACAAAAAAATTGTCGCAAACCTAAAATTCAGGGTTACGGGTAAAACACCAAAAATATTTTTGACAGAAAACGGCGAAGTTTTTGAAGCGCCTTTGTGGAGTTGTAACTCTCAAAATCAGACGGAAGTTTTTGCGGAATTTGCAAAAGACGAATCTAAATTTTTTGTCTTTGAGAATACGCCAGCAAGCATACACGCCACTGAAAGCAATGCCAATGCCAACCTCTCAAGATTAGACGGGAAACTTGTGTTTGTGGGCGATAAAAATGCGCTATATACTGCAAAACTATCTGACGGAAAAAACATTAGCGTAAATATTGACGGTGTTTTGGCGCCCATGGATATATCTGCAGATTGGGAGTTTTCATTCCCCGACGAAATGCGCAAAGACATCAAAATGCCAACACTGGAATCTTGGGGTAAATTTGAAGATTTTGATGAAAAACATTTTGCAGGCTGCGGTGTATATAAAAAGTATGCAACGATACCTGAATCCATGTTTAAGACGGGGCAAGGGGCTGTTTTAGACTTGGGCAAAGTTGCAATCAATGCAGATATTTATATAAATTCAAAATATGTAACAAAGCTTTGGAAAGCCCCGTATGTTGTGGATATAAGTAAATATTTGGTTGCGGGTAAAAATCTTTTTGAAATCAAAGTTACGAACACTTGGACAAATAGATTGATAGGCGACGAATATTTTGATGACATTTACGCCGACAAGGAAAGCAAGGCGTATGAGTGGCTTTATCAAGAAAAATCTATGCGCCCCAAGACACAGCGCAAAACTTTCACAAGTTATTCATTCATCAAAAATAAAAATACTCCCCTCGTTGACGCTGGCCTGCTTGGCCCAGTGAGCATCAGATTTTACAAGACATTTTTTGCCGAGTAATTTTATGAAGATAATCAAAATATTTACACTTTTTTTAACAGTCCTATTGTTGGCGAAAGCTTTTGCAAAAGATAAAAAACTCAATGTGGTATTTGTATTTGCCGACCAACTTAGAATGCACTCTGTGGCGTATTCTGGACTGGAAGATGTATATACTCCAAATTTGGACGCTATTGCAAAGATGTCTAAAGTTTTCAAAAATGCGGTTTCTGTAACGCCTGTATGCACGCCTTGGCGGGCTTCATTTATATCTGGGCAGTACCCTCTTACAACAGGTATGATTATCAACGACATTCATTTGCCAAATACCGCACCCAGCGTGGCAGAACCTTTTAAAAAATCGGGTTATCAGACAGCTTATATAGGTAAGTGGCACATCAATGGCGGTGGTAGAGAAAGCTTTATAGAAAAGAAGGACAGGCGTGGTTTTGATTATTGGAAGGTCTTAGAATGCACTCATACCTACCTTAAATCGGCATATTACGACAATGATGATAGGGATAAAAAATATTGGGAAGGTTATGACGCCTTTGCGCAAACCTCCGCCGCTATAGATTTTCTAAAGACCCCCAAAGATAAACCATTTTTTTTAGTGTTGTCTTATGGCATTCCGCATTTTCCGCATGGTACGGCGTTAGAAGAGTATAGAAATATGTATCCGCTAGACAAATTGAAGTTGCCTCCAAATGTTCCTGAGGTGTTAAATACCAATAAGACACGTTTGGAATATCAGGGTTATCTTGCGCATATTAGCGCTTTGGATAAGTGCATTGGTGAAATCTTTGAGGAACTAAAAAGGCAGGGGCTTTTAGAAAATACGGTTTTTATATTTACCTCCGACCACGGAGAGGCAATGGGTTCTCACGGTTGTGCGCCTTGGCAGAAGCAGGTCTTTTGGGCGGAGTCTGCAAGAGTCCCGCTTTTGATTTATGTGCCCACGGCTAAAAGCGGAGTTTTGAATCGACCCATAACAACCCCCGACATCACTACAACGCTGATTTCTTTGGCAGGGTTGGGCGTACCTGAAATAATGGAGGGTAAAGATTTTTCGCAAGTAATTTTGGATAGAGAGTCTGATTCAGATTCTGTTGCACTTTATATGAATGCTTTACCCTTTAGTTATGCGGTTTCAGAGGGTGCGTATAGGGCCATAAAAACTTCACAATTTACATACGTAGAAACAAAAAAAGGCGAAACCTTTTTGTTTGACGACATTGCGGACGTGTATCAACAAAAGAACCTCGCAAATTTGTCGGAAAATTTTTTGCTTGCGGCAAAATTAAAAGAAGCGCTTTACGCCGAACTTAAAAAATATGGCGACACTTTTGAAACTGAAGATTTTTATTTAAAAAAATACGGTTTCGATAAATACGTTTTGCCACAAAATGTATTTCCCAGCACTCCCAAAACCAGAGCTGCAATAAATTTTCCCGAAGGCGCATATTACACGCCAAAACTTGATTAGATATGCGTACCAAAATTAATTGATTTCTGCTTAAAGGCATAATGTATATCTTTTTGCCTGCGTAAATGATGTATGAATCAAGACTAGTTTTCTTAAAAAAAGCTTGCAAGGATGGGGGCGGGTGGTATCGTTCTTGCCTTTTAGTATGCCTAGGCGTTTTGAAAAAAGCGCTTGGGGTGGCTATCAACAATAACAACTAACCCGTTTGGGCTTTAAAAACCTGAGCGTTCAAGGCAAATATAATGAGTAATATAATGGAACAGCTGCTCGCAAACAGCAGCTTTGCAGATCTAAAACCAGGCTCCGTCATCAAGGGCAGAGTCATTGAAATCCGTCAGAATGAAGTGGTCGTTGACATCGGCGGCAAGAGCGAAGGCGTAGTGCCGGCTCATGAATTCAGCGACATCAATGAAATCCAAATCGGCCAAGAGATTGAAGTTCTTTTGGAAAAATTGGAAGACCGTGAAGGTAACCCTGTCATATCTTATGACAAAGCGCAGCAGAAAAAGAATTGGGAAAATATCCTTCTTAACTGCGAAGAAGGCGCAATCCTTCCTGGGCGTGTTAAGAGCAAGGTTAAGGGCGGCTTGATTGTAAGCATAGGCGTAGATTCTTTCTTGCCGGCTTCTCAGATTGACGTTCAGCCACCAAAAAATTTGGACCAATATGTAGGTCAAACTTACGATTTCAAAGTCGTAAAAATTAACACTGAGCGCAAGAATATCGTCGTAAGCCGTCGTGAGCTTATCGAAGAACAGCGCACAGACAAGCGCCGCAAGCTTCTCAGCGAAGTTAAGCCGGGAGACATCCGCAAGGGCGTTGTAAAAAATATCACAGACTACGGCGCATTTATAGACCTCGACGGTCTCGACGGTCTCTTGCACATTACAGACATGAGCTGGGGCAGAATCTCTCACCCTGACGAAGTCGTAAAAGTCGGCGAAGAAGTCAGCGTAATGATTATTGAAGTTGACCCTGATCGTGAACGTGTTTCCTTGGGCCTTAAACAGACAAAGTCTAACCCATGGGAAAATATTGAGCGCAAATACCCAATCAACGCACGTGTGCGCGGCAAAGTTGTCAACTTGGTCAACTACGGCGCATTTGTTGAGCTTGAAGAAGGTGTTGAAGGCCTCATTCACATCACCGAATTTTCTTGGACAAAACGCATCACAAAGCCTAGCGAAGTTCTCAAAATCGGCGACGAAGTTGAGGCTGTTGTTATCAACATCTCCAAGGAAGACCAGAAGATTTCTTTGGGTCTGAGGCAGCTTGAAGAAAATCCATGGGAAATGGCTGTGCACAACTATCCTGTCGGCGCACACGTGCACGGCAAGGTTCGCAATTTGACAACTTACGGCGCATTTGTTGAGCTTGAAGAAGGTATAGACGGTATGGTTCACGTTTCCGATATGAGCTGGACTCGCAAGATAAACAATCCTAGCGAAATGCTCAAGAAGGGCGATGAAGTTGACGCAATCGTATTGGTTGTAGATCCTGAAAACCAGAGAATCTCTTTGGGTATCAAGCAGCTTACAGTTGACCCCTGGGAAGAAATCAACACCCTGTTTAAAGTCGGCGATTTGGTTACCGGTAAGGTTTCAAAAATCACCAACTACGGCGCATTTGTCGAACTCCAGAACGACATCGACGGTTTGGTGCACATCAGCCAAATCAGCGAAGAACGTGTTGAAAAAGTTAAGGACGTCTTCAAGGTTGGCGACGAAGTCAAGGCAAGAGTCGTTAAGATTGACAGGGACGAACGCCGCATAGGCTTGAGTGTTAAGGCTGCTCAGTATGATGCAGACAAACTCGCAGAAGAAGTTGCAGCGTTTGAGAAAATCCGCAAAGACCAAGACCTCACAAGCTTGGGCGAAATTCTCGACAATTCTAAGCTTTAATTGCTTGAAATTTAATTTGAGTGCGTAGGTTTTTGCCTACGCACTTTTTTTGCTCCATACCCAGAAACATTCTTGCAAGAAGATTTTTTAAATGCAAAATTCAGCAACTTTGAAATGGATAAAAAGCTCAAAGTTTATATCAAGACATACGGGTGTCAGATGAATGAAAGGGATAGCGAGAATATCGCCGCAACTCTCATTTTGCGTGGGCATGAAATCTGCAAGACTGAAAAAGATGCGGACGTAATCTTGCTTAATACTTGTTCTGTAAGAGAGGCTGCCGAGCAAAAATCTCTGGGCAAAGCGGGGCACATTTGCGCAAGAAAGCTTGAAACAGGTTTCCCTATAGTGGGTATCACCGGCTGCATGGCGCAGAATCTGGGGGCAAAAATTTTCCGCAGGATTCCAAATTTAGACTTTGTTTTGGGCACTCGTAAAATGCCTTATGCCGCAGACCATATTGAAGACGTTGCGGCACGCAGGCTGGCGGGTGAAATTGCTTTAGACTACCCCAAGAGCGACCCTCGCAAATATTCTGCCGCACACGCAAATATTGATATTTCCGACGATGAAAATTCGCACAATTTGGTTAAAGAACACTTGTATAATTCTAAGAATCCTTGCGCTCAAATTTCCATAATGCAGGGCTGTGCGATGAACTGTTCGTATTGCATTGTGCCCAAGGTTAGGGGCGTTGAAAGGTCTAGAAGTATTGAAGACATTGTGGCGGAAGCGGAGGAGCTGGCAAGCAAGGGTAAAAAGCAAATCACGCTTTTGGGGCAGGTTGTAAACGCCTACGGCAGGGGTGTTTTACCCACAAAAAACGGCAAGAGCCCATTTGTGCAACTGCTTGAAAAAATCAATGAAATAAAAGGCATAGAACGCATACGTTTTGTGTCCAGCCACCCTTCATATTTTAGGGACGACCTTATAGACGCCTACACCAATTTGGAAAAAATTTGCGAATACGTGCATTTGCCCATGCAGTCAGGCTCTGACAGGGTTTTGAGGGCTATGAACAGACCCTATAGCGTTAAAAAATATTTAAGCATCATAGAAAAATTGCGCAGTAAAAAACCTGATATTTCAATATCCACAGATATTATAGTGGGCTACCCTACGGAGACTGATTTTGAATTTGAAGAAACTTGCAAAGCCTTTAAAGAAGCGGGTTTTGATATGGCGTATATCTTTAAATATAGCCCACGCAAAGACACAAAAAGCGCACTGTTGCCCGACGATGTGGAAGAAAAAATAAAGGAGAGCCGCAATGAAAAATTGCTGGAAATTTTGGCACAGCAGTCTTTGAAATTTAATCAAAATTTAGTTGGGAAAACTTTGGAAGTCCTGACGGAATCTCAGGCAAAGCGTGGGGATTCTCTTATGGGCTTTACCCGCAGCCACCGCAAAGTGGTCTTTAAGGGCGGTAAAAATTTGATAGGCGGCAATGCAAATGTGCTTATAGAAAGCGCAAGCGTTTCAACTTTGGAGGGCGCTGCGCTTTAATGTGAATCTGGCGCATGGGGCGCAAAATTTGCTTGCTTGGCAACGTTTTAAATAAGATTCTAGAGCTTATGGGAAATATTTTTGGAGATTTATTCAGGGTGGCAAGTTTTGGCGAAAGCCATGGGCCGGCTTTGGGTTGTGTCATAGACGGATGTCCAGCCAATCTTGATTTGTCGGAAGATGATATCCAAAAAGAACTCAACAGGCGCAAGCCCGGTCAAAGCAGCGTAACAACCCCCAGAAAAGAAGCCGACGCCTGCAAAATTTTATCAGGCGTTTACAAAGGCAAAACTACGGGTGCGCCAATTTGCATAGTGGTTGAAAATTTTAACCAGCGTTCTGAAGATTATGACGAGCTTGCTGAACTTTGGCGGCCGTCGCACGGCGATTTTACCTACGATAAAAAATTCGGACTCAGAGACCCTAGGGGCGGCGGCAGAAGCTCCGCAAGAGAAACTATTGCAAGGGTTGCGGCAGGCGCAGTTGCAAAAAAAATTTTGAAAGGTGTTGAAATCAGGGCGTGGGTTGAAAGCGTAAATTCAATATCAATGCCAAATATTTCTGGAATACCAACTCTTGAAGATGTGGAACAAAGCCCCGTACGTTGCCCAGATAAAGCGACAAGCTCAAAGATGGAAGAATTTATTGTCAGGGCAAAAAGTCAGGGCGACAGTCTGGGGGCTGTGGTGCGTTGCAGGGTTGCTGGTTTGGAAGCCGGGCTGGGAGAACCTTGCTTTGACAAGCTGGATGCCATGCTTGCCCTCGCAATGCTTTCCATACCTGCGGTAAAAGGTTTTGAAATTGGTAGCGGTTTTGCAGGGGCAAGAATGTTTGGCTCTATGCATAATGATGAATTTTATATCGACGAATCTGGGAATGTTGCCACAAAGACAAACAATGCGGGCGGCGTATTGGGCGGCATTTCTGCGGGAACAATGCTAGACTTTAAAATTGCGCTAAAACCCACCGCAACAATTTTGAAAGCGCAAAAAACTTTGAATAGGAATCTTGAGGCTGTCAGCTTTGAGGGCAAGGGTCGGCATGACCCTTGTGTAGCGCCAAGGGCAGTGCCCGTTGTGGAGGCAATGACAGCGCTTGTATTGCTGGATTTAAAAATGAAAAACAACGCCAGAAAATTATGAATAACTTTCCCATTAAAGCATATTTAGTCTTGGGTTCTGTGGGCAGCGGCAGGATAGGCACTGTCTATGACATCCTTGAAAACGGGTTTTTAGAAACTGATTTTACGGCTGTCTTTGTCTCAAAAAATGAGCCTAGCAAGGAATATGCCGCAAAAATTTCAGACTCGGCTTTGGGTGGGCTTGTGTTGTATTCAAATACTGAAGATGTCGTAAAAATTTTGGAGGGCAAAGACGCTCAAAAATTTACGAATGTAATTTATGTAAGCGACTCCACCGTAGAGCTTGCCTCGCAGATAGAGTTCTTTAAAACCCTTTGCGACAGGGGCTTTGTGCGTCTTGTGCGCATTTGGGGTTTTGTTGACTGCGCTTTGTTCAATGCCGAAAAGGACAAGGCTGCTCCATATTTTGACGCCGTTGCACACTTCAGCGATTGCTTATTTTTAGCAAACAGGGAAAACCTGAGCCAAAAGCAAATGCACGACATATTGGATAAGTATGAGAAAGCTTTTCATCCGCATTTGTACGTCAATGTAAAGAAGGGTTGCAAGGTTGACAACGCAATGCAGCTTACCATAGACGAAGCCAGAAGAATCAGCGTTTATTTTGACGACTATGACGCCATTGACGACTTGGATTTGGATGAAGACAATCTGCCTGAAGAACCTTTTGACATAACAAAGAAACCGGACATTTATCTTGAAAGGGCGGAGAACGGAATGCTCTTAAAACCCCTGCCCGACATGATTAAACTGCGTGAAAAATTTGAAAACCAAAAACAGTGACAAATCAAAAAAAAGAATTTAAAGCCATATTCAAAACCGCAAAATGCGTTGCGGCAATGTCGGCTTATACCCCTGGCGAACAGCCAAATGAGCCGGATTGGATAAAGCTGAACACAAATGAATTTCCGTACCCGCCCAGCCCAAAAGTTAAAGAGGCGATAATTGCGGAGCTTGAAGATGGTCAAGATGCAAAATTGCGTCTGTACCCAAACCCTGAAAGTTCCGCTTTGCGAAAAGCCATTGCAAACTATTACAAGCTGGAAGAAAAAAACGTGATTGCGGGCAACGGGTCTGACGACGTGCTCAATTTGGCGGTGCGTGCGTTTAGCGGCTTTGGACTTAAAATTGCGGCAATGAAGCCCAGTTATTCCCTATATCCTGTTTTGGCGAAAATCCAAAATGCCGAGTATATAGAATTGGGTTTTGAAAAAAACATGCGCTTGCCTTACCAGAAGATATTTTCTTCAGGCGCAAACATATTTTTTCTCACAAGTCCCAACGCCCCCACTGCCTACGGCTTCAGTCTTGCAGAGATTGAAAAGCTTGTGGTTGGCTTCGACGGTTTGGTTTTGATTGATGAAGCTTATGCCCCATTTGCGGATTTTAGCGCCTCTTTATTGGTGAAAAAATACAACAATGTTATAGTTGTAGGCACAACATCAAAGGGTTGGGCGCTTGCCGGAATGCGCATAGGCTGGGCGCTTGCAAGCTCTGAAATCATAGAAATTTTAGACAGGGTGCGGGACAGTTACAACATAGACAGGCTTGCGCAAGTTGCGGGAATTGCCGCTTTAAAAGACGTAAAGTATTACGATAAATTCCGCAAGCAGGTTTGCAAAACCAGAGAGAATCTGGAAAAGTTTTTCGACAAATTGGGCTGGGCTTATTTCAAGAGCAGCGCAAATTTTATATTTGTAAGCCCTGAAAATAAGGGCGGCGAGTTTGGCGCAAAAGTTGCAGCAAGCCTTTATGAAAGCCTTAAAGCTGACAAAATTTTGGTCAGGTATTTTGCAAAAGATGAAAATATCAACGACTTTTTGAGGATTACAATAGGTAACAATGATGAGATGAAAGCATTTAAAGAAAGCGTATCAAGATGGATAAAAAGCGCACAGCAAAAATAGAGAGAAACACGAAAGAAACCCAGATATCTCTGGAAATAAACTTAGACGGCAGTGGGAATTACGACGTCAAAACAGGCGTGGCGTTCTTTGACCATATGCTTGAGCTTTTTGCAAGGCATGGGCTTTTTGACATCAAGCTAAAAGCCAAGGGCGATATAGAAATTGACTATCACCACACTGTGGAAGACGTTGGCATAGTGCTGGGCAAGGCTGTTAAAGACGCATTGGGCAACAAGGCGGGCATAAACAGATACGGCTTTTTTATTCTGCCAATGGATGAAACTTTGGTCAGGGTGGCGTTGGATTTGTCTAACAGGGCGTATCTAGTTTACAATGCCGATTCAGGCTCTAATGCGTGGGTCAGAGATTTCAACTTGGCTCTTTGTAAAGAGTTTTTTCAGGCATTCGCAAATGAGGCGGGCGCAAATTTGCATATAAATCTCGAATACGGCGGTGAACCTCATCACGTTGCGGAAGGCATATTCAAGTGCTTTGCAAAGGCGCTTTCCATGGCGGTCTTGAAAGACCCAAGAAGGGGCGACAATTTGCCCACCACAAAAGGGGAAATCTAGACGATGCAAAAAGTTGCGGTGATAGATTACGGAATGGGTAATCTTTGCAGCGTCTTAAAGGCTTGGGAGAGTGCGGGTGCGGAGTCTCGGCTGGTTTTTTCGGCATCCCAAGTAAAAGACGACGATATTATAGTCTTTCCGGGTCAGGGCGCTATTGCAGATTCCATGAAGCTTCTTAACGCCAAAGGTTTTACTGAAGCAATAAGGGAGTGGATTGCGGCGGACAGGCCGTTTTTTGGAATCTGTCTTGGAATGCAGGCTTTGTTTGAATTTTCTGAAGAAGGCGGCGGCGTGGAGTGCATTGGCGCATTCAAGGGCAGCGTTAAAAAAATGAATTTGCCCAAGGGCTATAAAATCCCACACATGGGCTGGGACAATGTGGATTTTTCAGACAAACACCCTGCGTATCTCAAAGATATAAGGCATTCCGACCAGTTTTATTTTGTCCACAGTTATTATCTGGATACGCCTGATACGGAAATAATATACGGCAAAACCACTTATGGCGGTCTTGAATTTACAAGCGCCGTGGCAAAAGGACGCATACTTGCAACTCAATTTCATCCGGAAAAAAGTCAAACAAAGGGCTTGCAGTTGTATAAGAATTTTCTTGAATTGTTGGGTTAATCAAAATTGAAAATTATGTCAGACTCTAAAAACACAGCAAAGTTGACCATAGGCAAAGAAACCTATGAATTGCCCCTGCTTGCGGGCACTATGGGTGAAAAAGCCATAGATATAAGGTCTTTGCGCTCCACTACGGGTTGTATCACTTTAGACGACGGCTTCGGCAATACGGGGGCGTGCGAAAGCGCAATCACATTCATCGACGGTGAAAAAGGCCAGCTATTTTACAGGGGCATGCCCATTGAAGTTCTTGCGGAAAATTCAACTTTTATAGAAACCGCACACCTGCTGATTTATGGAGACTTGCCCGACCGCAAACAGATGAGCGAGTTTTCTCAAAAAGTTTTGCGAAACGCAAATTTGCATGAATCAATGTTGCATTTCTTTAAGGGTGCATTTCCTTTTACGGCGCACCCGATGAGCATTCTTTCTGCTCTCTTAAACTCTTTGGGCTGTTACTATCCTGAAATGGTTACAAACCAAAGAGAGCAAGATTTGGAGCATTTTGACAGTGCGGCAACCTTGCTTCTAAGCAAAGTGCGCACTATCGCAGCCATGACATACCGCATGAAAAACGGTCTGCCGCTTATTTACCCCAAAAAAGATTTGGGCTACTGCCAGAATTTGCTGCACATGATGTTCTCAGAGCCCTATCATGAATATTATCCGCATGACGACGTTACAAAGGCTTTGGATTTGATATTGTTATTGCACGCAGATCATGAGCAAAACTGCTCTACATCAACCGTCAGAATGGTTGTAAGCAGCAGCGCAAACTTGTTTGCTTCGGTATCTGCGGGCGTGTGCGGTCTGTGGGGGCCTAGGCATGGCGGCGCAAATATGGATGTCATCAAAATGCTTGAGGAAATCCACCGTTCTGGCGATGACGGTACAAGGTTTATTGAGGCGGCAAAAACGGGCAAATCAAGACTTATGGGCTTTGGACACAGAGTGTACAAGGCTTACGACCCAAGGGCAAAAATTCTCAAAAACGCCGCAGAAAAAGTCTTTAAAGTTATGATGCGCAAACAGCGCGACCCGCTTTTAGATATAGCCTTGCGCCTTGAAGAAAAAGCTCTTAACGACCCCTATTTCACAGGCAGAAATTTGTATCCCAATGTTGACTTTTATAGCGGCATAATACTTAAGGCAATAGGCTTGCCTGTCGATATGTTTACGGTGCTCTTTGCAATAGGCAGAATGCCAGGTTGGATAGCCCATTGGCGTGAAGTTGCAACCAACTCTAAGGCTAGAATCATACGCCCAAGACAGCTCTACATTGGGCACCCCACCAGACCTTATGTGAAAATGAGAGACAGGGGCGACATAGTGGCAGATTCTGATTGCGAGGCGGAGTCTTCAAACATCTAAAACTATCAAGTTTTGACATTTCCGTTTTTTCAAAAAAGCGGGAATGCTTAATTGTTTGTAATTGTTTACGATAATATTGCCATGAATTTTTTAATACTGATAGTCATTCCAATTCTAATAGGTCTTTATGCGCAAATGCGCATTTCAAGCGCTTATGCAAAAAACTCAAAACGCCGTTCCAGAAGCGGCATTACGGGGGCTGAAGCGGCGCTAAGTGTCATGCATTCCGCCGGTATTTATGACGTGAAAATTACCGAGGTTAAAGGGCATCTTACAGACCACTACAACCCCACCACAAAGACTCTGGCTCTTAGCTCTGAAAACTATATGGGCACAAGTTTGGCGGCTTTGGGCGTGGCAGCGCATGAAGCGGGGCACGCAATTCAGCACAAGCAAAATTATGCGCCCTTAAATTTACGCATGGCAATCATACCAATTACGAATGTGGCTTCAAGCTTGCTGCCCATAGTTATGTTTGGCGGTTTCCTGTTTATGGGGTCTTTATTGCCGATTTATATTGGTATTTTTGCATATCTTGTGATAGCAATTTTTCAACTTGTAACTTTGCCTGTCGAATTCAACGCCTCTACAAGGGCAAAACTTCAACTGCAAGAGCTTAATATCGTCGGCAGGGATGAACAAGACGGCGTGGAAGAAACTTTGGATGCGGCGGCGTTTACCTATGTTGCTGCGTTTATAACAAGCTTGGGCTGGCTTTTGTATATGCTATCAATTTTAAATAACAGGCGTTAATATGAGCGAAAGAAAAGATAAAAAAAATCAAGACATGAATTCTGCGGAAAATAAAAAATCTTGCTGTTGCGGCTCTGAGGCTGTTGAAAATGAGTGTTCGGAGGGTGTTCAGTGTGCATCAGAGGGCACTTGCAAATGTGAATCTGAGGGCGGATGCGGCTGTCAAGGCATGCCGGAAGACGCCCATACCGCCTTTGGCGAAGTTATGCTCCAGCTTGCAAAAGCAACTGAGGCTGCCGACAAAAATAGAGATTTGTATATGCGCACCGTCGCCGATTTTGACACTTACAAGCGCAAAGTAGTGCGTGAGAAGGAGGAGCTTGCAAAGTACGCAGTGTCTCCAATCATTGAAGATATGATACCTTGTCTGGACGCATTGTTAATGGCGGTAACAGGCTTGAACGGCAATGAGGCTACAAAGGGTTATGCGGACGGTATTTCCATGGTTAACACCCAAATAAAAAAAGTTTTGGAAAACCACGGCATGAAGCAGATTAATCCTCTTGGTGAGGATTTTGACCCAAATTTGCATGAGGCGGTTGCACATCAGCCAAGCAAGGATTTTGCGGAAAATAAAATTATGATGGTTGTGCGCATAGGATACTCTTTAAACGGCAGATTGATACGCCCCGCAACAGTAGTAGTGTCAAAAGGAGACGCTTAAACTTTTTATGAGTAAGCAGGAAGATTATTACGAGCTTTTGGGCGTAACCAAAGACGCAAGTCAGCAGGATATAAAGAAGGCTTACAGGAAACAGGCTGTAAAATATCACCCCGACAAAAACCCCGGCGATAAAACTGCGGAAGAAAAATTTAAACAAATTTCTGAAGCGTATCAGGTTTTGAGCGATGAAGAAAAACGTGCGGCTTACGACAGATACGGCCATGCGGCGTTTCAGCAAGGCGGTATGAATTCGGCGGGCGGCGGCGCAGGCGGTTTCCGCAATGCGGCGGATATTTTTAGCGAATTTTTTGGCGGCTCTTTTGGCGGCGGTGGTGGCTTTGGCGGGTTTGACTTTTTCGGCGGCGGCAGTTCGCAGTCTGAAAGGGCCGGCCCAAGACGCGGTAGCGACATGAGGGCGGATATTGAAATTTCTCTCGAAGAAGCCGCAAGCGGTGTGGAAAAAACTATCAGGTATAATAGATACGTATCTTGTAAAGCCTGCGGGGGATCCGGCGCAAAGGCTGGCTCTCAAAAGAAAACTTGCCCAACTTGCAAAGGCTCTGGCACTGTTACAAAAAGTAACGGCTTTATGCGCTTTACCCAAACATGCTCCACTTGCGGCGGTTCGGGCAAAATCATAGAGACGCCTTGCCCTGAATGCGGCGGAGAGGGCAAAACCCGTGAGAGGGCGGAAGTTAAAATCAAAATTCCAGCAGGCGTGCATACGGGGTCTAAATTGCGCAAAAGCGGCGCAGGCAATGCGGGCAGCGACGGTGGTCCGTATGGAGACTTGTACGCAATCATCATAGTTGCAGAGTCTGACTTCTTTGAAAGAGACGGCAATGACTTGTATTGTCAGATACCAATTAAATTTACTTTGGCGGCGCTGGGCGGCACTATTGAAGTGCGTACACTCACAGGCAAAGTGTCTTTGAGCATACCTGCGGGCACGCAGACAGGCACAACTTTCAGAATTAAAGGGCAGGGTATGCCCATTTTGGGCTCAGACAAAAAGGGAGACCAATTTGTAAGGGTAGCGGTTGAAGTTCCGACAAAGTTATCGGCGGAACAGCGTGCAAAACTTGAGGAGTATGCCGTGCTCTGTGGAGACGATAACCATAAGCCTTCTGAGGGCGGCTCGTTCTTTAAAAATCTATTTAAAGATTGAGTGATTTTTTTAAAGGTTAGGCAATTTTTTTAAGCTTTACTAGAGAGCTGCATTATCATTTAATAAAACTACTAAAACGTTTTATTAAATTGATAATACAGCCAATGAAAAAGTTTCTGCTGACTATTATTTTGTTGCCATTGGCGCTGCTTGGGCAAGAGGCAAAATATGACTTTTCAAAAGTGCCTGGGGTGGTTATTAACCACAGCCCTGCAAGTAGCGGGATATGTCTGGGAAGCCCCAGTGTTTGCGCTTTGCCAGATGGCACATACATAGCCAGCCATGATGTCTTTGGTGAAAAAGCCAAAGAACATTCGGGCAGCAATATGACATTTGTCTATGAATCTAAAGACAAGGGCAAAACTTGGAAGCGTCTTGCGGAATTTCCGCAGTTTTGGTCTGGATTATTTTATCATAAAGACGCTCTTTACATAATGGGTACGGATGCCACAAACGGCGCTGCGGTCATAAGAAAATCTCTCGACGGCGGCAAGACTTGGACAGATCCAAAAGACTCCAACTCCGGCCTGCTATTTGAAAAAACTAAAGGCATGTTGGGCTTTCACGGCGCACCCGTTCCTGTGGTTTTACATGACGGCAGAATCTGGCGGGCGATGGAGTCTAGAATGTCGGCAAACAAGTGGGGCTTTTTCTCAAGCTTCATGCTCTCTGCGGATGAAAATGCGGATTTGCTCAAGGCTGAATCTTGGGTGATGTCAGACATTCTTGATTTCAAAAAAGAAATGCAAACTTCCGTCTTTGCAAACTGGCTTGAAGGCAACGCCGTGCCCTATAAAGGCAAGATGAAAATCATCATACGTTCGGGCTCAATTACGGACGATAGCGCCGCAATAATACACGTTTCAGAAGACGGCAAAACGGCAAAATTTAAAGGCGAATTTGCACGCCTGCCGGGGGCGTCAAAAAAATTCACAATCAGGTACGACGGCGAAAGCGGAAAGTATTGGGCGCTGACAAACTATATCCCAGAAGAATTCAGAAAAGATGTCGTGCTTAAAGATGTCGGCAGATTCAGAAACACTTTGGCTTTGGTTAGTGCGCAAAACCCTCTTGAAAGCTGGACTGTGGAAAGCATTGTATTGCAGCATGAGGATTCAAAATTTGTCGGCTGGCAATATGTGGATTGGTTTTTTGAGGGCAAAGACATTGTCTTTGTTTCACGCACATCTTATTTTGACGGTGTTGAGAATGCAAAAAATCAGCACGATAGCAATTTCATGACCTTCCACAGGCTCGCAGATTTTCGCTTGCGTAGCATGAAAACGCCTCCATTAAACAAAATGTAAAATAATGAAAAATATTACAATATGCTTTGTGAGTGTGGTCTTATTGATTGCCTCTTTGGGAGTTTTTAAAAGGACACAGTCTTTGGAATATGGCTTCAAAAACCCACCCAAAGAATACAGACCTTTGACATATTGGAATTGGATTAGCGGCTGCGTCTCAAAAGAAGGTATAGATGCCGATTTAGCGGCTCTTAGCGAAGCCGGCGTGGGCGGGGTGCACATGTTTAATGCAAGTATGTATCTGCCGATTAAAGACCTCAAATACGGCTCTGAAAATTGGTTTGAATATGTGGCGTATGCGGTAAAACAATGCAAAAAATACGGTCTGGAATTTACAATTATGAATTGCGACGGTTGGTCGCAGGCGGGCGGCCCTTGGATTACGCCCGAACAATCCATGAAAAAGTTGGTGTTTTCGGAAACTTTTGCTTTGGGCGCACAAAAATTTTCAGGCACAGTTGCAAAGCCTCTTTCAAATGAAAATTTTTACAAAGACATAGCCGTTTATCTGGTGGAAACAGACGCCAATCCAGACTTGCAAACTGAAAAAATCAGCCTCACAAAAGAAGGTTTGAATGATGTTTTGAGTTTTGAATTTCATCAAGATGTAAATAAATCTTTATTGGAGCTGCGTTTTGCAAAAGCCTCTAAATTTTTAGAGGTAAAAGGCAGGCTTGAAGCGTGGTCTGATACCGCAAAATGGGTAAATATCGAAGAATTTTATTACGAAGGTAAAGCGGTAACAAGAGAGCTTGCCATAAGTTTCCCAAACACAAAATCAAAAAAATTCAGATTCATTTTTGAGGCAAAAAAACCTGATGAAAGTTTTATAGATGTAAAAAATACTAAGCTCAAAAATTTAAACAAGTTGCCCAATTATGTTTCTGAAGCGGGGTTGGCATCTTTGACAACCCTTAAGGCAAACTCAAAAATACCGGCTTCTAAAATTATCAAATTGGACACTTTGCCTGATGAAAATGACAAACTCTCTTGCGATATACCGCAGGGCTCTTGGACAATCCTTCGCTTGGGTTACACCACTACGGGGGCGAAAAATAAACCCGCCCAGCCCGAAGGCATGGGTTTGGAAGTTGACAAATTGGAGAGCGAATTTGTAGAGCATCATTTTGAAAACGCTTTGGGCAGGATTTTGAAGGAATCAAAAAAATTTAGCGGCAAGGCGCTTAAAGGCGTGCTGGCGGACAGTTGGGAATGCGGTTTCCAAAATTGGACGCAAAAATTTCCTCAATATTTTAAAGAATATAAGGGTTATGATTTGGATAAATGGCTGCCTGTTCTTGCAGGATATGTCGTAGATAATTCGGAGGTAAGCTTGGCATTTTTATCGGACTTTAGAGACTGCATATCGTATCTTACGGGCAAAAATTTTTACGCCAAATTTAGGGAATTGGCAAATAAAAATAAAATGCTTTTTTATACAGAACCTTATGAAGGCTGTATGGCAAATGAGTTCGACGCCGCACAAAACGTAGATGTTATCATGGGTGAATTTTGGCTGAATCCGGATATTTCCGGTCCTGATTTATGGAATTTGCGCAAAAATTCATCGGCTTCCCACTTAAGCGGCAGGATGGTTACGGGGGCGGAATCTTTTACATCCAGAGAAGAATATTCCATGTGGAAAGAATCTCCCAAATGGCTTAAAGGTATTGGCGATTTGGCTTTTACGGCGGGTGTAAATAGATATATATTGCACACAACAGCACACCAGCCCAATGAGCTTAAACCAGGTTTTTCTCTCGGCAGATACGGCACGCATTTTGGCAGGACGAACACTTGGTGGAAAGACTCAAAGGCTTATTTTGACTATGTTACAAGGGTACAGTATATGTTGCAAAAAACAAAACCCGTAGCAGATATACTTGTCCTAAATAATGGCGACTTTGGCGTGAGAGATTCAGGACTCGCCCCAAAAATACCTCAAGGATATTATTATGAAGTTTGCAGTCCAAAATATTTCTTGGGGGCAAAAATTAAAGACGGCGCAAAAGACGGCGCCCCCAGTATCTTATTTGATTCAGGCATGAGTTTTAGAGCCGTAATCACAAGTGCGCACTGGCGTGCTTCTTTAGAAGTTCTAAAAAAACTTTATGAATTTAAAACCTGCGGCGGTATATTGTTAGGCAATGCGCCTTATGCGCCCGCAAGTCTGAAAGATGTTGAAAATAGTTACGAATTATGGGCGGACTTAGTTGAGAAAATCTGGCCGCAAAAAACTTATAGCTACGATATTGTGGAGACTAATGCGGCTCTTTCCAAAACGATTCAAAAAGATTTTGATTTTGAGTTTGACCACTTCGACGGACAAAAAGATTTGCGCTTCATACATCAGAAAACCAGAAAAAATGAGGACATATATTTTATAGCAAATGTGGGGGATGAAGATATTTCGGGCAAGGCAAGGTTCAGGGTTTTGGGCAAAAACTCTAAGGCAAAATATCCGCAGATTTGGAATGCCCTTGACGGCTCAATAAACACTCTGCCCATATTTAAAGTGGAGCGCGATTATATATCCATCAATATGGATTTAGAGCCTAAGGAGTCTGTTTTCATAGTCTTTAAAAACGGTCTGCTCAAAGAAACAAAAATAAAATTGACGGATAAAAACTCTCAAGATTTACCCTTGGGTTTAGATGGCTATGTGCTCAATAATTCTAGAATTTACGTAAAAGAAAATTCGGAAAATTTGAAGGCGCTTGAGTGGAATCTGGAATTTAAAGATATGTTTCAGGAATCTTTTAATACAACTTTTGAAAAACTTTCAGATTGGAAAGATTCTTCCGATGAAAGGGTGAAATATTTTTCAGGCACTGCAAAATATGCGTCTGTTGTTGAAATCAAAAAACCGGAAAAAGACGAGAGGGTGTTTTTAGACTTAGGCAAGGTTGAAACCACCGCCAGAGTTTGCGTGAATGGGAAATTAATAGGAACTCTTTGGGTAAGCCCGTATAGGCTGGATATAACCGACGCTTTGCTAAACGGTGAAAATAAAATAGAAATAGATGTTACCAATACTTGGGCGAACAGACTAATAGGTGATGAGCGTTTTGAAGCCGACACTGAGTACAATCACAGTGGGTCGGCATTTTCAAGCGGCAGGTTGGATAAATTTCCTCCTTGGTATGAGGACCCTCAAAAAACCCTAGAGCGCAAGCGCAAGACATTTGTAATCTGGAACTTTTTCAATAAAGACAGCCCCTTGGAATCTTCAGGATTACTCGGACCTGTTAGATTAGAACTTTATAAAGAATATATTTTGAAAAACTGAGTAAAAATACAAATTTATGCTTTACAAAAATCATCAAATTTCGATAATCATAGATAAATAGAGAAAGTTAATTTGCAGGATGTCGATTAAGACTCTTGCGACCCTTATTTTGATAGAACCCCAAAAAATTTAAAAATATCATGAAAAAGCTACTGACAACAATACTATCGGCAATGATTGCCTTTACTTATGCGGGAACTGCTTTTGGGCAGACCATAACTATCGTTGACGATATTGCAAATACCACTTGCTACGAAACAAAACCTGTTGCATTTACCATTAATGCGACAACCACAGATGGCACTTTAAAATATCTTTGGAAAGTCAATAGGGATGACGGCAACGGCTTTGTAAATGCAGGCTCTGCCGGTAAAACTTTGAATCTTGTGCCAAACATGTCTTACAATGGCTTTAAGTATAAATGCATACTTTCAGACAAATCTTCAACACGTGAGTCTTCGGTAGCTACTCTCACGGTTGAGGGCATAGCACGTATTACAGCCCAACCTAAATCTCCGTCGGGGCTTTTTGACGGTCAAAATGCAACTCTGAGTGTTACTGCAACTGGAGCAAACCTCTCATACCAGTGGGAGTTTTATAACAAAACCACCCGCAAGTGGGAGCAAATTGCAGGCGCAACAACCACAACTTACACAATACCAACAGTTCAGGCAACGCAAAATGGCACACAGTATCGCTGTATAGTTTCCAATTCAGGTTCTACGGCAACAAGTGCTGCCGCATCTTTGGTGGTGAATAAAACCGTACAAATTACAAGACAGCCCGTAAATCTAGACAAGAAAAGCGGTGAGACTGCAACATTTTCAATCACGGCAACGGGTTCTGCCACTATCAAATATCAGTGGTATATGGCGGATGACGCAACTTCGGCAGGTACTGCAATGGATGGTAAAATCTATGCATCGCTGAGTATTCCCGCTCTCACAAAAAGTTATGATGAAAAGTATTTTTATTGCGTAGCCACGAACGGCGGCGGTACGGCGACTTCTGATAGGGCGTATCTTACTGTATTCCAAAAGACGGAGGCCAAACCTGTTGTAACTTCATTGCTCATGTTTAAAGACGGAGACAATGTTGTTAAAGTTAACGCAAAGGCTGAAGGCTCAATAGCATATCAGTGGGAAATATATGACCCTAAAACAAGAAAATGGGGTAATGCAACGGGTCCGGACGCTTCCGGCGTTGTTGCTGGCAATGAGGCTGAACTTTCTTACGCTATTTCCGCCTCAACATTTGTTGTGGGCACAATATATAGATGTAAAGTTTGGAGCGATGCCGTTGCAGACTCCGTACCCGTAACGTCAGCATTAATATACGTAACTCTTTGCGATAGGACAACTGTCAGCTTCACCCCAAATGTGCACTTGCCGCAGGCTTTTGCAAAAAATGAAATTATGGGTTTGGGAAATCAATATTATCAGGCGGTATTCTCTGTAACGGCAAAGGGCACTTGGCTTACTTATGAATGGCAGTCTAGCACCAACGGCACAACTTGGACAAAGGCAACCGTAGGCACAGGCATTACAAGCACAAGATATGTAACGCCCATATTGCTTGAAGCTGCAGATTTCAATACAAAGTATCGCTGTGCAGTTATAAATACTGCGGGCACTGTGTATTCAGACGTAATCACGGTTAAAAAACTCCAGCCGGCGGCAGTCGCCTCTGGTCCTGTTGATGCGGTTGGCTCGCCCACAACGGTTACAACATTTACCGTAAACCCAACAGACCTCAGTGGAGACCCCGCTAAGCTCACATACTATTGGGAAATATCAAGAAATGGCGGCACAACTTGGACATCGGCGGGTGGCACGGGCCGTACTCTTACAGTCTATAGGCCTTCCGTGGTTTTGAGCGGTGCGCTTTATAGATGCAGCGTATCTAATGCGGCAAATACTAAAAATGCAGTGAATGCAAAATATGGTCGTGTTCCCGCAATAAGTTCTTCGGCAACGCTTGAAGTTAAAGCTCCTGCAGTTATAGCGGTTCATCCTAAAGCTGATATGACTTATAAGGGCGGCGCAGCTTCTTATGAAGTAAAGGCATACGGCTATAAATTGAACTACCAGTGGCAATACTCTGCCGATGGCGGTAGAAAATGGATTAACATTAATGCCGCTACCACATCCACTTTAGATATTAGCACTACAAATGATGATTACAAAACAGGTACTCTCTTTAGATGCCGTGTCTGGAGCAGCGATGTTCAAGATTGGGATTCTGCCACAAATACGATTGGCGGATACCTCACCGTTCACCCTGCTGCAAAAATAGTAAAGGTTGAATCAAAGCAAGCTGGCGTAACTACGGATTGCAATAAATTTTATCAAGAGCTCCCTCTTTACGTTGATAATGCATATCCTCTGGAAATTAAGGTAACTGCAACAGGTTATGGCTTAAAATATCAGTGGTACAGTAGTCTACCTTCTTATTATGATGCTGATGGTACCCCTCATTTTGATATCCCTGGGGCAACATCATCCGTATATAGAATTACAGACTTTTCAAATTACGATCCTCTAAGAGACGAATATTGGTGTGAAATTACAAATGTTCTAGGTGAGCACTTGTATTCTAATCATTATGGACGCACTATATATATACTTACTTCAACAATTCCTCAAAACATAACTGGTTTAGAGTTTTCGGTAGATATGCAATATACAGATTCACCACAGACAACCGCTCCAGTTAAGACGATGCCTTTGAAATTTATGACATTGAGTACTACGGATTGCAGGATTATTGACACCGACTATCCAAGTATTGATTCTAAAGGTAACTCTGCATTCATAACATCCTCAAGGTATTCATATTCACGCACAGGTCCGCTTGAGGCTAAACTCGCTTATTCCTTCAAAGATGGTAAAGGGCTTGCTTACAGTGTTTCGGGTACTCTTACGCTTTCTGATGGCGCATTAACATTTAAGGCTAAAACTACGCACAAAAGTATAGTATATCCAGCAAAAGCAGATGAATATTATACCGTGCCACTGAGTATGGTTGCAAAAGGTTATTCGCTGACTTTGGAAGATTTGGCAGGAAAGACCTTAAATCTTGAACCTCCCAACTCCATAGGTGGTAAAATGTACTATCAATTATTGCGAATCAGGCTTGATGCAAACCGCACTTGTGGCGTAGTAGGTTGGGAGTGGGGAAATGGTTTATCCGTCTTTTCAACCACGGGTGTTTGCACTTATTCTCAAAAAGGACCCGATATTGGGGTATATAGCATATCTTTTGTTTCCGACATTGCACCTGTAAGAATTACCGAATTGGTATTCTCTTTTGATGAGTTGACTGGGCCAGATAGAGATGGTAACATTCGATATAGCGGTAATTACAGGATGAAAGTTCAGGGAACAGGTTTTACTGACCATTGTGGTACTATATACTACACTACTTCTAGTCAATAGTTAGGTAACTTTTGCAAACTTTAAACGCCCGATTTTATCGGGCGTTTTTTTGTAGAATACAATCTAAATGCAAAGCCTATTGACAGGCGGGTATGGCAGGGAATAGGCTTTATTGAAATAATTTTTTAGCGTGATAAATTCCGACACAATACCAGTTTTTTTAAGTTGCGATGACAACTACGCTTGCCATCTTGCTGCAACCATAATGTCTGTTGCAAAGAATTCTGAATCTAAATTTACTTTCACAATTTTGCATTCAGGGCTAAACAATTTTTCTATTGAAAAAATTCGAGAATCGGGCGCAGGCAATGAAGTGGTTTTTGCAAAGATTGACGCCGAGGCTTTCAAAACTTTTGACGTCAAATTGGAACATTTGTCTATAGCCGCTTGTTTCAGATATTTGATTGCCGATATGTTTGAAAATATCGACAAGGCGATATATCTGGATTGCGATGTCATAGCGCTTGAAGACCTCTCAAAACTTTACGCAACAAATCTTGAAGATTGTTACGCCGGCGTTGTTGACGATGTCATAAAAAAATCCTATCCAGAAAAATTGGGAATAGGCCGCTATTTTAATAGCGGCGTAATGCTGTTAAATACAAAAAAAATGCGTGAGGATAAAATACCCGCAAAGCTCTTTGAAAAGACTGCGGAACTGTCTGGGCAAGTTAAATATCTGGACCAAGACATTCTCAATATAGTTTTGCAGGGTAAGCTTAAATTTTTAGATTTAAGGTGGAACGCAACGGCTTCTATTTTTAGAAAAAAAACGGCCATGGTTCACCACACGCAAGAGGAAGTTTTAGCGGCAACATATAGCCCCGCACTGATACATTTTACGGGCCCCGACAAACCTTGGGTAATCCCTTACGGCGTTACCGCACATCCTTGGTCACCCGCATATTTGTACTATCTTAAACAAACACCTTTTGCAAAAGAGGCGGGAATTATCATTGCAAACTTTAAACCGCTATCCAAATTCTTCTGGTATTGGAAGCGTCGCCTATTATTTTTCATCAGACCGCATTTTTTTAAAATGAGGCTTTTGTACTTTAAGAACATAAAAAGGTTTGGAGCGTAACAACTCTCTCAAATCAAAATAAGATTCTTAAAACTTCTTTTTGCCTTTCCCAATTAAACCGTACTTGGTCTAAAAACAAATTGTTTTTTTTGAAAGCAAAGTGTCTTCAATATCATCTTAGCGCAAGCAGAATTGTATCCAAGGCTTTACACAACCTTATTCAACATCGCCGACTTTTAACGCAGGATTGCCCGCATAGTAAGACTTATTTTTGCAACCCTTATACAGGTAAGTCCCCGGTGAAATTATATTTTCATCGCCGATTTTTGCATTGGGAAGGGCGACAGAAAACGTGCCGAATGTGTTGGCGTCGCCCACTGAAACGTTCCCCAATAAATGAGTGTTGGGCGCAAAGAAATTAAAATTGCCGATTTTCACATCGTGCGCCACCAAGATATTTCCGTTTAAGAAGTTGCCGTCTCCAATTTCCGCATCGCAAGATAAAAAGCTGTCATTCCCAATTATGTTACCTTCGCCAATTTTCACGCCTTCTGCAATTTGCGCCCTATTGTGTATTACATTGAAAAATTTTACACCCTTAGCTTTAAGGTGTGTGAAAATTTCCCTGCGCTTGGAGGGGCTGCCCAATCCCAATACAACGTAATCGTTGTCGTCATATTTATATGTTGAATCATCGCCCAAGAGCATGTGCGAGAGATTTTTTAAGTCTCCCAAATAGTTATTGAAACTCAAAAAACCTTTGAATGTGAAATCTACACCAAAGCCGTTCATCATCTTTAAACCCATCAAAGACTCTCTGGCGGCACCCGAAGTTCCAACTATAATTATGTTTTTAATTTTATCAGCCATACGGATAATTTTTTAAATAAATATGATTTCTATTTTTTTTGCCGTTTCATTGGCGTAAGAATTTAACTGGGCATTTCCGGAATCTTGCAGATTTTGCGGCGTATTTGCCTCAAGCCATCTTAGGGCGGGGGCGTTCCTGTCGCCTTTTTTGTAGGCAAGAAGGGCTTTGGAAAGACCAAACTTTTTGAGCATAAAATTTACGCCCGTAAAAATCATTTTGTTTTCAATATTTCTGCCCAGCGCACGGCAACTTACAACAAGCTCGTCAATTTGCAATTCATCAGTATTTGTATGCGCAACAAGTATGGCTATAATCCCGCTATCAGATAATTTGTCCGACATAGAAATCGCCAAGGTGCAGTAAGACTTATTATTGAGGAGTTCTTCCACCTGACTTTCCGTGTATCTTTGGTAGGAAAAAATAAATTGATTGGTCTTGTTTAAAAGTTCTGAAATTCTTTTAACTTTGTCTTGCGGGTTGACTTCATAAGTAAGCTTTATCCCAAGATTTTTGAAGTATTCTTCTTCGCTCAAAGAATTTTGAAGGCTTTGCCTTTCCTGATTTGCCTTGATGTCGTCGGTGCGCAAGTTGTCTTCAAGAGAAGTTTTAGATTTGTAAAGACAAGGGTAGTATTTAAGCGTATTTAAAGATATTGTTTCGCTCAAAGCTTCCACAACTTTTACGCTGGGAAGGGTGAGGCGCACCTTTTCAAGCTCTCCAATATTGTCGTCGAGAAACAAAATGGAATCTAAACCTATGTTCAAAGTTTTAGAAATTTTTTCTATATTTTGCGGCTTGGCGTCCCAGTTGATTTGAAAGGCGGAAAAATCTTCCCACTTAAGCGGAAAGTCTGTGCGGATTTCAAACAATTCTTTTGCGTCTTCAAATTCATTTTTTGAAGCTATTGCCAAAAAGAAACCTTTGTCTTTAAGAGCCTTTAAATATTTTTGCAAAGCCATGAATGGCTTTACGCCATTTGCGCCGTCTTCGCCCAAGACGCCTGAGTAAAGCGTGTTATCCAAGTCTAAAACCAACGCCTTTAAAGCGGGTTTGAGGAGGGCTGGAATGTATCTTAACCCAATTTCCCTTGCAATATATAAACAAGCTTTGTTTGAAAGCCTTGTGCCCGAAAGCTCCTGCTTTGCTAGGTCAAAAATTGCGTCGCCCAGTTCTATTTTAAGTTCAGATAAATCTGCAATGATTACGTCCGCAATATCTATCTGCGATAAATCAACTTCGCCAGTATGGTAAAAAAGTATTTTTGCTTTGGAGATTTTTTTTAAAGCCAATATGCGCTCTTTAACCCAGCCTGCGATATCCAACGTTTTGTATCTTGAAATATCCAACCAAATTAAATTTATGTCAGCCGTATCATCAACGTCCGCAAAGCTCAGGCTGTCATCATAAGCGCCGATGGAAAACTCCGCAGTGTAATTTGAAAAATTTAAAAACGCATTTAAAACAGAGGCAAGCAATTCAAAAGAATGATTGCGATACACGCTTATCTTTAAAGATTTATTGTCGGGGTTTGCTTTCCCCGACAATAAATCAAGACGTTTTAAATTTTCAGCAAAAAGCATTTTAAAAATATCCGCCGTCGAGCACGTAGTTTTGGCCTGTAATCCAACGGGCGTTGTCGCTGGTCAGATAGACTAGCAAGTCCGCAACGTCTTCAACCTTGCCTATGCCCAAGGGCATTTTTTCAAGAGATTTATAATTGCCGTATTGCGCAAGCACTTTGTCGTACATTGGGGTTTGCACTATGCCTGGGGAAACGCAATTAACCCTAACATTGGGTGCAAGTTCTCTGCTGAAACTTTTTGCAGAGGCTATCAAAGCGGCTTTGGTTGCGCCATAGACACTCTGCGATTTATCGCCCAAATGTGCGGCTATGGAAGTAACGTAAGTGATGCTTGCCCTGCCTTTGACGCTCACACGCTTGTCGGCAAAACCCTTTGAAAGAAAGATTGGCACAAAATAATTTATATCAAACATTCTTCTTGCGGCGGTTTCATCCAGCAACTGCAATGGGTCATCCAAAGATATTCCGGCACAGCAAATAAGACCAAAGAGCTTTCCATATTTATCTTTCAAGCCTTTAATCCAGTCCGGCAATTCGCTTACATTTTCGGTGAGCTCTTTGGGCTCGAGAAAAATATTTTCAGGATTTTTGCATAACTTGCGTGTGGCATCCAACTCCTCAAGAGAGCGCCCCGTTACAATCACGCTTGCGCCAAGCTCATTGAGCCTTATTACAGTCTGCCTGCCAATCCCAGAGCTGCCGCCTGTTACAATTACAACATCTTCTTTATTGAATTTAATCATGGCTTATACGCCTGCTTTTTGAGCAATGTCGCCAACAGTTTTGAAGGCTTTGATTTCGGTCAATGTCATTCTTATACCAAAGTTTTTATCAAGAAAAGCTGTGGCTGCCATTTTTGAGAGAGAATCCCATTCCTCCAAATCGTCCAGAACGGTATCAAATGTTAATTCTGTTTCTGTTTGCAGAACGTCTTGAAGTTTTTCCAAAAAATCTTTCTTATCCATGAATATCCTTTTTATAGTTTAGTTTTTGTAATTTGAATTTAAAGCTTTTGTTCTAGTTTTTTAAGGCTGCAAGTAAAGTTAAAAGTGGTTTTAAGCCAAAGTTTAGCTACAAAGTTTGCCCCTTAAATTGTTTAATCCAGTGGTCTATTTGTTCTTGCCTAGATGGCATATCTGCGGGTTTTTTGTAGAAGCCTATGCCGCCGTTATAAACGCCTTTAAAGCCCACTATTGCGCTTGCCCAAGAAAGCCCCACGCCAAAGCCGCATAACATGAGCTTTGAAACATCTCTGTCTTTGAGCGCATCGCATACGACGGTGGTAACGGATGTTGTGGAATTATTGCCATATCTGGAAAATGTTTCCGAAGTAAATTTGTCCGCAGATAAACCCGCCTTTGCCGCTATTGATTCCACAATCTGTTTGTTTGCCTGATGTATGGATACAAAGTCAATATCGTCAACGCCCATGCCCGAGAATGCAAGCACGTCTGCTATATTTTGCGGCACGACATCTATCGTGAAGTTGAACACGTCTTGACCATGGATTATGCCCTGATCCAACTTCCAGACATTGCCTAGGCCATCTACAATTTCTTTGTCGCAAATATCGGAACGCAAGGGCAGCCTTGAGGCGCTTGCAGGAGATATAATTCTATCCCAACCCTTGCCGTCTGTGCCTAGGGAGAAGTATGAAGGTTCGGCATCTTCAGAATACTCTATGAATGTGGCGCTGCCTGCGTCTCCGAAAATTGGCGAGGTGAGGCGGTTGTTTCTCTCAGAATGTGTAGAGGGTGCGTCGCCCGCCAAGAGCAAGACTTTTTTTGCAGCACCGCTTTCTATCAATGCGCTGCAAGTCCAAAGGCCATAGACATATCCGGAGCAACCCAATGCCAAATCTAAGGTTGCGCAAGATTTTTCCAGCCCCAAGCGGCCGTGCAATATGGCGGCGGAGGAAGGGTGCAGATAGTCTGGGCTTTGGTTTACGACAACAAGAGTATCTATCTGGCTTTTATCCAAGCCCATTTCTTCAATCAGATTGTTGGCGGCAACTTCGCACATATCCACGACAGTGCAGCCTTCTTCCAAGACATGACGGCGTCCATAACCGACTATGTTTTTTGTTCTGGCAAGCTTTTTGGGGTTATTTTCAAAGTACTGAATTTCGTCGTCAATATCAATGTACTTTTCAGGGACTACGGTTTTTATGCCGCGAATTTTTGCTTTTTTAAATGAACTATTAGACATTTTTATTATCCTCTTTTGTAAATTTCTGGTTTTAAAATTTTGACATTTTCAAGCTCTAACTGGCAGGCGCCCCAAGAGAGCCCTATTCCAAAGCCCTGTAATACGACTTGTTTTTTTTCGGCAAAGGCTTCGGAAAGTTCTGAACAAATCGTGCCTGGGATAGACGCCGAATTTTGGTTTCCAAATTTTGAAAACACTTTGCTTGGCGATTTTTCGGCGGGTATTTTTGCCTTACGCATAATAGTTTCTACAATATACACGTTTGCCTGATGCATGACAAAGTAATCAATATCCTGCTTTGATTTGCCTGAAAACTCCAAAATTTCATCGAGCAGTTGGGGCTGCTCTGTCAAGGTGAAGTTGAAAATTTCAAAACCGTTCATGAAGATATTTTCATCGCATCTTATGCCGCCGTCCTCAAAAGTTTTTTCAATTTTTGTTTCAGGCGTGGAAGGGTTGCGGTATGCGCCTGCGGGCTGCAACATGTGCTCCACGCCGTTTCCGTCAGACTTTAGTATGAAATAAATTTCACGGGCGCTTGCGTCAAAATCAATGATTGTGGCACTGCCTGCATCGCCGAAAAGCGGCGCTTCAGTGCGGTCTTTCTTATTTGCAACCTTGCTGAGCGTGTCCCCTGAAACCAACAGTATGCGCTTCATTCCGGAATTTAGCATCATTGCCGCAGTCCAAAGACCATAGATGTAGCCGGAGCATCCAAACTCCAAATCATAAGCAATCGCCGATTTTTCAAGCCCCAAGTTCTTGTGCAAAATATGCGCATTGCCCGGCATGAAATAATCTGGCGTTTGCGTTACAGAAATTACAGCGTCTATAGTATTAGCTTCTATATTTAACGCAGCGATGAGTTTTTTTGCGGCGCTAAAACAAAGGTCGCAAGTGGTGGTTTCCGGATTCGTCCAGAAGCGTTTGCCAAGCCCGACAGTTTTTTTCAGCCTTTCAAGAAGGGCGGGGTCGTTCTGGTAATAGTCAGGCTCAGAATCTATGTTGATTTCATTTTCGCCGACAACTATTGCCATACCTCGTATGGATGCGTTTTTTAATGTAAGTTTTGGCACTTGCTAGTCTTTCTTTAGCTGTACAAGCTCCACCATCATCATGTTGGGGAGCATGAGAAAACAGATTTTGTCAAAATATTTTGCTGTGGTAATTGGCACTATAACCTTTGCCCTTGATTCAGACACAAAGCGTTCCAAATCTTTTTCAATATCTTTGGTTTCATAGGTGAAGTGGTAAAATTTCACGCCGTTTTTTAAGCAGGAATTAAGCGGCCCATCGGGCGACATATTTTCAAGAAGCTCTAAAGCCGGCTGACCCTCCGCCTCTATAAAGAGACCCCTAATTTTTTGAATTTCATCTTCAAAAATATCAGAAACAGGTTTGTAGCCCAAGGCTTCAAAGGTTTTAAGCTCTCTTTGAATGCTCTTTGTTGCAACGCCTATGTGATGAAGCTTAAGCCCCTGCATTATTGCAATTCCTTGATTTTATCGACAATCAATTTCATAGAGGTCAGCTTGGGGATATCTTGCGGCGCAAAAGAGACGTCAAGCTCTTCCTCAACGGCCATGATAATTTCTATGTGCTTCATAGAGTCCCAAAGAGCGTCTTCGCCCTTGGCAATACTGTCGTTAGAGTTGATTTCTTTTTGGAATAAAACCGAAAAAATTTTCGCCACTTGTTCTTCAATAGTCATCGTTATAAAAATCTATAAAAATTGATGTAAAATATCTATTTTTTGGCGTTTTTTGTCAATATATTTTTTTGCCTCAGAAAGCCCTTAAATTGGCTTTATTCAAGGATGTCTAGAAAATTTTGTCCTGAGTAAAATATTCAAAAATTTAATCTAAAAAAGAGGATAAAAAAATCTAAAAAGTAATTTACCTTTTGAGAAAAATTGTAATGATGATTAGCTTTTATGAGTTTGCTTTCCTTAAACGAAGTTTCTTTGCGTTACAGTGCGCACATACTTTTAGACTGCGCATACATGAGCGTTGAAGAATCTGACAGGCTTGCAATCATAGGCAGAAACGGTTGCGGCAAGACAACGCTGCTAAAAATCATCGCCGGTATCATACCGCAAGACTCTGGTCTTGTTGAATCAAAAAAAGGGCTTAAAGTTGCGTATATGCCGCAGGAAGTTCCCACAGATTTAAGCGGCTCCGTATATTCCGTAATTGCGGGCGGGCTTGGCGATATGGGGCGGCATCTTGCAAGATACAAAGAGTTGCTTGCGATAATAAATCTTGAGCACACAAAAAATCAGCAGGAAGAATTTGATAACATTTTACACAAGCTTGAGGCGGACAACGCATGGAGCTTAGACTCTAAAATTTCCGAAACAATAGACAGGCTTGAGCTTGACGCATCTTTGGATGTTGCGACGCTTTCGGCGGGTTTAAAGCGCAGGGTTTTGCTGGGTAGGGAGCTGGTCTGCAATCCGGACATACTCTTGCTTGACGAACCTACAAACCATCTGGATATAGACTCCGTAATCTGGCTGGAAAAATTTTTAAAGACCTGCGGAAAGACGCTTGTGTTTGTCTCTCACGATAGGGAGTTTTTGCAGAATCTGGCAAACAGGGTTGTGGAGGTTGATAGGGGCAGGCTCATATCTTTTGACTGTTCTTTCAAAGAATTTCTCAAACGCAAAGAAGATTTGCTGAAGGCTGAGGAACAAAACAACATGGCGTTTGACAAGAAGCTTGCCAAAGAGGAGGCTTGGTTGCGTCAGGGCGTAAAGGCGCGGCGCACCCGCAATGAAGGGCGTGTGCGCAATCTGCTTAAACTGCGTGAATTTAGGCGTGTGCGCAGAAACGTGCAGGGTGTTGCAAAGCTTCAGATTCAAAGCGCAATACCAAGCGGAGAAAAAGTTTTAGACGTAAAAAATCTGAATGTTTCTTACGCTGAAAAATCTGTGATTAAAGATTTTTCTACGACGATTTTTGGCGGCGACAAAATAGGCATTGTCGGGCGCAACGGTGTGGGCAAGACCACGCTTTTGAATGCTTTGCTAGGCAAGATTGCGATAAATTCAGGTGAGGTTGTCTGCGGCACCAAATTACAGATAGCATATTTTGACCAACTCAGGCAAACGCTAGATCCCAAAATGCGGCTCTTTGAATTTGTGGGCGAGGGTTCTGATTTTATAGAAGCCGAAGGGCAGAAGCAAAATGTCATGGGTTATCTGCAAAATTTTTTGTTTGAGCCCGAACAAATACGCGGCGAAATTGCAGCGCTTTCCGGCGGTGAAAAAAACCGTCTCTTGCTTGCAAAACTTTTTACCAGACCCGCCAATGTGCTCGTGCTTGATGAGCCCACCAACGATTTGGATATAGAAACTCTTGAAATTTTAGAATCCGCCTTGGTGAATTTTGCGGGCACAATACTTTTGGTTTCTCATGACAGAGCGTTTTTAAACAACATAGTTACGGGTTTGTTTTGTTTTGAAGACGACGGCAAAATAATAGAGCTTGTGGGCGGTTATGACGATTGGGAAAATTACAGAAATCAGAAACAGTCTTTAAAACCGACGATTTCAGAAAAGCCTAAAGTCAAGGCTCAAGAGCCCAAGAGAAAAGAAAAGCTCAACAATAAAGAGCGTGCCGAGTTGGAGGCTATCCCTTCAAAAATCAAGGCGCTTGAAGATGAGGAAAAGGAAATTTCCGAAAAGCTGCAAGATGTTGAATTTCTCACAAAGAATGCCGCCCAAATTTCCACATTAGAGCAGCGCATTGAAGAAATCCGCAAAGAAGACGAAACTCTCTTTGAACGCTGGGACTATCTGCTTGGTATAGAGGCTCAAAAATAAATCAAAATATAAAAGCTTAGCCGATATAGCAGTTGTAAGTTTCCGGCGTATATTTCAGTGCTTTTAATCAGCATTAAATTTAGAGCATATCCCAATTAAATGCCTTCGTTTTGGTAAAGTATTTTCGCGAACAACTCCGCTTGGGTTCGGACACAGACAGGTCATGTAATTCATTACGCTTCCAGCCTAAATCCGAACCCAATGCTTTTTTTCATCGAAACTAGTTAAGCCAAAACGAAGGGACATCCGATCTTCAGAAACAAGAAACCTTGTTACAATTTAATTGGGATGCGCTCTAGAGAGAGGAGTCTTCCTGAATGAATTTGCCCCACTCGTTTTTATATTCGTCGGCGTTTTTTTTCGTGTAGATTTTTAGCGGCAACAGAAATTCCTTTTGCGCTGCAGACTTGCCAATATCGGCGTAGATAAGCTCTCTTGCGGCAATGTAGCCGTAGCCGTAATAATCGGGGCTTACGCACATATCAAGCTGCGATTTTTTTAGCAGCACCGCAGTTTGCGGAGACGCCCCAAGGCAGATTGCAAAAAGTCTGTTTCTGGAAGGCATAAAGTGCTTTGCATTGGCAATCGGTGCGGGGGATAAAAATAAGAGTACGTAATTATCCAACCTCTGCAAATGAGTTTTATTTTGCGCCTCATAAAGACTGTATAAAACAATATCGTTTTGCACACAGTTTTTGAAATTTGAAAGCAAGTCTTGAGAAACTTTTTCATCAAGAGCGTAAGGATAATCTGTGGATTTAAAAACCAAAGTGCTAAGCCCGACAGCATTTTCAAATGGCTTTACGGCTTCAGAAAGTTTTTTGCCAAGCTGCGTATAGTCATCTTTTATCAACAACTTTGCATCTGTAGATTCTGCAAATTTACCAAGCAAAATTATATTCAAATTTTGTTTGGCTAGGTTTGCAATTTGCGAACACAAGTTTGAATCTGGCTTTTGTGCGGGCAGAATTGCAATATTTTTAAAGCCTTCAAGATACGCCCTTTTTAATACGTCAACACACTCCTCATTATTTGCAGCATAGACAGTCTGCAGAGAATATCCCTGTTTGGAAGTTCTTAAATACTCCTTTGCGCCGTCATGCAACCCTTTGATAATAGGGGCGCTTTCGGGCGTTTCAGCAGTGGGGGCTATAAATAAAAACCTGACATCCTCAGCAAAGAGGCGTTGAAAAAAAACGCCCATCGCAATTAAAAATATCAGGTTTATTATTTTCATTTCTTAAAAAAAATAAGTGCGCCGTATTAACAAATCTATCCGGCGCACTTAAAATTTAGAACTTTGCTTTACGCATATCGCCCTCATTTACGAAGGCTTCATGCAATGCAAAAGCTTTCGCCAAAGTCTGCGGCGTATGGCCCAAAGGCACGCTCTTAAGATAAGTGTTCAACAAATCTCTGTATTCAGGCGCAGCGCATTTTTCTATGATGATTTTTGCCCTTTGCATTGGGCTTTTGCCACGCAAGTCTGCAACGCCTTCTTCAGT
This sequence comes from Opitutales bacterium, assembly GCA_031553045.1. Lineage (GTDB taxonomy): Bacteria > Verrucomicrobiota > Verrucomicrobiia > Opitutales > Intestinicryptomonadaceae > CALXQW01. The sequence continues at coordinate 129,803 of JAVBLZ010000001.1, read as the reverse complement.
GATTATAATATTCACGCTGTGTTCGCTGTGGTCGCAATGCGATACCAACGGCACTATTGCGCTTATTGCGCCGCCCTTTGCCAAGGCGGGGGTTGTGAATATTGAAATGTATGCAGAGCGTGTAAAGTCTCCGCTACCGCCAATGCCGTTCATCAAATTCTTGCCCATTATGTGTGAAGAATTGATGTTGCCGAAAAGGTCTGCCTCAATGGCGGTGTTGATTGATACAACGCCTATTCTGCGCGCAACTTCAGGATTGTTTGAAATTTCCAGAGGGCGCAAAATAATTTTATCCCTAAAGAAATCCATATTCTTATAGAGCTCTTGAACTTTTTCAGGAGTTACCGTGAGTGAGGTTGCGCTTGCGCATTCAATATTGTCTGCTGCAATGAGGTCTATTACGGAGTCTTGCAGAACTTCAGAATACATGCAAAAGCGAGGGATATCGGGATGTTTGCCCATTGCGCCCAAGACGGCATTTGCTATATTGCCCACGCCGCTTTGTATTGGCAAAAATTCTGCGGGGATCCTGCCTGCTTTCATTTCAGATGCAAGAAAATCCGCCACGTTTTGCCCGATTTTATCTGTGATTGGGTCTGAAGGTTTAAAGCCGCCAACTTCGTCAGGCCTATTTGTTTTTACTATACCGACAATCTTGCTTGGGTCAACCTTGACAATGGGGCTGCCGATCCTGTCTTTAGCTGAATAAATCGGTATTTCACGCCTGTGTGGAGGATTTTGAGTCTCGTAAATATCATGAAAACCTCTCAATGATTTGGAATGATATTCATTAAGCTCTATCAAAATTTTATCCGCCAATTTTAACGCTGTGGGCGATACGCCTACTGAGGTTGAAAGCACAATTTCGCCATTGTCTGAAACGTCAACCGCCTCAACTATTGCAAAATTGAATTTGCCCAGAAAACCGTAATTCATAAATTGCGCCGTCAAAGACAAGTGCATATCCACAAAGTTGATTTCATTTGTGTTTGAAGCCTTGCGCACATCGTCATTGGATTGGTAGGGCGTACGGAAATTGATTGCCTTTGCCCTTGCCAAAGCGCCGTCGCAAGATGCGCCAGTAGATGCGCCGGAAACAATATTCACCTTGAAAGGTCTTCCGGCAGCGTGTTCCGCCTCCGCACGTTTTGCCAATGCAAGGGGGATGTCTTTAATTGCGCCTGCGGGTGTAAAGCCGCTTATTGCAAGATTGTCGCCATTGTTGATAAGACTTGCGGCTTCTTCAGCCGTCATAATTTTGTATTTCATTTTTATTAAGAATAAAGTGTTATTTTTTTAAACAATTTGAGCGAGCCTGCAAAAACACAAACCCGCTCAAAATTATTTTAATGAGAAACTAAGCTTGAAAGGGAAGATATAAAGAAACCGGCCGCAACCGCAGAGCCTATAACGCCCGCAACATTGGGCCCCATGGCATGCATTATGAGGAAGTTTGAAGGGTCCGCCTTTTGTCCTTCAACATGCGATACACGGGCTGCCATTGGCACGGCGGAAACGCCTGCAGAACCAATAAGTGGGTTTATCTTTTGATCTTTTGGTAGGAACAAATTCATAATTTTAGCAACGCAAACGCCGCCGGCGGTTGCAAAGGCAAAAGCTACGACGCCCAAGAACAATATAAACAAAGTTTCTTTGGTTAAGAACCTGTCGCCCGCCATTGTGATACCTACGGATGCCCCGAGGAATATAGTAACAATGTTGATGATTTCATTTTGTGCGGCTTTGCTTAAACGCTCTGTAACGGCGCATTCACGCAGGAAGTTGCCCAACATAAGCATGCCTATCAATGCGGAAGCGTCTGGTACAAGCATGATGCAGAATATTGTAACAATCAACGCAAAAACCAGTTTCTCAGTGCGGCTTACTTTGCGCAGTGTGGTCATCTTAATTTTACGTTCTTTTTCGGTCGTAAGCAGCCTCATGATAGGGGGCTGTATAACGGGTACCAACGCCATATAGCTATATGCCGCAACAGCGATTGGCCCTAGCAAATGCGGCGCAAGCTTATTTGTTGTAAAGATGGATGTTGGACCGTCGGCGCCGCCTATGATACCAATAGAAGCGGCTTCAGGAGCGCTAAACCCAAATATGAATAGAGCCCCAACAAATGTTACAAATATGCCGAACTGTGCCGCAGCGCCCAAAAGGAGCGTCTTAGGATTCGCAATTAACGGACCAAAGTCTGTAAGTGCGCCAACGCCCAAGAAAATAAGCGGCGGGAATATTTCAAGCAAAACACCCTGACGCACGTAGTAGAATAAACCACCGGAGTGCGAGTCATAAATATTCATCAAAGTGTCTCCGGCTATCACTTCCTGACCTGATTTTACGTTGACATCCGTAACCCTGCCGCCAGCCTTTGCCCAGACAAATTCATCGCTCTTGCGGACTTTGATTTCTTTATCGCCAAACTTTACGGTATAAGATTTTTCAGCCTTATCTTTGGATACAATCGCCAGTAAGTCAGGCATACCCCTTGCAAGCAGTTGCGGCTTTGTGCGAGCCTCTGCAGAAGTGGATTCCGCCAGTATTGAAAAATATTCCTGAAGCTTTTGCTGAATTGCCGCATCTTCAAGAGGGTCTTTGCCCAGCACGTCCGTAATATTTTTGCACATCACTTTTGGAGAGCGTGGCATTTCCACCTTGTCTTTGCGGTCTGCAAAAACGTATTCGACAGTGCCGCTTGCGTGTGATAGCACAGGGCCGGATGGGTTGTTCAATATGCCAAGCGTTGGCAAGTTTGCGAGCAATGCGCCAAACGCAATGGGCACCAAAAGCAAAGGCTCATACTGTTTAAATACCGCCAAATATAGCAGTATAAAAACAACAAGCCACATTACAATAGTGCGCCAATCCACGTAGAAAAAGCCCGTATTGAGAAATAGATTTGTTAAAGTTTCTAACATTTTTTATTTTATTGCCCTAAAATCTTTGAAAAGACTTAGGAGAGGTTGAAATTTATTTGTACGGACAAAGTTTATCCGTACAAAGTGCTATGCAAAGCTTATCAAGGATTGACCTTCCGCAACGCTTTGACCGGCTGCAACGCTGATTTCAGATATTGTGCCGGCGCGTGGAGAAAATACAAAAGTATTCATCTTCATAGCTTCAAGCGTAACGAGCTTGTCGCCTTCATTGACTTGCTGGCCTACTTTTACATCAACAGATACTACTATTGCGGAAAGCGGGCAGGGCACGGAATTTGCGCCGGCGGGTGCTGCAACAGGGGTTGCAACAGGTGCAGGTGCTGCTGGTACAGCCGCAACAGGGGCTGCAACCGCAACGGGCGCTGATGGCATTGAGGATGCTGTATTATGAACGCCGTCGAGCATTTCAACTACAACGTCGTATGATTTACCTTCAACAGTTATGCGTAATTTTTTTGTATTCATTTAAAGCTATTATTTTTTTGGGGTGTGAGATGTGAATATTGATTGTCTGCCGCTATTTGCCCAGCCTGCATCATAAGGTGCAGGTGTTACAGAAACTATCCTGCAATTTGGGCTTTTTAACACGGTGAAAACCGCAGCGCTTATTATTGCCAAAATGCGTGAGTCTGCAACGTTAGCCGTTGGTGTGGGCTGTGCTGAAACCGCCTTTGGAGCAGCCACAACAGCATTTGCAGCAGGTGAGGGTTGCGCCTTTTTATTGAGCTTTTCAGCATGCGTAAACACATATCCGAAAAGTTGCGTGAAAACTGCCAAACCGCAGAGCACTACGAAAACAATGATAAGGCCGACTGCCATGAACATCATTGTCGTAGTGAAATCTGGGTAGAGCCCCATTGATACTGAGAATATAGGATTCATTTATGTATAAAACTTTTTAGTATTAAAGTGGAATATTGCCGTGTTTTTTAGGTATGCGTACCTCACGCTTGCAAAGAGTATTGCGCAACGCCATTGCTATTATGCCACGAGTTTCTGCGGGTTCTATGACATCTGTTACCATGCCTTTTGATGCTGCCTGATAAGGTGTTGAGAACTTTGCACGATAGTCTTCACGAAGCTGAGCTTCTTTGGCTTTTGGGTCTGCGTCAGAATCAATTTCTTTTTTGAAAAGCACGCTTACAGCGCCTTCTGCGCCCATGACCGCAATTTCAGCAGTGGGCCAAGCAAAGACCATGTCTGCGCCCATGTCCTGAGAACACATTGCCAAATATGCGCCGCCGTATGCTTTGCGCATTATCAGAGTGATTTTTGGAACAGTTGCGGAAGCGTATGCAAAGAGCATCTTTGCGCCGTGGCGTATTATGCCGCCGCGCTCCTGCGCCAAACCTGGCATAAAGCCCGGCACATCAACCAAGTTTAAAATCGGAACGTTGTATATGTTGCAGGTGCGGATAAAGCGTGCGGCTTTGTCGGAAGCGTCTATATCTAAACAGCCAGCCTTGAAGTTTGGTTGGTTTGCTATGATACCAACAACCATGCCCTGCACCCTCGCAAAACCAACTACAATGTTTTTTGCAAAAGAGCTTTGGATTTCAAAGAAGGAATTTGTGTCAACAATGCGGTCTATGACTTTTAATACATCCATGGGCATCTTTGAAGACTCGGGAATAAGGTCATTCAAAGCGGCGTCATAAGTTTTTTCAATGTTGTCTGCAAGGTCATGCGGAGGGTCTTGCATGTTGTTGCTTGGCAAGTAAGACAAGAGCTTTGCGGTGAGTTCTAAAGCGTGTTTGTCATCATTGGCAATAAGGTGTATGTTGCCCGAAACAGAAGCGTGTGCGTTTGCGGTTGCAAACATTTCAAGGTCAGCTTTTTCACCGGTTGCCGCCGTGATTACCTGTGGACCGCAGATGAAAAGATTTGAATTTTTCTGCGTCATGATAATGAAGTCCATAAGGGCGGGACTGTAGGCCGCACCGCCTGCGCATGGCCCGGAAACAATGGAAATTTGCGGAACTACGCCGGACAAATTCACATTCTGATAGAAAATTTTGCCGTAGCCCGACAAAGATTCAACACCTTCTTGAATGCGTGCGCCGCCACTATCGTTGATGCCAACCACGGGCATGCCAACCTTTGCCGCATATTGCATGAGTTCGCAAATCTTCTTTGCATGGTTGCTGCCCAAAGAACCTCCACTTACAGTGAAGTCTTGACTGAACACGGCAACTTTTCTGCCGTTGACAAGGCCTATGCCTGTAACGATACCGTCGCAGGGCAATGATTTTTTTTCCATGCCAAAATTGTGGCAGTTGTGCTCAACATGCATTCCGAATTCTTGGAATGTGCCTGCGTCAAAAAAGGCGTCAATCCTTCCTCTTGCGGACATCAAGCCCTTTTTTGAGCGTGCTTCAAGCTTGTCGGTACCGCCGGCGGCGAAGGCGCATTCTCTGCGCTTTTTCAAGTCTTCCAATAATTTTTTGTCAATAGCCATGATATTAAAATTTGAGATTAGTGGCAGCCGCAATCGCCGTCTTGGCAAAGTTCGGTAAGAACACCCATTGTGCTTTTAGGATGCAAGAATGCTATCTGCTTTGAGTGCGCACCGATTTTTGGCTCTTCATTGATGAGCTTTACGCCCTTATCCTTTACGCAGCCCAAAGCTTTGCGCACGTCGTCAGTTTCAAAAGCTATATGGTGCACGCCGCCGTTCGGATTTTTTTCCAAAAATTTTGCAATGGGGCTTTCAGGAGAGGTTGGCTCCAGAAGCTCTATATGCACATCGCCGACGGTAAAGAATGCCGTTTTAACTTTTTGTTCTTCCACAGTTTCAATGCCTTCACATTTGAGACCGAGTGCGTTTTCATAGTAGGGCAGGGCGTCTTCAATTTTTGTTACCGCTATGCCAATGTGATCAATTTTCTTAAGCATTTTTTGTTCCTTGAATTGTTTCATTAAAAATACCTTGAAACCTTATTTTCATTGAAAAAAATGTCAACAAGTTTTGACCACAATTTATGCAACTATTGCGTAATTTGGTAAATGCGGCAAATTACCTTTTGCATTGATCGCCAAAACTGTCAATTTGTCTGAAAGCAAAAACCGCAAAATTTGTCTCAAATAAATTTTGAATAAGCCCTTACAAACAGTGCGGAGACAAGCGTTGAAACAATTTATACGCCCAGCATATTTTTTAGCTGCTCTTGGAAAGAGGCGACGTCTTCTTGAGAGGGGCGGTAATTTTCATGACCTTCCGCTTGCAAGCCTATCCTGCCGTATTGGTCAATTTCCCACTTGGCGCTCACACCGTCGGAAAATATTGCGCTGCCGCTTGCCATTATGCCGGGCTTTGAAATTTTATCCATCTCAAGACTTACGCCCTTCGGCTGCTGGGCGGGCTCAGGCTCAATGGGTTTTTCTGGCACAATTTCAGGTTCTTTTTTCAGCTCTATTTCCAAGTCGTCAATAAGGAAGCGCAAATCCATATAGGTTATGCTGACGGAAAATTTTTCAGCCAGAAGCGTTTGCACTTCGGCGATTTTTTTGCCTTCGGCAATCCAGGATTTTACCATTGAAATTTGTTCTGAAGAAAGTGCCATAAAAATTTTGTGTTAAAATTAAATTGCATTTGAAATACTTGTTTTACGCTTAGGAATATTTGGCAAAACATCCACGCTTGAACCCCATATTCACAAAATAAAATTGCCGACTATTGCAACTTTATTTTGTGAAAATTTAGAATGTTAGAAAGGTTAAAAGCTGGTAGAGTGTTCGGAGAAAATTTTACCCAAAGCAAGATTTTAGTCTAAAGGCTCGCCAATAAAGTCTATGCGCTTTTCAAGAGAGTCGCTGGCGTATTTGCCAAGCATTTGTTTGAACAAGTCTTCCGTCATGGATTCATTTGCCATTGCCGAACGCATCTCTTTTGCACCCCTGTCTGAAACAAACACCATGGAAATTTCAGCCCCCGCCAAAACCGCACGAGACTTGCTTTTTTCAGATAGAAATATGGGAACTTTGCCTTTGTGGTTGAATTCGTAAATCAAATTTTCGTCTGAAGCTTCCAGAAAAGTTAGCGTTTTGCCTATTGAAAAACTTACGCCAGGTGGAATGTAAGCCCTTTTATATCTGGGTACAGAGGTTGAGTCTCGAGTTACGTTAGAGCTTTGCTCAGGGTCAAGATCGGGATTTGGGTATATTATTGAGAATGTAACTTTAAAGTCCACAATGTTGGTAACCAAAAGGTTTTGAGAACCCAACGCCCAGTTTTTTAATGCAACGTTACGCTTGTAATTGCCCATTTCATCAAGAATTTGACACTTGCCGTTGTTCCAGAAATCTATGAGCTGGTAATTAAGGTCTGAAGATGGAGAGAACTTTGTCGCCATAGGGATAAAGTCTGTCATGGTTGACTTTGAGTCTATAACCGCCCTGTAGAGCCCGTAAAATGCGCCAGGCTGTTTGGCGTTTTCTTCAGGAGACGCCCCGCCTTCCTTAAAGGGGCTTTTCACCATAACTTGATATTTTATGGCGCAAAGATTCCCAGGGATTTTTTGTTCAACACCGCCCATATAACTTATCATGGGGCGCATAGTTGTTCTGGAATAGAAGGTGATTTCAGGCGGACGCAAGGGTATTGTGTCCAGATAATATTTGCCCGCAAGTGCGCCTATTGGCTCTTCAGGATAAAATACGGTGAACCAAGTGTTGCCATCTCTTTTGAAGAAGGTTGATTCAAGGTCTTCCTGCATTATGTTGCCAACAATGCCCGAATCAAAGAAGCTTTGCAACTGACCCGTTGACTTCTGCCAGATTGAAAGCACACCGCTTGTTGCCGACAAAACGGCAAGAACAACGGCACTCATTATGGCGCTGGCGACCATAATTTCCATGAGTGTAAATGCCAAACGTTTTTTCAAATTCATAGTTTTACCTCAATTTTACAATGACTATATCAGACAAGACTAGGCGTCTGTCGTTAAGTTGAGGGTCGCCCAAACCCTCCACAATATCGTCTCTTGGATCTACAAAAATTTTCACGCTAAGCGGCAAATTTAAGAGCGCATAATTTGTATGAGACCCCGGTAAAGGGCTACTGCCGTCATAGACATCTTCACTTTCAATATCTACAAGCTCCCCTTTTAGACCTATTTTATAAGGGTACACCACAACTCTATAAACCTCGCCCTTGGAGATTTTAAGTTCAGAATCGCTGGGAGGTTCACCCGATTTTCTGTTTGCGTCTTCACTGCACACAAGTTGCGTTGTGCGGTTATCCAGGTCGTCAGGGTTTTGGTATTCGTCCCAAAAATATATGGTGAATGCCATTTCTTTAGCCATCTTGTCATAGACCTGCGCAAAAGGCATCATCTTTAGATTTGTTTCAAGAGCGCTGACTATTGCCAAAGATTTTGTCTGATAACGTATCTGATTGACATTGGCGACTATTGCCGCCAAAAGCCCTATTAATGCGGTTAGAGAAACCGCAACAATACCCACGGCTATCATAACTTCTATGAGCGTGAAGGCAGATTTGGATTTTTTAAATTGAGTTTCGGGTTTCATTGATAAATTTAGTCTTTAATATTGTCTTCCATTTCGCCGTAGTCGTTGAAAGGCACAGTTTGTCCGAATGGCAAAACCACAAACCCCGCTTGTTCACGCGTGTTACCTATGCGTATTTTGCCGCTTGGCGCAACCAAACCGGGCGCCAACATTATGCGTGCGCAAGGATTCATAGAAAGCGCATTTGAATTAAACGTATATGAATAATATTTGCCTGCGCCAAAGGTGAGCATTTGCGGCTCATTACTTGGGAAATGCGCTATGTCAACAGTATGATATGCGTTTGTCTTTGTATTATTAAAGGTGCTTTTAAAGACGTCAGATTCCGTAAAATTGCTTTCAGAAGGAACTTCTACGTAGTCTCCAAAATCGGTTGCGGGGGGCACAAAAAATACGCCTTCAGGCAAAGTACCGCCATCATTGCGAGCTATCCAACCTTCTTCGGTTTTATAAATTACGCCATAACGCCTGAGCATCTCGGCAGGGTTATCATGGTCTCTGTAAATGATAATCCTGACTTCCGTCTGTTTTGCCACGGCGGTAAGCCTTGCTTCCTGAAAGACGGCCATCATCTGACGCTGGGCGGTATAGACTGTCTGGGAAGTGCCAGACATCCTAATTGCCGTTACGCCCAAAGACAGTATTGCTATTAGCGCTATCACCACCATCATTTCTATGAGGGTGAAAGCTTTTCTGTTCTTAGCGTTTGCCATAGTTTTAAATTATTATTGCCAAGAGAATACGTCTTCGCAGGTGTAAGTGCCGTCTGTCTTGGCTTCGTCTTTTTTGAGAGTGTATAGTATCACCTTTGCCGTCAGACCACTGTCGTTGGGTATTAATTCCTGCAAAGTTCTTGCGGGGATGCCGTCTTCTTTTGTGGGGTAACCCGCCTTTATCATGTGGTTATCTTTGCTTACGGCGATATAAATGTTGGGATTGGCAAATGAATCTATGACTTTATACATTGCCGGATTCTCGCCAACAGCTTTCTTCTTGAGTAAGTTTGCCTCTTTGAAAGAGATGAATTCAGAGGCTTTTCTGTTAAACTCAATCCTATCGGCGCTGGGCAGATGTGTGCCGTCGGCATTTTTGCCTGTGAGCATTTTTATCAGCCTTTCCGCATTTACATCGTCATTGAGATTGATTCTGTCTTCCGCAGTGAGGAAGGCTGGGTAGCCGCCGTATTCAACCTGATATTGCTCTAAGGCAGCCGCTATACCCTGCAAAAATACTTTTGAAGTTGATTTTTTAGCATGAGTCATTGCCGAGCCTATTCCCGGCAATATCATTGCCGTTAAAATGCCTATAATAGATATCACTATCAGCAGCTCTACTAGTGTGAATGCTTTGCGTTTTGTGTTCATTGTAATTTTATTATTATTGTTAAATTTTTTAATTCTAGAGATCTACACCGTTTACGATATTGTCTATGTTTTCAGGAGGATCACGATAAACTTCTTCCTTGGGCATAAGGCCTGTAACATAAAAGTCGTCAACGTCAATAGCCAAGGTGTCAGGGCCTTTTGAAAGCAGGATAAAACCACGACGCTTCCAAACACCTCTGGAACCCACGACATCGGAAGTATCAAACACATAGACGTAGGGTTGGCGCCAAGGGTCGCAAAAAAGTATGTCTTTATCTTCAGGGTTGACTTCAGAATCATCAAGGTCTTCCGCCTTTGCGATTTTCAACTTTGAAATGTCAACAAAGGCTTTTGTAGAGCCGGAATCATGTGAAGTTAGCCTGATTTCGCCCTGTTCCACAATATAATATGTTTTGCCAATTAGGCAGTTTAAAAGACCTATACCTGCGTCAATCTCACTATTGCTTGCCGAAAAGCGAGGATACGTGCCGTATGCGCTTGCGAATTCTTCCGTAGCTGTTGCTATTACCGCCATATCCGCCTTTGCCCTTGCCTTGCCCTGAGATTTGAAAACGTGCCCAATGAGAGGCGTGGTTATTGTTACAAGCAAGCCAATTATTGAAACAACAATCAGAACTTCTATAAGGGTAAAAGCGGAACGAATCTTATTTGGGGTAAATTTATTCATTGGTAGGTTGAGTATTGCAAAATTATATTGTATGTCAAAAAAAATAGCAGCTTAAAGTATATTTTTTAGATGGTAAGATTTTTAACTTTGTTGTAAATTTCTTGCTTGAGTTCAGGGATGCCTTCTTCACTGAGGCAGGAAATCGGCACGCAGTGAAGCTTTGGGAATTTCTTTTTGAAGCGCTTTAGGTTTTTTACAGCCTCATCTTCATCCATTTTATTTGCCACTATAAGTTGGGGCTTTTGAGTCAGAGTTTCATCGTAAAGTTCAAGCTCAGAAATCAAATCAAGATAGTCTTGCTCGGGCTTTCTGCCGTCTGTGCCCGCCATATCTATAATTATTATGAGAACTTTACAGCGCTCAATATGGCGCAAAAATTTATGACCCAGCCCCTTGTTTTCAGAAGCACCTTTTATCAGACCCGGAATATCCGCCACAAACAGCCTGTCATAAATTTCAGGATAATCTATCATGCCCACGTTTGCGTGTAAAGTTGTAAATGGGTAAGACGCCACTTTGGGGTGAGCCATTGTCATGACGCCCATCAAAGAAGACTTGCCCGCATTGGGGAACCCCACAAAGCCCGCATCGGCAATAGTTTTAAGGATGAGTTTGAAGGAAGCTTCTTCACCCTCAGTTCCGTAGGTGAATTGACGGGGTGCTCTGTTTGTAGAGCTCTTGAAATGGATGTTGCCAAGACCGCCTCTGCCGCCTTTTAAAAGCAAGATTTTTTCACCCTTTTTCAAGACTTCTGCAGAGAGCATATCCGTCTGAGAATTGATGAGCATTGTGCCTGGAGGCAGGTGCACTACCAAATCTTTGCCGGTCTCTCCGGTTTTGTTTCTGCCTTGACCTTTTTTGCCGTTGTCCGCCGCCAGATTTGGGGTGAAACGATACGGCTCTAAATCTGTGATGTTGTCATCACAAAGCACATAAACATTGCCGCCATTGCCGCCGTCTCCGCCGTCAGGACCGCCAAGGGGTATAAATTTTTCACGCCTAAAGCTGCTGGAACCGCTACCGCCGTCTCCCGCTTTAAGATGTATTTCAGCTTCATCTACAAACATTATGTTAAACTATCTAAATTTATAGACCGTTGCCGAGTAGAATTGCTCAGAAGGTCTTAGAATCATATTGGGGAAGTGCTCTTTATTTACGGAGTCCGGCATGAATTGTGTTTCCAGACAAATTCCTGCGTGCTTGTTGTAAATTTTCCCGCCCTTGCCTTTTATTTTATTGAGGAAATTGCCCGTATAAACCTGTATTCCGGGGCAGGTTGTAAATACGTCCATATTGCGACCGCTTGCGCTGTCTGAAAGTGTTGCCGCCCAAGTAAGTTGATTTGCGCTGTTTGGCAGGACAAAATTGTGGTCTATACCGCCGTTTGCAAGGTCTAAAAGAGGATGGCTTTTGGTAATTACATCACCCAGTTTCTTTTGCCTGATAAGGTCTAAGGGAGTGTTTCTTACGGTCAAAATTTCGCCGGTGGGTATAAGATTGGCGTCAACAGGCGTAAAAAATGCGGCGTTTACCTGCAAAGAGTGCCCGTAGATATTGTCAGACTTTGCGCCCGACAAATTAAAGTAAGTGTGCTGAGTCGGCGCACAGGGCGTTGCTTTGTCCGTATAAGCCATGTATTCCACAACAAGTTCATCGTCGTTGGTGAGCTTGTAATAGACCGTAATATCAAGATTTCCAGGGAAGCCTTCTTCGCCGTCTTTGCTGAGATAGTGCAGGCATAACCCCTTCCAACCGTCTCCGGAGCATTCGCAAACGTCCCACACAACTTTGTCAAAGCCTTTTATGCCGCCGTGCAGAGAATTTTTTGCATTGTCATTTTTTGCCAGCAGAAATTTTTTGTCATCCAAAATAAATGACGCAGAGCCAATTCTGTTTGCGACCCTGCCCGCTATTGCGCCCAAGTAACAGTTGCTTTTAAGATAAGCCTCTGCCTTTTCATGCCCTAAAACTATGTCAGCAACCTTGCCTTTTGAATCTGGCGCAAAAAGGTGGGTTATTATGCCGCCCAAATCCGTAACCCAAAGTTCAAGATTTGCGTTTTTTACTTTAAAATATTTATATTTTTGCATTTTAGTAGGTGAGTGTTTCGTACAGTATTTCGCCCAGCTTGTTTGAGTTGCTGAATAAAATTACTATTTGTCTTTTGTCGTCTGAAGTAAGAGCTATTGGAGAGCGTATGGCAACTCTCCACTCATTTTCTTCAACGTATGCAACAAGCAGGTTTGCAAAGTTATCGTTCCTACCGAAGGTCTTTTTGGGTTTAAGAACGGCGCTTGCGCCCACTTTTAAATTTGCAGGAACACCATCGCCCAAAGACGCCTTGACGGGTGTTCTAGACATATTCATCAAAACAAGCTGCCCTTTGGGCAAATCTTTTGGAGAAACATTCAGCAGGTGAAAAGATATTGATTCATTGCGCCTTATCATCAAAAGATACAAGTCTTCAACATTTGGCGGAATATTTATTTCAGAGACGGGAACATAGGTAGGGGGCATATCAGCCTTTTGAGGCGGTATCTGCCTATAAAATACCATCTTTGATGGGCCCTCATAAGAAATACTCGTGTTGTTAGACTTGTTTGCGCTGACATACACGCTGCGCCAAGTTGCCAAATCTCCCATGCCTGTTCTGTACCAAAGCGTTTTTTTTGCTTCTTCCTCCTTTTTTTCTGAGGAGGTAGCTTTGGCAACAGTACCGCCTATCATAAGCGTATTTGAGTAAGACATCTGGGTTATTTTAAGTCTTACGTTTACAATTTCGTCTTTTACCAGCGCTGTTTCTGTTGTCTCTTGCGCAGCATCTTGCGCCCAAATAGAGGCAGCGCACAAAGACAAAAGAAGCAGCGTTATCTTTTTAGTGATATTTTTATACATTGTAGGAATTTTTATAAACTATATTTCACTATCTGGCAACCAACGGAATGCAACAACTTTAAATCGTCTGCCGAGTTTTGCGTTCACTTTTGAGATACCGCCAGATTCTTGCCCGTCTATGCCGTTTTCGCCGGCGGATACGTAGTAGTCAAGACCGTCATTTGTGCTAAACGGGTCAAATGCCGTGTAGTTGTAATTGTGCCCTGGCTCAACTTCTCTGTTGGCTATGCGCCAAGATTCATCGGCTACGGAGTCAACATAGTCTGGAATGCGTTGCACCGTCATCTCGCACCATGCCTTTGCCTCAACCTCTTTGGTGATTGGGTTGCGGATTTCTCCATAGGCGCGAATCTTGAATGTGTCTGAACGCACCGTCAAGAAAGAGCCCAATCTGGAAAGCAGGTCTTGCTGCATAAAGAATTCAGGAATACCCACAGATTGCGGACCTATTGCAGCTCTCCAATTTTCCCAAGTATCTTGCGGATAATAGAAGTAGCGTGCCGGGTCTGAATTAGTTGCCAACAATTCTGTAATGTTTGGGTTGAATCTGGTTGAAGAACCGTCTGAAGATATTATATATTGTCTTGCCCTGTTACCGTAGAAAGCCGAGTTGATTTTTGTGGAATCAATAGCGGCTTGCAAAACGCCTTTTTGCATGTGGATGTGCTTGTAAGTATAGAAGTCTTTGTCGTCTCTATCGACTCTGGCGTCAACGGTGATTTCATTTTCAAAAGCTTCCTTATTTGGGTTGCTTGTGCCTTCTTTTTGCGCACGGATATTTTTGGCATAGATTGCCTCTGAAGTTCTGTTTTCTACAACTCTGTTCACAAAGTCGCTCATGGAATAGAATGGGCCTCTATCCTTGATATTTTCTACAATGGCAACCGCCAGTTCTTCAATTTCTGCATCAGCCAAAACCCTATAACCTTTGAGGAGATTTGGCTCATAAAAGGTGAGGTCAGAACTTACGTATCTATCGGCGTAAGGGGCATCCCATCTTGTGTATGGAGACCCCGCAGGATGTTGTGTGCCGCCGCCGCCGGAGTAAGGACGAATTTTTGCGCCATAGAAGGTTGAGAGTATAGTCTTCCAAGCTGTAACGCTCGTAGAATTTACGTTGAACGCCCCGTTTATCATCAATCTACCGGCATTTTTATCAAAGCCGCCTTGTCCAAATTTTGAGTTTACGTCAAAGTTTGAGGTATCGTCTCTGAGGGTGTTCTTTGTCGGCTTATCATAAGAGTCTCTGTAAATGGTCATGCGGGGGTTTCTGGGCACAACGTAGTTTGAACCGTCGGGCGCTTGCTCACCGGATTCGACGTCTGCGGCGTAAATATCGCCAATTTCAGACTTTCTGTATGGAAGGGTGGAGAAGAAGTATTCATCCCAAAGAGAATCATTCAAGTGGTAAGCCACGTCATAAAGAACGCTTCTTTCTTCATTGAGGGAACTTCTTTTGCCGTCAAACCAATTAGGTTGAGCGCCGGTGGGTTCACCGGGGTAATACATACCGCCGTCCTGTGGTGCGGCTTGGCCATCAGTCCAAGAAATTGCGTAAGACAAATGCGGCGCAATCCTAAGCGGCGCAAGAGAGTTGCCTATGGGGTATGTTGGCGTTATGTAATCGACAGTTTGTATGCCATAATTTCTGACAAATTCCTGATGCATTACAGATGTATTGCCAGCTCCGGCGTAGAGACGCACTTGCCCCGGGCTGAAATTCAGGTGCACGCTTGCCAAACTTGCCACATTATTTACAATTTCATCGTCTCTTAATATGTGCATTAGCTGCGCTTCAGTGCTTTGCCCCTTTGATTCATCCATACCAACATTGGGTTTTATGGTACTGGGAATCACATAAAAGGCGGGAGCATGAATAGAAGAACCTTTGCTATTTTCATTACCGTATGCTTGGTTTTGCCCGTACATACCTTTTACGCGCTGGCCAAAAGTTTGATAGAGTTTGCGCCTTTCCGTATCGGTAGGCAATGCCTCTGTCCTGATACCTAAGTTTACATTTCTTGGAGAAAAGTCGAACTCATGCGCCATGCCAAAAATTGCGTTATTAATCAGGAATTTTCTGTTGAATATGGGCTTTTGAGATTCGCTATTGAGTGCCGCAGGCGTCATAAAAACAACGCCGTACATTCTGTATTCAGAATTTCTTACAAGGGCGTCATACAAGTCATGAGAATAGTCAGAAGACGACTTTGTCTTTGACAGGCTTTTGCTTTCAGTAAAACCGTATGAAAATGCCATAGCGCCTATATTGCAAGCAATGGGGGGGTAGTCTTCATTTTCAGTCCACTTGTGTATGGAGTGTCTCCTGAAATTCACAACATCTTCATCTGCATTTGCCCAGTTCTGAATTGTAGCATTTTCCCTATCTGTAAAGACTCTCCCTGGTGCTTTTTCAGGGTCTTTAACGCCTATATAACTGCCTGAAGAATTGTAAGTTCTTGGATTTGGAAAGCTTGGATATGAAAAAGTAGTATTTTGTGGTACAGCATAATTTTTGGCATCTCCACTACCATTGGTGTAAGCCATATCTCTATTGCCTTTGTAATAACACATTACAGGGCCGCGCACATAAGTGCTACCGGAAACAAAGTAAGGGTCTATACCGTCTCCCCACACTTCTCTGCGGTAATTTGGGTCTTTACCCATGTTCCAAACATGCAAATTGCATCTGTAAAAGTTTGGGCCATTATTGCTGAAAGCACGCTGTTTCCTAGCACTACCATCAGTATAGAGTTCGTACGAGACAGTTTTTGTGTTAAGTGAGTTAACCGATGCGTCAGATATGGGCTCCATATCCACCCAAAGAGTACCGGGATTAATGTCTCTAAAAAGCACGAATGGCGTATCGTGAGGATACCTTTTGTTTTGAGCATAATACAATAAACTTTCTTCATGCGGAACGTCAAAATATAAAGCGCCGTATTCCGCATTGGTAACTTCAACCATATAGGATTCCTGCACTGCCTGCGCCGTTGACATATCTGGCAAAGAGCTGAAATAGTCAACTATGCCTTTTACGGCGTAGATTCTGCCTTCGCCGGGGGGTATATTTTTTTCTGCGTAGATTGTGAAGCGCAAGTCCCCGGAGCCCGTCAAAGAACGTGTAACGCCGCTAGTGCCGGTTTTATATGGGCTTTGTTGTATAGCCGTATAACCGCTTTGCGTAAAATCTTTCGTATAATTTACGCCGCAGAAAAGCTTAACATCGTTAAGAAAAAGGGGTACGGGATAATGCTTTATACTTTTTTTGCCTTTATCTTGAATGTATGTAATATTCTCAGCCCTGCCACCATAGCCTATATTACGATATTTCGTAGCGTCAGAGTTTGATTGTGAGGTAAAGCCGAACTCGGTTCCATAACTGGGCAGTTCTTCAGTAATATAGTCTCTAATACATTCATATTGAGGCGCTTTTTTCTCCATGATTGCAAAACGAAACGCCGTGATATTGTCTGAAGTTGTTTCAATATGCAGCATATAGTAATTGCCGCCCTTGATAGGTACGTCGTAAGGGTTCCAAAGTATTGCAACGGGTATTACGTGCAAGCGCAGACCATATAAACCGCCGCCATAACTTATAAAATTGGGCACAAAAAATACCTGAAAGCGATTTACCACAGGCGCAAAACCGACCCTGTCGTCAGATTGCATTCTTGGCATAAATGCGTCGCTTTTATTTTCTTGGCGCAAGTTGTAGTAAGAGCGCAACTGATCCCAAAGCGGGCCGCCGGGGTCTTTATGGAAAGATTGGTCCCCCCAAATTCTTTCAATATTTGACTGCGTAATCGCCGACCAATCGTCAATTTTGTTAATGTCCCTGTTTGACGGATCAGCCTTGTTTGGCAACTGTGGCGCAAATATATGACCGCTAAAATAACGGCGTCTGGGTTGGTTTAGGGTTGAAGAACCGGATTTGCTTAACTTTGTATATTCGTTTCTGAGATACGTAAGGTCATTGAGTGGGGCTGGGGTAGTTCTTGAGGGAAGCTGGGAATAACCTGAATTTTTGTAGTTATAACCTGAATTGCCGACAGGTCTGGGGAAGTATTCCGGCATTTCAGAGGTTCTATCAAAAACGCTTTTATTTGCGACAGTCAGCCATTTGTCATTTTCGCCATTGCGTTGCAGAAGGCCCAAAGAGAGGTCTTTTTTCAGCCCGCCTTCACGCACATTGACGATGACACCTTTTGTGTTTGCCGTCAAATCATGGAAAAACATTTTGCCCAAAAAGCTGGATTGTGAAATTTGGTGAGACTTGATAAAATCAATATCGCCCGCCGTATCCAATGCGCGGATAGTTGCACGGCTGTCTTCTTTTGAGAATGCGGTGGAGGCTATGGCGTTGTCTATAACCCTGACTACGCCGCCTGGCATTGTGAGCCCCTGCACGCCCGATTGGTAGGGCTGTGTTTGCAAGTGGAAATTGTTTGGGTCTGCCTGAGCCGCCTGATACATGGGCTCACTACCCACGGCGTTTATAGACGCCTTTTGACCTTCGTCAGAAACCCACCACGCAATGCGTTTTTCAAAGGCGGAACGCTCTTTGCCGCCTGTTGTGGCGTCTTCACTGTCTTCCATTGTAACAATGGGCACAAACACGCCGTGCCTTTCTTGTTTAAATGTGTTTTCACCGCCCGTGCCGTAGGCGGCATTTTTTGTTACCGCAGAGATAAACTCATCAGATTCAACCATAGCCGAGTAATCTTTATTAGGCAGGTAGGTATGCTCATACTTGCTTTTTTCCGCATCAATTATTCTGGTTGGATTGCCCGATACCAGCCAAGAAATTGAGGAACGCATCAGCCTGTCAGAGTAAGACTTACGGGCTGAATTGCTTTCATACTCGCCATATCCGGGTTTGATAGCGAAGCTTGTTTCAGCCTTAGATTCACGCCCAGGCCTAGAATCCCAAACACCAACCCAGTTACTATTTGAAATTGATGTACCTGAGAGCGATTCATGCGTAGCAAGATCCATCCTGGGGTTTAACTGCCACCATTCGTACTTATTTTTGGCGTCTTCTTCCATGCGGAAGATTTCGGGGTGCAAGTCTTCAAATATGGAGGCGTTTGCGCTGACTCTGGTGTCTGGACCAAGTGTTACCTGAATTCTATTTAACGCCTGATATGCGGCAAATTTTGCCAGTTGACGCGCTCTAGCGTCAACAACGGTCTGCTTTGTGAGGCGGATTTGCATTTGCACTATGGTTGCCAAAGTAACCACTAGCAGTACCATGAAACTCATCAACGCCAGAGCCAATATAAGGGCAAAGGCTTTCTTCTTTTTTTGCTGAGGTAGGGGTCTTAAATATGTAGAATGAAATCTCATGTGAGATAAGCTAACACTACACTACATAAAGGCAAGCATTTTTCTAAAAAAAACAGTTCAAGAAAAGCGGATATAAATTCCGCCATTGAGAACTTAAAGCTTCCGTACTTGGAGAGGAGTTTTAGGAAAAAGGAGAATCTTTAAAAGTACAAAAACTCCTCAACCGCAATCATACTTGAAATATTAGACATAGAGTCTTCCAGCTCTTGAAGCACCACAAAATAATCTGCAGAATTCATCTTCTGAGGGATTTTTGCCTGAGAAATATATACGGACGCTATGATGGTCGCAGCCGCACCTATATAGCCGATTTTTGCAAAAATTTCTTTGAAGTTTACGCTGCCGCCAAGGCGGATTTTTGAAAACACCTTGTTCGCAAAATTCTTATCCGCATGACAAGGGTTTTTTGCAAGGTTTTCTTCAATAAATGTGTCTAAGGCTTCATCTTTTTCTGCATCTTCATAGATTTTAAGGATTGTGTTGTCCAGAAAATCCGCCCCAGCTTGTATGTGATTTGCCAGGAATGCTTTGTCCAAAAAAGAATCTAAAGTTTCGGATGTTTTTGCGGGGTTTGCGGAATCAGTACCCGACGATTTTTTACTATTTAAGTTCATGAGTTTTTTAAGGCTTCTTTGAGGGTTGTGCGTGCCCGAAAAATCCAAGTTTTAACGGAAGATGTTTTTGTTTGCATAAGTTCGGCAATTTCTTCGTAAGAGAGCTGTTGTTGCTTCAGAAGCAATATGGCGGTGCGTTGGTTTTCGGGTAGGGTTAAAAGGGTTTTTTCAAAAATTTCTTCAAGCTCTGCAAGAGAGGCTGTATCATCTTTTGCGGCTATGTTTGGCATCTCGCTGGGGGCTGTCGCTGTTGCGGGCTTTCTTGTTGAGCGCCTATATTCATTAATGAGCACGCCTCTGGCTATATGGAATATGTATGTTGAAAATTTGCTTCTTGGCTCATAAGTGTGGCGTGCTCTATATAAATTGATGAAAGTTTTTTGCGCCAAATCTTCCGCAGTGTGTTTGTCGGAGAGGCTTCTGTAAAAGAAATTTATCAAAGGGTTCTTCCATTTTTCTATGAGAATGCGCAGGGCATGCTCTTTTTCTGCGGCAACTTCGAGCATGAGAAGGGCGTCCAAGTCTGTGGGGTTCTCGGCGGAGTCATCTTTATTTTGCTCTAAACTTTGCATTTATTTTGTATATTAAAAACTCTCTTATAAGGAAAGTTGCAAAAAAGTAAAAAAAAAACTGGATTAGTTGAAAAAAATTGTTAAGGTCTTGCGCTTTAATTTAATTTTAAATAGAAAGATCTTCGATGAGCGGATTGGTAAAATGGACATCAAGGGCGAAACACAAGCCAAGAAACAAGGCTGCGGGCAACAAGCCTAACGCACAAAGACAACGTATGTTGGCTGCACGCAAGCGCAAGGTAAATGAAAAAGTTGCCAAGCAGGAAGCAAAGGCTCGCAAGGCTGCAATAGCCGCCGCAGTTGCGGAACAATAGTTTTAAAAATTAACAACCAGCAAGTTTTTACTTGCAAAGCTAGACATGCACAATAACTTGGCTAGCTTTTATTGAAAGATTAGGAGTAGAAAATGGCAAGAATATGCGCAATTACAGGTAAGCGTCCGGTGGCTGGTCGCAAGATTATCCATAAAGGTCAAAGCAAAAAGAGCGGCGGCATTGGTTTGCAGCTCGTAAAGCAGAACAACAGGACATTTAAACCAAATGTTCAGAGAGTTCGTGTTCGCCTTGAAAACGGTCAGGTTAAGCGCCTCTGGGTGAGTGCAAAAGCGCTCAAAGCTGGCAAAGTGCAGAAGGCATAAGCTTAAATTGCATATAATTTAAAGAATGGTGAGGTTTTTTTGACCTCGCCATTTTTTTGTTTAAGTATTGAATTAAATTTTATCAGAGGATATTCTTGATGTTCATAATGAAAATTTAAGGCAATAGATGTCTTTCAATTTGATAATAGTCTTGGGTCTTTTGGCTCTTAATATGCTCTGCTTTGTTATTAAAAAGCCGAGGGCTGATATTGTTGCCGTTTTGAACATAATACTTTTGCCTCTTTTTGGGTTAATCAGCTTCGATGAGGCAATATCGGGTTTTTCCAATCCTGTTGTCTTGATTATAACGCTGATGTTTGTAATCAGCGAGGTCTTGATGCGCACGGGGATTTCCCAACGAGTAGGTTGGTGGATACTTGTAAAATCGGGTAAAAGCCACACAAAGGTAATCGTGCTCTTGATGGTCTTTGCGGCGTTGATAGGCATGGTGATGAGCACAACAGGCGTAGTTGCGATATTTTTGCCAATAGCTTTGAATCTGGCTACGAGGCTGCGCACTTGTCCTTCAAGGATACTCATGCCGCTTGCCTATGCGGGGATAATTAGCGGTATGCTGACGCTCATAGCAACTTCTGTAAATTTGGTTGCAAGCAATTCCCTAATTGCCGAGGGTTTTGAAAGTTTTAGATTTTTCAGTTTCACGCCAATAGGTGTGGCTGTCTTGTTTATGGGCATAATTTATATGCTCATAATGCAGCGTTTTCTGGGCGGAGGCAGGGCGGATTTTTGCGCTTCAGACAGGAAAGGGCTTGTTGATTTTGTCAACGACTATGCGCTTGAAATGCACGCAAGGCGTTTTAAAGTTCTGCCGCACAGTCCATTGGTAGGCAAAAAACTTAGGGATATACACCTGCGTGAAGATTACCTATCCAGTATAATTTGCATAGACAGAAGGATTGGTTTTTCCGACATTCTGCTTGAACCTAGGGCGGACACGCAGATTCACGCAGACGACATACTCTTTGTGGACAAATCTCCAAATGCGCCGCACTCCACGGAAGAAATGTGTGCAACTTTAAAATTAAACAGAATGTCTTTGGACGGGGTTTATTTTACAGATAAATCTATGGAAGTTGGCATGGCTGAAATTGCTTTGCATCCTGAGTCTTCATTGATTGGCAAGTCTGTTGTAGAGATTGCGTTTCGCTCAAAATATTTTTTAAGTGTTGTGGGTTTGCGGCGCAATTCAAAGCCTCTAGAGGGCGATATTTCGCAAGTAAATATAAAAGTTGGCGACATACTTTTGGTCGCAGGTTCTTGGAAGCAAATCAGGCTGCTAAACAGCTTTAAGGATTTTTTGGTTTTGAATTTGCCCTATGAATTTCAAGACGCCGCACATTCTCCACAGCGTGCGCCCCTTGCGCTTTTGGCTTTGGGCGTCATGGTAGGGCTCATGATTTTTGGTGTTGTGCCAAACTCCATGGCGGCGTTAATAACCTGTTTTCTGATGCTCATATTCAGATGTATAAATATGGAAGATGCCTACAAATCCGTACACTGGTCTAGCATTCTTTTGATAGTGGGCATGATGCCGTTTTCAATCTGTTTGGACAAAGTTGGCGCTATGGATTTTGCCGCACATGAAATTTTAGAATTATTTTCCGGTCTGGGCGCAAGGGCGGTATTGACGGCGATATTTGTGCTCACCTTGCTTTGCGGTCTTTTCATAACAAACACTGTAAATGCAATTTTGATGACACCCCTTGCCTTGTCTCTTGCCGACAACCTGCATCTTTCTCCCTATCCCTTTGCCATGGCGGTCGCAATAGCCGCAACCAGCGCCTTTATCACCCCAATATCTTCCCCCGTAAATATGCTAATTTGGGAACCAGGCCGCTACTCATTCTCCGACTTCCTAAAAATGGGCATCCCCTTCACATTCGCAGTAATGCTGCTCTCAATACTTATAATACCTTTGCTTTTCCCCTTCTAGTTTTGGGCGACTTGTTTGGCGAATAACTGCGTTGCTGCGGGCGCTTCGGCACTGGTCGTGTACATTAAGTACACTCCCACCGCCTCACACCCTTGCGTCTTGTTCTTCATCCAAACCGTCCGCCCAAAACATTAAAGTTTAGGGTATGCTTCCAAAACTTTCTTTAAGTATTAAAGTTGAGGTTTATTAAAGTTGAGACCCGCTTTCAAAATAAACTTTAATGACTAAGAGTGGTTTTTTTTGATGCTGTGCCAAAGGCACAGACAGCCTAGTGTCTGGTAAATTTAAGCGGTCAGATTTTTGTAGTAGGCTTTGGAGCGGTCTATTATTTGCTTTAGAGCCTTGGGGGTGAGTGCCTCGCTGGGGGGCGCAAATTCAAAGAGCACATCCCTTAAAGTATGTTTTATAAAAGTGTTTGGGCGTATGCTTATACTGAATCCAAATTTATAAAACCACTCATAATCATTGGGGTTTTCTGTAAGAAATTTGTTTATGTATTCGTTGAGAACTTCCGCAATGGCAGGGCTGCGGCTTATACCGGCAGCACAATGTATAATTAAATCTTTATTTTCCAACAATGCGGTTTCTGCAAAAATTTTTATCTGGTGTGCGTGCACTTCATCAAAGCGTACATTGAATTTTGAATCAAAGTTGTAGCCTATATCTTCAAACCAAAGCCTGAGCACATTCTTGAAACCCGCTAAAATAGGCGAGTTCTCAGACTCAGCGTTAGAGCCTTTCTGCACGGGCGTGCTTATAGAAATTATAAAACTGTTTTCCAAAAGAGATTTATTTTTTTCATACTCTCTGAAAATTCTTTCTATATCGTAACGTGAATATACCCTTATTTTCATTAAAAATTTTTTCTGTAAAACTGTATAATCGTAAAAATTTTACTTTATTAAGAATCTTGCTTTGCGTTGTAGCGGTTTATCCAAGCTTCACTCCAAATTTCAAAGTCTCCAAGCTCTATATGATGTCTTGCCTGCGCCATTAAGAGTTGGAAAAAATGTATGTTGTGTATTGATAAAAGCGTGCAGGCAAGCATTTCATTTGCCATTACCAAGTGCCGTAAATACGCCCTTGAATAACTTGTTGTATAGTTTGAAATTTCAGCGTCTATGGGGGCGGCGTCTGAAATATACTTCGCATTTTTAAGATTTATTAGACCGTCCAAAGTGAATGCGTTTGCGTGTCTGGCAAGCCTTGTGGGCATGACGCAATCAAACATATCTGCGCCAAGCGCAATCATTCTTAAAAGCTGTTCAGGCGTGCCAACTCCCATCACGTATCTGGGCTTGTTTGCGGGCAGGTGCGGAGTGCTTGCGGCAACTTGCTTAAGCATTTCTTCTTGAGGTTCGCCCACAGACACGCCGCCTATTGCGTAACCCGGAAAGTCCATGGCGGCAAGTTCTTGAGAGCAGCGTATGCGCACATCTTCATAGTGCGAGCCTTGCACTATGCCAAATACCAATTTGTTGCGTTCAGGCAGACCGATTTTCTTTGAATGTTCCAGCGAGCGTTTTGCCCAACGCAAAGTTCTGTCCGTAGATTTTTCCACAAAGTCTTTTTCAGAAGGATAGGGGATGCATTCGTCGAGAACCATGCAGATATCGCTGCCCAATTTGCCCTGAATTTCCATACAATTTTCTGGCGATAAAAAGAGCTTTGCGCCATCTAGGTGAGAATTAAAATATATTCCCTCTTCTTTTATTTTACGGAGTTTTGAAAGGCTGAAAACTTGGAAACCGCCGCTATCTGTGAGTATCGGCATATCCCAATTCATGAATTTGTGCAGACCCCCCAAAGATTCTATAAGCTCTGAAGTTGGGCGTATATTCAAGTGGTATGTATTTCCCAAAATTATCTGTGCGCCTGTTTCTTTAACTTGTTCTACAGTTAAAGATTTTACCGTTGCCTGCGTGCCGACAGGCATAAACACTGGGGTTTCAACCGCGCCATGCGCAGTTGTAAGCCTGCCTCGTCGTGCCGCCGAAGCCTGTGAAGTCTGCAAAAGTTCAAACATTAAAGTATGTCGGAAGGATTATAATTTTTTGCAGCCTTGCATGATTTTGTGAGGGCGGAAACCCTCTTGGCAAAACTGTCTATTTGCTCCAACGCCATTCCGGTTTCAAGTTTAGATTCATTCATCAGCTTGTTGAGCTGTTTGGAATCAAGCGGCATGCGCTTGTCTGAAGCAAGGCGTGTAAGCAAATTGTTGGAGGCAATTTTTCCGCTGCGCAAATCTTTAGCGGTTTCCACGGCGTGTTCTTTGATTACTTCGTGGGCGTCTTCACGGCCCATGCCTTTTTTCACAGCATTCATCATTATTGTTGTTGTGAGAAGGAAGGGCATGTATTTTTCCGCTTCGGCTTCAATAACGGCGGTATTTACCTGCATTTGGTTGAGTATGGTTAAGAAAGTTTCAAAGAGCCCGTCTATTGCAAAGAAAGCACCGGGGAGCATAACCCTGCGTACTACGGAGCACGACACGTCGCCCTCATTCCACTGGTCGCCCGCCAAAGATGCCGCCATTTCCATAAAACCCCTCAAGATTACATGAAAGCCGTTGAGCCTTTCAGAGCTTCTTGAATTCATCTTATGGGGCATTGCGGAAGAACCTGTTTGCCCCTTTGCAAAGCCTTCGCTTGCAAGTTCGTGCCCCGCCATTATGCGCAAAGTTTTTGCAAATGACGAGGGGGCGCTGCCAAGTTGGTAAAGTGCGCAGACAGTTTCAAAATCCAGAGTGCGAGGATAGACCTGCCCCGTTGCGTCGAAAGATTTTTTCATGCCAAGATGCTTGATGATTTTTTCATCCAGCTTGCGAACCTTTATTTTATCTGAGTTGAAAAGCGTAAGCTGGTCTAGCTGAGTACCCACAGCGCCCTTGATTCCACGCACAGGATACGTGTCTATGAGCTTGTCCATATTTTCCGCAGCCCGCAAAAAATCCTCGCCGAACATCGCAAGGCGCTTGCCGAAAGTTGTAAGCTGCGCAATTACATTGTGCGTGCGCGCCGACAAAACCGTGGTGGAATATTTTTTTGAAAGATCCGCAATTTTGATTAGTGCCGCATAAGCCTTGACCCTCATAAGTTCTAAAGATTTATAAACCTGAAGCTGCTCAACGCACTCGGTGAGGTCTCTGCTGGTCATGCCTTTGTGGATTTGCTCATAACCGGCAAGTTCGCAAAATTCTTCTATGCGGGCTTTGACATCGTGTCTTGTAACCCTTTCACGAGCGTTTATTTTATCTATGCGGATATTATTCTTCACCTTTTCATAGGCTTTGATAGCCTCGGCGGGGATATCCAGCCCAAGGTCTTTCTGAGCCTTCATGACGGCTATCCAAAGATCACGCTCAATTAAAATTTTGCCCTCAACGCCCCAAATATCTTTCATTGCTTTTGAGGCGTAACGTTCTGCCAATACATCTGGAATCATAAATAAAAAAGTTTGGTTATTTGCCTATATATTCTTTGCCGTACCACTTGTGCAAGACTTCAGGAATTTTTACCGAGCCGTCTTCTTGAATGTTGTTTTCAAGAATTGCCGCAAGCACCCTGGGTATTGCAAGGCTAGAGCCGTTTAGAGTATGCACAACTTGCGCTTTGCCGCCGTCTTTGGGGCGGAAGCGTATGCCGGCGCGTCTTGCCTGAAAATCTGTGAAGTTGGAGCACGAAGAAACTTCGAGCCATCTTTGTTGGCCCGCCGCCCAAACTTCCAAATCATACTGCTTTGAATGCGGAAAACCTATGTCGCCCGTGCAGATAGATAATACCCTGTAAGGCAGGTTGAGCTTTTGCAAAATACCCTCGGCGTCTTTGCGCAAAAGTTCAAGTTCTTCAAAGCTTTTGTCGGGATGCGTCCACTTTACAAGCTCTACTTTGTCAAACTGGTGGAGGCGGTTTAAGCCCCTTACGTCTTTGCCCCAACTACCCGCTTCACGCCTGAAACAGGGCGTGTAGCCGCAACGCTTGACCGGCAACTGCGCCTCGTCAAAAATTTCATCTCTATAAAAATTTGTTACAGGAACTTCCGCAGTCGGTATAAAATACATATCGTCTTGTGCGTCATGATACATCTGACCTTCTTTGTCGGGGAGCTGACCCGTGGCTGTGGCACTTGCGGCGTTTACCATAAGCGGGCACATCAATTCTTGATAGCCGTTGTTCTGCGCTTCTTCCAAAAACAGGTTAAGCAAAGATCTAACCAATCTTGCCATGTCTCCCACATAAAATGGAAAGCCTGCACCCGTAACTTTTACTCCACGCTGAAAGTCCACCATTTTTTCAAAAAATGAAATGTCCCAATGTGGTTTTGCGTTTTGGATAGATTCAGTATCGCCCCAAGTATAGACAGTCTGATTGTCTTTGTCCGACCTGCCCTGAGGCACGCTTTCATGCGGCATATTGGGTATTGTAAGCAGCATTTGCTTCCAAATTTTGTCTGCTTCATCGGCCTCTTGTTCCAAGGCTTTTACCTTTGCGGAAACTTCTTTAAGCTCGGCAATTTTTGCCTTGAATTCAGGAGTGCCCTTTGGCATTTCGGCAACGGATGCGCTAGCAATATTTTGTTCTGCCTTGGCTTCCTCAGCTTTTGAAACTATCGTGCGGCGTTTTTCGTCGAAAGCTAAAATTGAATCCAAGTCGCAGGAAAATTTTTTCAGCGCAATTAAACTGCGCACTTTTTCCGGATTTTCTCTAAGAATTTTAATGTCTATCATAAAGCGTAAAAATAAGCCCGTAAGTATTGTTTAGATTCCAATTTTTACAAGCACAATTCTTGCATCCTAGGCTAATGTGGGACAAAATTTCAGATACTTTGTGTCAGTTTGTCTCAATAGACTCAAAATTCATGTAAAAAACGCCCCTTATTCTGGCATGAAAATTGCTTAAAGATTTATATGAATATTAATGCGGATAAATTTACAGAAAAGTCTGTCGAGGCTATAAACGCCTCCAGACAAATTGCCATAGACAAGGGCAATACCCAGATTGAACAAGCGCACCTGCTGCTGGCGCTTTGCGAACAAAAAGACGGCGCAGTAAGCGCAATACTTGAGCGTTCCGATGCAAGCAGAAAAAGCGCACTTGTACTAGGCGTTAAAAAAATAATAAGCAAGTTTCCGTCTGTGCAAGGCGCAAACACAAATTCTTACGCAAGCAGGGCGATGGAGCTTGTCTTAAATTCGGCGTTTGAGATAGCCAAATCTATGAAAGATGATTATGTATCTACGGAACATCTTTTGCTTGCCATATTAAAACATCCTGAGCCTACGGAGCTCAAAAAGCTTTTGGCGTCTTTGTTTATTACGGAACACTCCGTTTTAGAGGCAATCAAAGAGTTGAGGTCTTCAGACACCGTTACAAGCCAGAATCCCGAATCCACCTATAACGTGCTTGAAAAGTATGGCGCTGATTTAGTTGCGTTGGCGCGTGAAGGCAAGCTAGACCCAGTGATAGGCAGAGACGAAGAAATCCGCAGGGTAATCAGGATTTTATCGAGAAAGACAAAGAACAACCCCGTGCTCATTGGCGAACCCGGCGTGGGTAAAACTGCGATAGCAGAAGGTCTGGCGCAAAGAATCGTGCGTCAAGATGTGCCAGACAATCTCAAAGATAAAACCGTCTTTGCGCTAGATATGGGTTCACTTATCGCAGGCGCAAAATATAGGGGCGAATTTGAGGAGCGTCTAAAGGCGGTCTTGAATAAGATTAAAGAATCCAACGGCAGGATAATTTTATTTATAGATGAGCTGCATACAATAGTTGGCGCAGGCAGGACTGAAGGCTCGTTGGATGCTTCAAATATGCTAAAGCCCATGTTAGCCAGAGGCGAACTAAAGTGCGTAGGCGCTACAACTTTGGACGAGTATAGAAAGTATGTTGAAAAAGACGCCGCGCTTGAAAGGCGTTTCCAAAGCGTCTTTGTTGACGAGCCAAATGTTGAAACTTGCACGACAATTTTGAGGGGCTTGAAAGACAGGCTTGAGGCGTTTCACGGCGTGCAGATTGAGGACAAGGCGCTTGTGGAAGCAAGCGTGCTTTCCGACCGCTACATATCTTCCCGCCAGCTTCCAGACAAGGCAATAGACTTGGTTGACGAAGCTTGTGCAAGAATCAAAACCCAAATGAATTCAATGCCTGTCGAACTTGATGACATGCTGCGCAAAATCATGCACCTTGAAATTGAAGAAGCCGCACTTGAAAAAGAAAAAACCGCCTCTGAAAGATTGGCGGAAGTCAAGCGTGCGCTTTCAAACCTGCGTGAGACTTCGGGTGTGTTAAAGGCAAGATGGAAGGAAGAAAAAGAACTTGCTTCAAAAGCCGGAAAACTGCGTGAACAAATAGAAGACGCAAGAGTGCGCATGGAAAAAGCCGAACGTGAATACGATTTGCAAAATGCCGCAAAAATCAAATACGGAGAATTGCCTCAGCTTGAAGATGAACTCAAGAAAACTATCAATGCGGAAAAAAATTCAGAAGCCTTAATCAAAGAAAAAGTGGGCGTGGACGAAATTGCAAGCGTCGTTGCCGAGTGGACGGGTATTCCAATCAAAAAACTTATACAAAGCGAAAGGGAGAAAATCTTGAACCTCGCCGATCAGCTTCATGAAAGGGTTGTGGGGCAAGATGAGGCGGTTGAAAGCGTCTCAAACGCAATCATAAGGGCACGGGCTGGAATAAAAGATCCAAAAAGACCAAGCGGCGTATTCATGTTCTTAGGGCCAACGGGTGTCGGCAAAACAGAGCTGGCAAAAAGTCTCAGCGAAGCGCTCTTTGATTCGGAAGAAAATATGGTGCGTATAGACATGTCTGAATATATGGAAAAACATTCGGTGTCTCGCTTAATCGGTGCGCCTCCGGGATACGTTGGTTATGAGCAGGGCGGTCAGCTTTCCGAGGCGGTTAGGCGCAGGCCATACTCCGTAGTGCTCTTTGACGAAATAGAAAAAGCGCATCCAGAAGTTTTGAATATGCTCTTGCAGATAACAGATGACGGCGTGCTGACAGATTCTCAAGGCAGGAAGATTGATTTTAAAAACACAATCATAATCATGACTTCAAACATTGGCTCTAGACTTATCACAGAGTCTGAGTCGGACGTAAACGGAATGCTCAGCGAATCCGTAAGGGAAGGCGTAATGGCGCAGGTGCGCACAAATTTCAAACCTGAATTCATAAACAGAATTGACGATGTGATAATATTTCACGCATTAAAACTTGAACAAATTTTAAGCATAGTGAAGTTGCAAATTGCACTGCTCAACGAAAGGTTGAAAGCGGAAAATATAGAAGTTGAGCTTACAAAAAAAGCACTGGAAAAACTTGCAGATATGGCTTACGACCCGTCTTATGGCGCACGTCCCCTTAAGCGTGTTATCATGCAGAAGATTGAAAATCCTCTGGCAAGGGCAATCATATCTGAAAAAATTAAAAGCGGAGAAACTTTTAAAATTTCAGAAAAAGAGCTGGAGTAAGCCTTATACACATTGCAAAAAATCTGCACAAAAACCGTGCAGATTTTTTTTGCTTCAAATAAAAAGTAAACTTGCCGCCATCACCGCCATACCGGCAAATGTGCCTAAAATAGCTTCATGCCCGTGCCCGTATTCTTGCGCTGTGGGCAAAAGTTCGTCAAGCGCAACATATACCATTATACCTGCAATAAGCGCAAAAACCACGCCCAGCGTGAGACCGTCTGAGAGCGAGTTTATTACAAAAAAACCAACAACTGCGCCAACGGGTTCGGCAAGTCCGCTTAAAGTAGCCCACCAAAAAGCTTTTTTGCGGCTGCCTGTTGCGTTGTAAATCGGCAATGCCACAGACAAACCTTCCGGAATATTGTGCAGGGCTATCGCCACGGCAATGGGAATACTTAAAGAAAAACTATTCAGACTTGAAGCAAATACCGCAAGACCTTCGGGGAAATTATGCAGGCAAAGGGCGAATGCCGTAAATACGCCAACCCTATGCAGATTTTTTTTCTTGGCGTGCGAATGATTGTTTTTGCCCGAATGGCTTTTGTTCTCGTCTTCAATCTCGCAAGATTCTTCAATGAGGTTTTCGTCAACATGACCTGGAGAAAGCCTGTCTATTAAAGCTGTTACAAATGCGCCCAAGAAAAATAAAGAAACACTTATCGCCGCCGCAACTTTGCCCGTGGGAAAATTTGGCGAAAGCTTGTCAACGGAGATAGGCAGAATTTCCATAAAAGAAATATATATCATAACACCCGCCGAAAAACTCATGCCAAAGGCAAGAATACGCATATCATTAGGCTTTACGCAGTAAGAAATCATGCCGCCCAAAGATGTTGATATGCCCGCAAGAAAAGTAATTAACAAAGCGTAAAAAACAGTATCATTCATACTCGTCAAATTAGGCTAATTATTTTTGGCGTCAAGCGCCTTGAATAAAATTTTAAAATTGCATGCCATTATGTAATCTGCTTTAAGAAGACAATAATTATGCGAAATATTAAGGCACATCTTTCAAGAGAATCTATGATTTTGGCAACCATACTTTTTATACTGATTGCCATCCTTATTCCTTGTGCGGTAAAGGGGGCGGAGATTTATCGCCTTAAAAAAATAGAGAGAAATTTGGCGCACATGGCGCAAGTGGGTACAGCGTATCTTAAAGACTCTCCTGAAAAAAGTTTAACGTATCAGGTGATGAAAAAGAAAAAACTGATAGATGAAATTGACCCTGTGGCGGGTGAAACTTACGATGCTCTTATTGTAAATGTCGGCGGCGGAATATTGACTGTGCGGACTTTAATTGGCTTGGAAGTATCGTACAAATACTAGATATGCGTGAGTCTTAATTGGCAAAATAGACCTAAAAAAGGTCAAATTTTTGCCAAAAAAAACCCTAATGCGTCTAAAAATCGTATTTCAGACAAAAAAAATCTTTAAAAAATGCATTTTTTCAGTTGACGCAAAGTATGCAATTTAGCATTCTTTGCACAATTAGTGATTTAACTTTTAACCACTAGTAATAAAAAACTAACAAACCAAAAAACTAAAATGAATAAAGCAGACCTCATCGTAGAAATACAGAAGCTCCTCGGCAAAGACGCAACAAAAGCATGTGCAGAACGTGCTTTGGATGCAGTTATCGCAGCAATGAAAGCTGGCGTTAAGAAGAACAAGAAGCTTCAGCTTATCGGTTTTGGCACATTCTCTGTGACAAAAAGAAAAGCACGCACTGGTATCAATCCAAAAACAAAACAGAAGATCCAGATCAAAGCTACGAACGTTGTTAAGTTCAAGGCTGGCGCAGATTTCAAAAAATCTGTTGCTAAGTAATTCTGTATAACTACTAGACAATATTTTGGGAGCTTCCGCAAGGAAGCTCCCTTTTTTGTTTGCGCTTTGTAGGCATAAAAAAGCAGGCTTTTGTGTGGGTAAAATTGTTACCATACAAAATTATTTTTTTTACGCTCCAGTAAGTTCACTTGCGTATTTGTGTAAGATTCTTTTGCGGCATAATTGGCAAGCGCCAAAGCCCAAAACCTGTCGGCGTGTCCATTTTGCGAACGTTCTGCCGAGAATCTGATTGCGCCGGTAATCGTCGTCTCTTTTTTTATGCTGCGTATATCGCAGCGAATTTCCAGCTCATTTGGTATTCTCAATTTACAGTCTTCAAAGGCGCTTTTTAATGGGTAAGCAAGCATTTCTTTTATGCTGCCCGTAAAACTGACACCTTCAATTCTTGTCTGTCCGAAACGCTCTGAGGCTCTTTCTGCAAATTGTCTGCCCAGACCGCTTTGATCTATTGCAACACGCCTCAAAGAAGGGTGTTTTAAAAAGCTGTAAAGTATTCTTTCTTGTTCTGAAAATGAGACATCTTTTAAGACAACAACATCTCTTGTAAAAAGCGTATCGCAAGATTTTTCCAAGAGCCAAAAGACGCTTAAATCATTGCTTCTGGCAACATCAACGCCCAGATAAAAAAAACCTTTTTCGTCTGGTGTTTTGCGCCAATCAAAATTTTCTTCATACAAATTTTTTTCAAGGATTGCAGAGGAAATAAAAGAGCTGTTTTCATCTTCAGGTACGCACATATATTCTTGAAGAAAGCTTTGGTAATCTGCACAAGAATTTTTTATGTAATCAAAATATGCTGCCTCATCCATATCTTGAATTTCAGATTCTTTGCAGAGTTTTTGTTTTAATTTTTTTAATAGCCCCTGTTCCAAAGCATCTTGAAGGGTAACCTTATGCAAAGATATTTTTTTAGGGTTATTTTTATTTTTAACTTCTTCAATTAATTTGTTGAAGAAGTTATCCGCCCCTCTATGTGTTGAAATTATCTGTAATTGTCCGCCCCAAGTTATGCCTGGATACGCTATGGAATACAGTTTGAAAGGGTCTGGGTGCAGCGCAAATTCGTCGAGGACTCTTGTGCCTCTTTTTCCGGCTTGGGCGTCTGCATTTGAAGAAAGGGAATTTATTTTTGCGCCGTTTGCAAATGCAAGAGTTCGCAAATTGCTCTCGGAAGAATCTTCAAATTTTTCTATGCAAAAACTTTTTGCCGCCAACCCCAATATGTCTGAAAATTTTTTGCAGTCATCAATAAAGAGTTTTGCTTGCAATTCATCGCGAGAACTTACCCAAGAATTTGTACCGGACTTTTCAAGGATGTGTCTGCGCACAAGGTCGTAAGCTGTGCTCCAGCTTAGGCCTATTTGTCTGGATTTTTCCATAATTTTTATTCTGGAATCATCCAATATCCACTTCTTTTGATATGGTAAAAAGAAGCTGTTTTGACTGTCCGATAAATTTTGCATCAAAGTAGTTTTAAACGCATTTCAATTTCTTTGAGAGCATCTGAAATTTGCGTATGCGTATTGTCAGGGTTTTTTGAAGCTGAAATTTTTGAATTTGTATTTTGCGCACTGCACAACCTTTGTATGACACTTGAAGCGGTGTTGAGGTCTGTGAGTGAAATTTCCGCCTTTGGGTTTAAGCAGAAAAATTCAAAGAGGCTTTGCCAAACTTGCGCTATTACATTTGTTTCTATATCGCAGTTTGCATCAACTTTCCCCACGATTTTATTTGTGGAGCTTTTTGCCTCAATGATATTTTCCAGATGCTCGCAAAATCTTTCGCTTTCTTGTTGGGATTTTTTTTTGCAAACCCTCTTTTTTGCGGGTTTTAGATTTTCCAATTCAGGCATATTAAAATCCCATCATGTCCAGATAATCCAGTCCTTTTGCGCTTAATGAAATGCGCTTTACGGCGGCGCAAAGTTCGGCATTTTCTCGCTTTAGATAATTTTTTTCTTCCAGATATGCGATATCGGATTCCAGCAGATTTTCAGAAATCTCATCAAGCGGAACGCAATTTAACTTAATGCCCCGCAGCAGCATTTCCGAAGTCAAAGCGGCAGGGTATGCGGCTTGAAGTTGTAACAATATTGAGGTGCGTCTTAACAGTGTTTTGCTTAATAGTTTTGTGTTCATATTATTCATTGTTCTTTTTTTGTTCTCATGGAAATTTTGTCTGTACGTAAATTTAGTTCGGCAATTCTTTGATTGCTCAACTGGGCTTGGGCGATTAGTGCGCTTATATTTTGAGCGTTTTTGCTGATTAGCTCTCTTGTTTCCGTCAGGCTTTGAGAGTATTGAGTTTGTACATTGGCTATATCGTGGCGTATTTCTGAACGCAGGCTGCGTACGTCTTTTACAACTTCTGTTATTGCCTGCATGAGCTCTGAACGTGTGCGTTCAAGATGCGCTTGCGTTGCGTATGTAAGTTTTGGGTCGGGGCGTTCCGAATGAGATTCTTTTATCTTTAAAACAAGATAATACGCCGCTAGCAGTGCGGTGGAAATCATTAGACCCGTGCCGATAAATTCAGGAGATTGTGGATTCATGCAAATATTATGTTTTTGCCAGAATACACATTTTCTCTTTTTTGCGCAAAACAACTTTGGGAACTTTTGATAAAACAGAAACTCTATACCTATGATTACAAATGAGTCTGGAAAAATTAAAATCTATTGACCTAAATGAGGATTTTCTTAATTATTACCAATTCAAAAACTAATTTTATGAATATAGCTTTAATAAAGAAATTTTTTTGTCTGACGGCGGCTTTTATGCTGTCTATTGCGGCATTTTCTCAAGACAAGGTTCTCAATATTTGGGATGCAAAAGCGCCTGGCAAGGTGTGCAAAGAGGATGAAGAAATAATCTTGAAGGGCGATAGAAATTATAAATTTGTAAGCGTTCCAACCATATCAATCTATAAAGTGGAATCTGAAACACCTGCGCCTGCGGTTTTGATTTGTCCTGGTGGCGGCTATGGCAGGGTCTGTATAGAGCATGAGGGCACGGAAATTGCAAAGTGGCTAAATTCAATAGGCTTTACCGCCGTGATTCTTAAATACAGAATTCCTGAAAATAGGGACGGCGCATTTGCCGACGCCCAGCGTGCTTTGCGCCTAATCAGATATAACGCAAAGGCTTGGAATATAGACCCAAATAGGCTTGGCATGCTGGGTTTCAGCGCAGGCGGGCACTTGACTGCACGCACATCCACAAGCTTTAATATACAAGCATATGAGCCCACAGACGCCGCCGACAAACTTTCTGCGCGTCCTGATTTTTCTGTGTTGGTGTATCCTGCCTATTTATATACGGACGCAAATTATACTTTGCCTCCAGAAATTAAAATTACGAAAGATACTCCGCCTGTCTTTATAACTCAGGCGCAGGATGACGTTAAGTATTTTGACAGCTCTATAGCCTATTATCTTGCGGCAAAAAAAATGGGCGTAAAAGCGGACATACATTTATTCGCCGACGGCGGACACGGCAAGGGTGTGCGCAGAACTCAAGAACCCATGAAAGATTGGCACAACATCTGCGGCGAATGGCTTAAATACTATTTCTTAAACCCTTCAAAAAAATAAATATGAAATATATTAGTATATGCTTACTGGCGTTTTTTTCAGCATTTGCTTTAAACGCAAAAATAGACAACCAAAAACTTTGGGAAGGTAAAGCCCCCGGTGAAATTTGTTCAGAACCGGAAGAGCTCAAAAGTGTCGGTATATTAAAATACACCAATGTCAGTGTTCCTGAAATGGTGTTTTTCCCGATAGAATCTGCACAGCCTGCGCCCACGGTCATAGTGTGTCCGGGCGGCGGATACAAAGTCATGGCTTGGGATTTAGAGGGTACTGAAATTGCAAAGTGGTTAAACTCTGAAGGCTTTAATGCGATAGTGCTTAAGTATAGAGTGCCCGACAATAAAGACGGCGCATTTGCCGACTTACAGCGTGCAATACGCTTGGCAAGGTTTAACGCAGCAAAATGGAATATAGACCCAAATCGCCTTGGCGTTCTGGGTTTTAGTGCTGGCGGACATCTGATTGTTAGGGCGTCGGCAAACTACAACATATCTGCTTATGAAGCGCATGATGAGGCGGACAAACTTTCGGCACGTCCAGATTTTACGGTTGCGGTTTATCCCGCATATTTGTCTTTGGATGAAAATTACGCTTTCCCTGAAGATTTGAAAGTTGATAAAAATGCGCCAAGAGCGTTCATTATTGCGGCTCAGGACGATAGATGGGTGGACAGTTCCATTGCCTATTACTTGACTCTAAAAAAGATAGGCGTCAAGGCGGATTTGCATCTTTTCAGCGAGGGTGGACACGGCACGGGCATACGCAAAAAAGAAGACTCAAAACCCATGCGCTCTTGGAACAATATCTGTGGAGTTTGGCTTAAATACTATTTTGGGAACAAATAATATGCAGATAAATAAATTTGAATTGGGCCCCATAGAGGTCAACGCTTACCTCATTTTTCCCGACAATACAGACGAGGCTATACTCATAGATGCGCCGCATTATACTGTGGAAAATATTCCGGAGTTCCTAAAAAAACACAATAGAAAGCTGGTTGCAATATTGCTTACGCACGGACATTGGGACCACATGTGGGATGCAAAAAAACTTTCAAACCTGACAGGTGCAAAGGTCTATTCCCACAAGGGCGCAAAAGACTTTATCGAAAAAGAGGGCTTTCAAGACGCATTCTTATACGGGTTTCACGGTTTTGAAAATTCCAAGATAGATGTAGAGGTAAGCGACGGAGAAATCTTGGAAATCGCAGGGGAAAAAATAAAATGTCTATACGCTCCAGGGCACGCCGACGGCAGCATAGTTTATTATTTTGAAAATGAAACCCCGCCCACGGCTTTTGTGGGAGATGTGATTTTCTCGGGCAGTATCGGCAGGACAGATTTGCCTACGGGCAATTACGCAGTTCTAGAAAAATCAATTAGGGAAAAAATTTACACGCTTCCGGATGAGACAGTCTTGTATGTGGGGCATGGTCCGGAAACATCGGTAAAGGCTGAAAAGATTGGAAATTCATTCGTAAGGGCATAGTCTTTATGAGAACAGATAAAAATATGATGATAGAGGCGCTGCGCTTTGCCAGAAAGGCGTGGGGGCGTACTCATCCCAACCCAATGGTGGGCGCAATCATAGCCGATGGAACTGAAATTATCGCAAGCGGATACCACAAGGCGGACGGGCAACCCCATGCTGAAATTGAATGTCTTAAAAGCCTCAAAAGACCAATTTCAGGCGCATCAACCATGTATATTACGCTTGAACCCTGCTCAACAAAAGGGCGCACGGGTGCCTGTACGGATGCTATAATAAGCTCTGGCATCAGAAGGGTTGTTGTGGGCGCTTTAGACCCGAATCCTTTACACGCTGGCAGGGGCGTAGATATATTGAGGTCTGCTGGTATTGAAGTTGTATCAGGCGTCAATGAAGAAGAATGTCGGAACTTGAATTTTATTTACAACTTCACAATACAAAATGCAAAGGCAATGCTTGCCATAAAATCGGCGCAGTCTGGCGATGGAAAGATTGCCGCAGGCATAGGTTTGAACACAAAAATAACAAGCGTGCTTGCGGATAAAAATGTGCATTTGTTCAGATTACTTTTTCCGGCTATCGCAACTTCAACCGCAACGGTGCTGATTGATGACCCCTCGCTGACAATCAGGCTCGAGGGCGAACCTGTTGAATGCCATGAAAGGCTTGTATTTGCGCATGATTTGGGTAATGCGGAAAAACTCGTAAAGAAGAAAATTTTTACAGACGAATTTAAAGACAAAACCAGAATTGTGGCTTTTGCCGACACTCCTCAAGATAGAATTTCTTACCTCAAAGATAATGGCATTAGGGTCATGCAGCTTTCTGCAAAAAGAAATTCTCAGGAAGAATTTTTTGATGAGCTTAAAAGAAAATTGTTCAGAGAGGGTATCATGGCTTTGTATGTTGAAGCCGGCGCAAAATTGTTATCGGCAATGCTAAGGGCGAAGGCCGTTGACTACGCATTCATATATCACAACGGCAAAAATATCGGGGCGGGCGGCGTTGACGCTTTTACCCAAGATGTGAAAAATAGCTGGGTGATTGATGACCCAAAAAAAACTCACTTCCCGCCAGATGTAATGCAACGTGGTTATGTAAAGTATCTATAAAATGCAGACTGAAGACGTAAAAAAATATTTTGAAATTCCTCAAGTTGTGGACGAATACACTCGTGCCGCCGCAAATGTCGGACTTTGGGAGTCTGAAAAAAAACTTTTTGAAAAATATTTCGACAAGTCATCCGCAATTCTGGAGTTGGGTTGCGGAGCCGGCAGAATTGCACATTCTTTGTATAAAAGAGGTTTTGAGGATATACACGCAATAGATATTTCAAATTCAATGATTGCCGCCGCCCAAGAAATTTCGTTTTGTCTTGGCGACAAAGTGAAGTATGAATGTGCCGATGCAACCAAAATTAAACTCAAAAAAAATTATTATGGCGGAGCAATATTCGGCTTTAACGGCTTAATGCAGATACCAAAAAGGGCGCAACGCAAAGCGGTGATTAAAAATATTTTCAACGCTCTCAAAGACGGGGGGCACTTGATTTTTACAACCCATGACAGGTTTGAAGAACGCCACCAAAAATATTGGGACGAGCAAAAAATGCTCTGGAAAAATAATGCGCAAGACCCATTGGTTGACGAATTTGGGGACAGTTATTATCAGGCGGAACATGGTAAAATTTTCATACATTCTCCATCAAGGTCTGAAATAATTTCCGATATAATTTATGCGGGCTTTGAACTGGTCTTTCATGACAAGCGCAGTGCCATAGCCCTAGAACCAGAACAAGTGCGGGAGTTTTCCGACGACTGTATATTCTGGGTGGCGGCTAAGAATCTCGAAAAACTTGCGTGACTTTATCTTCTAACAAAAATGTAAAATAATATTTTATGAAAGTTTCTATAAAAAAATTTATGAAAGCATCTGTATTAGCAATGGCGGCTCTTGCGCAATCTCACGCCGACAATTTGGTGTGCGACGAAAATCTGAAAACGGTAAAGTTGGAAAACGGCTTGACTCTCATGGTGTTTAAAAACCAGGAGCCGCCCCAAAGAGTCTCTATGCGCTTGGCGGTTAAGAAAGGCTCTATTGCGGAAAAAGAAGATGAGCAGGGCTTGGCGCACTTCATAGAACACATGGCGTTTAAAGGCACAAAGAATTTTCCTGCAGGGGATATGATTGAGTATTTTCAGCGTCTGGGAATGGCGTTTGGCGCAGACAATAACGCACACACAAGTTTTGATGAAACTGTGTATAAAATAGATATGCCTGAAGTTAAATATTTACAAGAAGGCCTGCGCTTGCTTGCCGATTACGCCAGCACCGTGAGTTTTGAAAAATCCGCAATAGACAGCGAAAGGGGCGTGATAATTGCGGAGAAAAAATCTAGAGATACTGTAGATTACAGGGCGTTTGTCTCTGAATGGAAAATGATTTTTGAGGGTACCGATTTTGCGTTGCGCCTGCCAATAGGTCAGGATGATATAATCAAAAAAGCGCCTCGGGAAAAATTTGTGGAGTTTTATAACGCCACATACAGACCTGAAAATATGGCGATTGTAATTGTTGGAGACATTGACGTTGAGAAAACTTTAAAAGTTGCCGCCGATATTTTTTCTTCAATATCGCCTTCAAAAGACGTGTCCGCCAGATTGAATCCTGGAACCCC
Source organism: Opitutales bacterium (assembly GCA_031553045.1). Classification (GTDB taxonomy): domain Bacteria; phylum Verrucomicrobiota; class Verrucomicrobiia; order Opitutales; family Intestinicryptomonadaceae; genus CALXQW01. Next base: position 90,159 of record JAVBLZ010000001.1, on the reverse strand, counting down.
ATCGCTTTCGGAAGACAAGTTTGAGGCTTCTTTGGCTTCTTTGGTTTCCAAAATGAGTGGTGAAGTTTTTATTGATAAAGAGCTCAAAAATTCCAGCGCAGAAATTTTAATCAAACGCAACGCACGCTTTAAGGGAGACTCTTTTGAAGGCAGGGTGGAAGACTTGAAAATTTCCGCAATAGAATACATTTTGAATAGAAGGTTTGAGAAAATCGCCTCTGAACAAAATTCAAAAATCACAAAAGGTGCTGCGGGCTTTACCAATCTTTTTGATGTTTACGATTTGTCTTTCATAAGCGCAGACGCACCTGCTGGCAACTCAAGAATGGCTCTTGAAACAATATCTACGGAACTTGAAAGAGCGCTTAAATACGGTTTTACAGACAAGGAAATTGCGGAAGCAATATCTAAAATTTTAAACTTGAAAAACGACAACGTTGAGCGTGCCTCAACAAGACAAACGCCGTATTTATCCAACAAAATTAGTTCCACATTCACAAACAATAGGCTCTTTTTGTCTCCTCAAACGGAGTTCGCTTTGGCTGAAGTTGCATACGCCAAGTTGGACGCCAAATCTGCGCACGTTCTCTTTAAAGAAATTTTTACCAATGGCCTTGTGCGCTATTTTATAACGGACACAAAACCGATTGGCTATAACCCTCTAGAGATTGTAAAAGTTGCCGCCCAAGAAGATATATTTGCGCCCGAGCAAGAGGCGGATATAGCCTTTGCTCACTATGATTACGAAGGCGATGGCAAGATTGTTTCGGAAAAATATTTGGAAGATTTGCAAATAAAACAGTTGGTCTTTGAAAACGGCGTAAGGGTGAATCTTAAAAAGACAGACTTTGCCGCAAATGAAATAATAATAAGAGCAGACATAGGCGGCGGCAAGTTGGACTTTGACGAATCAAACATACATTTGTCTTTGATAGCAAACGCCCACTTTGTTGCGGGCGGTACAAGTGCGCATAAATATGACGACATAGAAAGCATATTCGCTGCTGAAACCGTGTCTATCGCATTTGAGGCGGAGGAATCTTGCTTTAAATTGTCGGGAAAAACCAACAAAAAGTTTTTGGAGCACCAACTTGCTTTATTACGTGCTTACATTTTGCACGCCGGTTTTAATACTGAATCTTACTCTAAAGCGCAGAAAGAAATTGCCGAACTCTTTAAGGCGGTAAAAACCACGCCGGAATTGGCGCTGAGGGCAAATGTCATGAAATGGTATTTAAGCGGAAATTTCAGATTTGGTTTTCCTGAAGAATTTACGCCAACGCTTTCAGATTTGGATAATCTGAAAAAATTTTTGGGAAAGATATTGAAAGAAGAATACCTTGAGCTTTCGATAGTCGGCGACTTTGAAGAAGACGCCTGCAAGGCGTTAGTTTCTGCGATATTTGGCACAATGCCAAAACGCAATGCGGAAAGAAGGGACTATTCAAAACTTAAAGAGCTAACGCTTACGGCGTCTCCAAAAAAAGTATTTGAAGTTCAGTCTGAATCAGACAGGGCTATAGCCGCAGTGCTTTGGCAAACTTGCCCAATGTCAGATATAGACAAGGCAAGGCAAAGCAATGTCGTTGCGGAAATCTTGGATGATGTAATGCGCAAACAAATACGTGAAAAATTGGGACAGGTGTATAGTCCGTTCGCCTACAACAATTCAAACAAGTTTTATAATTTTGGATATTTGTTTGCGGGATCTTTGATTGAGGTCAAGTATTCTGAAAATCTCATAAAACTGCTTGAAGAATGCGCTTTGGAAGTCTCAAAAGAAATAACCCAAGACCAGTTTGAGAGGGCAAAACTGCCCATAATAAAGCAGGTTGAAAAGCTGCGCAGAACAAATGAATATTGGCTAAGCAACGTGCTAAGTTTTTCGCAAAGTGAAGATTTTAAATTGGCTTGGGCGCGCAGTATCGTATCGGGTTGTGAAAATATCAGCCTTGACGACGTGCGCATTAGGGCAAAACAGATATTTGATTCGGCGCAGTTTAAAATAATAATCATAAAGCCTGAAAAGCTTTAGGTGAAGTCTGGGAGTTTGGGCTGTCTTATTGCGCTTTTGGGGCGGCGCAAAAATTTAAAATCAATAATCTATTTGCTAAAAAAGTATTGAACTGGATTGGCAAGTTAATCATAGTGTGTGGGCAAAATGAAACCGATAAATTTACTCGGTAAAACTTTTAACACGCACACTTATGGCACCCAAATATAAACGTATCGTTCTTAAACTAAGCGGAGAAGCTCTAAAAGACGTCGCAAATGGCGAGGCGCTCGACCCAAAAATTCTGAAAAATCTGGCTAGCGAGCTTAAGGAAGTTCATGAGCTTGGCGTTCAAATTTGTCTGGTTGTTGGCGGCGGCAATATATTCAGAGGCTTGGGCGGCGAACAAAATGGCGTCGATAGAACCACTGGAGACTATATGGGCATGCTTGCCACGGTAATAAACGGTCTTGCCCTCATGAACGCTCTTGAAAAAGAAGGCGTTGCCGTGAGAGTTCAAACGGCAATCCCGATGGAAAAAGTTGCCGAACCTTTTATTTTACGCAGGGCAATAAGGCATCTTGAAAAAAATAGAATCGTGATTTTTGTTGCGGGTACGGGCAACCCATATTTTTCCACCGATACCACGGCGTCTTTGCGTGCGAGCGAAATTCAGGCGGACTGCATACTCAAAGCAACAAAGGTTGACGGCATTTACAATAAAGACCCAAACAAGTTTAAAGACGCCGTAAGGTATGACAAAATCCCATATCTTGAAGCTATTGAAAAACGTCTGGCGGTTATGGACTCTACCGCATTTTCAATGTGCATGGACAACAAACTGCCCATCATAGTATTTGATATGAACGCAAAAGGCAACATCAAGAGGGTTGTCATGGGCGAAGAAATAGGCACTCTGGTTAGTTAATTTTAAATAGAAAGACAGTTATGGAACTTCAAAACGAAATTAAAAAAATCTCCGAAGCAATGGCAAAGGCGATTGAATATACGCTTCATGAATTTGACGGCATACACACGGGCAAGGCAACGCCTTCTATGGTGGAAAACGTCATGGTTGAAGTTTATGGCAGCAATATGAGGCTTAAAGAAGTTGCGGCAATCACAACGCCGGATTCAAGCACAATACGTGTGCAGCCTTGGGATAAAGGCGCTCTTAAAGATATTGAAAAGGCGATTCTCGCCGCAAATATCGGCTTTACGCCGGCAGTTATGGGCGACGCCGTGCGCTGCCCAATTCCACCTCTTTCAGGTGAACGCCGTAAAGAGCTTGTAAAAGTATGCAGCGAAATGGCGGAGCATGGCAGGGTGCGTGTGCGCAACATCCGCAGGGATGCAATGGATGCTTTCAAGAAACTTCAAAAAGATTCCGCAATTACTGAAGATGATCTTAAACGCACAGAAAAAGACGTTCAGAATTTGACGGATAAAAGCATTGCGCAAATAAACAAGGCTCTTGCGGATAAAGAAGCTGAATTGCAAAAAGTTTAAGTATGTCATCAGTCAAAAAATCCGCACACAGGGTTGTAATCAAGCTTGGCACAGGGGTATTGACGCAAGGCGTTGGTCAGTTGGATTTGTTGCGTATGGAAGAAATTTGCAGCCAAGTTGCGCATCTTAAAACAAGCGGTTTTGAGGTGATTATGGTAAGTTCCGGCGCTGTGGGGCTTGGCATGGGCAAGCTTGGTTTAAAGGTGAGGCCAAAAAAGTTGGCGATGCTGCAAACTTGCGCTGCGGTAGGTCAGGGCATACTGATACAAACTTGGGCAAAGCTTTTTGAAAAACATTCAATAATCGTAGCCCAGCTTTTGCTCACAAGAGACGATGTTGACTTTCGCAATAGGCATGAAGCCATGCGGGATATGCTCAATGAAATTCTTTCTGGCGGCATAGTTCCAATTATCAATGAGAATGACTGTGTTAGCGCCGCAGAGCTCAATATAAAATTTGGCGATAATGACGTACTCAGCGCACTGGTGTCTGTGCTTTCAAATGCGCAGAATTTGGTCATACTTTCAACTGCGCCGGGGTTAATAGATATGGGCGGTACGGAGAAAGTGATACCCGTGGTAAAAGATATTGACAGCGTGCGTTCAAAGGCACTTGGCACTTCCAGCGCAACTGCGGTCGGCGGCATGATTACAAAACTTAAAGCTGCAGATATCGCAACGGCTTCGGCGTGCGCTGTTCACATAGCAAGCGGCGCTCAGAAGAACGTGCTCATAGATATTTTTGACGGCAAGGAAGTTGGCACGTGCTTTTTGCCAAAAGAAAAATCTAAAAATTCCAAGAAAAAGTGGCTGGCATATTTTGGCAAGTCCATAGGGCATATTTTGGTCGATGAAGGTGCGCAAAATGCCATTAAAAATAAGGGAAGTTCTCTTTTGCTTGCGGGTGTAAAAAGCATAAAAGGCAATTTTCATGAAGGCGCTTTGGTGGAAATTGCTTCGGCTACAAGCGGCGAAATTTTTGCCAGAGGTTTGGCAAAGTTGAATTCTGCAGAGATTGAAGCGCTGCTTTCCAAACACGTCAAGGGGCAGGATAAAGACGTGCTTGTTGTGCACAGAGACAATTTATCCATGATATAAGCTATGGAGCAAACATCTTCATCAAACATAAACAAATCTGTAGAACTTTTGAGAGAATGTTCTGCAATGCTTATTCCATCCGGCGCAAAAGTGAATTTGGCGAAAGGGGTTAAGGTTACAATAACCTACAAACTCGGCGGGAATTTTACGGTAAACGGCCCTTTTGGAATGGCAAGAATAGACGGTTCTGAAGCCGACGCATTGGGAGAAGAAAGCCCTAAAAGCGTGTCGCAAAAGTTGGACGAAGAATTGCTAAAAAATGCAATCGGGAATGATTCAAATACATTCCCTATGCCAACTGCGGATGACTTGTGGGCTGTTGCAAAAACCGTGTTTGACCCGGAAATACCCGTGAATCTGGTTGACTTGGGGCTCATATATAAGTTGGAAATTACCGAAGATTTAGAGGGCAAGCGCATTGTTGATGTAGATATGACCTTGACCGCTCCGGGTTGCTCTTTTGCGCCCATGATTGCGGATGACTTGCGTTTGCGCCTTGAGGGCGTGCCTGGCGTTGACAAGGCAACCGTCAACATAGTTTGGGATCCGCCTTGGAATAAAGATATGATTACCGAAGAAGGTAAAATGATTTTGGGATTAATATAGGCATATGAAAACAAAGTCTATATTCTTAACAACCAAACTGAATATGCTCTAAAAATATTTTATAATAACGCTTACAAATATGAAGAAACTAATATCGCAAATTTTTATATTTCTCTTGCCTTTGGGTATCTTTGCAGAGCCGCTTAAAATCGTAGGTAGCGACATCATAGGTCCTGTTATCTTAGGCGCAGCCAAGGAATCTTTAACGGCTGCAAAAATTGAATACGCTTTGGAATTGAACGGTTCAAGACCTGCAATAACCCAGATTCAAAATAATGAAGCAGACCTAGCTTTTATCGCAATTCCCAAAGGTTTTGAAAAGCCGGACAACATTGTTTTGATCCCGATTTGTTTTCAGGCTGCGGTTGTAATTGTAAATAATGAAAACCCTCTTGAAGAAATTTCTTTTGCCCAGCTTTACGATATTTACAGCGCCGATTCAGAGCATAGAGCCGTAACATGGGGACAGGTTACACCAGCAGGGAAGTCTTTGCGTGAAATTTTTCCTTCAATAACCTTATTTACAGACAATCTTGTTGTAGAGCTTTTTAAATTTTCTGCGCTCAAGTCAACAAACATCGGTAATTGGGTTGTGATTCCAAGAAATAAAATAGACGTGCATGAAATGGTGAAAACCGGCAAGGCGGCGATTTCTGTAGTGGGCAAAATTGAGGAAAAACCAAACTACAAGGTTCTGGCGGTTTTGCCTGATTTTACGGGCACAAAAGCAGGGCACGCATTTAAGCCAACACATGAAGCCATACAAAGCGGAGACTATCCTATGGTCTTGAATTTTTATATAGCCTTCAACAAATCTAACGTAAAAAGGATAAAGCCTTTTGTAGAGGCACTGCTTTCCGACGAAACTGCAGATAGAATAGATGGAACAGATTTTTACTCTGTGCAGAAAAATTTCAGAAAAAGATCAATTTTGGAGCTTGACATATTAAAATAAAACTCCACTGTGGGTCGGCATATTAAATTTCAAAGCGGGCGTAGCTCAATTGGCAGAGCGTGACCTTGCCAAGGTCGAGGTTGTGAGTTCGAACCTCATCGCCCGCTCCATTTAAAAGCCCTCCAAATAAATAGTTTGGGGGGCTTTCTTATTTTAGAAAAAATGGGCATTTTAAAATTTGGGTATATTTCAAATAAAAATTATTACGTAATTGGATTTAATGCTGACTTTAAAAGTATCGGTATTTGTGCCAGAGATTTCTGGTAAAATTATGAGTTAGGATAGGGCGGTAAATTACCTCTATTTTTTAATTTTTAGAAAGTTTAAATTTTTTTATTGATTTTTCATTTAGAGGGTATAGCTTTCTGTACCTTTGAAAATTTTACCCGATGTGTTGTGGTTTTTTTGCACACATTTGGTGTTACATTCCTATATATAGAATATCATGAAACAGATTAAACTAAACGTTACAACAAGACAGCAGATTGGCGGAAACACTGCCAAGCGTTACCGCAAAGAATCCAAGATCCCAGCAGTAATCTACGGCGAAAGCGGCGTTAAAAATTTGCTCATAGACGCAAAAGAATTTTTTGTCGCCAAGAAGGCAATCAGTGGTATAGCAGCTTTGCTTGAAGTATTTTTCGACGGCAGTTCTGAATCTTGCTACGCCATGGTTAAGACTGTGGACAGCAATCCAATCACCGACGAAGTTTTGCACGTTGACCTCATTGAAGTTGTGCGCGGCAAGCCCATGCACGCCGTTGTGCCTTTCCACGTAACTGGTGAATCTTTGGGCGCAAAAAATGAAGGCGGCGTTCTTGAAGTTCACGCTCATGAAATCAAAATCCGTTGCCGTCCCAGAGACCTTCCTGAAAGCATCGTCTATGATGTTACAGATGTCCACGCAGGCAGCTATGTGCACCTTAAAGAAATCAAGTTGCCCGAAGGTGTTGAGCTTGATATGGATGGCGAACGCATGATTATCTCTTGTAATGTCGCAAAAGCAACGGTAAGCGAAACTAATGAAGCCGCCGCCGCAGCAACAGCAGCAGCACCTGCCGCAAAGTAATTTAATTAACCTTGCAAGTTTTATAGCTTGCAAGGAGCGCTTTGGCGCATTGTTCTTTGAATATGTCTATAAAAATTGCAGTTGGTCTTGGTAACTCGGGGTCAAAGTATGCTCTTACTCGGCACAATGCGGGTATGATTGCCGTATCTCGGTTGGCAAAGAGGCATTCGGCGGAATTTAAGTACAACAAATTCTGTGCGTCGCATCTTGCCAGTGTGGAAATTGGCGGAAAAACTTTGATTCTTTGCATGATGGACGGGTTTATGAATGAAAGCGGCGTGAACTTTTCAAACGTGCTTAAATTTTGCAAACTCGGCATTCAAGACGCAATAGTTCTTTATGATGATATCACCCTTGATGTGGGTAAAATCAAACTTGCCGATACCGGTTCTTCCGGCGGGCATAATGGTATAACCAACATTATTGAGAAGCTGGGGGCTTCTTTTATCCGCCTAAAAATAGGCGTTGGCGCAAAGCCCGATAAAAGGATGGATTTAGCCTGTCATGTCTTGGGTCAGATGTCTGAAGATGAGCTTTCGGCACTTTTTTCTTTGGATTCCAAAATTGATGAGGCATTCAAGCTTTTAATCAAAGACGGGGTTGCAATGGCGCAAAATGTGGTGAATCGCAAAGAGCTCAAGCCCACAAAGAAGATTATGGACGAATCTGGAAATCAGGACAATGCCAGTAATGGCGTAAACATTTAATAAAACAATCACTATACAAATGAATAACAAGAAATATAACGCAACATTCATCCTCGACACAAGGGGCTATGAAGAATCTGTTGAAACTCTTATCGAAAAGCTCAAGAGCGTAGTAGAATCCGTAGGCGGCAAGGTTGAATCTGTTGACAACATGGGCTCAAAGCAGTTTGTGCGCACTGTTGACCGCAAGTTCCCGTCGGGTATCTATGTAACTATCGTATTTTCAGGTTCCGCATCGGTACCGGCTCAAATTAAGGAAAAGCTCAAGCTTGACAAAACCGTCAATCGTTTGATGATTTTGGCTGCTTAATTAAGCAAAAAATTTAACAACAAAACGCTATGGCATCTTTCAATAAAGTAATTTTGATGGGGAATCTGACAAGAGACCCTGAGGTAAGACAAACTCAAAGTGGCACTAGTGTTTGCAGGTTTTCGGTTGCGGTGAATCGCTCTTACACCGGGCAGGACGGCGCAACAAAAGACGAAACTTGTTTTGTTGAAGTTGACTGTTTCGGCAAAACGGCTGAAAATATCGGCAAATTCTTTACTAAAGGTAAGCCGATTTTAGTCGAAGGTAGGCTCAGGCAGGACACTTGGGACGATAAAACCACGGGGCAAAAACGCAGCAAACTTACGGTTGTGCTTGAGCGTTTTGAATTTGTGGGTTCATCGGGCAATTCGGGTAAGGAAAATGCTTACGATTCAGATTATGAAAAGTCTGCGCCATCTCCAAGACAGTCGGCACCACGCCGCAACGATTCAAATGATTTAGAGGACGATGAAGTCCCATTCTGATTTTATAACAAAAATAACGCATAAGCGAAATTAAATTACTATGGCACACACCAAAATATTATTAGTTAAACCAGTAGAAGATCTCGGCGGCGAGGGCGAACAAGTCAGCGTAAAGACGGGTTATGCACGCAACTTTCTACTTCCCAAAAAACTTGCTTTGCCTGTTAGCAAGGCAAACAAGAAGATGGTAGAATCTCTTATTAAAGCACGTGAAGCACGTTTGGCAAATGAACTTGCGGGCGCAAAAGCTCTTGCGGAAAAAATCGCCGCACTTTCTATCGCCATTGCGGTCAAGACTGGTTCTGCGGGCAAGCTTTTTGGTTCTGTAACGGCTCAAAATCTGATAGACAGGTTTAACGCTGAAGGCGTTTTGCTAACAAAAAAGCAAATCCACATTACAGAGCATGTTAAAGATTTGGGCAAACACACGGCTCATGTAAAATTGCATCGTGATGTCAAATTCGATATTGAATTTGAAGTTGTTTCAGAAAATCCAATCAAAGAATAAATTTTTAGCTGACTAGACGGCAAACTTAAACTGAAAAAAAAGGGAAGGGTGAAGTGCAATGTCTGCACAAGGAGATTCAAATTCCGGAAAGAGTAGACGCACACTTCGCAGTTCGTCTAGTGTGGTTGCTAAAGTTTCATCAGGGGCTCCCTTGGGCGATAATCGCCTTTTAAGGGAGCTTCCTAGCAATATAGACGCCGAAGAAGGCGTCTTGGCTAGTATGATTTTAGACACTACCGGTGAAGTAATCACAAATTGCATCACCCTTAAAGTCAATGAAGACTATTTTTATAGCACCCGCAACAGCCGTCTTTTTTCGGCGATAGTTGCGCTTTATGACGCCAACAAGCCTACGGAAGAAATTGTTTTGGCGGAATATCTTTCCAACAACAATCAGTTGGAGGAAATTGGCGGCATTGAGGCAATAGCCAGAATAGTTTCTAGAATAGAAACCCATGCCAATTACAAGTATTGGGTTGAGATTGTACGTGAAAAATATTTCCTGCGTGAGCTTATCAAGACCTGCACCAACACAATAGAAGGCGCATACGTTCATCAGGGCGATTTGCCCAGCTTTATTGAGGGTGTTGAAGAAAAAATCATGCGCATAAGTCAGGATAGAATTTCTGACTCCGTGCGCAAAGCCAGCGAGCAAGTTGGCGAGGCGGTATCTTTGATAGACAAAATGATACGAGCCAGAGGTGAATACACGGGCATACCAACGGGCTTTTATGATTTGGACAGCTTGATGAGGGGCTTGCATGACAAAGAAATGATTGTCATTGCGGGTCGTCCAAGTACGGGCAAAACGTCAATAGCCGTCAATATGGTTGAAAGCGCAATCTTTGGGCGCAAACGTGTGCCGTCTTTGATATTTTCTTTAGAAATGGGTGCGGCGCAACTATACATGAGAATGATTGCCTCAAGAGCGGGGGTGAATCAGCATCTCTTGCGTGAAGGCAAGGTTCAAAACAAAGTCATGGCAGACATCAACAAAGTGGCGCAAGAGCTTATGGAAGCTCCGCTTTGGATTGACGATACGGCGGACATTACAATTCTGGAAATGCGTGCAAAGGCAAGGCGTTTACAGCAGCAGTTGGCTGGGAAAGGGCAGAAGCTTGGGCTTATAGCGGTTGACTATTTGCAGCTTTTAAAGGGGCTTGATTCAAGAGCGCCACGTGAACAGCAAGTCTCTGAAATTTCCAGAGGCATGAAGGCAATGGCGAAAGAAATTAGTTGCCCAGTGATAGTGCTTGCCCAGCTCAACCGTGAAAATGAAAAATTAAACAGAGACCCAAAGGCGAGCGACTTGCGTGAGTCCGGTTCTATTGAGCAAGACGCCGACGTTATTTTGCTCTTGAGTTGGAAGAAAAAAACTGCAAGCGTTGAGGGCGATATTTCAGATCTCTCTTTGAGAGAGGTTAAGGTAGAGATAGCAAAGCAAAGAAACGGTCCTACGGGGCACGTTGATTTGTTATTCAACAGAAATCTTACGCGTTACGAGAATTTATCTAAAAAAGGCAATGATGTTATTTAACAAACATTCGGCAAGTGCGGCGCTATTTGCGCTATTTGCACATTTTGCAATTTTTTCAACAGTCTATGCACAGCAAAAAACAGCTACTGAGACGCCTGAAGACGCTCAGAACATTTTTATCATAGATAAGCTTGCCGTGCACTTTGAAGGCTCTAGCCATGTTGCGGAGGATGCGGTAATGGCGCATATCAAGCTGCGCAAGGGCATGAATTTTGACCAGAGGGCCTTGGACGCCTCTGTGCGATCTTTGTATGAGACGGGGCTTTAAGACTTTTTAGAGGCAAGAAAAACCATGACGAAGACCCGCAAGATGGATATAGATTTTATCATTATCCCCAAATACAAGGTTGCGTCTGTTGTATTTAGCGGCAATGAAATTTATTCATCAAACAGGCTCAGAACAAAGGTGGACTCTTACGCCGGCGGTATTTTGGATGAGAGGGTTGTAAAAAGGGACGTTGATAAACTGCTCAAATATTACCAAGACAAAGGTTATTCTTTGGTAAAGGTAAAGTACTCAATAGAAAAAAATGACGAGTTGGGCACGGGCGTTATACGCTTTGACATAGACGAAGGCGGAGACATTACCATCGAAAATATAAACTTTGCCGGCAATACGCATATTGAGGCGGACGCACTTCAAGGAAATATGAAAACCTCAACTTGGGTATTCCTGATTTCTCATCTTACAGACTGGGGCAGATTCAAAGAAGAAGACTTTCAGGACGACTTGGAAAAACTCCGCCAATATTACAGAAATGAAGGCTACTTGGATGTCGAAATTGATGAATCAAAAGTAAAGTTTGATTTTCCAAATGCAGACGAACCCGGTGAGATGGATATTGACATCGATATAGTTGAAGGCAGGCAGTACAAAATTGGCGATACAACTTTCAGAAACAATACGCTTTTTACTTCTGAGGAACTCGCAGAATTTGTGCGCTACCACAAGCTTACCAACGGCAACGTGTTCTCTCCAAGAAAGGTGGATAAACTCGTTGACGACATCAAGAATTTCTACGGCGAATACGGGTATATTGAAACTATCGTAAGGGCGCTAAGACGTCCAAATATTGAAACAGGCAATATAGACGTAACCATAGATATTATTGAAAGCGAAAGGTTTTATCTTGAGTCTATCGTCATCCAAGGCAATAGCAAGACCAAGAGCGAAGTTATAATAAGGGAACTTGCCCTAGCCCCAGGAGAAATTTTTGACCTTAAGCGTATGCAAAATTCAGAAAACAGGTTGAAAAATACCAGATTTTTTGATGAAATAACACTCACGCCTGAAGTTACAAACATACCAAATCGCAGGAATTTGCGTATTGTGGCAAAAGAGGCTCGTACGGGTAATGTTACATTTGGCGCAGGCTTTAGTACGGTTGAAAGCTTTGTTGCAACGGCGGAACTTTCGCAGAGTAACTTTGACTTCTTAAACTACAAAAACATGTTTCAGGGTGCGGGTCAAAAATTTAGGATACGCGGCTCTATCGGTTCTCTCACAAACCAAATCATCATAGGCTTTGATGAACCGTGGCTTTTCAACAGAGAAGTTGGATATGGGTTTGAATTATTCAGGACGGACTCCGGCTACTATTCAGACGTCTATTCAGAATTGCGTACAGGTATGACGCATTATCTGCGCAAGCACATCATAGAATTTATTGAGGCAAAACTCGCATACACTGTTGAAGACGTAAATATTTACAGCGTCAGTGGCAGCGCCCCGCAAACAATTAAAAATGAGGCAGGCCACAGGTCTATTTCTGAAGTTACCCTTAGCTTTTTAAGAGATACCAGAGACAGCACAATGTTTGCGACAGACGGCACAAGGCTTGAGTTCTTGCAGACGCTCGCAGGCGGTCCATTCATGGGTCAGACAAACTTATACAGAATAGAGGCAAGAGCGGGCGCATGGTTCAGACTTGGAGACTATTGGTCTGCGGTAAGACCAGGTAATCCTGTGCTTTCTTTCATAGCCAGAACGGGTTCTGTTACGGGTTATGGCGGCAAAGATGTGCCTTTCTTTGAAAAATATTTCTTGGGCGGCGCATATAATATGAGGGGCTATAAATACAGAAAATTTGGGCCTCTTGAAAAGGGCGAGCCTTTGGGCGGCGACACTTTCGGTTACGCTTCTGCGGAATACTCCATTGAAATTGTTATTCCTGAAATCAGGTTTGCGGTATTTTATGACGTAGGTTTCTTGAACGCCAATTCTTGGGATTTTGACCCTACAAACTACAACGACGACGTTGGTATAGGCTTCCGCATTATGTTGATGGGCGCTCCAATGCGTATAGACATTGCGCATCCTGTAACCTCTGCTGCTGATAATAACGACGGTTTGCAGTTCAACTTCTCTTTTGGCACACTGTTCTAAAAATTAAGACTTGTCAGAAATCCAAAAATCTATTCACTTTTCAAAATTAATCTTTTTTAAAAATATGAAAAAAATAATAACAACAATAGTATCAATATTCGCAATAGCATCTGTATATGCAAACCAAGTGGTTTATGTTGTGGACACAGCTCAAGTATATCAGAATTACTATAAGGCAAAAGAATCTAGCGCACAGATTCAATCATCTGTGGAGCAGGCTCAGCAGCAAATCCAGAAAATGGGTGAGGAGCACAAGGCTTTGGTGGCTCAAGTTAATGAGCTTCAAGAAAAAATCAAAAATCCAACTTTGAGCGAGCAGGCAAAGCAAGACATCGCCAAGGAAGGTCAGCCATTGGTTGAAAAAATCCGTGCAAAAGAAGCTGAAATCAACGATATGCGCACAAAGGCAAATCAAAGAATTGAGCAAAACATCCAAAGCACAAGGCAGATTCATCTGAAAGAAATCCGTGAAGTTGTAGAAAAAATCGGCAAAGACAAAAATGCTGACTTTATCTTTGAAAAGGGTGTTGTTCATTACTCAAAGCCCGCTTCCGACATCACACAGGAAGTTATCGCAGCTTTGAATGTAAACGCTCCTGCAGCAGAGTAAGTTGTTGATAAATAAATTAAAAAAATACGTCGGGCTTCGGCGTATTTTTTTTGCTACATAAGTGCGCAAAATAAAAAAGGCTTTGAGGGTGTTACCTTCAAAGCCTTTAAAATTGGCATCGGGGAGCTGTAAGCCGAATTCTGTGTTAAGACCGCCTATGGTTTATAACAGCATTCATTTATCTGTACTTGAGATAAAATACCTCAACATACCCTCTTGCGAGGTGCGACATACCCGAAGCATTAATGAACGAGCCGCTCTGCTTCCTATTTTGTCTTGCACCGGATTGGGTTTTCCATGCCCGCTTGATTACTCAAGACGGCGGTGAGCTCTTACCTCGCCTTTTCACCCTTGCCCTTTAGGGGCGGTATATTTTCTGTGGCACTTTCCATGGACGTACTTTTGCAATGCGCCCCCCAATTTTTCAATCGGAATCCTGCTCTTTGGTGTTCGGACTTTCCTCTCTGTATCAATGAACGATATGAGCGAATGCTCGCTCCCCGATTCTTTCAATCTCTACATCTTTATATTTATTGCAAGACTAAATCTTGAGCCTTCCGGAAATTGAGAGCCTTATAGCGCAAAAAAAACGACTGCATATAAAATGCAGCCGTAGATTAAAAAGTAAATTTTTGGGCAATTACTCGCCGTCGTCGCCGATAGACTGAACAGGGCAAGCTTCCATAGCGTCGTTGCACTTGCTCACTTCTTCAGGATTTGTCGGTTGCTTTGTTACAAAGCTGTACCCATCATCATCGCGACCGAAAAATTCGGGCGCAGTTTCCCTGCAAAGGTCGCAGTCAATGCACTGGTCATCAACATAGAATTTTCCAGGTACGTTTTTTTCCCATTTAGTGTCTTTATTTGCCATAATGCCTGAAACTCTAGAATTACAGACTTATTCGTCAAGCATTTTTCAAATTCCGCATCAAAAAAATTCTTTTTGTTTGTAAAATAAAGATGATTGTTTGAAAATATTTTGATTAAGAAAATTATATGCAAAGCGGTATTTTTATAACTTTTGAGGGCGGCGAAGGCTGCGGAAAGAGCACCCAAATTAAGAATCTTAAAAATTATTTTGAGGGTTTGGGGCGCACTTGCATAGTATCCAGAGAGCCTGGCGGCACGCCTCTATCTGAAAAAATTAGAGAATTGCTTTTGCACGCAAAAGAGGGTTCTAATATGTCGCCCCTTACGGAACTTTTGCTTTTTGCTGCAGCAAGGGCGCAACACGTTGAAGAGCTTATTAAGCCGGCTTTAGAGCGTGGCGATGTGGTTATTTTAGACAGGTTTTATGATTCTTCAACCGCATATCAGGGTGCGGCAAGGGCGTTAGATTTAAAGCTTGTCGAGGAGCTGAACATGATTGCCTCAAGCCGTCTTAAACCGCATCTTACAATACTTTTAGACCTGCCCGTTGAAGTGGGTCTGGCAAGGGCAAAAGCCAGAGACGCAGGTTCAATAGACAGAATGGGCTCTCAAAAATTAAAATTTTATGAAGATGTGCGTAAAGCTTTCTTAAAGCTCGCATTAGACGAACCTGAACGCTTTTGTATAATAGACAGCACCTCTGAAATTGCCGTAACTAAGTCTAAAATAATAGCCTGTGTTAAGGAGAAATTTAAACTGTGAGTTCTGCAAAACAAAAATCTTTGGATGTGCTTTTGAATGCCCAGCGCAATGGCAAGCTTCATCATGCAATTCTGCTTTACGGTACGGAACTTGCGGAGCTTGAGCTTGTGGCGAAAACTGTTGCGGCGCAAATCTTGAAAAGCCAAGCTTTTGAGCGTCATGCCGATATGTTTGAACTTAAACCCTCCGGCGCAATGCGCCAAATCAAGATAGGCAGCGACGCCGAGCGTGTGGGTGGCGAGTGGCCGGCAAACACCATGAGGGGGCTTTTGCACAAATTGCGTCAGGGTTCTACTATGGGCTCAGGCAAAGTTGCGATAGTCTTTGAGGCGGATAGGATGAATGTCTATACCGCAAACGCATTTTTAAAAACTTTAGAGGAACCGGGCAAAGACACCACAATATTTTTGCTCACGACACGTGTTAACGACCTGCTTGATACAATCCGCAGCCGTTGTATAAATATGCGCATAGATTGCCCGCCTTCTAAATTTGAAGATGAGGGCTTTTCGGCATGGTTAGACAATTATTCAGCATGGATTGCAAAGCTGTGTACCGGCATAGGCAAAGATTTTGGCGCAGGCAAGGCGGTCTTAAATTGTTACGCTTTAATAGACAGCTTTGACAAGTGCCTAAACCGTCTGACTCAAGAAAGTGCGGACGCTCTTGTTTCAGACCCTGATGAGGAGCTAACGAGCGCAAATATTTTATCTATGACCAGAAGAGCCGTCTGTAAAGTCTTGTTGACGCAAATAGAGCAGCGCACTGTTGATGCGGCTCTTGAAAATCTGGGCGGCAAGTTGGCAAGTTCAAAGTTGGTCAGGGCGCTTGAAAGCCTTGAAAAAGCATCTGGCTTTACAGAGTTGAATATGCAAAGCGCTCAGGCATTTGAATATTTCATGCTGTCCTCATTAAAAATTTGGACTTCCCGTTAATCTGCATATTCGTTTTTAGTTGATATGGATGTAAAAAATTTCTTTCTAAATAACCCTGCAAAAAGCAAAATTTATTTTCAGGGCAAAGACGTTAAGGTGGGGGCTTGCAAAGTAAAGTTAAGCCCTACTTACAAAGATGGAAAATTGCTCAGAGAAAATTCTGATGTGGTGATATATGATACCTCTGGGGCTTGGTCTGACGCTGATTTTCACGGCGATATACGCAAGGGTTTGCCGCATATTAGGGCATCTTGGATAAGCGGCAGGGCAGACACTCAGTGTGTCGGAAAATCTTTGTGTAATGAAAAATACCCCTTTCCTCAAAGAGATATTCTGAAGGCGAAAAACGGAAAAAAAATAACACAAATGTATTACGCCAAACAGGGTGTAATTACACCTGAAATGGAATATGTTGCGCTGCGTGAAAATATTGCAATGCAAAACGGCTTATCAGGTAAATTTTCCGCAAACGCACCCAAAGACAGTTTATTTATCCAACATAAAGGGCAGTCTTTTGGGGCAAATATCCCTCAAGAAATTACGCCTGAATTTGTCAGAAATGAAGTTGCGATGGGCAGGGCAATAATACCCGCAAACATAAACCATCCTGAGCTTGAGCCCGCAATAATAGGCAGGAATTTTTTGGTTAAAATAAACACAAACATTGGCAACAGCATAATGGCTTCGGGCATTGAAGATGAAGTTGAAAAAATGCTGTGGTCTGTCAAGTGGGGTTCGGACACGCTTATGGATTTGTCAACGGGCATAGATATCAACCAAACCAGAGAGTGGATTTTGCGCAACTGCCCGACGCCGGTTGGCACAGTGCCGCTCTATCAGGCTTTAGAGAGCGTCGGGGGCGTGGCGGAAGAACTCTCTTGGGATGTATTCAAAAAAGTTTTGATTGAACAAGCCGAGCAGGGCGTTGATTACTTTACCGTGCATGCCGGTGTGCTTAAAGATTTTCTGCCAAGCGCCGCAGAACGTATGACTGGTATAGTGTCTAGAGGCGGCGCAATAATGGCAAAGTGGATGCTTGCACACAATAAGGAAAATTTCCTCTATACAAATTGGGAAGAAATTTGCAGCATTCTTGCCTCTTACGACATAGCATTTTCGATAGGCGACGGTTTGCGCCCAGGCTCTTGCGCCGACGCCAATGATTATCCCCAGCTTGCGGAACTTAAAGTTCAGGGCGAACTTTGCAAAAAAGCTTGGGATTATGACGTGCAAGTCATGTGCGAAGGGCCGGGGCACGTTCCCATGCAGATGATAAAACACAATATGGATT
This sequence comes from Opitutales bacterium, assembly GCA_031553045.1. Lineage (GTDB taxonomy): Bacteria > Verrucomicrobiota > Verrucomicrobiia > Opitutales > Intestinicryptomonadaceae > CALXQW01. The sequence continues at coordinate 72,529 of JAVBLZ010000001.1, read as the reverse complement.
CACAACTTGATTGGTGTGCAGAAGCGCCGTTTTATACTCTTGGACCGGTTATCACAGACATTGCCGCAGGCTATGACCACATAAGCTCGGCAATAGGCGCTGCAATGATAGCTTGGTATGGTACGGCAATGCTCTGCTATGTTACACCCAAAGAACATCTGGGCTTGCCCAATAAAGAAGATGTAAGGGAGGGCGTTGTAACATACAAGCTTGCCGCTCACGCCGCCGACTTGGCAAAAGGTCATCCTGCGGCACAATATAGGGATAATGCAATGAGTTTGGCGCGCTTTGAATTTAGATGGCAAGATCAGTTTAATTTGTCTTTAGACCCTGAAAAAGCCCGAAAATTTAGGGGTGAAGAAGGCATAAGCAAAGATTCAAAAAGTTGTGCGCACTTCTGTTCTATGTGCGGGCCAAAATTTTGCTCCATGCGTATAAGCTCAGAAATTAAAGAGAGTTTTCAGACAAAAAAATAGATTTGTCTTGAATAGATATTTGTTTTTTTGATATTGCTTACGAGTTGTCAGCTTATTGAAGTTGATGGAGGGGAACAATTCGTATGAAAAACAAATCTAGACGTAAATTCTTGAAAACACTTGCAAAAGCTTCTCTTGGGGTTTTTGCGTTTCCAAATATAGTGCCCGCAAGCGCATTGGGCAAAAACGGTTTTATAGCGCCATCAAATAGGATAAGTTTGGGCTTTTGCGGAGTTGGTATCCACGGTTACGGCGTGAATTTGATGAATTTTAAAAATATAAAAGAAGCGCAAGTTGCAATGCTCTGCGATGTCGATTTAGGCAGGGTAAAAACCGCAAAGGAAAAACTTTCAAAAGAATATAAAATTGAAGTTGCAGATAAAGACTGTTGTCAAGACTTCCGCAAAGTCTTGGATAATCCTGCAATAGACGCCGTTGTAATATCCACGCCAGACCATTGGCATACCACGATGTCTGTAATGGCTCTCAGAAAGGGCAAGCACGTCTTTTCTGAAAAACCCACAATAAGTATAGAAGAAGGCGAAATCTTAGAGCGTGAAGTCAGACAAAGCGGATTGGTCTTTCAGGCGGGCATTGAAGACAGAACTCTTAACGCCTATGTTAAAATGTTGAATTTGGCAAGGAATGGGTATCTTGGAAAGATTGAAAGCGCCCATGTAGGCATCCCCGTAAAGCCGAGCAGCTTTAAATATATCGCAAAACGCGAAGACAAAATCCCTGAAGATTTTGATTATGATTTGTGGCTTGGGCCTGCCGAGTATGCGCCGTATCAAGTTGAAAGATGCCACTATAATTTCAGATGGCAAAAGGCTTACAGCATAGGATTTTTGACAGACTGGGGTACGCATATGTTCGATATTGCCCAGCTTGCAATAGACGGCGACAAGCCTCAGCCAATTTCCGTAGAGCCGCTTTCTGAAACAAAGTATTTGAAAGGGCTCTTCGATAACCCTTATGATTTCTCTTTGCGCTATGACTACAAAAGCGGCGGGCGCATCTTTGTGGACACTGGCGAGACTCATTTCAGAATCACCGGCGACAAAGGTTGGGTTGAAAGCCCAAACTTCCCGCACAATTTTTCCGCAAGCTCCCCCCAGATTTTAGAGGCGTTTTTGAAACCTCAAGACAATAGATACAGAAGTGAAAAATTGCGTGAGCATCAAAACTTTATAGACAATATACGCTTTGGAAGGGCTCTTTTTATGCCGGCAAGTGCGCTTAAAGACCTCTGTTTTTCTTTGTGTTCAGGCAGTATCGCCATGGCGCTTAACAGGAAAATTAATATCGTAAACGGCAAATTTGCGGCTGAACCTGCGGCAGATGCGCTCCGCAAAAGAGAGTATCGCAAGTCTTTCAATATTTTACATTCATAAGGAAATAATATGAAAAATTTTTTAAATTTATTTTTGATTTTAAGCATATTTTTGTCTGCTTGCGCCGCTTCTCAAAATGATGAGTCATCTAAGCCAAAGCCGCTTTCAAATTATAAAGAAGTTGCTGATATGCCCAAAGAACAGGCGGCAAAATATTTATATTTGTTGGATTCTATCGAAGGTGAAAACAAGGCAACATTGATGCTTTCTTTGGCGAGCGCAGGCGTTGAAGAAGTCAGGCAAACGCTCTTAAATTCAATAGAAGATTCCTCAGAAGATTATGAAAGCTTGTGCGCACTTTGGGCGTTGGAAAAATTGCAAAAGCAAACCGACGTAAAAACTCTCAATGCGCTTTGGGCGGCGCTCACTTCAAATAAACCCCGCAGCAAAGACTACGCTTTTGAACTCTTTATTACACAAGCACCTGAAAACGCAAACGTGTTTCTGAAAGGAAAATTGTCGGAAAGCACAGAGGCAAGACGCTTGGCAATCAAACTTGCCGCAGCCATGGATTTCTACCAAATGTTTGCAGACATTGCAAATGTTGTAGGCGGCAATGAAGCGCTGAAACTCGAGCTTTTGAATGATTATTCACCGGTGATAAGGCAGGAGCAATTTGATGAGTATCTCAAACTTTCCAGAGATTTAATCAATCAGGAAAAAGTGCAGAATCTACTCTTAAAAACTTCTTTAAGGCTTGCGAAAAGGGAAGAAACAAAAGCATTCATAAAAAGCCTCGAAGCAAATCCTGAAACAAAAGATACGGCGCAAAAATTATCAAACAAATTGCCGCCGAAGTATCCGCTTATGGCTCTAGATGTGGCAATAGTTGACGCTTCAAAGAAGGAAATACTGACTTCTCAAAAGGTTGTGAATCTGGCAAAAATGGGCTATTCAGGCATAAGTGTTTCGTACAACAGGCTTGTTGAATTGGAACAGCCAAAACTTTCCGAAACTGTTATTGACACAAAGATGGCCTACCACTTTGAAGTTTATACAAAAATGCGGCAGGCAAATTTGCGGGCAACAAGTTTATACATTGTTGCAAAGTTTGAAGACGGTGTCTTGAATTTTCCAGTATCTACATCAGAAATTTTACAGTACGCAAGGCCCATGAATGCAACTATATGGCTTGCCGTGATTGGCAAAAGGGATGGTAAAAATACCGATGAAGCCCTCGCAAAATTTATAGACAGCTTCAATATGGAGTGCGCCAAAAGCGATATTAAATTGCACCTATATCCGCATGACGTTTTCTATATTGAAGACTTTGAAGATGCCCAAAAAGTCTTGGAAAACTGTAAAATAAAAAATGTAAAAATTGTGTACAACATCCCGCATGAATTTATGGCAATAAAGGGTAAAACCCAAAATCCAAACCCTGAAGACATGGCAAATTTTGTGCTCAAAAATTCGACGCTGATAGACAGCATTACAATATGCGGTATAGACGATACCCAGCAGGGTGTGGGCAAAATAATAGTTCCGCTTGGCATGGGGAATTTTGACACAAAAAAATTCTGCGACACTTTGTTTGAAAACAATTTCAAAGGTTCAATATTGCTGCAAGGCTACGGTACTTGGAGAGTCATGCCGATAGAAGAAGCCGCCGCAAAATCAATGCAAACCTGGCGCAAGTGGTATGAGTAATGTTCAGGCAAATTACGATTAAATAGCCGTTTTTTCTGACAAAAGTTTTCCCTTTATAGGCAGAAAAATAGGGCGGTGTCATATCATGCACCGTCTTTGGTTTTTAGCTTTTACTCCTGAAAATTTTTCTTTTCAGCATGTTTTTATCGGCGTTGGAAAGCAGGGTTAATGCACCAAGCCCAGCCACAAATGCTGCGTTTAAAGCAAGGTGTATGAAAGTTTCAAACAAATTTTTGGGAATATTGAGCAAACACAATCCGTTGTAAAACACAAGGCAAAGCATAAATATTGGAAACAGCCAAAGAGTGTGTGCCAAAACTTTAAATATGCTCATATTAAATTGTTTGCACAAATAATTTATACTATACAAAGAATTTACAAGCAAAGGAAAGCTTGCCGCAAATGCAACGCCCATAAGCCCCCAATCCGTAAAAATTAAAAGTGCGTAAGACAAAATTATTGAAGAAATACCCATGATTAACGAATAGATGCCGAGCATCTTTATTTCACCGCCGGCTGTCAAAATATGATTGGACGTAAACGCCATGGGAAGCGCAAATACGCTTATCATCATAACCCAAAGGATAGTTTCGGAACTTTCAAATTCTGGCGCTATCCAAAATTTGAAGAAGTAACCGCCGTATATGCACAGTGGAATTGCAAAAATGGCGAGGGCAAAATAAGATCTTCTTAAAGCGTCGTTAAAAGCATTTTGTATTCCTTGCAGATTGTTCTGGTTTCTGAATTTGCTGACTATTGGAATAAACGGAGAACTACATGAAGAAACAACTGAGGCCATCTGTGAAGTTATTATAAATACGACGGAAAAAAAAGTAACAGCATTCAAATCCAACATTTGCGCTATTATTAGAGGTTGGGTTTGATTGAGCAAAACAGGCCCTAAAAGCATCAACAATCCTGCGCTTCCAAAAGAAAAAAAATGTTTCATTATGGACTTGTCTTTCAGGCTGAAATCAAAAGTAAAATCTTTCCAATAATGCTTTATCACCGCAAACGATATTAAAACGACAAGCAGGGGCGATACAACTGCAGATATTGCCGCCGCCACCAGTTTTTCGACAGGCAAAAGCATGAATAAAAATATAAACGCAAAAAGGAAAAATCTAGATAACACTATCACGGTCTGAACCAAATCATATCTTGCCCACACCGTGAAAACAGCCGAAAGCACAATTTGGAAAAATGAAAAACAAATAAAAAAGCCCACCGATATAAGCAGTATATTGAAGGAGTATAAAAGTTCCGGAGGCGTATATATGAAGTTCGGCAACCAAAATACCGTACTTGCAGCCGCTATTATTGCAAGCGTACCCAGACCAAGATAAAATATAAAAGATTGGCCTATGATATTCTTTGCTCTTGCCAAGTTGTTGGAGTTTATGGCGTCTCCCAACTGGCGTTTTACGGAGGCGTTCATTCCAGCATCGAACAACACTACGTAACTTACCAGAGTTAGCATTGCAATTCTCCACAAGCCGTAAACTTCATTGCCAAACTTGTCAACAAGCAGAGGCGTTGCAACCATGATAATCAAAACCAAAAATATATTTCCTAAGAAATTTATTATGGTGTTCTTAACGGAACTATTTTTACCTAGGGTCATTTATCTGAAACCGTGGAAGCATTAATAGCATCACCGGAACTAATATTTGTAAACATGATGCCTTGGCTACTGCTTTGGTTGGCGTACATGTTTGGGTAAAGCACTATTTGACCCGCACCTTTTTTGAATTCCGCAGTAGAGCCTGCGTATCTGTATAAGCCCCCGTAGGTATATGTTTCTGCATCATAATTTTCAAAATCAATCGCTATATCCGGGATGCTTATGGTTTTATTTTTATACGTAAAGTTTAGAGTCATCGTACTAATAAGAGGACCTTTTTTTGAGTAAGTATATTTTGCGGTGGTACACTCAAAGTCTGGAGGATCTTGCATTACATCGCTGCCAAAGTTCCATCCATATACAAAGCAGTCTCTGGCATTTACGGGTATTACGCACATTACGGAAACCGTGAGAAGTTCAGGGGCATCAGCTAGCGAGTAAAATTCCAACACGCCGCCCAGTAAGGTGCTTGGCGCATAACCAAGGTGATTTATTGCAACGTTCGCCTTGAGTAGCCCCCTGCCGTCCGGCGCAGAGTAATTTCCCTCAAGTTTATAAAATCCGCCGGTTTGCATATGCTCAGCATTGAAAACAAGTTTTCCACCAAATCTATATTCGCCGTTGACTTCATTCCTGAAAGTAAATGAAAAATCTGCGGTAGTCGGGCTTGTACGCCTGTAAACGTAGGATAAACCATTGAGAAAATATAAGGCATTTTCATTTATCACCACTTTACAAGTTGAAAGCCCTGTTGTCATGATGTGCAAATTAGGGAAAGTTGGCGCTATCGGTAAAAAAGATATGGATTTTCCAGCCAAATCAGGAGTCATGGGACAGAGCCAAAATTCATACTTGATTTTTTCCGATTCAATTCTTTCACCCATGGAATTTGTTATCACGCACCAATAATCAGTATCAACAGCCTTGGTTAATTCCGGCTTTGAAATAGTATATGTTGAGAGCGTTGCGCCCTTTATTAGCCCCGAGTTGGTGTACCATTGATATTTTGGGGAAGTGCCTGTAACGCCCACGCTCATCTGAATTGGGTAGGCGTTATCGACGTAATATATTGTGGTGTCGGCACCGTTACAGGGCGTTGTTACCCCGCCTTGTTTTGATTCAAGCTTTGTGATAGCCAATGCCGGCTTGACCGTCATTGCTGCTGAAACTGTGTTGGATGCTGTTGTGCGTGATTGAACTTCGCTACTCCAAACTTGGCATCTTATTAAAGTACCCGTGGGTAGGCTTATGTCTGAAAGATTTAAAACGGAATCCGTCTCACCAATAAAATCAGACCAGATTGAGCCCTTGTTTGTGGAATACTGCCACTGATAATTCAGCCTATAACCGTTTGCCTTAACTTCAAATCTGGCTGTGCCGCCGTCATAAGTTGTCAGTGCCTTGGGTTGGGTTGATATTGTGGCGGCAGCCATAACTTCGAGAAGTGCTGCGTTACTTGCGTCAGGATACCTGCCTTGCTGTTTGTTTATCGTAGTGTTGGTGTTTGCCGCATTAGAAACTAAGCATCTGTACAAGTTATTGCTCAGAGTAACGGATGGTCTTGTAATATTGAGCGTTCTACTTGACGACCCTGCTGAAAGCCAAGTTACACCGTTATCTTTTGACACCTGCCAAAGGTATGTGAGCTTTACAGGCTCTCCGGAATCGGCGGTGGGGGTGATTGTAAATGAGGCAACGCTCAAGTTTGAGCACCTTACATTTTCAGGACTAATTGCAATTTTGGCTGGTTGTAATTTTTTGATTACAACTATATCCGAATATTCAGTGCCCGCCGTATTTTTTACGGCACAGCGATACTTAATGTCAAAATCCGCCGCCGAGAGCAATATGGGGCTTGTGTATCTTGAAGACGTAATGCCAGAACCCGCAGGAACTTTGCCCCAAGTAGCGCCATTATCGGAGCTGGATTGCCATTCATAACTAATTGATGTTCCTTTTGCCGTAACAGAGAGAACCGCCTGATAATTTTGATTTGCCAATCCGCCAAATTCATTTTTTGCAAATGCCTGCGGCAAGTGAGTATTTGGCGTGAATGCAACGGTTGTTCTGTCGCAAAGAGAGAGCGATATGGGCGCAGATGTCAACACCTTTGAGCCTACAACAAGACCACTCCAAATTTTGCATCTATATTTTCTGCCAACCACAAAACTTGAGGCAGAAACCGCGTAAGAAATTTGCGCTTCATCTGCCGGCATTGCGCCAAATGCGTCATCACCTGTTGCATTATGCCATTTGCCGTCAGGCGTTGAATATTCCCACTGATAGGCTATCAGAGCTTCCGCCTTTGCGTTGACGCTTATGATATTGCTGCCGCCCCTGAACAAAAGCATGGAGGTTGCAATCGGCTTAACTTCAGTCTTTTGCAAAACTGTCAAAGACGCCCTTGAGGAAGTAACTTCACCGCCGCCATTCTTGGCTATGCAATAAAAATATTTGTTAGTATAATCTTTTGTAAGCTTAGATATTGTGAGAGTAGGAGCGGTTTTAGCTTTTATTTCAGTACCGTCAGAAGTTTCATCGTCGGCAATATACCACTGATAGGTTATTGTGGAAGCCCCTGTTGCTGTTACCGAGAATGTGGCGGTTTCAGCAGTTTCTTTGATCAGGCTAAGCGGTTGTTTTGTAAGGGTTACAGTCTTATTTACAAGCATAGTTACAGTGCTGCTTGTTGCCACAGAACCTCCATTTGAAACAATGCAACGATACCTAACGCCGTTTATTTCATTTGGTACATTTGCGATTGTGTAAGAGGGGGATGTCGCATCTGGAATTGCCGTCCAAACGCCGTTGCGATACGCTTCCCACTGATAGAGCAAATCTGTACCGGTAGCATTTATTGTAAGCGTTGCATTTTGACCGTTAAAAAGTTTAACAGGCGCTTTGGGTTGTGTTGTAATTTTTGCGATGGCTTTAACATCTATTGCGGCTATGGCAGAATCAAGAGTTTCAGCAGTATTTGAGAGCACGCATTTATATTTGTAACCCTTCATCAAAAGAGTGGGGGTGAACCTGAATGTGTTTAAGGCGCTGCCTGCGTTTACAAAACCTTTGCCGTCATTTTTATCAACCTTCCAAAGATATTTTAAAGTGCCTGAAGTTGAAGTTGCGCTTATTGTAAAGGTTGAGAGCTTTGTCTCATAACAAGTTATATCTTCAATATTTTTGGAGATGTTTATTGTCTGAGCCCAAGCGGAACTTGCAAAAGCAAAAACCATTACCACAGTTATGAAAGTTGTAAGTGTTTTTTTCATGATAAAAATTAATTAAGGGTTCATTTTTATTAACCTTAATAATTGGTGCATATATTTTTTTGTAAAGCATAATTATTTGGGTGAAATGATGCAAAAAAGACGCATATATTTATATGCGTCTTTTGAATGTTTGCTAAATTTTATTTTGTAAAATGTTCTATTTATCCAAACTCAAAACTTTTACAGGACCCAATAGACCAGAGGTTTTAAGCGGAGTATCGGGTGTGAATTTTTCAACCAAAAGCCAAGTTGTGCGCTCTTCTTTGGGTAGTGCGGAATCTGCAACCAGCCTATTTACCCAAGTATTCACGAGTTTTACTTCAATGGTATTTTCACCGCTTTTAGCAAATTCTGTTATGTCTAGCTGGTAAGGAGGTGTCCAGACACCGCCCACAAATTCCCCATTTATTTTTATTTCAGCCAAATCTGCAACCTTGCCCAAATTGATTAAAATTTTGCCAAGCTCATTCTTACTTTTTAGAGAGAAAGTATTTGTGTAAACCGCCGTGCCTGAATAGAATTTTATTTTCGGATTTTCAGACTTGCTCCAATCTGTCAGCTCTTTGAACAAGACGGGTTTTTCTTCGCCGATTTTCTTGTCCAAAAAGTTCACAGACCAATTTGAATTTATCTCGGTAACGAGCTTTGGCGTTGGGAAGTTGTCTTCAAGATTATTGCTTACAGGCTCACGCGCCTCATCTTTAAATATGATGAATGCAGAGCCGTAAGCTTCAAGCTTAAGAGGAATGTAAGTGTAGCCGTCGGGCTTGACTTCAAAAGCTTTAAGAGGGCGCACTTCACCGGTGAGGGCGTCCCAAAGTTCAGGAACTTTGCCTGTGATTCTGAATTTTGAGATATTTTTAGATTCAAAATTTGCCGTGTTGCAGACAAAGTAAATTTCTTTATCTGGCGCAGATCTGTGTACGTAACGCAAGTTTGAGTCATTGCTGCCAAAATCAGGCGGCACGCCGACTAAGTTAAACACTTCGGTAATGCTCATATTTGAGGCAACAATACCGTCATGATGTTTACGGTATTTAGTCTTGTCTCCATCAACATCAAACCAAATTTCGTCTGCGGTTTTTTTGACAACATCATCGCATTCAGGAAAGCCCTGCAAGCTTGGCGATTTTATTGGCCTTGGACCCAATATGTTTGCGCCCGCATCCACGAGAATCTTGAGCTTTTTAATTGTTTCAGGCGTCATGCTGACTTGCGGTGGAATCACCAAAAGTTTGTAAGATGTGCCGTGCGGCAATACTAACCTGCCATTTTTAACGCTGAGTTTATTGCGTATTACGTCTGCATTTATGAAGTCAAAATTGTAGCCGTAGGGCAGTGCGGGCTGGCAGATGCCCGTCATCTTTGGCGTATCTTCACCGATGAAGTATGCTATGTCGGAGACATCCTGACCCTGCTGCAATATGTACATGCAACGGCGCAGATAGGTGATAAAAGGTTTCATCTGGTAAAACCAAGTGTTCTTCCTATTAAATTCAACGCTAAACCAGGCATTTAAACCCGGCGTTTTGTCTTCATAGGGTTGGTGCAGATAAAAGTGCAGAAGAGTTTGATTGACGCCTTCCGTGTAGGCTATATCGCCACGCCTTTTAAGGTCTGCGGGGCTGCGTTCAAAATATTTTCCTGCTGCGGTAAAGCTTTCAGACCATACTCTGCCCTTATTGTAAATATGCACGCAAGATGACGCCGCACGGTTTTCGACAGTGCCTAAGCCCTCGTTCCAAAACTCTCCGCTTACAAAGTCGGACTGGCTGCCGTATTGCAAAAACTCGGCAGGAAAACCCCAGTGTCCATAGTTTTCAAGCCAAGTGTAGATACCGTTTTTATGGGCGACTTCACGGAAACCCGCCACGTAGTCGTATGCTACTTTATCGGCTATTAGCCTGCGCAAGTCCCAAAGAAATCTGTCTGATATTTCCGGTGTTCCCACAATTTCTCCGTACAGTACGGGGAAGAATTTTACAGGGTCGTAGCCGTATCTGGTTTTAAAGTCTTGCAGCATCGTATCTGTCCAATTCAGGCTGCCTGTTTCATAACTGTCTTGAACGGCATATTTGAATGTCCTTCTTTCATGGAATGGAATGCGACGCAAAATTTCCCCCATGTATGAATTAAAATGGAAGGCTATGTGTTCTTTGCTCATTTTATCCACTTCAAGCCCCCTTGCCGCACCGCTTGCGGGGTTGTTGGTTACGCCGGTAGAGCGCATACCCATCTGTACGATAAACCATTCGCCTTCGGGCACATCCCAAAGCAAAGAGCCGTCGTCTTGGATATTTAGAGTTAGGTCAATGACATTGGCGGGGTCTATCGCAAAATTTTTATCGTCGAGAGGCAAAGAGTCTTGCCAGAGGTATGAGTCCCAAGTTGGTGCAGGATTTGGGTGCATCTTTGCCAGAGTTTTTTCCGCAAAAAGTTCCAATCTGCGCCTTGGAGAAACGGATATGTTTTTGATTACCGCTTCAGGAATATTTTTCAACACCAGTCTAAATTCCTTTGCCTTTGTGGGTTCAAAATTCAAAACCATGTCTGCAAATGGTATAAAACCGACTATCTTGATGAGCTTTCTATGATACATACGGTTAATTTTGAAACTTTTTAACAGCTTATATTTACCGTCAATCTTTGCATAAAAGTCTGCATCCGCCTGCGTGTAGCCTTCAAATTGGAGGGTCAGAGTACGTGCGGTGATTTCAGAATCTAAAGCGTAGTTTATCACAAGCTCATTCAGAGGCTTATCTATGACGAGATTGTTTTTAGATTTTTTGTCCGTCAAAAAAACGTCCTTAAAATCTGGCGAAAGAGAAACTTTTGCGTTAGCCGCCAAGTCTAATTCCGCCTTGGGCACATTTGCATTGTATTTGTATGCGATAGTTTTTACGGGCTGGAAATATTCAGGAGAATTTTCAAATACATATTTGATTTTCTGCGGGCCGTTCACGGAAATTATATTGCCCGAAAGATAACGCATGGAGCGCTCAGGGGTAATCCAAGGGCCGCCAGACTGACTCCACCCCGGAGAGTTGAATATACCGATGTCTATGTTCAGCTCTCCGGCTCTTTTGAGAGACGCACGCATAGCTTTCCACCAATAGTCTGAGTTAAATGGCACAGAGCCAAAATCGCCGTCCTGATTGCCGATATTGCCAATGAAGGCAGTGCCAATACCTATTTCCTTCATGGCGTCCAAATCTTTAATAGCGCCTTCTATAGATATGTTGTCGTTAAGCCAGTACCAATAAACCGCCGGACGTATATTGTCTGGTGGGTTGAGAAAATTTTCCTTTTGGTCTGAGTCGGAACAGTGTGCGCGTAAAACAGTTGCGCCTATCAATACGCCCAGTGTAAGAAGTTTGGATTTGTTGATTTTCATTTTTTACTTGGTAATTTGGGTTTTAGTAAATTGTCCGAAAATTAAAGCTCTGAATAAACGTACGGTCAATATAAAACCATAAGGCGAAGAATATATTATAAAGCTTGAAAAATTTGCAGTATATAAAATTATACATGCTTTTATGGGCAGTCATATAATCAGCATAAGAGATCTTCATCACAGCTACAAAGAGGGCGATGGCGTAAAAGAGGTCTTGCATGGAATCAATCTTGATTTCAAGCCTGGCGAAATTGTGATTATCATGGGGCCTTCTGGCTCGGGCAAAAGCACTTTGCTTAAAATCATAGGCGCACAACTTACCTTGCAAAAAGGCGATGTCTTTATTGATTCTGAAAATCTGCACGGTGCGTCTGCCGCAAAACTCAGGCAAATACGCAGAAATATTGGTTTCATATTTCAAAGCCACCACCTAATAGATTCAATAACTGTGCGTCAAAACGTACAGCTTTCATTGGCGTTTGATAAAAAATTCAACGCCAGATCTTCCGCAAACAGGGCGCTTCAACTTCTCGAAACTGTGGGCATAGCGGAGCAGGCAAACAAAAAACCCAGCCATCTTTCAGGCGGTCAAAAGCAAAGAGTGGCAATAGCAAGGGCGCTGGTGCGCAAGCCTTCCATAGTTTTGGCTGACGAGCCTACGGCGTCTTTGGATGAAAAAAGCGGGCGTGAAGTTGTTGATTTGATAAAAAAAATGTCGAGAGATATTGGCGTTAGCGTTGTTTTGGTTACGCATGACGATCGCATTCTGGATATAGCCGACCGCATCATACATCTTGTTGACGGGTCTTTGCGCAGCGATGAAGCGCAAACAAAAAAATGTTGACATAATTTGCTATGGGGCGTAAGTCTCTTTAGGGAAATAAACATAACAAAAGGGCGTTTTTATGAACAATAACACCGACGATACTTTTTTCCTCAAAGCGGATGATTTCTTTTCCGCCAATGCGGGCCATGGGCTCACTTACGATGACGTAACATTGGCAACGCAATACTCAGAAGTATTGCCCAAGCAGACAAAGCTGGATACTTCAATAAGTGAAAGACTCAAGCTTTCCATGCCGATAATTTCTGCGGATATGGATACCGTTACAGAGTCTTCTATGGCAATAGGAATGGCTAACGGCGGCGGATTGGGTTTGATTCATTACAACATGTCGCCCGCCGACCAATTGGCGGAGGTAACCAAAGTAAAAGGTTACATACACGGCCTTATTCCTGACCCTATCACAGTTTTTCCCGATTGGAAAATCGGCGACATACTTAAAAAAATTGAGGAACAAAAATTCCGCTTTCGCACATTCCCGGTGGTTGATAAATCTAAAAAGCTCGTAGGGCTTTTGCCTGGCAATGTGGTTAAAGAGCGTTATTCGGCAATGTCTGTCGAGGAGGCTATGACAAAGCGCAAAGACGTCTTTACGATTTCCAAAAAACAACTAGGTAAAGACCCTATCGCCGCCGCAGACAAATTTTTTGACGACCACTTTGCCGTGCATAAACTTTTGGTTGTGGATTCTGAAGACAGGCTTTGCGGCCTTTTTACTTTGAGCGATATTGAAAGAATTTTGGACGACAAAGTTGCAAGTTTCCGCCCCGCCAGAGATTCCCAGTTCAGGCTCATCTGCGGTGCTGCCGTTGCTCCAATAAGACTTCCAGACGGCTCTCTTGATGAAAAGCAAATTGTGTCCAACGTGGGCGCAATGGTGGATATAGGTTTAGACGCCGCAGCAGTGTCAACGGCGCACGGCTTTACGCAAGGCGTTGGCGATATAGTAAAACTCTTGCGCAAGAACTTTAAAGATTTAACAATAATTGCGGGCAATGTAACAAGTGCCGCCGGCGTTGAATTTTTGGCGGAAGCGGGCGCCGACGCCGTCAAGGTCGGGCAGGGTCCTGGCTCTATATGCACAACCCGCATTGTTGCGGGTGTTGGCATACCGCAGCTTACGGCTCTTTATGTTTGCAGCAAACAGGCAAAGAAAAGCAAGGTGCGCATTGTTGCCGACGGCGGCATTACAAAAAGCGGCGATATGGTAAAGGCGCTTACTCTTGCCGACGCCATGATATGCGGCGGTCTGCTTGCGGGTTGTCCTGAAGCGCCGGGGCAGATTATGGAAATCAATGGCAAGATGTATAAACAGTACAGGGGCATGGGCTCTTTATCCGCAATGAAGGCGGGTTCGGCTGCCAGATACGGCCATGACTGCAAAGATAAAGCTGCAAAAATCACCGCCGAGGGCGTTGAGGCGCTCAAAGAGGTTTCTATGCCGCTTGAAGAATTGCTCGCAAACTACATGGGCGGGATACAAAGCGGCATGGGTTATTTGGGTGCTGCAAGTTTGGACGAGCTTAAGCTCAAGGCAAGATACATTTGCGTTTCAAGCGCCGCCCAGCGTGAGAGTGCGCCGCATGATATCATTGAAGTTAAAACAACAAAGTAGTTTTAATCTGTTTGACACGCATACTTTTGCCACATAGGAAATTTAATTACACATATATTTATTCAATAATAACTACATGAAATATTTGGCCATAATATTTGCTTGCGTATTCTTCATAGGAGGGGCTTTTTTGCTCACTATGGTGGGTCCTCAAAACCCTGAAGATGCAGAGCGCAAAGAATACTCCATTGAAGATTTGTCTGGCATACTCAGGGAATCTGAACGTCTGGAACATGATTTTTCAAAAAAATATGAGCTCAGAACTGCGACTGAAAAAGACATAGAGATTATCAATAAGGCAATATCTTTAAGAGAGCTTTACATAGCCAACACTCCGGGCGACAGGCTGCAAAACACTCGTCTTATGGCAATGAACGCAATGAAGCAAAACTTTTTGTCTATGCCTCTTGCGGAAAAATCCAAAGAACTTTTTGAAAAAGCCGAAAAAGCATTTAATGGCAATGAAGACGCCATTGCTATGGAAATTTACAAAGAACTTTACGACCTTCAGCGCCGTATCAACAATGATTATTCTTTGTCTGAAAATAAAAATATGGAGCGTGTGATGCTTGTTGAAAGAAGAATGCGCACAATACAAGCAAAGCCTTTTTATCTGCAAAGTCTGGAGGCTGAGGAGCGCGCAAACAAAGCTATGACTTCTTCCGACTGGGAAAGCGCTCAGGCAAACTACCAAATAGCTTTGGAAAAACTTAACATACTTGCCGTGGAACATGCTGGCGTGCCTTATATAGATTACAAGCGTATGCGTAATATAGAAGGCAAGTTGGACAGTTTGCGCAGCGCCCCAATGGTTCAAAAAATGAAAGAGTTTTTGGATGCCGCAAAAACCGCCGAAACCGCCAAAGAATTTATGCAGGCTTCAGATTTTTACACGGCAGCCGCAGAAGTTCAGAAAGAAATCAACAAGGTGTTCCCCAAGAGCGATTACGCTTCGGAGGATAATTTTAAAAACCTGTTGAATATGCGCGACAAAGTTTTTGGGTCTCGTTTTAGTTTTGAAATTTTGGAGCAAAAAGAATCTATAATCAGGCTCATCTCCGAAGAAAAATACGCTGAAGTTTCTGAGACAACCCAAAACTTAATCCGCAAAGCGGAGCAGTTTAAAAAAGATTTTAGAGAAGGCGCATTTGTGGCGGATGAAATCATTTTGGAATTGCGTTATATCAATCATGTTGTGAAAGACCTTCCGGACATCATGCCTATCTTGAACAAGTCTTTGATAGCTCTGGATTCCTACCCCAAAATCAAGATGTTTAAGACTGAAATTTCTCAGTCTCTCTATGAAAAAATCATGTATGACAACCCAAGCAGAATTAAAGACCCTACTTTGCCCGTTGAGTCTGTCGCACTTGAAGATATTGAAAACTTCTGCAAGAGAATATTTTGGATAACGGGCCGCAAGACTTCTTTGCCAACGCTGGATATGTACAAAAAGGCTTTGGGCTCATTAAAATACGTGAATTTGAACGAGATTTCATGGAACTATTCAAACAGCGATATGAAAGCTCATCCTGTGGCGTCAAAAAATGCGAATGCAAACGGATATTTTGATTTGCTCGGCAATGTTGCAGAGCTTTCTTACATGAAAGATTCCGCAGATCAGATGATTTATTTTGAAGTCGGCGGCTCCTGCCAGACTTCCACGGACGTCCTTATAGATTTTCCTGAAATAAAACTTGAATCCATTGCCAGAAACAGGGTGATGGGTTTTAGAATTGTTATGGAAGATGAAATACAAAAGCAGAAATAATTTTATGAAAACAAAATATCTAAAAATATCGCTAACACTTGCAAGCGCACTTATGGTTTTTGCTTGCGACAATTCTCAAACATCAAATTCCGCATCAACAGAGCAGGCGTCGTCAAGCGCAGTTGCCACAAAGTCCACAACTGTTCTTGATTTAACAAAATCTGCGCAGGCGGTAACGGACAAGGCTGCGGAATATATCCCGCAGATCAAGCAGGCTGTGGATAAAATCGCAACATTCCCTACGGATTTTTCTCAGTTTCAAAAACAGAATTTAACTTCTGAAAAATTGACGGATATTGTTTCCAGCATCAAAAATGTTGATGTTTCAAAATGTCCTGATGACTTTAAAAGCGCCTATGCGGAGCTTGAAAGAGTTGCTGGCAAGATTTCTGAAGCTGCGGCAAAATTGCCCAAAGACAAAGCTTCCGTGGTAAGCGCCGCACAAGGTTTGATTTCTGGCGGCAACGCTACCGAGCAGCTAAATGCCGCATACGACGAAATGAAAAAATTATACGCAGAGTTTGGTACGTCAAAAAATAATTTGATGACTATTGTCAACAAGTACATCAAGTAATAATTTAAAAAAACTTTCACAAAAAAACGCAGTCATCGAACTGCGTTTTTTTATTTGTCGTTGCTTGCTATTCTTCTGCCGCCTTCAAAATGAAGGTCCCGAGTTGTTGCGGGGCTTTGCCTTCTTCTTCTATGCTTACACTAAGGCTGATATTTTTTTTCATATCAATAGGGTAGGTTGAAATCTCAAAGGGAAAACTTTCCGCACTTAAACTGCGCACAAAAGGTTCTGCGATGTCTATATTAAGTTTTGCGTTTTTCTTCAAGCCTTCGGTCAGCATTACGTAAATTGAATCTTTGCCGAAGGGCGAGCGTATGCGGAAGATATGCAAGTCTCCAAAACCTTCCAAGGCGTTTTTCTTTACTATGTGAGAGTCTTTGGGCAGCTTTGGCAGTTTTGGGAATGGGTCGCTTTTATTGGCGTCAATTTTTAACGCTATAACGCTTTGTGCAGGAATTTTCAGCTTTAAACTGTCTTTATTCAGGCTTTGCAGAAGTTCGCCGTTTGCGTTATATTGTGCAATAGGTTTATCTAAAAGCGCATCTTTTAAAAGCTTTGAGTCCGGATTCAAAACCACGTTAGTTTCCAAATCTTTGGCGCTGTCGTTAAGCAAAATCACCCAGACAAAACTTTTAGAATAGGCTGAAAGCACGCTGACTTTCGGGGTGTCGGGGCGCACGGCAGATTTGTCTATAATCAAACGGCATTTTTCATCGTCAAAAATTTTACCGAGCCCGCCAAAAATTCTGTCCGTAAACCAGACGTAACCCTGCTGACGTACAAATGGGAATTTAATTTTGCCGTCTGTGGCAACTTCAAATTGTGTCATTAGGTAGTCATAACTTTGCGCAAAGTGGCAGGGCGCATGATGATAGTAAAAGCTTGTGATGTCCGGACCCTTATAAGGATAATTTTCATCGTGCTGGATGTCGGTAAAGTCGCAGATATAATACCCCAAGAAGTTTGCATACCTGCCTATTATGGCGTGGCGAGAATATTTTTTCAGCACATCTTGTTTTGAGTATTGGTATGTTTTTAAGAGCTCTGCCGACCAAGATGGCATTAGTATATTTGAGTCATGCCCGCCATAAAGCGCGCGGAATGTTGAAGGTTGCTCTATTCCAAGGCCTATTCTGGAAACTTTCAGAGCATCAACTTTTTTTGTGTCTATTATAAAAAATGTGTCGGAAAAATTTTTGGAAAATCTTTCCAAATCGGCGGGGCTTGCGCCAAGCCTAAATTTTTCAGAACCTTTCCACCAGATATGCCCCACACCCCTCACCTTGTTGTCTTTATTGATAAGAACCTCTCCGCTTTTTGGCGTTGGGTAAGCCCACAGTGCCGCAACTGTGTGGTATGCGCCTCTTATTGCGTACTGCAAATATTTGTCATTTTTGGTTACCTCATACAAATCTGGCAGATACCACCAGTACGGATAGTATGAAACATTTGCAAACGCCTCAAAATTGTTTTCCTCAAAAGGACCGTGCATAAAGGCTTTGACGAGCCAATCATCGCAACTTTTTTTGACTTTTTCAAGCAGTTCTGCGTCGGGCTGGGCAAGATAAATCCCAAACATGCTCACCCATTCAGGCATTGCCGAGTAAAAGTTTTGCTTGGAAGTGTCTTTAAGAATATCGTCAACCCAAGTGTTTGCGCCGCCCAAAAGCGTTTTTAGACCCGCAAAATAATCCGCCTTCCACATTAAGGAGGGCACATTCAACGCAGCAGGAGTCGGCGAGTATGGGCTTTTTTCCCCGCTTGCTTTAAAGTGTGCGGAACGTCTGCTTAAGGTGTATTCAATAGTTGGCAAAGATATGTTTTCATAATATTCTTCATCATCTGTGAGCATGGCAACTGAAACTTCCGCAAGCGGACTTGCGGTTGTAACCAAATCTTTGTCTTCAATATTCCATCTGGCTTTTGATTTTGCGCTCCAACCACTGGCGTCTTGATTTTTCAAGTACACTGCAATATTTGCCGTAGCGTCGGAAAGCGATGTTGCGTAGGGCTCTCTAAAAATTTTACCACCCGCCAAAATTTCTTCATTTATGGATTCTAGCGCCTCGTGCCATTTGCCTGCGATAGTAAAAATATACCAAGAAGATTTTATTTCTTCCCCCAAAATTTTTTCAGAATTTATACCGCCCATTATTGGTTGGAAAATTGCAACCTGCGCCTTGTTGAACGGATTTGCATGAGAGAATCCATAAATGGAACAGCCCTTTTTAGACCATTCTTCGCTGGGCAGATTTTCAGGATTTGCAACAAGTGCGTAGGATATTGGATAATCTTTATCTATATTTATTTGCAGAAGGCTTAGCGGTTGAGAGGTAAAGCGGTTGCCCAAAAGCTTTGGCGTGGTCATCTGCGAACGCATCTGGAAAAGCGGCGGCATGAGCAGCGCATTGACATCAGTTTTTTCGACAGCGTTAAAGCCGAGCATACCAACCGTGTAATAGCCGTCTTCTGGCGCTTTGTAGGAGATGTCAAAGCGGGCCGCCACAGAAGTTTGCATTTCATAATACAATAGGGCGGTTGCGCCGCATTCGTAGGTGAGTTTAAGTTTTGAGTTTGAAACTTTCTCCACACCCACAATTCTCTGCGGAGACATTTTTTTTGTACCGTAAGGATATGTGTTTTCTGGCGGCAAATGCAGATTCTTACCCTTGTAAGAAGTTATTATGTAGCCCGTGGGATTTTCAAATTTCCAAGTGGGAAAATATAGGGTATCTTGGTAGTTTGGCTTTTTACTCTCATAACCTATGAACAAAATTTCATCTTTAAAAGAAGGCACTTCAACCCATTTGCCCATGACAAAGACATCTATGCTGCGCTCAAAATAAATTTTACCCTTGCTATCGGCAACCTGCGTGAATGAGATTTTTGAAAACTTATTTTGTATGGAAACTTTTTTTGCATCAGGAATTTTTGAAAGCTTTGAAAGTTTTTCAAACTCCGTAGATGAAAATTTGAGCTTCAGATTGGAAAGGCTTGAAATTTGGATTTTTTTACGTTCTGCGGAAGAATATAGATTTGTTTTGTCAGGCGTAAATGCGCCGTCCAAAGAAAATAAAAATGCGTCCACCCTAGGGTACATCCCGACTCTTTGAATCTCAATTTTATTAAACCCTTCATTGAGCTGCACTACACCCAGCTTTTCCCACGCCCAACCGTCTTTGCCGTGCATGCCGCCCATATTTGTAAGCTCTACATCGTTGACAAAAACTTTGAAATTGCGGCTGCGAGGATTGATTTTTTCAAAATCATAAGACGAAACCCAAATGTCATAAAGACCTTCTTTTTTAACTTCAATCATGGTCATTGCTTTATCGTTGGCAGATTCTACCGCCAGCAGGCTTTGACCGTCTTTGTTGGATACGCCCCAATTATTTTGATAAAAAAAGTCTTCCGCCTCCAAGATGAAATGCTTTTGTTCTTGGGCAAAAATACCCAACACGCCCAAATAAAAAACTGCCGAAAAAATTGATGCTTTCTTCATGATAAATTTATACAAAAATATGTACTTAGATTCTTTCATGCAGCCCACATAGTGTCAAATCAAAAGGACTTAAGCGTATTAATGAAATGTAATTTAAAAAAAACCTCTCTTGTAAAAAGGAAAGTTTTGAGAAAAAACTTTGACAAAATTTTTAAAAACATAAATATAAAGTTTGCTTTTATGAGGCGCAGTTAATGGGGGTCTCGGCAGTTTAATTATTAAAATAAATTATCATGGAAAAAGATTCAAAATTAAGCAGAAGAAAGTTTCTTACAAATGCGGGTTTGGCTGTGGCGGGTTACGGTATTGTTTATAATGCAAATAAGGCGCATGCGGAAGAGCTTTCATGTTCTCAAAAAATAGCCAACAGGATTGGCGAAACGGCGCAGCATAAGTCTGGCGCAAAGGGCGCTCCACAAGAACCAAATATGAAACTTGTTGAGCTTGAGTGCGATGTGTTTGTTGCAGGCGGCGGTTTGGCAGGCGTGTGTGCCGCAATTTCCGCAGCCAGAGCAGGTAAAAAGGTTGTTCTATGTCAAGATAGATCAAGGCTTGGCGGCAATGCAAGCAGTGAAAATAAAATGCACCCTTTAGGTATAGCTCCAAGTAAAGTTGGTTTCAGAGAGGGCGGTATTATTGAAGAAATCAAGTTGGATAATAGCGTGAAAAATCCTCAAAACTCTTGGGAGCTTTGGGACTTTATCATGTACGACAAAGTTATTACTGAAAAAAACATCACCTTGCTTTTAGATGCACCCGTATTCATGGCGGAAAGCGCAAACGGGAAAATTTCAACAGCGTGGGTGCGTTGCGACATCAGCCAACAAATGTACAAGGTTAATTCTAAAATCTACATAGATTGCACCGGAGACGCTAGGCTTGCAATGGAAGCGGGCGATGACCTTATGAGCGGTCGTGAAGGCGTAGATAAATATGGCGAAAGTAACGCCGACTATGATGACATCGGTACACGCATGGGTTCTTCAATACTCTTTACGGGTAAAAAGTATGATACTCCAATGCCTTTTTATGCGCCAAAATGGGCGGTAAAAATTAAGCCCGAACACCTGACGTATAGAAAGATTAACCCAGAGTCTCTGGACTATGGCTACTGGTGGATTGAACTTGGCGGCAATGAAGACGCCATCGCCAACAATGAAAAATTGCGCTTTGAACTTTTGGCAATAGTAATGGGTATTTGGGACTATATCAAAAATAGCGGAAAATTCCCCGGTGCAGAAAACTGGGCGATAGAATCAATAGGTATGGTCGCAGGTAGGAGAGATTCTTACAGAATCAAACCGGAATTTTTGTTCACCCAGCACGGCATCACAGGTGAATGGCGCAGTTATAAAGACAACGTCTGCGTAGGCGGATGGTCTATGGATGACCACCCAAAGGGCGGTTTCTGGGATTCCGAAAAACGCCCTTGCAGGCAAGACGGTCATGTGGATTGCTACAATATCCCCTTTGGCTGCCTTATATCTAAAAAATTCAGCAATCTTATGATGGCTGGCAGAAATGTTGGCGTAAGCCATGTTGCTTTGACATCTACGAGGGTTATGGTAACTTGTGCTGTAATGGGGCAGGCAGTGGGCACGGCTGCGGCAATGAGTGTAGATTTAGGCAAGACTCCCGCACAAATCCGCAATGACGCGGCGCTCATGAAAAACCTTCAGCAAGAGCTTCTCAAAAATGGTCAGAGCATTTTGGAAACTAAAAATGAAGACCCAAAAGACTTGGCAAGAATCGCAACGATAACGGCTTCAAATAGCATTGAAGGCTCTACTCCGCAAAACATCATCAACGGTATAACCTATGATTTTAGGGATAAAAATGTCAAGAAAAGCTATTTCCGAGAAGTTAAAAACAGGTGGATTGCGCCCGTCTCAGAAACCCCTTGGGTTGAGCTTTCTTGGGCTACTCCTCAAAAAATAAGTTCTTTGCAATTTACCTTTGACACAGGCTGCCACGTGCTTGCAATCACCGGCTCAACAAGTTACAGAAGCCATATGCAAGCCGGCGCTCAGCCCGAAACTGTGAAAGACTTTAAGGTCATCGCCACACTTTCAGACGGTTCAACAAAGGAAATTGCAGACATAAAAGGCAACTACCAAAGACTTTGCAAGCTAGACTTTGACGCCATTTCCGCCCAAAAAATCCGCATAGAAATCAGCGCCACAAACGGCGATGAAAATGCGGCTATATTCGAAATTCGCACCTACTAGTTTTGGCAGACTTGTTTGGCGAATAACTGCGTTGCTGCAAAAAATTGCGACTCTTGCGTACATTTAGTACGCTACGACCCGCAATTTTTTTTGCGCCTTGTTCTTCATCCAAACCGTGCTGCCAAAACTTTAAAGTGTGTGGGGCGCTTCCAAAACATTCTTTAATAGGTAAAGTTGGGTTTATTAAAGGGGAAATGTGCTTCCAAAATTTACTTTATTGGGTAAGTTAGGTTTTGTCAAAGAGATGGTGTGCTTACAAAACTTTCTTTAATTGCGAATGTGAGGTTTATTTTTGACGCTGCGCCTTTGGCGCAGACAGCCTAATGTCTTGTAAATAAAGTTTGTAGCACTGAAACAAATTTAAAAGATAGTACATCAGCTCTTTTTCTTGAAGGCTTTTGTTAAATCTTCCAGACTTTTTAGGGTCTGGGGCGTTTGTGTCAGAGGCTTGGCTTTTTGCCTGCCTGCAGCGCCAAGTTTAAAGGTTTTCTTTTGCGGTTTGCCGTCTAAAAGTTCGGCAAAAGAGGGCGCAGATGGCGTCAAATTTTCTTTTTGTACAGACTCTTTTCTTGCCTTAGATTTATCTTCTTTATGTCTTAATTCCACCAACTTTGCGGCAAGTTTAAGTTCTTCATTAAAATCGTCCAATGCGTTAAAGGGGTTGGCGCTTTTCCAAGAATTTTCATTGCCTGATTTGTTTAAAAAGACTTTGCGGCTTATGTTTGATTTTGCCCCGCTTGCCCAGTTTATGAGGGTTTCAGGATGTATGCTTGGCACTTCAAAACCACTGGCGGTTAACCTCACCATATTGTCGGCGCTTGCAACAAGCAGGTCTTCAGCATTTTTTGTGTTGGCGCAAAACTGTTCTATAAGTTCATCCGCAGTCATTGAGGATGGCGTATAGACTTCAGAAAATGTCAGAACCTTGGTCGGTCTTTCTATCTGAATATCCTCTCCCTTACCGTCATACACAATGCTTACCCTGATATTCTGGGAATCGTGAATGTTTGCCAAAACTTGGAGGAGTTTTTTTTGTGCAAGCTCCGCCTCTCCTTTAATCAAGGCGATTTTCATGTCTTTAGTGGCGTGTATCACATTCCAGCCATCGACTAATAGGTGTTTGCAATTAAACATGTGTGAAATTTTAAATTTAATGAATTATAAATACGGCTTAGTTTCAAGAAATTTTCTTAAAGAGCTTGACAAAGGACAATTTTTTTTGAGTCTATCAACTTTCATTTTTGCCCAGATGGCGGAATTGGCAGACGCAATGGACTCAAAATCCATCGAACGCAAGTTCATGTGGGTTCGACCCCCACTCTGGGTACTTTCTCTTTAAGAGCCTCCAAGCACAAAATTCTGGAGGCTCTTTTTGTTTATAAGCATAGTTTCCTGTTGTTCGTCTAAAATCTCATTGACATCTCATTGACGTCGCAATTAAATTCAAACAATAAAACGATAAAGTTTATCCTTAAATAAAGCGCTTTGGCTTAGGCTTTGCGATTTCTCATGGTAATATTGAAATGGAGTAAAAATGGGATTCTTAAAAGAAAAATATACAAAAACTTATTTTCTATCTAGAAATGAAAATGGGGAAAAAGTGAACTATGGTGCAATAGGCGGAGATGATTTTTTAAATGGGAAAATTTGCGACGATATACGATCAACCTTGTCACTGATAAAAGATTACAGAGGGAGAAATGTCCTTGAAATAGGTTTCGGGCGTGGAGAATCGATAAAGTATATTTATCAGCATAAAGCCTCTTCGTATTACGGGATAGATTTTTCTCAGGCCGCTTACGATTTGGCAAATGAGTATGTGATGCCAAACATACACGATAAAAATTACCAAATAGTCTGCGACGACGCCCTTTTGCATATAAAAAATAATAAGGATGTGTTGAAACAACGAAACATTGACGTCATTATTTTGTTGGATGCCATTGAGCATATACCCGTTGCAGAAATTAAGGAATTGTTTCTTCTATTAAAAGAAATAACAAAAGAGGGCTGCCTATTTATCGCCCACACACCTTTTTACAGGATAGACGAGGATTTTGCAAAAACGGGAGTGTACATAAATCCGTCGTATACGGATTTAATAGAAGAAACAAAAGGTATGCATTGTAATAAATATACCAAACAACGTTTTCTTAAAGAATTTAAAGATATAGGCTTCCATCCTTTGAAGAAAAAAAGGCTGTTCTTAAGAACTGAAAATTACAATCCCATACTGACCAGAATACTGTCATGGAGGCTATAACTAAGGTCTACAAGTAACCATTGTGCGTTTAAAATGGAATAGAAAACCGATATGTCTCTTACGCAAGCATGGCAAGAATTTAGAGAGCTATGAGCGAGAGCGACTTCAAAAGTTTTAAAAAGAAAATTCTACGATAGAAATTGCGTATGAATTTGGCACAACGTCTGATTACTATATGGGATGATGTATTCGAAAAATAGTGATTATATGCGTTTCTAAAGGCAGAATCTCATTGACATTTTTAGATGTGGGCGGGTAAGGTTTCGGGAAAAAAAAGTACGACTATGAGTTTGGTTAAATTGGATTTTATTGATAGGGTTGCGTTTATTGAAATGCAGCATACAAAGAGGTTGAATTGTCTTTCAAAGGACTTGTGTGATGACGTTGCCGCCGCCATTAAAACGGCGGGCTCTTGCGACGATTGTGTGGCGATTGTGATAAAAGCGCCGGATGACGCCAAAGTGTTCAGCGCAGGCCATGACATTAACGAACTGCCCAAAGGTACGCGGGACCCATTGTGTTTCAATACCCCAATGGAAAGATTATTTCAGACTGTGGAAAATTCTCCATTGCCCGTGATTGCTTATGTAACGGGTTCTGTTTGGGGCGGCGGTTGCGACTTGTGCGTTACTTGCGATATGATTGTTGCCAGCGATGACTCGACTTTTGCAATCACGCCTGCAAAGCTTGGCATACCGTATAATATTTCGGGCGTCATGCGTTTTATCAGCGCACTGGGGATTAACAAAGCAAGAGAAATGTTTTTTACCGCCGCCCCAATTACAGCCGCAGAGGCGTATAATCTGCGTTTGGTAAATCATTTTGCGCCAAGAACGGAGCTCAAGAAAATTTTGAATGAGCGCATTTTAGACAATATACGCAAGAATTCTATTTTATCTGTGGTGTGTTTAAAGCGGCAGTTTAGGGTGCTTTCTATGAGCAATGCAAAAATTAGCCCTGAAATTTATGAAGCTTTGGAATCTTTGCGCACGGTCATATACAACGGTGCAGACTACCTTGAAGGCATACATTCATTTTTTGAAAAACGTACTCCAAAGTTCACGGGCAAAGTTACAGATGTCAATAGGTCTCTGTTTTAGCGCCTATCCATCATGGTCTGAAAATTTGAAGTAAAAAAAAGGGTTTTCGTTAATTGAAAACCCTTTTTTGTTTAAAAATAGAACTATTTATCAGACTTTATTTCTGCCGTATTTCTTATTACAAAATCTTCTTGCACCTTCATCGCATCTTTGGGCAGTGCGTGCGAGGCTTCGGGGTAATTCACAATTTGTTTATTTTTGCTTTTTACATTGTTGAAGGTCGCATAAACCGCTTCCGGTACGCAGGCGGTATCGCATAGCCCAACGCAAATCAATGTGCGGGCTTTTGTTATGCGTGCGGCAAAATTCATTCCGTCAACATATCTGGTTTCTTCGACAGCCTTCTTGTCGTAAGCGCCTTCTTTATCTAAAGCTGCAAATGTCGGCCAGCCGGGCATTCTGCCTGCGACAGCCCCTGCGTGGTCGCAAATTGCGGGAACATTTGCGGCAACTATGTTAACACGTTCATCTAAGCCGCCGGCGGCTATTGCTTGCCCGCCGCCTTGGCTTGTGCCTATAAACGCCAAAACTTTACCGTCCCACTGCGGTTGCTCGCAAATTACATCTATGGCGCGCATGACTCTCATAAAAAGTTCCCTGAAAAACAAATCGTCTTTGCTGTGGGAATTTTTGCGTACTTTGTTTTTATCAGGGTCAAATGCCTTGTATTCGGCAGGCTTCAGCCCAAAGTCAAGGCCGTGCGCATTAAAATCCATTGAAAGATAACCAAGATTTGCCCAGTGCTCGGCGGTGGTTTTGTTTGAGCCCCTTGTGCCTGCTCCGTGTGCGTTTATAAGGACAGGCAGGCTCTTTGCCTTGGCGTCTTTTGGGAAAGATATATATGCGTAGAGTTTGCCCTTGAAAGTATCCGCCTCAACTTCAAATGTTGAAAGATTTGGCGGCACTTTTTCGGTAATCTCTTTAATTTTAATATTCATTGGGATATCTTTCAGGATTTTCTTTTGCGCCGCCCAGTAAGTATCAAAATCATCGGGCACAGGTAGGCTGGGTTGGATTTCAAAAGGGTCAAACGCAACACCTGTTACGACGCAAGATTTTTTCATCCCAGGCAAATTGACATAGGCTTTGCAAAGCAGGATTCCCGCCTTATCTGAAGTTACGATAAGTTCTGATTTGCCGTCTACTAATTTTGTCGTAGGGCGGTCTTTGGTTGTCTCGGCGCCCCCGTGTGAGATTTCCCACTTGACGTCTATATTGGGGATGGTCTCAGCGCCTTTTGAGGCTGTCAGAGAAAGCTTGGCTTTGTCCGACTTTTTATAAACGTTGCCTTCTTTATCCGCAAACAAGGTGATTGTGTATCCCGCTTCTTCAAGCGTACCTGCGTTTAAATAGAGCGCAAGATAGATAATTGATATTATGCTTATTAGATGTTTTTTCATAAAATAATTAATTATTTTTTTTCATTTGTTCAACGTGTTTTAGGGCGGCAGCTTCTCCAGCTTCAGTGGCTTCGGCGCTTACAGAGTGTCCTGCCTCTACCATTACAAACAGTTCTTTTTTATTTTTGATATTGTTGTACGCCGCAAAGGTGCTTGTGGGTGGACAAGTTTTATCTGCGTAACCCAAAGAGAAAAATGCTTCGGCATTGGTGATAGCGGCAAAGTTCATGGCATCTACATATCTGGCTTCTTCGACGATTTTTTTATCATAAGAGCCGTCTTTGGCGACGGGTGAAAACACTCTTGGCCATCCGTTTGCCCTGCCGACAACAACGCCGCTATGGTCGCAAATTGCCGCTATGTGCGATACTATCAAAGTTACGCGCTTATCCAGACCCGCCGCAGCAATAGCCTGTCCGCCGCCTTGACTGCGGCCATAAGAAACCAAAACTTTTTCATCCCACTGTGGCTGTGAAGTTAGTATGTCCATAGCCCTCATAAGACGCATAAAAAGAAATCTAAAAAACATGGTGTCTCTATTGCCCAAGCCTTTTAAATAGTATTCTTTAAGTTCATTGTCTCTCATTTCCATATAAGTTTTTGAGGGCAAATCATTGGGGACGCCATTAGCGTTAAAGTCTAATGCCAAGAAACCCATCTTTGCCCAGCTCATCGCCACGGGCGCCTGAGAACCCCTCACGCCTGCGCCGTGCGCAATTACAACTGCGGGCAAGCTCTTTGGCTTTGCGTCTTTGGGCATAGACATAAATGCGTAGATTTTCCCCTGATAAGTGTCTGCTATCACTTCATAGAGTTCTATATCTGCCGGCACGGGGGCTTTGTTGTAATTTTCCCGTTTTTTGATTGTAAGATTCATCGGTACGGAGTCCAAAATTTCCCTTTGCTTTTTCCAATAAGATTCAAAGTCTGCGGGGACGGGAAGGCTGGGGGAAATCTTGAGAGGCTCGTATGCGGCACCCGCTATCATGACGTAAAATTTTTCTGTTTGGGGAATCTTGAATGAAATTGTGCAGCGCAAGAATCCGGCTTCATTCAGGCTGCCTTTGAATACCGCTTTGCCTTCGTCATTTGTTTTGGCGTCAAGTTTTTTAATGGAAGCTACGCCGTCTTTGGAAATCTCTGCTTCAAATTCAAAGCCATCAACAGGGACGCCCGATTTTTTCAGCGCAAAAGTGAAGGAAGCTTCTTCGCCGATTTTGTAGTTTGCATCAGGTCTATCGCACTTGATGGAAAATTCATAGTCTGCAATTTTTTTGCTTTCGGCAAAAACCAAAGATACAAAAAAGATGTAAATAGATAAAGATGCTGTTAAAATTTGTGTGCGTTTTTTCACCCCTTTGAAGGTAATTTTATAAAATGCTCGGGCAAGAAAATAATGTCTCTTAACCAAATAAATATAATTGATTTAAGATTTAAAAAGTGTTTGATAACCTTTATCTATATGAAGTATTTTAGGCCGAAATTGTTTGAGTCTTTAAAGACCTACTCTCTGAGCACATTTATGTCTGACTTGGGGGCGGGTATTGGCGTGGGCATTATTGCGCTTCCTCTTGCAATGGCATTTGGCATAGCTAGCGGTGTTACGCCTGAGCAGGGCTTGGTAACGGCGGTTGTGGCAGGCTTTTTAATATCTTTTTTTGGCGGCTCAAAGGTGCAGATAGGCGGTCCGACGGGTGCGTTTGTCATAATTGTTTTAGGGATAATTTCAAAGTACGGTTACGCAGGGCTTGCGGTATCTACATTTATTGCGGGCATCATACTTGTACTTATGGGGCTTACAAAAATGGGCAGCGTCATACGTTACATTCCTCGTCCTGTAACGGTTGGTTTTACAAACGGCATTGCGGTCTTGATTATCTCCACGCAGGTAAAAGACTTCTTCGGCTTTACTTTTCCGGAATCTTCAGAAGATTTTGTAGATACAATCAAGTTGACTGCGGCGCATTTGGAATCTGTAAATATTGCGGCCACTGTCATGTCCGTATTTTGCGTGCTATTCATTTGGTACTGGCCAAAGAAGCTTGCATCAAGAGTTCCCGGCTCTATCGTGGCGATACTCTTGGCGACATTTGCAACCATAATTTTTAATCTGGATGTTGAAACAATAGGCGACAAATTTGGAGATATTTCTCCGGCGATTTTGCAATTCAAATTTTTTGAAATTAATTTTTCCGACATCAAAAATCTGATTAGCCCCGCAATAACCATTGCGCTTCTTGCCGGCATAGAATCTTTGCTTTCGGCGGTTGTTGCAGACGGTCTTATTGAGGAAAAGCATGATTCAAATCAGGAACTTATTGCGCAGGGCATAGCAAATATAGTTGTACCTTTCTTTGGCGGCATACCCGCAACCGGCGCAATAGCAAGAACCGCCGCAAACGTCAAAAACGGCGGAAAAACGCCTGTTTCTGGGATAATACACGCAATCACCCTGCTTCTGATTTTGCTTTTGGTTGCGCCTTATGCAAAGTTTATTCCGCTTTCATGTTTGGCGGCGGTGCTCTTTGTGGTGGCGTACAACATGGGTGAATGGGGTGAGTTTAAGATGATTCCACGCCTGCCTGTCAGCGATTCTATGGTGCTTGTTGCAACATTTGTTTTGACAGTTTTATTCGGTCTTACGGTTGCGGTTGAAGTTGGCATGATAATGGCTGCGATGCTCTTTATCAGAAGGGTTTCAAAAACTACGGAAATTTCAGCAACAGATACTTCTTCAGAAAGTCAGGAGCATTTAGATTCTCTTAAAGACAAAGATGTGCCTGCGGGCGTGCTTGTTTTCAGGGTCTTTGGCGTGTTGATGTTTGGTGCGGCAGACAAGCTTGAAAATGTTTATCAAAACAATAATACGCCGCCAAAGGCGATAATATTGAGGATGCGTACGGTGCTTGCTATGGACGCAACCGCCTTGAATGCTCTGGATAGGATAAGGGTTAAGCTGGAGTCTCAGAAGATTGCGCTTGTAATAAGCGGTGCGCATTCTCAACCGCTTAAAATGATGGATAAATCCGGCTTTATTGAAAAAATCGGTAAAGACAGGGTTTGCGAAAATATAGACTTAGCTTTGGCAAAAGCGCGTGAGATAGTTTCCAAATAAAAACTTGAAAAACTTTTAAGCAACTTGTTTCATGGAAATTCTATGGGGATTTTTATGGATAAAATTTTACGCTCTTTGTTTTTGTTTTCCTGCGCCGCAAGCCTTGCATTTGCCGCCTTGCCGCCCATATTTCAAGAGGAGTTTGAGGGCAAATACTTTTCCGATTCAAGAGTGCGCACTTACCTCATGCCGCAAAAAGTAATTTGGAAAAATGACGCTTCCGCTAAATTGATTGAAAATTTGGATGCGCTTTTAGACGGCAAAAATACGGGGCAAGCGTCGCTTTCAAAAATGAAAAAAGCTTGCGTCTTGCGCAGTACGGAAACCGAAGGGGCAAGTTTTATTTTGGATTTCGGTAAAGAAATTCATGGCGGCATACAATTTGTTTCCGCCATCAGAAAAAATAAAAATCCAATAAACGTGCGTGTGCGCTTTGGAGAATCTGTGGGCGAAACAATGTCTGAAATTTCTGCAGAAAGCGGCGCGACAAATGATCATGCTTTGAGAGACTTTACATTGCAGATACCTTGGTTGGGGTCGGTAGAAATTGGCAATAGCGGCTTCAGGTTTGTACGTATAGACCTTGTGGAAAAAAATGCGGAGCTTATTTTGGATGAAATTAATGCTGTGTTTATATATAGAGATATTCCTTACTTGGGCTCGTTTAAATGCAGCGATGAAAGGCTGAATAAGATTTGGCAAACGGGCGCATATACAGTGCACTTAAATATGCAGCAATTTTTGTGGGATGGTATTAAGCGAGACAGGCTTGTCTGGCTTGGCGACATGCACCCTGAAGTTATGACAATAGCCACAGTTTTTGGCAGGCAAGATGTGGTCGAAAAGAGTCTGGATTTTGCAAGAGATTCAACACCTTTGCCAAAGTGGATGAACGGAATGTGCGCATATTCGTTGTGGTGGGTTATTATTCATAAAGACTGGTATAAATTTACGGGAAACTTACCTTACTTAAAACAGCAGGAAGAATATCTAAGTGAACTTTTAAAAATTTTGTCTGCGTGCGTGGATAAAAATACGGGCAAAGAAAATTTGAAGGCGGGCGGCAGGTTTTTGGATTGGCCCTCAACTCCAAACCAAGCGGGTGTAGATGCTGGTATGCACGCCTTAATGGTTTTGACTTTTGAAGCTGCGGAAGAAATTTTTTTAGCCTTGGATAACAAAGCTTTGGCTTTAGAGTGCAAGGCAAATCTTGAGCTTATGCGCAGTTACAAGCCTTCTGCAAACGGCCTTAAGCAGGCGGCGGCGCTTTTGAGTTTGGCGGGCTTGAGCTCTATAGAAGATGCAAATAAAGTTGTATCTTTAGGCGGCGCTAAAAACTTTTCAACATTTTACGGGTACTATATGTTGCTTGCTCAGGCTAAGGCAAATAACCATGCTGAAGCCTTGAAAAATATCAGCGAATTTTGGGGCGGAATGTTGGATTTGGGCGCAACAAGTTTTTGGGAAGACTTTGATTTGGAGTGGTCAAAAAACGCTTCCAGAATTGACGAACTGCCGCAAGAAGGTAAGGTTGACGTGCACGCAACTTACGGGGCTTATTGTTACAAAAAATTCAGACACAGCTTGTGTCATGGCTGGGCATCAGGGCCTACCGCTTGGTTGAGTCAAGAAGTTTTGGGCGTGAAAATTTTGGAGGCAGGCTGCAAGACCGTAGAAATCAAGCCAAATCTGGGAAATTTGGAATGGGCAAGCGGAACTTTCCCCACGCCTTACGGTATAATTACAATAAACCATAAGAAAGATAAAGACGGCAAAATAACTTCAGAAATAAAAGCCCCCAAAGAAGTCAAAATAAAAACCTATTAATCAACAGTTGGGGAAAATATGAGAGTGAATAAAGTAACTGAAAATGCGGTAAATTCAAATTTGGAAAGATTAGATAAAGATATTGTGGCGAAAAATCTAATTGTAATTGAATGTGAATGATTTTTTTTGACGCTTGAAATTGGGCAAAGAGGGCGCCAAATTAGGCTATTGACATTTTGACGAAAATATAGTGGAATAGGATGCATTAAGTTTGATTTGATTTGAATTGATTGTGGCAATGAAAAAGGTTATTAAAAAGAAGATCAACGATGTCAATAAGGATGGTTGGAATCCCAAGAATAAGCCAATTCGTGATTTATTTATTAAATATGATGATGTCATTAAGCAGTCTATTGAAGCTAGAAAAAGGATAGATAAGGAAGTGCAGGAGCTTCATCGAGAAAGACCAGATATAAAATTTGTTCTATGTCGATGAATGAAACTTTGAGATGCTCAAAAAGTCTAAGTGTAAATCGCTTAGACTTTTTTGATGACTCCTATAAAATTGTTACAGAACTCGGACTTCCTCGATTAGGGATTTCCTTTTTAAGCATATTAGAAAAATTAAGAGAGATCGGAGCGAAGTCAATTTGTTGCGAGAACATAGAGGTTAAGAAGAAAAATTTTAAACGAATAAGCTTCTTTTCTGGTGGAAAATTGCGTGGTTATTGTATTATAGAATTCGTTAAAAATAACTCTAATGTATATGAGGCGGTCTTAGAATGGAAAAGTTCTGGAATGTTGTATTTTAGAACTGAAGCAAATGTTGAAATTCAAGTAGAAAATGAAAAGCATAAAATTAGTGGCATATATTTTTGCGAGAAAAATAATGAAACCAGTGTTTGCACACACTCAGCAATAAAAAGTCTTTGGGCAAATGGGTTGGGAATAACAACTCTTACAAACGAACAAATAAATGGATTAACAAAATTTCCTCCAAGAGAAATTACAAATAGAGAGATTCCTAATATCTTAAAAAAGTTGGCAAAGCTTGACAATTTTGTTATAGGAGAAACCTTGTCTCTTCACAAATGTAATGAGGATTTATTGAAATTATACAAAGTATTGGAAGTGTCTTGTGGTGGCATTTTTCTAATTAGTTGTGAGAAACAGTCAACCGAATCGAGAGTTGAGGGTCATGCTATATCAGTTATTGGACATACATATTTTAAATATAATTGGTCTCCATACGCAGAAGTTACATATAAAGAAAAATCAAATTTGTCATCTCACATATATCATAAAATGGCTGATTTTCTAATTTGTGATGACAACATTTGTTCTTTATCGGCTTTATCGGCGCAATACATAAATGACTTTGGGAATATTCAATTTATTCCGATTTTTAGATATGATGTAAATGATCATTTTTTTCGCTTACCTGATGCAATTCAAGGGGGAGTTATCGAGATATTTGAGACATACAAAAAAGATGAATTATCCGCAGAAATGAGCGCTCCGCTAAACAATTCTTTGGAACTCAAAGATTATGTTTATGTAAGAACTATACTTATGACAAAAGTAGCTTATATTGATAGATTATGTCATTGCGGAGAGAAAAAACCTGTTTGTTCTAAACTGAGCAGTTTTCCAGATTTATTATGGGTTACGGAGTTCTCTAAAATGGAGGATATGATTCAAAACCAAGTAACTTTAGAAGTCGTTTCGAACGCCTCTCCCAACATAACAAATTTGCAAATATTGTTAATTGCCGATTTTGTATCTAAAAGTTATATAATTTTTCAAAAAGATTCCAAACCTGAATATTTGAAATCCGATTTGAAACTCAAATTGCATTATTCTGAACAAGTCTCTAAATAAACTTCCCGAAGTATTCGATGAAATTTTGTTCCAAATGCCAAGTTGAGTTTAATTTTTCAATAGAATCTGCCTGGAACCCATCTCAAAAGTCCTTTAAAAATTTCATCTCGATGTGAAGTGAGGTTATCCTCAACTCTCTCGTGATTTTGAGATAGGTTCTAGATTTACAAGGTGCTAGGGGATAATTCCAATATTTTTAAATTGATTAAATTGCTAAGGCAAATTTAAGCCTCAGTTATCTGTGTAAATGCTTGGCGACTTTTTAAGAAACTCCTTGAAGTCATTTTTGTAAAAAGCTTCATTCTGGGGCATAATCAAGTAATGTCTTGTAAGCATGTCGGCGCGCATTGTGAGTTTGCCAGCCACAAAGTCTATGAGCTGTCCGCCTCCGTCATTAAATTCATTTGCGAAATAAAAATGCCAGCCCCTAGGCAAAGACGATGCCATGTTTGGTGGAATATAAAAACCTATTACCTGCCCAAAGACGTCGATAAATTCACGGGTGTCCTGACTTGCTTCAAACACTTTATCCAAAGATTCGGTCAAATTCTTTTTCTTGGCAAGAGAACGTGTTGAAACTTTTGCAAACTTACCGTCTATCAAAATTGCGACAGGGCAGTTTGTGCTGGGCAAGCTTTCCTGCAGGCGTTCCATGACAAAATGCTTGCCTTCATCTGCGGGTATCATCATGGAAATTTGCGGGCGAAATGTTGTAATAAGCGCAAAGGGCAACCTATTCTGAGGTTCCGCTTTTGTCATTTTCCCGCCTTCTTCAATTTTGTAAAATGTGCCGTTATACGCAATCATGAGACCGTTTAAATTGTTGAATACGCCAAAACCAAAATTGCCGTATTTTTCTAAAGTGGCAATGTCCATATCGCCGACATAAAACTTGTTCATAAGCGCCGCAAAAGGCGTGTATTGCACCAAAGTTTTTTCAAACTGCAAGACAGGCTCGGTAGGAGAGAGCGCCGCAGTTCTTGCTTGCGCTTCTGCACGCTGTACAGGAGCTTCCTGAGATTGTTTTTTCAATTTTTGCTCAGCCTTAACTTCGGCTTTTTGTTCCGCCTTTTGTTTTGTATCGGCGTTTTTATTTTGCGCCGATAAAGACAATGCAAAAATTGCGACAATCGTTGTACAGATTAAAAACTTAAACATTTTATTCATATTATCCTCCCAAAAACTTTTTTAAAATTAGCCAAAATACTTTAATATTCAATTTTAATGTCAGCTTAAATAAGTCTTAGATTTAAGCAATTCATTGTACAAACCCAATAGACGCACACCCTCTCTTGGCTTTATGAGGTCAGACTTGATTGCGGCGTCAACCTGCTTTTTCATGAGTCTGGAAAGATGCTCGCTCTTATATTGTATCTGCGGCAACAAGTCTTCAATAGACGAGCCTTCAATGGATTCTTCAATATAAAAACCGTTCTCTTCATCTTCCTCAAGAAATACGTGCACTTCATTCACTCTACCGAACAAATTGTGCTGGTCGCCCATGATGTCTTGATATGCGCCGACCAAAAATATGCCTATGTAGTATGGCTCATTTTTCCTGAGACTGTGCAATGGCAGTGTGTCTTTTTCGTCCTCAACATCTGCAAATTTGCAGATTTTGCCGTCGCAGTCGCAAGTAATGTCAACAATGGTTGTTTCAACGTCGGGCTGCTCATCCAGCCTTTCAAGCGGGACAACGGGGAATACCTGCTTGAGCGCCCAGTGATCTAAGAGAGATTGAAATACTGAAAAATTGCAGACATATTGCACGGATAATATTTCTTTGAGTTTTTCCAAATCTTCAGGGATTTGCGGCTGCTTTGCTATATCTTCTTGTATTTCGGAGCATATCTTCCAGAACAAGCTTTCCGCCAAAGATTTTTCCTCAAGGCTTAAATAGCCGTGCAAGAACAAAGACTGTGCCTCATTTTTGAGAGTCTTTGCGTCATGAAAACGCTCAAGATTTTTATACTCGTTTTTGTTTATAAAAATATCGTTGAGGTTTTTTACAATGTGGGAGGCGTTGCGTTTTATCTTTGGCAATTTTTGCTTGGATGATTTGTCTATGGTGTCATAAACTTCCAAAATTAAAATTGAATGCGGGGCAACAATGGCTCTGCCGCTTTCAGTGATGATGTTGGGGTGGTCTATATCTACAGCGTCGCAGACGCTTTTGATAGAGTCCACAACCGTTCTTGCATACTCTCCCAGAGAATAATTTGTAGAGCTTTCATAGTTTGAGCGAGAGCCGTCGTAATCTATGCCAAGCCCGCCGCCAACGTCTATAAATTCAAGCGCAAAACCCAGCTTTGAAATTTCGCAATAATAGCGAGTTGCTTCAGCCACGGCGTTTTTGATAGTTGTTATATTAGGCACTTGACTGCCAACATGAAAGTGCACGAGCTTTACTTTGTCTTTGAGCCCAGCCTTTTTCAGTTTTGCTAGCGCCGTTAAAATTTCCGTAGAATTCAACCCAAACTTTGCGTTTTCGCCGACACTTGCCGCCCACTTGCCTTCGCCCATTACATTGAGTTTTATGCGTATGCCTATGAGTGGCGCAACACCTTCTTTGATGGAGATTTTTATGATGTCGTCAACTTCTGAAAGCTGCTCTATGACCACAAAAGTTTTTTTACCAAGCTTGGTTGAATTTATTGCAAGGCGTATGTAGTCCGTATCTTTATAGCCGTTGCAAATAAGTAAAGATTCTTTGTTTGAATGCAACGCCAACGCCAACATGAGTTCACCCTTGCTGCCGGCTTCTATGCCGTAGTCGAAGGCTTCTCCGGCGTCTAAAATTTCTTCTACAACTTCTCTTAGCTGGTTTGTTTTGACAGGGAAAACGCCCTTGTATTTGCCTTTAAATTTTTCGTCATTTATTGCTTCGTTGAAAGCGTTGTTTATGCGCTCAACCCTGCAGCGCAGAAGGTCTTGCATGCGTATTGTAATTGGGGCTTTAAGACCCATGCTTTTGGCTTCTTTAACAACATCTATCAAAGAAATGCTGCGCTCATCGCCCATTGGATGCACAAGCATTTCGCCGTTGTCGGACACGGAAAAGTGCCCCATGCCCCAGTCTTTTATACCGTAGAGTTTTTCGGAATTTTTAACGCCCCAATTTTTCATATCTACTTTTCAACTTTTCTTACGGGTATGCCGTTTGCTTCAAATTTTTCTTTCACTTGAGCAATGGTGAAAGTGCCAAAATGGAATATGCTTGCCGCCAAAACTGCGTCCGCCTTGCCTTCTTTTACGACATCAACCATGTGGTCTAACGTGCCCGCACCGCCGCTTGCAACAACAGGTATTTTGACCGCTTCACTCACAGCTCTTGTGAGGGCGACATCGTAACCGTCTTTCGTTCCGTCGCAATCCATAGATGTAAGCAGAATTTCTCCGGCGCCGCGTTTTTCGACCTCTTTTGCCCATTCTACAACGTCAAGTTCTGTAACTTTTTTGCCGCCGTGTGTGTAAACCATCCATTTATTTTCAGCGTGTTTTTTTGCGTCTATTGCCGCAACTATGCACTGTGCGCCGAATTTTGCACTTGCTTCAGAAATCAAATCAGGATTCAAGACCGCCGCAGTGTTGACAGAAACTTTGTCTGCGCCCGCATTGAGAAGCTTGCGTACATCGTCAACAGTGCGTATGCCGCCGCCTACGGTGAGGGGCATGAAACATACGCTTGCGGTTTTTTGCACAACATCAAGCATTATGTCGCGTTCTTCATTTGAGGCGGTGATGTCTAAAAAGACGAGCTCGTCGGCGCCTTGAGCTTCATAGGCTTTTGCCTGCTCGACAGGGTCTCCTGCATCTACAAAGTTTACAAAGTTGATGCCTTTTACGACACGTCCTTTCATTACGTCCAAACATGGGATTATTCTTACGCTAAGCATGGTATATTAAGTTAACTTCTAGTTTTTCGTTGGGTGTTATTTTAAAATTTCCGTCTTCAATGGGGGTTTCGTCATTGATGTATATTTGAACGTCGAAGGGGGTGTTTATTTCCGTCATGCAGACCCACTGCCATTTGCCTATTTCAACATAATCCATGGGGATGCCTTTGTAAGGATTTAACCCTCCGCCATTGCCTCTTAAGAAAGGCTTGTTGCCTATTCCAATCAGGGCGTTTGCGATTAAAGAGGTTTGCCCACGTTTTGCGGTTTTGGTTTTTGAGTGAGAGTCTTGCAAGTCTTCAAAGAGTTCAGGGACGTTTTCCTTTGGTTCTTCGTTTTCTTCAACTTTCAGGAAAGATGCTTTTTTTTTTGCCTCTTGATCTTCTTCAGATTCTTCAAGAGGCTCTTCGTTTTCATCTTCTGTAAAGTTTATTTCATCATCATCTTCGTATTCCGTATCATCGTCTTCAGATTCTTCCTCATCCGATTCTTCATACTCCGCATCTTCTTCTGATTCTTCCGATTCATATTCTTCTTCGGATTCCTCATCAGATTCTTCGTAATCTTCATCTTCTTCAGATTCCGCTTCTGATTCTTCTTCAGAACCTTCAGTTTCTTCTTCGTATTCTACGTCGTCTTCAGATTCTTCTTCCTCTTCTTCGTATTCTTCGGATTCTTCTTCATCGCCTTCAGATTCCTCCTCAGATTCTTCTTCTTCGCTTAACTCTTCTTCCGAATCAGCTTCATCTTCGGATTCAATTTCTTCTTCTTCTTCGTATTCTTCAGAATCTTCAGCTTCTTCTTCAGTAAATTCTTCGTTATTTTCTTCTTCCTCGCCAAATTCTTCCGATTCTTCTTCTTCGGCTACTTCTTCAATTTCGTCTTCAGAAACGTCTTCACTTTCTTGGCTTTTTTGAGGAATAGAGTTTGATATTATCCTGTTTACAGCGCTTGAAGTTATGTTTGATGACAACGCTTTGTCCAAAAGTTTTACTTGTGAAATATCATGCTCTGTTTCGTCTTCTTCAGATGCAAATTGATTCAAAATTTCATCTAACTTTTCTTGAAGCGTGTGCATTACTTGCAAGTTTTCTTCCGCATGTATAAGGCGTTCATCCATAGATGAAAGTTTTTCAGAAATGTCGCCGGCACGCACCCTGATAGCGTCTTTGTCTTCAACTTTTGCAAAACATTCACTTATCATTTTAAATGTTTCGCCGTAGTTTTGTTCGCTAAGATTTGCCCTTGCAGTCAGGCTGTCTAGGGCTGTGCCTATATAGGTTTGCGCTTGCGTTATGCGGTCTGAAAGCCCGCCAAATTCTTTTGCATAATTTGAAAATTCATCATTTTTTGCCTTAAGCTCATTGGCAAGGTTTTCAAAAGCCAAGATTTTACCAGAGAGTTCTGTAAACTTTTCCTGACCCAAATTTGTGCGGTCTTCAAATTGTTGAAGGCGATTTGAAAAGTCTTCAATATCTTCGGAAAACTCAACATATTGTGTTTCCGCTTTTGCCGACTTGTCTTCAACCTGTCCGAGCGTTTCATACAGCTTATCAAAAGAGCCCCTAAAGAAATCAATTTCTTTTTGGAGTACGCCCACATCTTCATTATTTTTCTTAATGAGGTTAGATTTTTCCGCAAATTTTTCTGCGATTGCGTTGTGGGTTTCTGCGATGGCGTCAAAATTTTCCTGCGCTTGTTTGAGAGAGCGTTTTAAGTTTGCAAGCTCTTCATTAAATATGCGCTTCAGATTGCCGACTTCTTCATTCATAAGCCTTGCATGATTGATAAGCTCATCAATGTCATTATTTCTGGATTTGAGCAGAATGTCTTTATGAAGTTTAAATTCCAGTACGTTTGGCAGGATTATCATAACCACAGCCGCCAGTGCCATTATTGCGCAAATTGCGGTCTGAAAGCCGTCCATCCTCACGCCGCTAGATATGCTGGGCATGGCGATAAACAAGACTGCAAGCAGTATCAAAACATCCGCAACATAAAGCGGCCACATTGGAATTTTGTTAGGAACTTTCATTTATTTATGTATTTATTTTTTAGGATTAAAATAGCCGACCTTGCGATAAACTTTGTCCATAATTTTATTCGCACGTCTTTGGGCGTTTTGTGCGCCCCGAATCAAAACTTCATCAAGATACTTTTTGTCAGATATGACTTCTTTGTACTTTTCACGCACGGGCTTAAGGGCGTCTATGACAACTTCCGCAACCGCCTTTTTGAAGTCTCCGTAACCTTTGTTGGCAAAGTCAGCCTCAATTTGCGCCAAACTGAAAGAACCGAGTGTGGACATGATGCTCATGAGGTTTGAAACCCCGGCTTTATTTTCAAAATCAAAGCTAACTTTTGTCTCAGAATCGGTAACGGCGGACATGATTTTTTTGCGCAACACCTCGGGCTCATCAGTTATGTAAAGCGTGCCAAGCTGATTTGCGTCAGACTTAGACATCTTGCTTTCAGGAGTTTGCAAAGACATTATTCTTGCGCCCATTTTGGGTATGGAGGGCTCTGGAATTATAAAAGTTTCCGAATATGCGTTGTTGAATTTTTGCGCCAAGTCTCGGGTGAGCTCGAGATGTTGTTTTTGATCTTCGCCGACGGGGACAAGATGCGCATTGTAAAGCAGAATATCTGCCGCCATCAAAACGGGGTAATACAAAAGACCGGAATTTATATTTTCCTGTTTTTTAGATTTGTCTTTAAATTGCGTCATCCTCTCAAGCTGACCCAGAGGGCATAGGCAACCCAGAACCCAAGCAAGTTCTGCGTGTCCTCTTACGGAGCTTTGTACAAATAAATTGCATTTGTCCGGATTTAAGCCGCAGGCTATGTATTGCGCCGCGCAGTCGTAAATATTTGCCCTTAAATTGGCGGGAACGTATGGAAGCGTTATCGCATGCATATCCACTATCCCAAAATAACATTCAAAATCTTCCTGAATATTTACCCAATTTTTTACAGCGCCAAGGTAATTGCCAAGATGCAGTTTTCCCGTCGGCTGTGCGGCGGTCAGAACTACTTTCTTTTCTGCAACTTCATTATTCATTCGTTAAGATTGTATATTAGTTTGGCGAGTTTCAACAATTTTTAATCTAAAATAGAAAAAGTTTGCCAATTTTTTTTGCCTAGCCTTTATTGCCTCAATGACAAAATTTTCGGCAATTTTTGATTGGGACGGCGTTGTGATAGATTCCAGCAGCGCACATAGAATAAGTTGGGAGGTTCTGGCAAAGCGCAAAAACCTGCCTTTTCCGGACGGAATTTTTAAAAAAACTTTCGGGCAGACCAATAAATATGTGATTCCCCACGTATTCAAGTGGGCTTCTGATGAAAAAGAAATAGATAAAATAGCAGAAGAAAAAGAGGCGTTGTACAGAGAAATATGCGCTCTCAACGGCATAGACATGATTGAAGGCGTGCGTGAGTTTTTGCAAAAGCTTAAATCTGCGGGCATCTCTTGCGCCATTGGTTCAAGTGCGCCGCTTAGAAATTTGAAGATGGCGCTGGATGTTCTTAAACTCAATGAATATTTTTCAGCAATATCCTCTGCGGAGGACGTAAAACAAAGCAAGCCCGCACCGGATGTGTTTTTGATTGCGGCGCAAAAGCTAGGTGTGAATCCGCAAACTTGCGTGGTTTTTGAAGATTCCGAACACGGCATAGAAGCCGCACGCAGCGCAGGAATGAAAAAGGTTGCGCTTGCAACAACGCACGACGAGATTTTCTGGGCGCAAAAAAATACCGATAAAATAATAGCGGACTTTAGAGAGCTTTGTCTGGAAGATATAGACAAGCTGTTTGAGTAGTTATTTGTGGAAAAAAGTTTTAAATTAAACAAAAAATTTGCGCCATCCGGAGATCAACCGCAGGCGATAGACTTGCTGTGCAAAAGTATCAAAGAGGGCAATAAATACCAGACATTGCTCGGCGTTACGGGTAGCGGCAAAACTTTTACGATGGCAAATGTTATCCAAAATTTGGATAGGCCTGCTTTGATAATATCGCACAACAAGACGCTTGCCGCCCAGCTTTTTGCGGAGTTTAAAGAATTCTTTCCGGATAATGCTGTGGAATATTTTGTCAGCTATTATGATTATTACCAGCCAGAAGCCTACATCCCGCAGACCGACACTTATATAGAAAAAGATTCGTCTATAAATGATGAGATTGAAAAATTACGCATATCCGCCGCAAGTGCGCTGGTCAGCAGGCGTGATGTCATTGTGGTTGCAAGCGTCTCTTGCATATACGGCTTGGGATCGCCGGAAGATTTCAAAAAGATGATGATTCCGCTGCGCAAGTCTTTAAATCTGGCAAGAGACATATTTTTAGAGCGCCTTGTCGATATACATTATTCCCGCAACAATATAGCCTTTGAGCGTGGCAACTTCAGGGTTAAGGGCGATATTGTGGATGTCTTTCCCGCCTATCTTGACACAGCTTTGAGGGTGGAATTTTTTGGAGATGAAATTACCGCCATTAAAAAAATAGACCCTGTAACCAGCGCAAATTTGGGGATTTTAGATAGGTTTGATATTTATCCCGCAACAGGTTTTATAACGCCAAAAGAACATATTGAAGCCGCCATACCGCTCATAGACGCAGAGATGCAAGAGAGGGTAAAACTCTTTGAATCTCAGGGCAAACTCATAGAGGCCCAGCGCATAAAAATGCGTACGGAGCAAGATGTGGATATGCTCAGAGAGACTAATTTCTGCACGGGCATAGAAAATTATTCCCGTCATCTTGGCGGCAGGGCGGCGGGCTCTAGACCTTGGTGTTTGCTGGACCTTTTCCCGAAAGACACAATTTTATTTATCGACGAAAGCCATGTGAGCGTTCCGCAAATAAGGGGTATGTATCACGGAGACAAGGCGAGGAAAGAAAAACTTATTGAATATGGCTTCAGGTTGCCCAGCGCCCTAGACAATAGGCCGCTCATGCCCGATGAATTTAACGCCGTAACGGGGCAGACAATTTTTGTTTCCGCAACTCCTGCAGATTATGAACTTTCTGTCAGTAGCCACGTTGCAAGCCAGATAATCAGACCAACGGGGCTCTTAGACCCTGAGATGATTTTGCGTTCCACCAAAGCGCAGGTTGAAGATTGCGCCGCAGAAATCAAGGCTGCCGCCAGCCGCAAAGAGAGAGTGTTTGTAACAACTCTTACAAAGCGTATGAGCGAGGAAATTTCTGAATATTTAAGAGAGGGCGGCGTAAGGGTTGAGTATCTGCATTCAGATATAGACGCCATAGAAAGGGTTGAAATTTTACGCCGTTTAAGATTGGGGCAGTTTGACGCTTTGATAGGCGTGAATCTTTTGAGAGAGGGTTTGGATATTCCAGAAGTCGCCCTTGTCTGCATTTTGGACGCCGATAAAGAGGGCTTTTTGCGCAGCCGCACAAGCCTTATACAGACGGCGGGCAGAGCCGCAAGACACGTGGCGGGAAGGGTGATTTTGTATGCGGACACAATTACAGATTCAATTAAGGCTGCTCTTGAAACCTGCAATCAAAGGCGCAAGGCGCAGCTTGAATACAATCAATTAAACGGCATAACTCCCAGAAGCACCTCTAGGCCCATAGAGGCTTCTTTGGCGTCTTCTGAAATGAAAATTGAAAATAAAAAAATGCGCAGGGCGTCAAGACCTGAAGACATTTCCGCCTTGATTGCCGAGCTTGAAGAAGAAATGTTTGAAGCCGCAAACGCCTTGGAATATGAAAGGGCGGCAACCATCAGAGACCAAATAAAGCTGATAAAACAAGGTAAGTTTGCAAAAAAATAGTTTGCAAGATTTTTCAAAGGCAATAGCCTATCAGTATTAAATATGAAAAAATTTTTGATTATATTCTGCGCATTGTCGTCGGCATTTTCTTGGGCTAAAATTGAAAGTCTGGATAAAGATGTAGCCCTTGCTAACAGTGGCGATGTCGCAAAACAGATGGAGCTTGGCGACTATTTTGCGACAGGTAATGGCGGGGAATTTTCGCCCAATTTTCAGCTTGCAATAGCTTGGTGGGAAAGGGCGGCGGAAGCCGGAGAGGCTATGGCTTTGTCAAACTTGGGGCTTTGTTATTACTCGGGCAATGGCGTCTATAAAAACTCCCAGACGGCTGTAAAATATTGGCGCAAGGCGGCAGCCGTAAATGAAATCAATGCTCAATACTATTTGGGTGTGGCGTATGCGGCGGGTACGGGTGTCTTGAAAGATTTTTCTCAGGCGGTTTTCTGGTGGAGTCAGTCTGCGGCAAAAGGGCACATTAAGTCTATAACAAACTTGGGCTTTTGCTATTCTAAGGGCGACGGCGTGCGTAAAGACGCAATAAAAGCTTTTGAGCTTTGGTCTTTGGCCGCCGAAAAGGGCGATCTTGCCGCACAATGCAAACTTGCTCAGTGCTATTATTCCGGAGAGGGCGTCAAAAAAGATTTTTACAAAGCCGCCGCAATTTGGACTGCCGCCGCCGAAAAGGGAGACCTTGAAAGCTCAAAGTATGCGGGAATCTGCTATTATGAAGGTATGGGTGTGAAAAAAGACAATATCATCGCCTATGACTTTCTCGTAAAAGCCTTGCCGCTAAAAGATGACGAAGTTGTAGGCTTGTTAGAAAAAATTTATTTGGAGTCTCCGCCGGGGACATTTAAAAATCCGCAATTTCAAATGAGGGGTAGCGGTTCTTCAAGGATACCGGTGAT
This sequence comes from Opitutales bacterium, assembly GCA_031553045.1. Classification (GTDB taxonomy): domain Bacteria; phylum Verrucomicrobiota; class Verrucomicrobiia; order Opitutales; family Intestinicryptomonadaceae; genus CALXQW01. Next base: position 28,054 of record JAVBLZ010000001.1, on the reverse strand, counting down.
TACACCGTTGAACAATAACGTTAGATAATGCGCATCTTTGCGCATTTTTTATGAATGGGGGATTTATGAAAAATATATTTTGTACTGTCGTATTATTTGCAATTTTAACAGGCGTTTTTGCGCAAGAGGTGCGCACGGCGCCTCAAGACACTCTCGTTGAAGGCAGTGATAAAAATCTGCGCGATTATATTCTTGAGCAAATTTCAAAGGGTGAAAAAAACATATCCATACCCAAGGGTAAATACTGGTTGGACGCCCTGAACTCTCAGCATATTGTGCTGAAAAAACTGGATTCCGTCAGCATAGATTTTAACGGTTCGGAGCTTATATGTAAAAGCAATACCAGGGCTATAACGGTATTGAATTGCAACAATCTTACCCTAAAAAATTTATCCATAGACTATGATCCTCTGCCCTATACGCAAGGGGTTATAAAAGCCATTTCCGAAGACAAACTGACCCATACGATAGAGCTTATGGATGGATACCCTGATGTTACAAAAGCAACCGAACAAAAGTATGAAGTTTATGACTCCAAAACCAAAGAGCTAAAGTGTTCAACATATTTTTCATGCAAAATTGGAGAGGTCTTTGAAAATGAAAACAAACTTACAATAGTGAAACCAAAACATTACTTAAATTCTTTAAATCAAAATGAAGAAGTTGGAGACTTTGTTGTAATGGCAACCAAAGACAGAAAATATCCGCACGCAATCGTGATAGATTCTTCATCTTCCACAACACTTGAAAATGTGGTGCTGTATTCTTCAAATTCATTTTCATTTTATGAGGCAAATTCTAATGAGAGCGTCTATGAAAATTGCGGTCTTATGCGCAAGCCTGAGGCGCTTGATTACGTGAAAAGATTTCCCAGATTGCGCAGTGGAAATGCGGACGGCTTTCATAGCAAATTTGCAATTAAAGGCCCTAGTTATTTAAACTGTTTTTCAGCGTACAATGGCGATGATTCTGTTGCAATAAACGGCGCATACAATGTGGTGCACAGCGCAAACGGCGCAAAACTCAAAGTGCTGGCAACCTCGGCAGATTTAAGGATGCAAGAGGGTGATGAAGTTGAAATCTTACTCAGAAGCGGCAATCTTGAACTGGGTAAGATTAAATCTATTACAAGGCTTGGCAAAACCTCCGCAGAAGATTTGTCGGACTTGGCTGCAGCTAAAACTTGGGAGCATATTATGGCTTCCGGCGCATTTAAAGAGTCTTATGAAGTAGAGCTTGAAAAAGCGCTGCATATTGAGCCTCTTAGCATGATTATTAGCAAAAATAGGATAGGTGCGGGTTTCAAAATAATTGGCGGATCATTCGGCCACAATAGGTCCAGAGGCTTGATAATAAAATCTTCGGATGGCATAATAAAAGGTGTGAAGTTGGAGGCTTCTTGGATGATGGCAATAAATATGGGCCCTGAATGGTTTTGGGCTGAAGGGGCGCATTCTCACAATGTACTAATTGAAGACAACGAAATTTTTGCGGGCGCTGATAAGGCAATATATATACATTCAAACGCCGCAAAGGGCAATGTGTATTCTCAGGCGGGGGCGCACAAAAACATCACTATAAAAAACAACAAAATACACTACTACTATAAGCCCGCAATTTTTATCAGCTCTCTTGACGGGCTGACTATGCAGAATAATAAGCTGATAGAAATGGCGTCTCCACTCTATAATTTAAGCTCAAAAAGTTTAAAACCTTCCGACGAGATTGTTTTGATAAATGTAATAGAGCGTCCTGCAAAGAAGTAGCCTAATTCATGTAAGCTTATTCGCAACGCAGAGCCTCTATTGGGTCTAACCTTGCGGCGCGTACGGCGGGGTATATGCCGGAAACCAAGCCCACAATAACGCTGAAAGAAAAACCTTTAATCATAGCGTGGAAGGGCACGGGCATGCTTGCAGCCTCCTCTGTAATTCCACTTAGCAGGTTTACTAAAAGTATGCTGACCGCCATGCCAATTACGCCGCCTAAAAAGCTTATTACGGCGGCTTCTGCAAGGAATTGTATGAATATGTCTATCCCCCTTGCGCCCACAGATTTTCGCACGCCAATTTCTCTGATGCGCTCATTGATTACCGCCAGCATGACATTCATTATGCCTATGCCGCCCACCATCAATGAAATAAAGGCGATACTGCCCATTGTGAACATGTATTGGCTTTCAACTTTTTTGAATTGCGCCAAGGCTTCTTCTCTTGTTGCCACCTGAAAGTCTTCAATGCCGTTGTGGGTTTGTCTTAAAGTGTTTTCTATCTGCATGACGGCGTCGGTTATATATGTGGCGTCTTCAACTTTGACAAAAACTTTTTGTATATTTGTGTCGCCCTTAAAGCGTTTGGCGTGGGTTGTTGCGGGTATGAATACAACTCTGTTTTTTCTGCGTAAAGAGTTTGAAGACCCCATCAAAAATTCATACTTTGGTGCAACGCCTATGACGGTAAATGGGATTCCCCTGATTTTTATAACCCCGCCCAAAGCGTTTTCAGGATTTTCAAATTTTGCCAACGCAACATCATAGCCCAATATTGCCACGAGAGAATGTTGTTGGTAATCTAAATCTCCAAAATTTCTGCCGTAGGCTACCTCATAGTTGTTTATATTAAGGTAATCTGAAGTTACCGCTATTGTTGCCACGCCGAAGTTTTCATTTTCGTACTTCATGAAGTCGAAAGTTACGAAGGAAAAAGGCGATATGTATCTAATTAAATTTACGGAATCTTTAATTGCGTCGCAATCTTCAAGCCTGAGACCCTTTGAAAGTCCCGCAATTTCTACCTGATGCGTAGGCGGGTCTTGGGGGGAAATTTCAAAAGTTTCCACGCCGCCGCTATCTTCAAAAGCGATTTTAAATTTAGACATCAAATTTTCAACGATTGTGAGCATTGCCACCAAAGATGCGACGCCCAAAATTATGCCCACCATTGAAAGCATAGAGCGCACCTTGTGCGCCCAGATTTCTCCGAGCCCATTTATGATGCCGTGTAAAAAATCAAAAATGAATCTCATTTGTGTAAACTTGTCCTGTCGAAGTGCGAGGCTTCTGCGAGTATGGAATTTTCAGGGTCGTTGTGGTAGTCTTCCACAATCAAACCGTCCTGCATTCTTATTATTCTGTGGGCTTTCGAGGCAACGCCAAGGTCGTGCGTAACCATGACAATCGTCTGCCCTTGGTTGTGTAAATCTTTAAATAAATCCAAAATTTTACCGACATTTTTGGTGTCGAGATTTCCCGTGGGTTCGTCGGCAAAAATTATGCGAGGATTGTTTACCAAAGCCCTCGCAATGGCAACCCTTTGCCTTTCCCCGCCTGAAAGCTGGCTTGGTATGTGATTCTCACGATGAAGCATTCCGACCCTTTCAAGAGCTTTTTTTGCCAAAGCAAGCCTATCTTCAGTGCCGTCTCTGGAATATGAAAACGGCAACATGACATTTTTTAAAACCGTGAGCCTCGGCAAAAGGTTGAACGCCTGAAACACAAAACCTATGCGGTTAGACCTATACCAAGCACGCTTTAAAGAGCTTATGTTTGAAACGTCAACGCCGTCAAAAAACATCTTGCCCTTGCTGGGTTTATCCATGAAGCCCAACATGTGCATCAATGTAGATTTGCCTGAGCCCGACGAGCCTAAAATAACGGCGTAATCGTTTTCATGAATTTGCATAGATACGCCATTGAGAGCATTTACATCTTCGTCTCCGATTCTGTAAATCTTGCGCAAGTCAACGGTCTTTATGATTGCCGTAGCACCTGCTTTTGGGACATACTCTTTAGGATTATCCATTAATTAAACCTGATGCTTGAGCCTCTGCCTTGCGCTTGCGCACGGGGTTTAGAACTGTCTTCTTTGAGGCTTTTGGGTTTGGTTAGCGCAACAACTTCGCCAACTTTTACTCCAGATTTTATCTCTACAAATTCCATATTTCTTATGCCAATTTCAACCTTGCGTTTTTCCCAAGTTACATTGTCCAAATCGCCGTGTCTGACATATACGTAAGATTTATTTTTTTCCGTAAAGACCGTAGAAAGCGTGAGCCCGCATACATTCGTTGCCGTGCTGACAGGGAATTCCACATTTGCGCTGATGCCAGGCCTTATGTTTTTGCCGTCGGCGTCAAATATGACTTTCACTGGAAAAACTCTGACGTTTGTCTGGTTGACGGCATAGGGTGAAATTTCAGAAATATGGCCCGTAAAATGGGTCTCACGCATTGAGTCAAAGGTTACTTTTGGAATGGAATCGGGCTTTACTTTTGCTATCTCAACCTCGTTGATTTTTACTTCAACATAGAGCTTGTCCAGGTCGCTGACTTTCATGAGCAAAGTGCCTTGGCTTACAGAACCCGCACCTACAATAACCTGACCGGGATTTACCGTTAGGTCTGTGATAATGCCGTCTTGCGGGGCGCGTATTGTGGTCTTTGAAAGGTTGTCTAAAGATTTATCCCACGCTGCCTTCGCAACGGCAAGCTGTATTTGCGATTTTTGGAAATCTGTTTCGGCATCCTGATAATCTTTTTCTATGGCATAGCCCTTGCTTTTGAGTTCCTTTTGTCTGTTGAAGTCTCGGGTTGCTTTTTCCAGATTGAATTTCTGAATCTGATATTCGTTGGAAGCCCTTGTCTCATCGCTTTGCCAGGTTATCCTGTCAAGCTCCATGAGTATTTGTTCACGCTTTACCAAGTCTCCATTTTTTACCAGTATTTCAGAGATTTTACCGTTGATTTCCGAACGCACTTCCGTGCTGTCAAGCGGCTCCACAATCCCCGATGAAGACACAACCTCATTTATTGTTACAAGCTTGGACTCTGTCGTGGGGGTGGTGTCCAGATTCTCAAGCCTTTTGCGCTCCAGAAAATATACGCTTAGCCAGTAGGTGAGTCCGCCCACCACACCAAGCACAAGCAATGTTAAAATTGTTTTTTTAATCATAAAGTTTTCAAATAGTTTTAATTTCTCCTGAATTTTACGTCGGTGGGGACGGATTCCGCCGCTTTTAAATCACCCCAGGCAAAGCCGTGCCGCAAAAGTATTGAGCCGTCTAAACGGGATAGTTTTGCGTTGTTGATGACTATTGTATAAATTGCGTCCAAGTGTCTGCGCTTTGCCAAATCCAAATCTCTTTGCGCTTGCATAACATCTCTAAAAGTAATCAGTCCGGAGTCATAAAGAGCTTTCTGTTGGTTGAAAGATTCCTCATTCAAACGCAGAGAAATTTCCGTAGATTTTTTTCTTTCCAAACCTGCTTCAAGGTCTCGGTACGCAGTGCGTAAAGTCAGCATTAGTGTCTGTTGTATGAACGCCATGTTGATTTGCGTTTGCCTTAAAGATATTGCGGCTTTGGCGTCTCTTGCGTATTCTTCACGCAAATCCCACGGGAATGAAAGCTCCAAACCGGCGTTCCACTGATGCCCCTTGGCATTGATTGTAGAATCATAAGCGCCGCCAAATTCACCGTCTCTGCCGTTTAGATATGCGCCCGCAACCACATTCAGTGTCGGGTTTAAATTTTGCTCGGCAACAAGCCTGTCAAGCTCTGCTCTGGAGACAATTTCCATTTGTATTTGCAAATCCAAATCAAAGGCTATTGCGCCGTCTATTACACGCCTAAAATTCGGCAAAGGCAGGTTTTCCTGAGGGAGGGCGCCAACGTCAAAAAAGGCGTTGCCGTCAAACCTGAGTTCACCCATAGAAGAAAGCAGGGCATCTGTGCGGTTTGCTATTAGCTGTTCCGCCAAAATCATTTCTTCTTCTTCAGACGCCAAGTTTGCCTCAGCTTGTATCACGTCTTGTTTGCGGAGAAGCCCAAGACGGTGCTTTTCAAAATTTTCGTCAAGCAGACGCTTTGCAAGCTCCAAATTAGACTTGCGCAAAAGTTTAAACTCATAGGCTGCCGCCAAATTCCAAAATGCGACTTCAGTTTCTAAAATTGTGTCTAAAACTTTTTTCCTGAGTTCCAACTCAGACTGCCTGCGAAAAGAACTCGCCGACGATATTGCTGCCAGATTCACAGTAAAGCCCGCACCCTTTAAAATGGGTTGTGCAATTTCAACGCCCAAGTTTGAAGTGTAATCCGGATTTAAACTGGAATAAGTCGAGTTTGTGGTTGCCCTGTTCATCGCCGTACTCAAAGAGATTTGCCCGCCCGTTGAGACCTTTTGAAGCACGCTGAATTTGTAATTAAAAGCGTCTGATTCCGGCTTTGTAGAGCCGTCTAAGGCGGAAGACGCCAAAGGCTGCACCCTTGCGGAATAGCCTGTCGAAAAATTAAACCTTGGGTCATACTCCGCCTTTGCGATTTCAAGATTTTGTTTTGCGATTTCAGGGTTATAACGCTCATAGACAAGCTTTAGGTTTGTCTTGAGGGCGGAGTCTATCGCCTTTTGAAGCGTCATTGAGCTTGCGCTTTGAGAGTTCGCATCATCTATCTGTGCCAGCGCAAAAAGTGCAGAAAAAAAGGCGCAAAAAAACAATGCCGACTTTTTTATTCCATTCCCAAAAGATATTTCAAAATCAAACCCCATACATAAACAAATACAATCCTAAACTAGCTATAAGCAGATGTTCATCTTAGCAAGTAAAAACTTTTGAAAAAAAAATTAATAAAAGTGTTGAAAAGCTCTATATGTAATTTAGAACTGACCCTTAATATGTTTAGGAGAAAATTTTTGATTTCAATTTTAACTTTTGCGGCGTTTTTTGCATGTGGCGTAAACGCTCAAAAAGCTTATGACGCAGGAACCGTTACCACCGACGGCAACAAGCTCAACGTTCCCGTTTATCGCATAGCGGTCGTCTCTACGAGTCCGGATGTTGAGGCTCTTGCAAAAAGGGTTTTGGCAACACACGGCAGTTTCAATCTTACGCCTGCCGCAAATGCGCAGTTTGTCTTTACGTTTTCAAAAGACGCTTCGGGCGCAATAACTCTTTCTATCAAGGGCGCAAGAGACGCCGCAAAAACCTATACCGGTTCCGATTGGCAAAGTGCGCTCATGAAAGCTTGCGACTCCGCTTGTCTTGCCACCGTAGGCACGGCGGGGTATTTTTCTGGCACAGTGGCTTTTACCTATTCAAAGGGCAAGGGTGCTTCTCAGATTTATATTTCCGATATTGGCTTTCAAAAGATACGCTCCGTTACCAATGACCCAAGTGATTCTATGATGCCGCACATATCTCCGGACGGCTCTAAAATTTCTTATACGGGTTATTTCAGAAGCGGTTTTATGGATTTGTTTGAAATTAATTTGAACACAAAAACACGCCGCACATTGGCTTCTTATAAGGGCAGCAACACTGGCGGCGCATACAGCCCCAACGGCAGCAAGATTGCCATGGTGCTTTCTTCAAGCGGCAATGCCGAAATCTGGATTGCGGATTCCGGTCTTAAAACATTTAAGCGTCTTACAAAAACTTCCGCAACTGAAGCTTCTGTAAGTTTTTCCCCCGACGGCAACAGCATTGTATATTCGTCGGACCCTGACGGCGGCCCTAGGATTTACACCATGCCCGCAACCGGCGGCAAGGCAAGTGTCGTGAATACAAACATCAGCCGCTATTGCTCTGAGCCCGCTTGGAATCCTGTTGACACTGGTAAAATAGCGTTCACTGCAGCCGTTGGCAAAGGTTTTCAAATTGCGCTTTATGAACAGGCAAAAAGATCTTCCAGATTCATCACTTCAGATTCAAACACCTCTTGGCCAACATGGCTTAATGACGGCAGGCATTTAATCTGCACAAAGACAAATGGGGCGTCCAAATCTCTTTGGATTGTAGATTCTGAAACGGGCAAACAGACACGCTTGCATTCTGCAGAATTTGGCAGCGCCAGCGAATCATCATTCTTCTATCCCAACAGATGATGAATATTTTTACTTTAGATTTGGAAGGCGTATTAATACCGGAAATTTGGGTGGCTGTTGCTGAAAAGACAGGCATTCCTGAGCTTCGCCGTACAACTAGGGATGAGCCCGATTATGACAAGCTTATGCACTATCGCATGGATATTTTATCCAAACACAACATAACGCTTTCAGATATTCAGAATGTGATTTCAACGCTTGACCCGCTTGAAGGCGCCAAAGAATTTTATGGCTGGCTTAAAAGCATTGCCCCAGTAATAATACTTTCCGACACATTTTGTCAGTTCGCCAATCCAATAATGAAAAAGTTGGATTATCCTACGCTGTTTTGCCATGAGCTTTTGGTAGATGAAAAAAACATGATTTCAGGCTACAAACTGCGCATGCAAGACCAGAAAAAGCACTCTGTAGAGGCTCTTAAAAAAATCAACTTTAATGTTATCGCTGCTGGAGACTCTTACAATGATTTGTCTATGCTAAGGGCGGCGGATTCCGCAGTGCTTTTCAGACCCACGGAAAAATTCGCCTCAGACAATAGCGATTTGCCCGTGGCGTATGATTACGCTTCTTTAAAAAAAGAATTTGAAAAATTTATAAAATAAAAATGTCGAAAAAAATAAAAACAAAAGTTGGCAGATATGCCATGAGGGGCGTGTCCGCAGGCAAGGAAGAAGTACATGCGGCGGTCGATAAATTGGATAGGGGGCTTTTTGAAGGCGCATTCTGCAAAATAACAGAAGATTATCTTACGGGCTCAAAACAAAAGTGCAACGTGATACATTCCGACGGTAGCGGCACAAAATCCATCATAGCATATTTGTATTACAAAGAAACCGGCGACGCCTCTGTATTCAGGGGTATATCGCAAGACTCGCTTGTGATGAATATAGACGACTTGCTTTGCATAGGCGCTGTTGAACGCATTTTGATTTCAAACACAGTCAACAGAAACGCCGTCAACTTCGGCGCAAAGCCGCTTGCAGAGCTTATCAACGGCTCTGAAGAATTTTTGCATAAGCTCCGCAAATTGGGCGTGAAGGTTTTTTCTGGCGGCGGCGAAACTGCGGATGTCGGCGACTTGACGGGGGTCGTGGTAGTTGATTCCTGTGCGACAGCCGTTATGAATCGCAAAGATGTCATTACGGGGCGCAACATAAAGCCCGGCTTGGCGATAGTTGGCCTTGCTTCATACGGCAGGGCAATTTATGAAGACGCTGAAAATAGCGGCATAGGCTCAAACGGGCTAACCAGCGCAAGGCATGACATGCTTTGCAAGCACTACGCAAAAAAATATCCTGAAACTTTTGATTCTAATACGAAAAAAAGCTTAGTGTATTGCGGTCCATATAAATTTGCGGACAAACTGCCAAATTCAAATATGACCATTGCTCAGGCGATACTCTCGCCAACTCGCACTTATGCGCCCGTAATTTTAAGGCTTCTAAAAAAGCACAAGGGCTTGGTAAAAGGGCTGGTGCACTGCTCGGGCGGCGGGCAGACAAAATGTCTGCGTTTCGGCAAGAATGTTCACTTTGTGAAAGATAGTCTGCTGCCAATTCCGCCTATTTTTGACGCCATACAAAAGGCAAGCAAAACCAGCCTTAAAGAGATGTTTGAAGTCTATAACATGGGTCATAGGATGGAAGTTTATTGCAATTTTGAAGACGCAAAAAAAGTTATAGCCATAGCAAAATCTTTCGGCATAGACGCCGATATTATCGGCGAAACTCAAAAGTCTAAACGCCCTGACGGCAAAAACCATCTGACCATTTCTTCAGGCGGCGCAACCCTTGAATACGGTCCAAGAGATTAGGATATTTTATGTTAAAAGCAGGCATTGTTGGTTTACCGAATGTCGGTAAAAGCACTTTATTTAACGCCCTCACGAGGACCAGAAAGGCGGAGGCGGCAAATTATCCATTCTGCACCATAGAGCCCAATGTGGGCGTGGTTGAAGTTCCGGATGAGCGTCTTGTTACGCTCTCAAAAATTGCGAAGACCGCCGTCATAATTCCGGCGGCTGTCGAGTTTGTGGATATAGCGGGCTTGGTTGCGGGGGCTAGCAAGGGCGAAGGTTTGGGTAATAAATTCTTGGCAAACATCAGGGAGGTTGACGCAATAGTGCACGTTGTAAGGTGTTTTGAAAATGACGATATTTTGCACAGCGTGGGTGCGGTTGACCCAATCAGGGATATTGAAATTATCACCACAGAGCTCATACTTGCAGACTTGCAAAGCTGTGAAAAACAGCTTGAAAACAATAGGCGCAAAGCCAAGGGCAATGATAAAGAAGCTGTAAAAAATGTTGAGCTTTTTGAAAAATTGGTGGCGCATCTTAATTTGAACAAGCCTGCAATCACTATGGATTTGCCGCCGGAAGATATGGAAAGAATCAAGGCGTTTTTCCTGCTGTCGGCAAAGCCTGTCATATACGCTTGCAACGTCAGCGATGACGATATCGCAGACCCGGAAGCAAATGAATATGTAAAGCGTGTTGCGCAATTTGCCGTGAAAGAGCACGGTGCAACTTCTTGCTGTATTAGCGCAAAGTTGGAGGAAGAATTGAGTGAACTTTCCAAAGCCGAAAGCATTGAGTTTTTGCAAGAAATGGGCGCAAAAGATAGCGGTGTTTCTGAGCTCATAAGGCGCACTTATGACTTGCTCGGTCTTGCCTCATACTTCACTGCCGGCGAAAAAGAAGCTAGGGCTTGGACATTCGTAAAGGGTATGACAGCGCCGCAGTGCGCAGGCGTAATTCATACAGATTTTGAAAAAGGCTTCATCAAAGCGGAGGTTGTGTCTTATGACGATTTGGTTGCGGCGGGTTCTGTTGCGGCGGCAAGAGATGTCGGTAAATACAGGCTTGAAGGCAAAGAATATCGTTTTGCAGACGGGGATGTTGCGCTATTCAGGTTCAATGTTTGATTATGTTAAAATCTCTCCAGAACAAGATTTTCAAGACAATGTCTTCACCAAGGCTCACGGTGTTTGTCTTGTTCTATTCAATAATTTTGATTTTTTTTGCAACGCTTGAACAAGGCATAATAGGTATAGAAAGCGCTCAGGAACGCTATTTTGAATCTTTCTTTTGCCTTTATCCTTTTGAGCCTTTTTTTGGGTGGTTGCGCATTCCGCTTTTGGGTGGCGCAAGCGTTGGTGCGCTTGTGATTGTAAATATTATCGCATCGGGTTTCAGGTATCGCAGGGGAGGCTTTGAGGGGTTTTGGATGACTTCCATACACATGGCTTTGGTGCTGATGATTTTTTCAGGTTTTATACAGCAATACACAAGGGTTCAGGCTAGTTTGAAATTGGCGGAAGGCGAAACTTCAAACATTTTGCTTTTAGACCCGCACGGGCACGTTGGGGTAAAAAAATACACCTTGCCGTTTTCAATCAAGCTTGAAGATTTTGAAATGAAACTCTGGAAGGGCAGCAATATAGCCAAGGAATATTCAAGCGCCATAACAATCACCCACGGCAAAAATACTTTGCCTTACGTTATTGAAATGAACAAACCCGTATCTTTCGGCGGATGGACATTCTATCAGACATCTTACGAAGCCGGCGGCAAAATCAGTATTCTTACCGCAGTGCGTAACCCCGCAAAAATTTTGCCAGCCTTTGCAATAGCGTTCGCATTTTTGGGAATGCTCATGATATTTATTTACAGATTCTTTTTAACCAAGCGCACCTCATAGCATGAAAAAATTTATACAACTTTTTACATGTTTTGCCGCCCTTATTGTCATATTTTGGGGGCTTGGTAAAAAAAATTCTCCCCTCAATACTGCTTCATATTTTGATTCAACTTTTTTTAGCCAGCTTGAAGAATTGCCCGTGAGCATGGGTGGCAGGGTTATGCCGATGTCTTCAGCTTCCGCAGACATCTTTAAGTCTATAAACGGCAAGGTGGGTTTTAAAGACAGCTCTGGCAAAAGAGTGTCTTCAACAGAATGGCTTTGGAAATTAAACGCCAACTTTAAAACGTTTGAAAATGAAAATATTTTCAGGACGGATAACAGGGATTTGCAAACTCTCTTGGGTGCGCACGGCAGATATTTTTCATCATCAATGCTTGAAAAAAACCATGAAAAAATTTTTGAAATTGCCTTGGATAAAAAGTCGCCTTACGCACTCTCTGCGCAGCATGTTTTAGAGGCATCCATAGCCTATGGCCTATCCGGGGCTGCGCTGGGCTTTTCTTATGCGGATTCAACGCCCAAGCTTACGCTTCAAGATTGGTATTCAAGCATAAATGCCGCCACCAAAGAAATAGAAGAATCTAAAAATTCGAATAGGGCTTTGGATAAATCCAAGCTCAAAAATGCTTCAGAAAATCTAAAGGCTCTCCAAAACTCGAGGGATTTTGAGGAAGCTTACAAACATTATCTTTTGCATATAGTTCCGCTTGAAGATGGAGACTGGCTTTCTGCCACAGGGGCTTTGATGAAGCGCAATTTGGATAAAAATGCAAAGGAAATATTGCATACTTACGCAGAGCTTCTGGAAGACTTTTCCAAAAAAGATGAAACGCTTGCCAAGGCGCATCTAGAGTCTTTAACCGCACTTTTGCGCACAAATCCACATACGGATTTTTTTAGGGTGAAGTTTGAAAATATCTTCAACTCTTTAGACCCTTTCTTTTCGGCGATAATTCTTTACGCACTTGCTTTTATAATATTGCTTGTCTCATTAATAACCAAGAACGGCACGGCAAAAACTCTAGAAAAAGTTACGTTCATACTTTTATTATTTGCCTGTCTTACCCACACTTTTGGCGTATTTGCAAGGGCATATATACAGATGCGTCCGCCCGTAACAAATCTGTATTCTACCATAGTTTTTGTTGGCTGGGGGTCGGCGTTGGCGGCTTTGATATTTGCAATGAGGTCTGTGCGTCGGGCTATATATTTATTTTCGGCGGCGGCATCGGGTGTGGTATCTTTGATTGTGGCGTTGAATCTGCCTCATTCAGGAGACACTATGGGCATGATGGCGGCGGTCTTGAATTCCAACTTCTGGCTTTCGGCGCACGTGATAACTATTATATTGGGTTATTGCGCCGTATTTTTGGCGGGCTTTTTATCGGCTTTCAGGATACTTGCTTATGTGGCAATGCGTGTAAAATTCAATCAGGAAAATTCGGAAGAATTTTTGGGGAATATTTATGCGATACTTTGCTTTGCGCTGATATTCTCATTTCTCGGCACGATGCTTGGCGGGATTTGGGCAGATTTAAGTTGGGGCAGATTCTGGGGGTGGGACCCTAAAGAAAACGGCGCATTAATGATAATCTTGTGGGTTGCCGGGGTTTTGCATTGTAAAATTTTCCACAAAATAAGCAGCAGAACATTTTTGGCGATGTGCATTTTGGGGAATATAATAGTTGCTTGGGCGTGGTTTGGCGTAAATATGCTCGGCGTTGGCTTGCACTCTTACGGTTTTATGCAGGGCGGCTGGTTTTATCTTGGGCTCTTTGCATTTTCTCAAATTTTCATAGCTTCTCTTGCTTTTATACCGCATAAAAAAGCGGAAAAGTAGGCTTTTATTTTTGGTCTAGAGCAAAGGTTTTTTGCAATGCTTCAGAAAATTGCGGGAGCTTTTGGCGGTAGATTTTATTATAATCATAACGTGGCTGTTTTGGCGGGCTTGTATGGCAAAAAGTTTTTGCCAATGTTTCCCAAGAAACACCTGTTACTGCGTTTGCGGCACGCAGGGCGGCACCCAAGGCGGCGGAGTTATCTGCGTTTAGAAGTCTGCAAACAGGGGCTGCAAAAATATCGGCAATAGTCTGCGCAATGCCTTCGCTCTTTGAAGCGCCACCCGTCAAGATGATGAATTTTGGCTCAAGCTCAGACATTTTTTTTGCCTGCAAAAACATATTCATAAATTGGCTTTCAACGCTGCTTGTTATAATTTCTGACTTTGAAAATAGATGCTCGTCTTTACCGCAGAACTTCCAGTTATTAGAGCTAAATTTAGGTGAAATTTCATCAGTAAAAAATGGCAGCACAAAGCAGTTATCCGCCTTTGGAATATGGGTTTCAAATGCGGTATTGTCAAAATAGTCCCAAGAAACATCTAAGATAGATTTCACTCTTTCACGGGATAGCGAGCCGTTTTTAAAGCAAATAAGATTCATAAATCCGCCAGCAGGATTCCCGAATATGTGGGCGTTTAAAGCAGGTTGAATATTTTTTGCGGCGGCAAAATATGTGTCAGAAGTGCCTAGGCTAATTGCGGCTGAACCTTCAAGCATTGCGCCCAAACCCACCAAACTTGAGGGGTTGTCGCCCGTGGAAATCACAATTTGTGTTTTTTGGTCAAAACCATATTTGTCGCAAAAATATTTTGAAATATCGCCCACAACAAAGTTTGAAGGAGAAAGTTTGGGGAGCTTGCCAGACAAGTCTTTTGCGGTTGCATCAAGTATTTCTAAATCCCAATTTAATGACTCAATATTCATTAAATTCATGCCTGCGCCGTCGCCAAAATCTATCGGCGCATTTGTGCCGGAAAGCACCGAGGCAATAAAGGAAGAATTCAAATGTATGAGTTTGGTTTTATCATAAATTTTAGGTTTTTTAAGAAAGACCTTTCTTATTTGCGCCCCCGTAAAACGCTCTGTTTGCACAGAACCTGTGAGCTTCAAGATATTTTCCGCACCGCCAAGGGCGCTTGTGATTTGCGCACATTCCTCAGATGTAGAAGTATCCATCCAGATTGGGGCAATATCTTGACTGAAAAATACGGATAAGTTTTCCGACAAACTTTTATCCGCATTCAAGTGTCCGAATGCGCTTCTAGAATTTAACCAAACGCTGGCGTGTTGCTGACCGCTTGAAGATATGCCTGCAACTGCCGATAAATCGAGGTTTTGAGAGGTTCTTGAAAATATTTCGTCAAGTGCGTCCAACCAAAGAGACGGGTATGAATAGGCTTCGGCAGGGTTGTTGTCATTAAATACTGCGCCCGCAATTGTGGCGTATTTAGGGAAGTCTTTTTCAAAATTTAGACTTTCTGCATAGACAGTATTGCCCACTTCAATATCAATTACAATAAGCGACATAGATTGCGTGCTGCAATCTAAACCAATGAAAAGATTTTTTTTCATGCAACTAATTTAGAATACGTTTTCATTAGGATAGGGCGCAGACGAGGGTACGTAAATTTCTTGAATGCCAAGCATCTTTAACGTGTCAAAAATTACGCCGCCGCAATGTGTGAAGGCAACCGCCGCATGATGATGAAAACGCCCCAAAATGCAGTTGCGATAAAAGCGCATGAAGCCCGGCACATGGGCGATTCCAACAGAGCCGAATGTTTTTGGGTCGGCATTTAAAAAAGAACCCTCGCAAATATATGCACGCAATTTATCGCCAGAGCCGTGTAATTGAAGTATCGTAATTGGAGACGCTTTTATTGCGCCTTCAAGAGTGCCTCTTGTGATATCGGGCTTTTTGTTTGGCTCCATAAGCCTAGACATTATTAGCTGGTACTTAACGGCGGAATCTTTCATGAATTTTGCAGGAACATTGCCGCAGTGGAATAATCCAAAAACATCTTGATTTGATATTTTCGGATAAGTTTTAAGCATATCTGAAGGTATGGTGTGGTTTATATCCAACATGGTTACCGCCTCATCTGAAGCGTATTGGCAGATGAGCTCGCTGACAAGGCTGTATGCGTCATTCTCGCAAGCTATGGGGAAGCCATTTTGGGTGAGTCTTGAATTTACGTAGCAAGGTACGTGTTTTGAATGCGCCTCTTGCCTGCTCCAACACTGTGTCGCCGCACCGGAAAGATTTTTTTCTTTGCGCATATTTAGAAGGGCACGCTCATAAAGAGATAGTCTTTGCAGCAAGTCTTTTTCTTGCATACCCTTGGTTTTAGACATCTCTTGGGCTATATTCTTTGCGCTGGCAGAATCTTCTTTGAGGATTTTTTGCACCTCATCTTCAAGGTCAAAAAGGCCTAGTTCCTCAACCTCTACGCCTATCGAAAGCAGGCTTGATATGTTATAGTTGCAAGACTCGAAATCTCTCGGACGAGGGCCAAAAAGACCTATGGTGGATTTCTTGACGCCTTTGAGTGTGCGGGCAATTTGTATGAATCTGGCAATTTCTTGCGCCCCGCTTTTTGCGCTTACAAGCGGATTTTTTGGAATACAGACCCTTTTATCCAAGCCTCTTTTTGTTATCGCCAAGCTTGCGCTGATTAATCCGCAAAGAGCGTCGCCTCTGGCGCAGGAGATACTCTTAGAATTTTCTTCCGCAGCCGCAATTAAGAGTATTGGCTTTTCAAAATCTTTTACGAAGGCGGCGTCTTCTATCTCTGGAGAAAAATTGCCCAGATATAAAACTGCCGCATCGCAATTTTCTTCGTTAAATTGTCTTGCGGCTTCGGAGGCATCCGCCTTGCTTTCTATGATTGAGCAGTTTCCCTTGGGTGTAAATACGCTTATGCCGATTTTTTTTAGTTCCGCAATTAGGGCTTTGCTGCGTCTTTCAGAAAGCTCTCTGGGAAAGCAGTTGCGAGACGCCGATACCAGCCCCAATTTAATTTCTGGAGAAAATTTGCCATATTCCAATAACATAAAAAACCTTTCTTAAACAAGTCAGTTTTAATGCTATTTTCTCAAAAAAATAAGTCAATGATATTAACATAATTACAGTTGAAAAAAAGTGCGAAAATTGTTGCAAATGTTATAGAAGAATCTACTCTTACGTTTAAATATTATTTACATAAGGTGAGCATGGTTTTATCTAAAGAGCTGCGGGAAATGGCTCGTACATCTGGTCTGATAACAAAAAAATTGTTTGCAAACGGTTTAAAATCCTTTTGCGTGTTTTTGTTTCTGTATGTGCTTTTTGGGGTTCAGATTTTTGCCGCCAATAAGGGTATTTTGATACTTGAACCAAATAGAAACGGCACAATATGGCTGGACGGAGCGCTCAAATCTTTAAAGACAGACCTTCTCAATCAAAGTACGACTTCCAAATGTGAAATTGCGGCGATAGACTTAAATACTGAAGAAAGCAAGCAAGCCGCCATTGCAGAAATTAAGGCATTCGGGGAAGCTTCCTTACTTGTTGCGGGCAATGTGGAAATTGCCAAATTCATGGAGAAAAATTATTCGGAAATAGGTTATAAACCTGCCATGATTGTTTTAGACGTGAATCCTGAACAGCATTCAGAGATGGACTCTTTGCCGAATGTAACGGGAATACTGAACAAAAGAGACGTTGTAAACACGGCAATTTTTTCTACGGAAGTTTTACCGCAAATAAATAAAATTGTGTTTATAATATTTGGCAAAACTACCGAATCTTTCAAGGTAAGGACAAAAGATTTGATTTCAAACACAAAAGAGCTTGCCCATAAAAACAGCATTTTTATATACGCCGATGAAAAAGATTCCGCAGAGCTTTCAAAAAGTCTGAAAATATTTTGCAAAAGTTCCATAATAATACCCATATTTACGCCAGAAATTGTGCGTGCGGATTATGCAAAATATATAGAAGTTATGCTGACGCTCAAGCAGTCTATAGATTGTTACATTTTTTCTACCGACGATTATGGGCTTAGATCTATCATGTTTGGCGGGGTTTTGAATTTTGCGGAAAACTACGCAAAACAAATACACGAAAAAATTAAAACGGCTCTAAGGCAGCCCGATAATCTTTCAGATTTAAGTTTTGACATACAATATCCCCAAAAAGCGTTGAATTACGCCCTTGTGAAATCCTTCCCCAATCTTGAATTTAATATTCCAAACGGAACTTTGCTTCTGGGTTATGAGCAGCCTTGGTTTGTGAAATACATGCTTCATGCAATAATTCTTTTGGTGTCTTTTGTTATGCTGTTTGCTTTTTTTGCATACGCATACGGCCTCAAAAAGCGCAGAGATTTTCTTTTAAGCCTTCACGATTATTCAAGCGTTTGCACTTTTGTCGCCGATGAGAGCGGCAATATACTTTTTCTGAAAAACCAAGACAAGTGCGGTTCAAAAGATTATAGCGGCATTAAGCATGTCAGAGATTTGCCTGCGGATATAAAACATCTCTATTACCCCAATGCCGAAGAAATATTCAAAGATAAAAAATCAAGGGCGTTTTATTTTAACATAGACGGTTGTAGCAAGACGGCAAAGATGCATTTTAAACCGCAGTCTTCATCCAATCCTGATGTCGTTATATGGACAAGCCAAGATGTTTCCGACTTTCAAAATGTTTCTGAAAATTATGAAGCTTTGCGCATAAAGTTTGAGTCAACCTTAGACTTGATGTTAGACCATGTCATAATTGTTGACCAGACCGACACTATCGTAATGCACAGCAAGTCTATTCTGAGCATACTTGCGCCCACGGAAAAAACTTTGGTCGGCAAAAAGTTTTCAAAACTGGTTGCGGAAAAACTCAAGATTATGGCGGGGCCTCAAGACTCTCTTACTTTTGAGGCAATGCGTACAAATAAGAGGGTGTATTCTGAAGCTTTGTTTGAAAACGATGGGCAAAAAATATATCTTACCGCACATATCGAACCGCTTTGCGATAAAAACGGCGCAACTGTCGGCGCTATACTTGTAGGCAAAGACGTTACGGAAATGCGCATTAAAGAGGGCAGGCTTGAGTCTGCGGAGGCTATGAACAATGCCTTGGCGGAGAAATCTAAAATCATTTGCTTTACCCTGAACGAAAATTTGGAAGACATATATTGGTATGTGCCTGAGTCTTTTGGCATAGGCAAAAAGGTCGGCCGCATAGACGCAAAAGCTTGGAATCCTGAAGACTACGCAAAGTACAAGCAAGACATAGTCAAGTTGCAAAAAGGTGAAATTGATATTCTCACATTTCGCACAAAGCCAGTTTTGTTTAAAGATTTGCATATAGACGTTTCTGTAACAAAACAAAATATGCAGATTTCAGGTAAGACTTTCTATTTTGGTTTTGCCCAGAATGTGTCTGCACTGGTTGATGTAGAGCGTAAATATAACGAAAGCTCAATGCTTTTGGGAACAATTCTGGACAATATCCCGTGCTCAATTTTTGTAAAAGACCTTACGCATGGGGATAGATACATAATGGCAAATCCGCAATATTGCAGGTTGCTTGGGCTTGACAGGTCTGAGATTGTTGGCAATACGGACGAAAATTTGCAGATTAAAAGAACCTCTGATGAAGTCGTTAAAGAGGGTGATGAGCAACTGATGTTGCAGGGCAAAAAAGTTTTGAATTTTGAAGAAAACATAACTTCAAAAACCGACAAAAACTACTTCGTGCAAACCTCTAAAGTCGGTGTGCTTGCAGATTCAAGAAATCTGATGATAGGTATTTCTGTCGATATCACCAAACTCAAGAAACTCGAGAATGAGCTTAGGGCGAAGAATTTCCTCTTTGAAGATTTGTTGGATAATATGCCAGTTGGCATCTATGCAAAAGACCTCAAGACAAACAAATTTGTACTCTGGAATAAGTATTTGGCTGAGATGACAAACATGCCTCAGGAAAGGGCTATCGGCAGGGGCGATGTTGAACATGAATTGTTCCCTCAAAATGCAAATGATTTGCTGCGGGAAGATAAGGCGATAGTTCAAAATAATGCAGTTTCAGACGTCATAAAGCAGTTGCAGCCCAAAGAAGGTTCGGAGTTTATTGCAAGGCTCTGGAGAAAACCTTTCGGCAAAGGCACGTCGGATCCAATGATATTTGGAATGGTGTTGGATATGACGCAGACATACAATTCTCAATCTGAACGAGACTTGCTTATGTATGAAATTGAAAATTTCGCACATAGAGAAAGTGTTCTTAATGAGTGTTTGTCTATGTTAGTTTCGGATGGAGACTTTGATTTCATAATACGCAATGTGCTCCGAAAACTTGGCGAGTGTGTGGGGGCTGATATCGCAAGTTTGATTACGGTTTCTCCAAACGGTTCAAAACTGCATCTGAGCAATCTCTGGCAGAAGAATCCTGATTCAAACCCGAATATTTCAAAAGTGGGCTTCATCATGCCCATCACGCAGCAATGGTCGGATATGCTTCTTAAGGGGGACAGCATAATCATCCCCGATGCAAGAAAATTGGGTCTGCATGACGCCATAAGGCTTACCTTTGGCGGCAGAGAAGTTGGGTCGGCTATACTTGTGGGCATAAGACACAACCACACTTTGTGGGGTACAATTTCTATGACCTATTTTGAGGCGCGTACATTTTCACAGACTGATGAAAAATTCATGCGTGCCATGGCAAGCAATATGGAGCTTGCCATTGTCGGCCGCATAAGTCTGGAAGCTATCAAGCGCAACGAAAAAGAAAAAAGCATAATATTTGACAACATATCCAGCCCAATTCATTTCTTCGATGGCGACGGCAATATGATAGGTTTGAATACCGCCGCCGAAAATTATTGGGGAAAGTCTCGTGAAAAAATACTGTCTTCGCCGTGCTATATAACAATCTGTGGCAATGACGACTATCCCGAATTTTGCCCCATCAAGAAAGCCATAAAATTGGGTAAACCATACACGGAAGAATATTTTTTGGCTGACAGAAGTTTTATTTCTTCAGTTATGCCCGTTTATGGCGAAGACGGCAAAATCAAAAATTTTGTGGAATGTATAACGGATACCACAATGCAAACTAAGGCAAAAACACAGATTGAGTCTGCCAAGGTTGCCGCAGAATCTTCAAACAAGGCAAAGAGCCTGTTTTTGGCGACTATGAGCCATGAAATCCGCACGCCGCTCAATGCAATTTTGGGGCTGAGTGAAATTTTGCTCGTAGAAAATACGGATAAAAAATCTTCAACGCATGAATATGCCGATTCAATCAATACCGCGGGCAAGGCGTTGCTTTCCATCATAAACGACGTTTTGGAGCTTTCAAAGATTGAAGCTGACAAGCTTGAAATAGAATATGATTGGATGAATTTGGCCGTCTTGCTTGAAGAAACAAAACAGATATTTACCGCCCTTGCTTCCAAGAAAAACCTTGAACTTAAATACAGACTTGAGAGCGCATTTCCCGATATTTATTTCAGTACGCCAAATCTAAGGCAGATACTTATTAACATAATTGGTAACGCCATAAAATTTACCGCAAAAGGCGGTGTAAGTGTCTCTTTGACCACCGTAAAGGTGGACGGGAATCGTATAGATTTTAAAATAGCAATCAAAGATACGGGGCGCGGCATACCCAAAGAGGATTTTGAAAAAATCTTCAACGCATTTGAACAGTCTAGCTTGCGCAGGTCGGATATTTCTGAGGGCACAGGCTTGGGCTTGGCGATAGTTACAAGGCTTGTTACAAGGCTTGGCGGCAAGATTTCTTTGGACAGCACGGTGGGCAAAGGCAGCACCTTTACGCTGGAATTTTCGGGTATTGAAAAAAGAGAACATAAGATGCATAAACCCATCAATAAATTACCCGCCGCAAAACTTATGGAAGGCCTTAAGGTTTGGGTGGTTGATGATGTGGAGATGAATTGTAAAGTACTTTCAATGCTGCTGAAAAAAATGGGCGCAGATTGCGATTACATGATTAGCGCAAACAAGGCTCTTGAAAGGCTTAAAGCCAATGACAATCCGCCCGATTTCCTCATGACAGACCTTTGGATGCCAGAGATGAACGGCGAGGAATTTGCAAACGAATTCAGTAAAATACGTCCGGACATTCCTATTGTTGCGGTTACCGCAGATACCGAGGCGCAATCTAATTTCTCTATGAATTCATTTAAGAAACTTATTCTTAAACCTGTAAGCATGGAAAAATTGGCGAATCTTTATGAGGAACTCAATTTCTAGAACTCGTCTCAAACAAGCGTTTGTAAAAATGAGAATGCTTGTTTGGAATGTGTTTTAAGCATTTACAAATTTTAGTTGGAATTTTTTGTTGAATTTAGGATTCATACTGTCAGTATGTGGCTTTTCAATTCAAAAAGATTATGGTATCATATAAAGAACTAGGTTTGGTTAACTCGCGCGAGATTTTCAAGAAAGCCTTTGAAGGCAAGTATGCGATTCCAGCGTTTAACTTCAATAATATGGAACAAATGCAGGCTATCGTACAGGCCTGCGTTGCCACAAAGTCTCCTGTTATCTTGCAGGTTTCCAGTGGCGCACGCAAATACGCAAATCAGACTCTGTTGCGCTATATGGCTCAGGGCGCTTGCGAATATGCAAAAGAGCTTGGCTGCAACATTCCAATCGTCTTGCACTTGGATCATGGCGACTCTTTTGAACTTTGCAAATCTTGCGTGGATTTCGGTTTTTCATCGGTTATGATAGACGGCTCTGCGCTTCCTTATGACCAAAATGTAGAGCTTGCAAGCAAGGTTGTTGAATACGCCCACAAGTATGACGTTACTGTTGAAGGCGAACTCGGCGTCTTGGCAGGCATTGAAGACGAGGTTTCTCATGAAACCCACTCTTACACTCAGCCAGAAGAAGTTGAAGATTTCGTAAAAAAGACAGGGGTTGACTCTTTGGCAATTTCCATCGGCACTTCACACGGCGCATTCAAATTCAAGCCGGAGCAGTGCACAAAAAACGCTGAAGGCAAACTCGTGCCGCCTCCGCTTAGGTTTGATATTTTGCAAGAAATTGAAAAACGCATACCAGGGTTTCCAATCGTGTTGCACGGGGCATCAAGCGTTCCCCAGCAGTATGTTGAAATTATCAACGCAAACGGCGGCAAACTTGAAGCTGCTGTTGGCATTCCTGAAGATCAGTTGCGCAAGGCTGCGGAATCTGCAGTTTGCAAAATCAACATAGATAGCGACGGCCGTTTGGCTATGACGGCTGCTGTGCGTGAAATTTTTGCAAAAAAGCCTGCTGAGTTTGACCCACGCAAGTATCTTGGGCCTGCTCGTGATGAGTTGCAGAAGCTCTATACGCACAAGGTTGTAAATGTTCTTGGTTCGGCAAACAGGGTCTAATTGACCAAGTTTGTTGTTAAGAAAAGTAACCGCTAAATATTTTAATGCCCGACAGAGAAATTTGTCGGGCATTTTTGTTTTACGAGGTTTTTAAGTTTGACTAGGTTGGGTATAATTTTGATATAAAGTGCTGATGAAAAACATTCCTCTTTGCGTAGATTTAGATGGTACACTAATACATACCGATACTTTGGTAGAATTGTTTTTCAGGGCGCTTAAAAAAAATGTTTTGTACATATTTCTAGCGCCCATTTGGTTGCTCAAGGGTAAGGCAAACTTAAAGTTCATGCTTTCTAGCAGGTTCTCATGGAATTTAAACAATGTCCCATTTAACGAGCCTTTAATTGAATATCTGCGGGAGCAAAAAAACTCAGGGCGCGCACTTTATCTTGTAACGGCTTGCGAGGAATCTTTGGCAAAAAAACTGGTGTCTTCTCTGGATTTATTTACAGAAGTTTTTGGCTCAAGCCAAACGCACAATTTGGTTTCTAGCGCAAAGGCGAAGTTTTTGACAGACAAATTTGGTGAAGAAGGCTTTGACTATATAGGTAACGATTGGCCGGATTTAAAGGTTTGGAAGCACTCAAAAAATATCTTGGTTGCCAATGCTTCAAAATCTCTAAAAAGCTCTGTTAAGAAAAATTTTGCCGACAAGCAAATTACATATTTTGACAAAAAAAACGGCGGGCTGAAAGTTATATTGAGAGCTATACGTCTGCACCAGTGGGCAAAAAACTTGTTGATATTTGTTCCCATATTTTTGGCGCATAAATATTATAACCCTACAAACATTTTAGAAAGCATATGTGCGTTTGTTTGCTTTGGATTTTGTGCGTCTTCAACATATTTGATAAATGATTTGTTGGATCTTGAGACAGACAGAAAACATCATCACAAAAAACTGCGTCCACTTGCCTCTGGAGAGCTTAGCATAACAAGCGGAGCATTGATTTCTGCAAGTTTAATGCTTGTTGCATTTGCGCTGTGTCTCTTTTTGCCGTTAGAGTTTTTCTATGTGATGCTGGTGTATCTTGTGCTCACACTGCTTTACAGTTTTAAGCTAAAAAAGATGCTTCTTTTAGACGTGCTTGCTTTGGCGTGTCTTTACACAATCAGGATACGGGCGGGTGGAGATGCAATAGAATCTGAAATATCATTTTGGCTTTTGACGTTTTCGGTAACAATATTTTTAAGCCTCGCTTTCTTGAAACGCTTTGTGGACATAAACTCAATGGACACTTCAGGGAAGGTTTCAAGCGCAGAGCTTATCGCAGGCAGGGCGTATCAGATGTGCGATAAAAATTTGGTTGCTATGCTTGGTGTGGCTTCAGGTTTTACGTCTTTGCTTTTGTATATAATGTTTGTCAACAATGAGGCAATGCAACGGTATGAAAAACCCCAAGTCTTGATATTTGGCGGCATGCCTTTGATTTATTTTATTTCCAGAATGTGGATATTGGCAGGTAGGGGGCAGGTTCATTCAGACCCAATTATTGCCGCAGTGAAAGACAAGCAAAGTTATATCTTGGCGATTATTATGTTGGTAATATTTGTTTTGGCGTCTCCCATATAATATAATATTTATTCTTGTCATGTAGGTTATATATCCGCTATACTTTGTATTGTATGTTTAGCTGCATCTATGTTTTTATTTCGTATTAAGAATTTTTTATATCTAATTTTTTCATTTGCGACAAGTGCGGCTTGGGCGCAAGAACCTAAAGGGTGTTCCATTTTAAATGGAGATTGTACGGAATGTGCGCAACTGTGGGTTATGGTTGGGATATTTTTGGCGTCTCTTTTTACGGTGCTATTTCTTGCCTATTTATATAGGGAAAAGTGTTATTTGAAGGGTCAAAAGTCGGTCAAAAAAATTGAGGATGATTTGATACGCAAGGGCAAGATGTTTGATTGTCTGCTTGAAAACGCCCCGCTCATCTTGTTTTGTAAAGACCCTAAAGATGAGTTTAGATACACTATTTGGAACAAAAAAAGCGAGGAACTGCTCGGGCTTTCTTCTTCTCAGGTAGTTGGCAAGAATGACGTTGAAGTGGGTTTTCCTGATGAAAATAACCGCATTGTCAAAAATTTGGAAGAAAACCTTCTAGACTGTTTTCTTTCAACAGGCATGTTCAAGTCTGGCGATCTTGTTGAGCATATCGAGCATACCGACGGGAAAAACGTAACCCTCAAAACGTGGGAGTCGTGCATTGATGACGGGCAGGGGAATCCCATGATATTTGGCATGGCTGTTGACGTTACCAAAGACCAAGAAATTTCTGATGAACGCACCAGATTAATTAAAGAGCTTAAGTCGGTTTCAGCTCGAGAGAGGGTGATAAACGAATGTTTGTCTATCTTGGTTTCAAATGAGGATGAGGCAACGCTTATCGCCGATTTGATTAAGCATATAAACCAATCAATATCTGCCGATATCACAACTTTATTCAAGCTTACGGAAGATGAATCTGGCGCTGTAACAATGGATAATTGCGCCAAGGACGAAGGGGTATTTAAAGCCTTGAATAAACGCGGTTACATACTGCAAATGTCTCAGTTTAAGATGCTTTTAGATGAGCTTAAGAAAAATAATTATTTACTTATTGAAGATGCCTTGGCGTTGCCCCTTGAAGACCCGGACGCCCTGAATTTAGGCGCAGACGGTGTTGTGAAATCTTTCATCGTATCTAAGGTTATGGATGAAGATAAGCTTTGGGGCTTCATTGTTTCATCATATTACGAGGCTAGAAAATTTGATGAAATGGACGCCAAGGTTTTTGAGGCAATCTCAAAAAATCTATCTTTGGCAATAACTAGATTGCGGCATACTCAAGAAATCAAGGCAAGCGAGCGTGAAAAAATGCTCATATTGGACAACATAGTCATACCCATACACCTTTTTGATAAAGAAGGCAATCTGCTATACATCAATGAATACGGCGCAAGATATTGGGGTAAGCCAAGAGATTATATTTTAAGCGGAGACTGTCATAGGACAATATGTGGGTTGGACGCTCCGCCTCCCGCCTGTCCCATACAAGAAGTCAAGCAAACCAGCAAGACTGTGGAAAGAGAGTTTGTGTTTCCAACAAAATCTTTTATTTCCATCGCAATTCCGGTATTTGACGAAGATGGCGAACTGATGAATATCGTAGAGTGCGATCTTGACACAACATTGCAAAATCAGGCTAAGTCTGAAATTGAAAAAGCAAAAGATGCGGCGGAGGCAGCAGTAAAAACAAAGAGTCTGTTTTTGGCAACCATGAGCCACGAAATACGCACTCCTCTTAATGCCATACTGGGTTTAAGCGAATTGCTTTTGATGGATAATCAGGATAAAACATCAAAATCTTTCGAGAATATTTATTCAATAAATACGGCTGGCACGGCGCTGTTATCTATAATTAATGACGTTCTTGAGCTTTCCAAAATAGAGGCGGACAAGCTTAATCTTGTTTACTCTTGGATTCCTATCCAGCACTTTAGCGATGAAGTTAAAAGTATATTTTCAACTCTTGCTTCAAGCAAGGGTTTAAAGTTAGATTTCGTCCTTCCTGAACATCCCAAAGATATTTACATGTGCGAAACCGCAATACGCCAGATACTTTTAAATTTGGTAGGCAATGCCATCAAGTTTACAAACTCTGGCGGGGTTACGCTTTCCTTCATAATTTCTGATATTGAAAACGACACCTGCAATTTACGCATCTCGGTAAAGGACACTGGCAGAGGGGTGCATAAAGACGATTTTGGAAAAATTTTTGACCCCTTTGAACAGCTTGAACACAGACAAATAGATGTAACCAAGAAGGGTTCGGGGCTTGGTCTTGCAATAGTTTTCAGAATGGTTGAAAAACTTGGCGGGAAGATAGGCCTGGAAAGCGAAGTCGGCGTGGGTTCAGACTTTTTTGCCGATTTGCCCAAAGTGGCGTTTAAAGAGCATCAGGAAGTTTCAAATGAAAGATTGGTTGGTAAATTCACGTCGGCAGAAAATCTAAAAATTTGGGTCATAGATGATGTGGAAATGAATTGCAGGGTTTTGGGTATGATGCTTCAGAGATTGGGCGCAAAAGTGGAAACATTTACATCTGTGCTTGCCGCATTAGATGCTGCCAAGGCGGGCAATTATCCGGACGTCATCATGACTGATATGTGGATGCCTGAGATGAATGGCGATCAGTTTGCAAAATCGCTCTCTATGATTGCCCCTTGGATACCCATAGTTGCCGTTACCGCCGATACTGAGGTTGGTGATAATTTTTCAACAGAAGCCTTTGTAAAGGTCTTGTTAAAGCCTTTAAGCATGGAGAAGTTGGACAAATTTTTTAAAGAATTTTATCAGTGTTAGATATCGCAATTAGGTGATTGCTAATTTTTTAGTCAAATCACAAAATTTTGCGCCAAAATGGGCGGTGCTTTTATAAGTATCGCCTTTTTTATGTCAGCCGTAACGCTTTCTTCCAAACACTTTTGTATTCAAGACTTAGTGAATTTGGGCGCAGGCAGAAGCTATGTGCTTGAAACGCTCTAAATATGAAGGATTAGAATGTAATAAGCTCTAAAAGTTTCTGGATGTGCGCCTTTAGCTATATACATATTAATTAATATTTTATCTGAAAATTTTTCTAAAAAAATATTGACATTTCGAGACTTATATAGATTATTGAACCCATAATAAGTTCCAGCCCTCGGGGCTAGAGCTTTCTAACAAAGGAAAAGATTGGAAAATAATATAGTTAATACAGTTTCAAATAATGTTTCATACTCTAAATTTTTGAGTGTGGATTTTGTTATGTCTAAATTTAGTTGTTTGTTCATTGGTTTTATGGGCAATGCTCCAATCTTCAAGGGTTTGCGTGGGCAGTGGGTAAAGTTTTTTGCTCCTGCTTTAAGTTCCTTTAAAATTGCAGAGTGTGGTGCATATAACTCAATTTCACTTACACTTTTTGGACTTTCGGTTGAACAGGCTAGGCCTAAAACAAACTAAAAAATTAACAAAATTAAACTTAAAATATAAAAAATATGAAAACATCATTGAAAAAAGTAGTAACATTAATTGCCTTGGCGGCGTTTGCGGTATCTTCGTATGCAGCTTCGATAAAAACTTACGAAAAAGCTCCTCAGATAGAAGCCAATAGGGCGCTTGTGCAAGAGCAGCTCGGCTGGGTGTCTCCCAGTGCCGACAAGAGTTCTTGGGCAAAGGGCGGCGTTGATTTTGCCAGTGTTTTTGGCACATATT
>JAVBLZ010000017.1:0-48277 GCA_031553045.1 Opitutales bacterium | reverse complement strand
TTATTTTTTTTATAATTTACCCACTTTCCCCACAAACCCCACCCCCCCCCCCCCCCCCCCCCCCTGTGGAGACGAAGGCTCAGTTTGAGGCACGTCTTAAAGCAAATGTAATAAATGAAAAAAGTGGGGACGTATCAATTTTGCCCATCCCCAAGCCGGCAAAAGAATTAGAGGGAATGCAAGTGCCTTTTGGGCATTTAAAGGAATAATTTATTTATTTTTACCCAAATATAAATTTTAATGAGATGGAGGAAGAATGGGCTAAGAGTAAAAATGTAAAAATAGATGTTAATGTTGCCCAGCGTGAATTTCTCCAAAATTATTTTGCAAAGCGCAAATTGAAGTTTGTTAGGGATGTCCCAATTAAAAAGTCGCAAATACATAAGTTTATTATGTCGGGAATGCCTCTAATTTCTGCTCTGTTTATGGACGATAAGTTCTTGGAAATTTTGCTTGCACGCAATGAAATCAGGACAGAACAAGTTGGCACAAAAAAATGGCGTGAGTATTTGGCTAAAGAAGAAAGAAAAACAATAAAGGATGTGATAAAGAAATTCAATAAGCCCCTGTTTTTAGAAGCCTTTGTAATAGGTTTTAATAAAGATTCAGATGAATACTTAATACAGTTTAGGAGTTTAGAGAAAAGGCCATGCCTTTGGCTTAGCGCCGATGAATTTGCGGCAATAAATGCACGCAAAGATCTATGGGTTATTACGCCTCAATAGCGTCTTTTAAAGTGGGTAATATAACGAGTTTGTTTTAAGCAAGAGCAGCTTGCGGATTAACAACCTGCTTCAGGGATTATTGGATATACAAAAAATTGGCAGTGTCAGAAAAATTCCTACTCCACAAGGTTTTATCTTGCTTCAAAACATAATCAAGGCGTTTGGAATTTTATCCAGACGCCTTAAATTTTGACCAAACAATTACTGTAAGCAAAAATTGAAAATTCAATTCCGCAAAAGTTGCAATGTGTACAAATGTCTATTCCCCAGGGAATTTAACGTTCACACGGCTCATCAATTCTTTTGCCTGAGCGTCTGTAAGACCGCCAGCCACAAACTCACGCAATAGCCAGTGATTAAAGATTTCACGCAGGTTTGCTTTTTGGGCGACTGCTGCAAGAAGCTTGTCTTCATCAACAACTTTGCCAGTGGGCTTTGACTGTTTTACTTCCGCCTTTGGTTCAATTTTTTTAACCGGCTTTTGCGGTTTTGCCGCAACTTTTTGGGCAACTTTCTTTACGGGCTTTGGCGCCGCTTTTTTTGCAACGGGCTTCGCCTTTGAGACAGTCTTGACGGGGGTTTTGGGAGTAGATTTAGCCTTTGAAACAGGCTTTTTAGACTGAACTTTTTTTACTTTGTTTTTCATAAATCAACTGAACTTTTTATAAAGAATATTCAGTTTATGATTGGGATGTCAATTCAAAAGCTGATTTTTTTACGATTTTGAAAGTTTCAATTAGTTGAGGATATTACTTTTAAAAAATAATTAATTTGCTAGTCTGATTTTGAATTTAGATAGTTTATTATGGATTTATCAAAAGTAAAAGAGAATTTTGAAAAGCGTGGCTTTAAAGTAAAAACCTTCGTAAATACAATGGAAGCCAATGACTTTTTTGATTGCGAGGTGCGCGGCAAAACTGTCGGCATAGGTGGCTCTATGACTGTCAAAGAAATGGGCCTGTATGAAGTGTTGAAAAAACACAATCAAGTTTATTGGCACATGGGTTCCGGTATAAAAGAGGAAATCGTCGGCGCAAAGGCGGCGGAAATTTATATCTCTAGCGCAAACGCCCTCAGTGAAGACGGCGATATTGTCAATATTGACGGTTTTGGCAATAGGCTTTCGGCAATTTGCCATGGCGCAAAAAAGGTCTTCATAGTATGCGGAACAAACAAGATATGTTGCAGCCTTTCAGAGGCAATGTTTAGGGCAAAAAATGTTGCAGCCCCTAAAAATGCCCAGCGTCTTTCCGTAAAAACGCCCTGCGCAAAAAACGCCGACAAATGTTATAACTGCGGTTCCGCAGAAAGGATATGCAGGGTAACTTGTATTTTCGGCAGGCCTCCAACAAGTTCGGAAATGACGGTGGTTATAATTAACGAATCTCTGGGTTACTAGAGCACGTCCCAAACAAGTTGCGCAGTTTTATCAAACGCTTTTAGATTATAGCTGTGGTACTTTTATTTTTAGACCTTACGAGTATTTCATATTCGGGTGGTTGAAAATCTCTTGGAAAATATTTTAATAATTTAGATGATTTCAACTAAGTCTTATGCAGATTTTTGTTGCAAAAAAAAAAATTAAAAGGGAAGATACTATTTACCTCTGCTGTGTTAGACACTGACAAAACGGTTCACCGCCTTATTTCGATTATTATGGGAGCTGGACCTGCGGGCGGTGGCTGTCAGGCCGTATTTTGACGGAAGGCAAAAGTCGCCTCAGAAGCACCCACCTTTTTTACAAGGGCAGTTTAACCAACTCGTAAAGACGGCACAAGCGGAGGCTTTTTTTATTAATGAATAGGGCAAGAACTTTTAATCTTTGGGCGTGGATAGGCATCTTATATTTTATTGAGGGCTTGCCAAATGTTCTTACCACCACGGTATCTACGGTTTTTTACAAACAAATGGGTATGGATATTGCCCTTGTAACAAAACTGGTGAGCTGGCTTGCTCTGCCTTGGATGATTAAAGCTTTGTGGAGCCCTATTGTTGAATCTTTGGGGACGAGACGCAGTTGGATTCTTGTTTGCAACGCTCTTTTTGCGGGGGCATTTTTATTGTTGGCGGTGTCTGTTTATACGCCTTACTGGCTTTATCTTTCCGTATTTGCATTTTTATTTTTGGCGTTTGCAAGTGCAACTTTTGATATAGCCGCCGACGGTTTTTATATGCTTGCGCTAGATTCTGAAAAGCAGGCGTTTTTTGTGGGAATCAGAAACACATTCTATAGGCTGGCTTTGATTTTTGCTCAGGGCGGGCTGTTATTTTTTGTGGGCAAGGCAAACGCTATCTTTGACTCTGGCATATTGGGCTGGAGTTTAAGCTTTGGGATATGCGCCCTTATCGCCTTGATTTCATTTCCGACGCTTGGCGCAATATTGCCCAAGCCAAGTTCAGACATAAATCAGCACACGCATTCTATGCCTGAGCTTTTCATGCAGATGTTTAAATCTTTTGCCGCATTTTTTAAGAAAAAAGATATAGTCTTCATCATTATATTTATTGTGTTTTACAGGTTTGCGGAAGGGCAGCTTGTCAAGATTGTGCAGCCGTTTTTGTTGGACGATAGGGCGCTTGGAGGCTTAGGTTTCAAAGTGCATGAAGTTGGCATAATATACGGGACTTTTGGCGTTGCAGCCCTGCTTTTGGGCGGTATTTTAGGCGGCGTTTGGATTTCAAAAACCTCTTTAAAAAGTTCTCTTTGGATAATGGCGTTGGCGCTGAATGTGCCAAATTTAATTTATATTTATTTGACTTATGCACAGCCGGAAAGCTCTGTTTTAGTGAGTGTTTGCGTATTCATAGAACAGTTTGGCTACGGCTTTGGTTTTGCGGGTTACATGATGTATCTGATATATGTTGCCGACGGCGAAAACAAGACATCGCACTATGCAATGTGCACCGCCTTAATGGCGCTTGGGATATTTATATCGGGCTATTATAGCGGCGAAATACAGAAGTCTTTGGGCTATCCCAGATTTTTTGAGTGGGTTTGCATTTCTACATTGGTTTCATTTTTTGCGACATTTTGCGCCTATAAAACTTTTAGAAAACCACCCAAACAAATTCATAACGCTTAAACTGCAAGCGTTTAATTTTTATTGTCTGCGGATTTGTAAAATAAAAAAGCGTCCAAGTAGGACGCTTTAAAATTATCTTATGTGTGAAGCACAAAACTCACTCAGCAGGCTTTGTCTTAGGCAAACCCGTAACTCTGCCAGTGTCTTTCCACATGCCGCGTTTGCGGAGCAAATCGATACGCTCAAAACGTTTGAGTACGCTGCGTTTTTTTGAGGATGCGGAGCCTCCGCTTTTAAAACTGTTATGTTGTGACATGTAAATTCTCCTTATTGAAATTAAAGTGTGCTATAAAAGCTTAGTTTTTTTAAAATGCAACTATTTTTTTTAAAAAATCTGCAAGATTGACTATTTAAGAACATTCGCAATCTTCCAGCATCTGATTCATGGCGGATGAAGGCTGGTCTTCAGAGGCTTTGCCAATCTCTTTGGCGGGCACGCCCGCAACGGTGGTGTGTTCAGGCACATCATGCAAAACAACGCTGCCAGCACCGATTTTAGCGCACTGACCTATGGTGATGTTGCCTATCAGCTTTGCGCCTGCGCCTATCAATACGCCGGATTTGATTTTTGGATGCCTGTCGCCAAGCTCATTGCCAGTGCCACCGAGGGTTACTTCGTGAAGGATAGATACGTTGTCTTCAACAACACTGGTTTCACCTGCAACAAAGCTAGTGGCGTGGTCTAAAAGGATGCCTCCGCCAAAGCAGGCGGCGGGGTGAATATCTACGGCAAAGACTTCGCTGCATAAACTCTGCAAATAATACGCAATGTGCTTGCGTCCAATGCCCCAAAGAGAATGCGCAACCCTGTGGCAAGTTATTGCCTGAAAACCTTTGAAATACAAAATTGGTTGCAGAAAACTTTCGCAAGCGGGGTCTCTTTCCCTGATTGCCATCAAATCGGCGAGTATCCGCATGCGCACGCATTTATCTGTGTAGAAAACTTCCCTGAAAATTTCCACAACCTTTTCTTCGCTCATGGCAAAGCGACCCAGTTTGCGGGCAATTCTTGCTATTATTGTCTCAAATACGCTGTCTTTAGAGAGCACAACATCGTCTAGCAATATTTCAAGTTCGGGTTCTTGCTCTACGATTCTAATGGCTTCGTCGCAGACATTTTTCCAGATAAAACTTTCAACTTCCAGTGTCTTAGACGCTTCTGAATTAAAATCTTTAGTGTTCATAAATTAAGTTCATTATCCATATTGTAAGAGAAAATACAATTTTAATATAATACGCCAAAAAAATATATTGACTATTAAAATCTTAAGCTATTAAACCTGAATCATTAACAATCAGATAATTGAATTATGGAAAATTTTATAAAGTTTTTGAAAGATACTCAGGGATTAAAGCGCTTGGCGACCACTTGGGACGGCAGAATAAATAGGCAGCCATTTTGCTTCATGATTTTGGCTGTAATGTTGGTCAATATCGTTTCTGTAATATTGGCTTCAATATTTGTGACAATATTGCCCATATTGGCATTGCCGTTCCTTCTCGTATATCTTTTAGTCGGCCTTGCCACTATATGCCCCACAATTACACGTACGCATGACTTGGGCTATACGGGCTGGTTGATTTTTCTCATGTTTGTACCCATTGTGAATATGGTATATTTTATTCTTCTACTTGCTATGGAAGGTACGCCTCAAGACAATCAGTACGGGGCAAACCCGCTTAAAAAGTAGTCGCAGATTTTATAGACGACCTCCTAGATATTGTGCCTTTTTGGCGCAAGTTTTAGGAGGTTTTTTTTGTATTTTTAATATGTATATTGACAAACATAGTCCTTAAAATAAAATGTTTTGGATGAAAAAGATTTTGTCTTCATTTGTTTTATTGGGTTTAATTTCCACGCTGAATGCGGAACTTGCGCTTCCGAAAATTTTTTCAGACAATATGGTTTTGCAGCAAGGCCAGTCGGCAAAAGTGTGGGGCAAGGCGGATAAAGGCGCAAAGATTGAAGTTGAATTTCTGGGTGTAAAAACTTCGGCAACGGCTGACAACGACGGTAAATGGGTTTTGTATTTAAAAAACCTGAAAGCTTCGGACAATTCTTTGGAAATCAAAATTTTTGAAAACGCCAAACTTTCAAAGACGATAAAGAATGTCTTGATTGGCGAAGTTTGGATGACAGGGGGGCAATCAAATATGGAGTTTGGCATTAATAGTAGCGACGAATATAAAAAACGCCTGAGCCAAAATGCAAGTTTCCCAATGATACGTTATTTTCATCAACCCAGAACGGTCGTAAGCCCCACGCCGAATTTTGATTCAGATAAAGATTCTTGCTGGATAATTTGCGACTCTCAAAATTTTGAAAAATACAGGGTCAATGCTGCTGCGTTTTACTTTGCGGAAGAATTGCGTAAAGATATGAATGTGCCCGTTGGGCTTGTATCCAGTGCCCATGGTGGCACGCCAATGGCGGCTTGGGTAGATTCAGACTCTTTCAATAACTCTGAAAACTTTGCCGAAAAAAAGGCGGACTTTGAAAAACGCAAGTCTGAATACAGCTATGAAGATGCAAGCGCAAAGCGTGAAAAAGCTTTAAAGGCGCATCAGGAAAAAGTTGACGAGGCTGCAAAAAATAAAAAGAAAAAACCTACCACGCCCTCAAACCTTACGGAACTTCACAAGCCCTGGCCCGACAGTCCGGATTCTTTCAGGACGCCATCGTACTTGTTTAACGGCAAAGTTGCGCCTGTTGCGGGTTACACAATCAAGGGCTTTTTATGGTATCAGGGCGAAAATGATTGTAGTGAGCCTTCAAGATATACTTTCGACAAACAAATGATGGGCGTGATTATCTCTTGGCGCAAGGTATGGGGTGATGATACTCTGCCTTTCATCTTTGCCCAACTGCCTTCTTACGGTGTTTCCAGCGACGCTTGGGCGTATGTGCGCAGTCTGCAGACCAAGGCTTTTAAACAGACGAAAAATTGCGGCATGGCTGTTCTCATAGATGCTGGTGAAGAAAAAGACATACACCCCAAAGACAAGACCACTGTTGGCAAGCGTTTTGAAAAAATTGCGCTAAAATTGGCGTATGGAAAAAATGATGTGCCAGCTTATGGGCCTTTCTATAAGTCATTTAAGGCAAGCGGCAAAAAAGCCTTGGTTGCTTTTGATATGCAGGGGCAAAAATTTAAAGCCCTAGACTCTGCAAGTGGGTTTGAAGTTTTAGACGAAAATGGTCAGTGGTTGCCGGCAACTGCAAAGGTCTTGTCTGATACGGTTGAGCTTGAGTGTGAAAAAGCATCGCAAATAAAGGGTGTTCGCTACGCATATAAATCTTGGGCAAAGCCAGATGTGAGCGTCTTTGCAGAAAACTCCTTGCCGCTTGCGCCCTTTAATTCAAAGCTTGGTTACTGATATGAAAAAGGCTGAAATCGTCAGACAAAATCTCTTGCATAACGCCACAAAGCAAGTCCCATTTTATTGCGAACTTACCGCACAAATGCACGAGCGTTTGACGGCGTACACCAAAGACGAAAATTTTTTGGATAAATTTAATCTTTATTTGCACTTCACCCAGTACTGCGGTTATCCCACAGAACTTGCTGATAAACCAATGTTTTTTAAGGACGATTTTGGCGTAATCTGGAATAGGTCCGGCGCAGACAGGGATATAGGTGTCATAGACCGTCCTTTGCTTACCGAAGATTTTAAGGGATTTATAGAGCCCGTCTTAGATGAAAAACGCCTGCGTAAAGATGTGGAAAATTTGTGCTCTACGGCGCAAGACAAATTTAAAATTGCTGGCATAGGTTTTTCAATGTTTGAGCGCTCTTGGAGTTTATGCGGTATGGAAAACGCTTTGTCCGGCATGATAGAATTTCCGGATGAATATGCCGAGCTTTTGGATAAAATCTGCGCTTACAACTGCAAAGTTTTAGATATACTTTTAGATTACCCACTAGACGGAATCTATTTTGGGGATGATTGGGGACAGCAAAAAGGGCTGATAATGGGCAAGCCGCTTTGGCTAAAATTTATCAAGCCGCAGATGAAAAAGCTCTACGCAAAGGCAAAAAGCAAAGGGGCGTTTGTCATGCAACATTCCTGCGGGGATATTGAAGAAATTTTTGACGACCTCATTGAAATTGGTCTGGATTGTTATCAAACTTTTCAGCCCGAAATTTACGATATAGAGGCTGTGAAAACCAAGTATGGTGCTAAACTGAACTTCTGGGGCGGCATATCCACGCAGAAACTTTTACCTTACGCAACACCGGAAAAAGTGAGGACTGAAACCAAGCGCATAATAGAAATCATGCGCAAAAACGGCGGTTATATAGCAGCCCCAACTCATGCAGTGCCTTTTGACGTTCCGCCTGAAAACCTAATCGCAATGCTGGAAACTTTTGAAAGTTTCTCTCAGGCTTAAACTCGTTAAGGCGAGGTGCGAAAGGGATGTGTTCCAAAATTCAAAATCAAGATAAAAACACAAAGTTAAGATTTTTTACTTGATGTTGGAAAATGTTGAACTATGATTAAATTTTTGAGTTTCAAAAATATCGGCATTAAATTCAGGAGGAGATTCTTATGTGTAAATATATATTGGCATTATTTGCCTTGGTTGGACTTTGCGGCTGCGCCAACTTGGATAAAAAAAATGATTCAGACCAAAAAAATTCAGCTCAGGCAAAAACCCAGGCTTACGACATAGCCGCATATTATTGGCCGGCATATCACCCTGAACCTCGTTGGAAAGATATCAAAATTTTTGGAGACGGTCTTGGAGAATGGCAAAATGTTTATGAGGCAAAGCCAAAATTTGTGGGGCATGACCAACCCAAAGTGCCTATTTTTGGCTATGACGATGAATCTAGTACGGAAGGCATGACTTGGCGCATTAACGCAGCCAGCGATTATGGCGTTAACGTATTTATCTTTGACTGGTATTGGTATGAGGGCAAACCTTTCTTGGAAGCGCCAATCAACAAGTTTGTAGAGCTTAAAACAAATAAAATGAAGTTCTATATAATGTGGGCAAATCATGATGTCATGTATAGCGGATGGTCTAACAAGGTGCACTTAAAGACCTTCCCGCCTGAAGATAAACTCTGGAGTGGCGCAGTAGATTTGCCTGAATTTAAAAGAGTTGCGGACAGGCTTGTTGCAAAATATTTCAAGGAAGAAAATTATTATAAAATAGACGGCAAACCCGTTTTAAGTTTCTATGACACAAAGCTTTTGATTGAGGGCTTGGGCGGTCTGGAAAATACCAAGGCGGCGTTCAAATATTTGGATGAGGCTGCAAAGAAGGCAGGGCTTAAAGGCGTGCATATTCAGCTTGTCTATACTCCGCAAGTTTCAACGCAGTTGCCCGGCGTGCCTGGCAATACGGGCAGCGAAAGCCAAGACACTCTCAAATATTTGGGTGTCGAAAGTTTGACAAGTTACACATGGGTTCACTACCGCTACTCAAACGGTTTGGATTACAAAGATTGGGGCGATTTCAGCGTGCAAAATTGGGATAAAATTACAAAAGAATTTCCATCTATGCCTTTCTATAATCACGTTTCCGTGGGGTGGGATAACAATCCTCGCTATCCCATATCTCGTCTGACCCCAATTATCATGCGTACAAGTCCGGCGCTGTTTGAAGATTATATCAAGCAGGCTATGGCTTGGACAGATACTCACCATCCCAAGGGCGTAAAACTTATCACCATAAATTCTTGGAATGAATGGACAGAAGGCAGTTATCTTGAGCCCGATATGCACTACGGGTGGGGCTATTTAGAGGCTATAAAGCGTGCCCTTGAAAGTGTGAAGTAATTAAAATTCATATTCAAGTAGATGAAAAAAAACTCTAATAAAAATAGCGCTCTGCTTAAACTAATCTCTTTGAGTTTTGCGTTGGCATTTGCGGGTTGTTCGGGCATTGCGGAAGATGCGGCGCAAGAGTACGACATAGCCGCATATTATTGGCCGGCATATCATCCTGAGCCTAGATGGCAAGAGCTTGGCGTTTTTAATGACGGCAAGGGCGAATGGCAAAACGTGTATGAGGCAAAGGCAAGGTTTGAAGGGCACGACCAGCCTAAAGTGCCTCTTTGGGGTTATGATGATGAATCTGATCCGCCTGCCATGGCAAAGCGCATAGACGCCGC
Source organism: Opitutales bacterium (assembly GCA_031553045.1). GTDB lineage: Bacteria > Verrucomicrobiota > Verrucomicrobiia > Opitutales > Intestinicryptomonadaceae > CALXQW01. Next base: position 38,344 of record JAVBLZ010000017.1, on the reverse strand, counting down.
AGCTTCGCACGGTGTGAACGTATTTATCTTCGACTGGTATTGGTACGGCGGCAAGCCCTTTCTTGAAAAGGCTTTGGACGAAGGCTTCTTGAAGGCGCAAAACCGTTCAAAAGTCAAATTTTACCTCATGTGGGCAAACCATGATTTTGGCGACGTTTGCGACAACAAAGTGCCTGTCAAAAACAAGGGCAAACCCACTTTCGACGGCGATATTAGCTTTGAGGAATTTAAAAAAGTGGCGGATAGGACTGTGGAAAAATATTTCTCACAACCCAATCATTATATGATAGATTCCAAACCTGTTTTTTGCATCTATGAAATTGGCACATTCATAAAAGGCATGGGCGGTATAGAGAAGGCAAAAGAAGCCTTGGATTATATGCGCCAGTCCGCAATAAAGGCGGGTTTCAAGGGCGTGCACATACAGGGTATATGTATGAAAATGTCTCAAAAAGCGCAGGGACTTTCTGGCGATGGCGTAATCTCTCCTGAAATTGCGGAGCTTATAGGCATAGATAGCTTCACAAGTTATCAGTGGGTGCATTACCGTGCCCCCGCCGACGAAAAATATGCGGATTGGGGCGGCTGGAATGTCAAAAATTGGGACGCATTGCAAAATGAGCTCACTAAACCCTATTATTGTCATGTAACAATAGGGTGGGACAATAACCCACGCTATCCTGTGCGCAGGCCAATGGTCATGCAAAGCAACCCCGCAGATTTTGAAAAGTTCTTGTACGCCGCAAAAGATTGGACTGATAAGCACCATACAAAAGGCACAAAGCTAATCACCATAAATTCCTGGAATGAATGGACGGAAGGCGGCTATTTAGAGCCGGATAAAACGCACGGCTGGGCTTATCTTGAAGCGGTCAAAAAGGTCTTTAAAGAAAAAAAGAACTAAAACATATTTAAAAGGAAATTATTATGAAAAAATATACAATAAAAGCATTGCTTACTTCAGTATTGTTTGCCTCGCAGGCCATTGCGGCGCAAGAGTTTGATATAGCCGCATACTATTGGCCGGCTTATCATCCCGACCCTCGCTGGCAGGAGCTCGGAATTTTCAAAGATGGAAAGGCTGAATGGCAAAATGTGTATGAGGCAACGCCAAAATTCATAGGGCACGACCAGCCAAAAATACCTGTCATGGGCTATGACGATGAATCCAGCGTGGAAGGTATGACTTGGCGCATCAACACCGCCAGCGAATATGGCGTAAATGTATTCATCTTTGATTGGTACTGGTACGGCGGCAAACCCTTCTTGGAAGCCGCAGTCAACCGTTTTGTAGATTTAAAAACAGACAAGATGAAATTTTTTATCATGTGGGCAAATCATGACGTCGTAGATATTTGGGACAACAAAGTGCCATACAAACATACGGACAAAGCAATATGGCCCGCCGCCTTAGATTTGCCTGAATTTAAAAAGATTTCAGACAGAATGGTAAGCCAATATTTTACACAGCCAAACTACTATAAGATAGATGGCAAACCTGTGTTCAGCATTTATGAACTTGGCACATTTATCAAAGGCATAGGCGGCGTGGAAAATGCAAAAGCCGGTTTGCAATATATGAATGATGTCGCAAAGAAAGCAGGTCTGCCCGGCGTGCACATCCAAACTATGTGCTGGAATATGCCCAAAGGTCTGCAAGGCGTACCTGGCGACGCAACGCCGACTTCCGCCAAAATCGTAGATTTTGTGGGTGTTGACAGTTTTACGAGTTATCAATGGATACATTATCGCTCTGCAAACGGCGAAGACTACAAAGACTGGGGAGATTGGAACGTAAGAAAATGGGACTCTCTGCAAAGCGAGTTTAAGAAACAGAATTTCTACGCCCACGTTTCAATAGGTTGGGACAATAACCCCCGCTATCCCGCCAGCCGTATGACACCAATGGTCATGCGTACAGGCCCAGCACTCTTTGAAGGCTTTCTGCAAAAAGCAAAAGATTGGACTCTTAAACACTATCCCAACGGTCCCAAACTAATCACCATAAACTCTTGGAATGAATGGACAGAGGGCAGCTATCTTGAGCCCGATATGCATTACGGTTACGCATATCTTGAAGCCATCAGACGTGTGTTTCTGCGTGATGCAAATACGTCAAAGCGTTAAATAAGCTGGGATTATTGAAACACAAACTTTAGCAAAAAAGTTTGTGTTTTTTTTGATTTGCCGAATTTTTTATCTGGCAATTATTTTGCAGAAAAGAATACAAAAAAACCACAATGTGTCTTTTGTTTTGAACACGCATTGTGGTTTTTTAATGCTACAAGAAAACTAATTTCCAAAAATGCTTTTTACGGCATTTTGTATGCCCTCAGTGGCGGATTTGCCGGCTTCTTCACCTTTAGATGCGCCTTGCACTGCACCTTTGATTGCGCCTTCAAGAACTGGCACTACAACTCTGGACAACAGCTCGTTGGTGATTGCTATTGAAAGTTCCGTTGCGGTAAGCCCATCTTCTTTTTTACCCAATTCTTTCATCGTGAAAGATGGCACTTTGACCAAGACCGCATTGCCATTTATTACACCCCTGACCTGACAATCTTGCACAACAAGCTCATCTATTATGAACTTCATTGGCGGAACATCTTCTCCATCGGCGGTGGGCGCAGGTTTTTCGGTTTCCGTCTTTTTTACTTTGTTTAATTTTTCAAGCAAATCGTCAATATTTGTTCTGCGTTTAAGCAGGGTATAGTTGCCTTCCAAAGTAAGATCGAGCCCCTCAACTTGCACGGTATCAATCTTAACCTTGCGAGATGTGAAAATGCTTGTATCCAAATCCGTATCTATGTGGAATTTTTTGACAGCTATCAGATTGTTGTCCGTGTAACCTTCGGGGTTTTTAACGTAAAAATCCCCAACTGTTACCACCTGAGAAAATGGATTAAGCACAAAAGAACCAAGACCCGCTTTAATCCCGAAATATTCCGCACCCTTTGTTACGGCTGAAGATACCATGAAACCGCCCGCAAAGTAAAATGTTACGACAATTATAACAAGTAAGAGTAAACAAAATTTAACCAATGAGGCGGCACAGCCCGCCTTGCGTATTTTATATTTGTTTGAATTTTTCATGGAATCAAAATATGCCACAAGAAAGTAAATTTTCAAGTAAAGAATTTCATCAAAAGACTTAATGGAACTTGCAAGTTTGAAGAAAATATGAGCTAATTAGCTGATATGAAAATAAGAGCATTTAAAGGTTTAGTTCCAAAATCAGATAAAGCAAAAGACATTGCAAGTTTACCCTATGATGTCGTTAATTTTGAGCAGGCTAGCGCTCAGGCGGAAGGTAAACCCTTGAGTTTCATGCGTGTTGTGCGTTCTGAAATAGAGCTTCCTTTGGGTACAGACCCTTATAGTCCTGAGGTTTATCGTCACGCCAATGAAAATTTCAACAAGCTTGTTGACGCAGGCAATTTGGTGCGTGAAGACAAGCCGTATTTATATCTGTATAGGCAAGTTATGGGCAAATTCTCCCAGACGGGTTTGGTGGCAACTTGTTCTGCGCAAGATTATGATGACGACATCATCAAAAAACATGAAAAAACCCGTGCCGCAAAAGAAACTGACAGATACACGCTCACAAAAACTTTGAAGGTAAATACGGGCCCAGTATTTCTGACTGTTAAGGACGGCTCGCCCTTGGACAAAATTGTGGAAGATAAAAACGACAAAGACGCAATTTTTGACTTTGTCGCCGACGACGGCATACGCCATACGGTTTGGCGCATCACGGATGACGCAAAAATCGCTGAGATTGTTAAAATTTGCGGCGATATCAAATTTGCCTATGTCGCCGATGGACACCACAGAAGTGCAAGCAACGCTCGTTGCGCCAGAGAGCTCAAGGCGGCAAACCCCAACCACACGGGCGATGAAAATTACAACTGGTTTTTGGCAACAATATTTCCGGCAGGTCAGCTCAACATTCTGCCTTACAATAGGCTGGTTAAAGACTTAAACGGTAAAACTCAAAAAGAATTTTTGGATGCGCTTTCAAAAGTATGTGAAGTTTCTGCAGACGGTAAAAAAGACCCCGCAAAACCTACGGAAGTCTGCATGTATCTTGATTCAAAATGGTACACACTTAAATTTAACGATACCAATTCTCTTGATGAAGTTACAAGGTTGGATGTGTCTTTATTGCAAGACAAAGTTTTGTCGCCCCTGCTCGGTATTGGGGATCCGCGCGTTGATGAGCGCATAGATTTTGTCGGCGGTATCAAAGGCACTGCGGAGCTTGAAAAACAGGTAGATTCAGGCTTGTTTGCGGTTGCTTTCAGTATGCACCCCGTAACCATAGACCAGCTTACAGACATTGCCGACGCCGGCAAAATCATGCCCCCAAAGAGCACTTGGTTTGAACCAAAATTGCGCTCGGGCTTGTTTATCCACACATTTTAATAATATATGCATCAAAAATATTTAATTCTTCCAGAACCAAAATCATGTAAATTTTTGGAGGGCTTTTTGCCTTTGGACAGAGCCAAATTTTCTCATGACAAATTGGGTCTTCCCGTGGGCGAAAATCTAGTCTGTGTCTGCCCCTACGAGGGCTATCTTAAAGAAGAATATTCCTTGTCGATAGGGGATTTTGGTATCTCTATACTTGCAGGTTCTGAGGCTGCGGCAAAGCTTGCTTTTCAGACGTTAAGGCAGCTTTCAATTCAGGTTGATAAACTGGGTTATCCATATCTTGAAATACACGATAAACCTGACTTGGATGTGCGCGGTTTCATGCTGGATATAAGCCGTTGCAAAGTGCCAACTATGCAGACTTTGGCGTATCTTATAGATATGTTGGCGCTCTTTAAATATAACAGGCTTGAGCTTTATACAGAGCATACTTACGCCTTCCCGGGGCATGAGATAGTTTGGGGAAATTCCTCTCCAATAACTTCGCAAGAATACAAGGCGCTTGATGAGATGTGCAAAACAGCAGGTATTGAGCTTGTCGCAAATTTCAACAGCCTTGGGCATCTTGAAAGATGGCTGAGATTCCCTGAATATCAGCATTTGGCGGAATCCAAAGCGCCGTTTGTAGATCCCATGGGCAATGTCCGCAAATTTCCGACCACTCTTTACCCCGATGATAAAGCGTTGGAATTTGTTGATTCTATTTATGAGCAGCTATTGCCAAATTTTTCCAGCAATAAAATAAATGTGGGCTGCGACGAGCCTTGGGAACTTGGTCTTGGCCGCAGTAAAGAGCGCTCTGAAAGAGAGGGCGGAAAATACAAAATTTATCTTGAGCACTTAAACGGCTTGGCAAAAATTTGTCGCAAGTATAACAAGAAAATGTACTTTTGGGCGGATGTTATAATGCAAAGCCCTGAGTATGCAAAGTCTATCCCGGAAGGCGTAACTCCGATAATCTGGGGTTATGACTATAACCATCCTTTTGAGGCGCAGTGCAAATATATGCAGTCTTTGGGCCTTAAATTTTTGGTAGCTCCAGGCACATCTACTTGGAACAGCTTTGGTTTCAGAATGGTAAATATGTTGGAGAATATTTCCAACGCCTGCAAAAATGCAAAACTTCACGGTGGCGACGGCATGTTGCTCACAAACTGGGGAGACAACGGCAATCATCAGCCTTTTTGCGGAATGTACCCTGCCATAGTCTGTGCGGCAAACGCCTCTTGGGGCGCAAAACTCAGGATGAGCGATTCCGAACTCATAGACGCTCTCAGCGTATTTGTGTTCAGAGATGCTTCACGCAATTTTGCAACGTCTCTCATTAAACTCGGAAAGTTAGACCCTGAAAATATTTTACAATGTTACTACAACAAAATATTTTTTGCCGACAACGCCCATATCAAAGAAATTCTAAAACATCCTCATTTTATCGAGTTGGAAACCATGGAAACTCTCTTGAAGGAATCTGCGGAATACCTTTCCAAATCTACGCCGCAATCTCCGGATGGGCAAATTTGCATTGCGGAAATCAGGTTGGCGTTGGATATGATTTCATTTGCCATACATAGGGCAAAAAATGATCCTGCGCTTTCTTCCAACATCTCCCGCAGAAACTTGAAGGTTCTGGTTGGTCATTATGAGCAAATCTGGCTTGCAAGGGCGCGCATAGGCGGCCTGCAAGAATCGTCCAGACGCATAAGAAACCTATCAAACTTGCTATTCATCACCCAATACGCCCACTAAAAAAAAGCGAAAGACCGGAATAAAAAATGAGCAGAGATTATCTTTAAGGTAGTCCCTTTTTTATTGGATTTAGATAGCTCATTTTTTATTCCTCTCGGCTCTAGCCTTAGCTGCTGCGGGACTCAGGCTGCGGGCACGTACATTAGTACGTTTCCTTGCCCTCACCGCTTGCATCGTCGGCTAACGCTCGAGTCTTTCGCTTTTTTCCCGGTTCACAGAGCTTGTGATTGCCGAAACTGGGTGGGGATTATCTTTAAGATAGTCCCTTTTTATTTGGATTTTAGATAGCCCAGTTCATTTATTCCTCTTAAGCTCTAGCCTTAGTTGCTTCGGGCTGCTTTAACAAATAATTTTGAGTACGAACATAACATACACTTTAATTGGGGCGCATCAAAATGCGACTCAGGCGAGGCTTGCGAAGTGGAGCTGGGTGAGGATTGTAGCAGAGCTACATCCTCAGTCAGATTTACGAAGCAAACGTAGCATCAGGCGTATTTTCATGTACCCCCACTTAAATCGGAGGTTAAAGCTCGCGTCTTTCGCTTTTTTTCCGACTCACAGAGATTGTGATTGTCGGAAGTGGGCGGGGATTATCTTTAAGTGTTCGCAATTTTATTATTTTGAATCATTCAATTTTAATCCATGGAAAATTTTGAGTATCTTTATTATCTGCTTGTAAATAAAGTTGCCAAATACACTATGAAGTTATGAGCAAAAAGAATAATAGCAAAGTTGCGCAGGCAAGTTGGGGGGGGCGTTTCAAGGCTTCTCCAAGCAGTTTGATGTTGGAGTTTAGCGAGTCTGTCTCTTTTGACAAAGCCTTGGCGTGTTTCGACATCAAAGGCTCTAAGGCGCAGGCAATGATGCTTTCAAAGTGCGGCATTATTAACGCCGACGAATGTGAAGAAATTTGCCATGGCCTGGATAAAATTTTAAAGGAAATTGAAAACGGTAAATTTCAGTGGAGTAAAGAGCTTGAAGATGTCCACATGAATATTGAACAAGCCTTGACAAAAATTGCCCCAGCCGCCGCAAAACTCCATACTGCCAGAAGCCGCAATGACCAAGTTGCAACAGATATGCGCTTGTTTTTTAAATCTGCTTGCGATGAAGTGCTTGAAAAAATCAATAACTTGATGAAGATTTTGATTAAATGCGCAGATAACAATAAAGATGTTTATATCCCAGGATACACCCATTTGCAGAGGGCGCAGCCTGTCAGCGCAGCACATCATATTCTCGCTTGGACAGAAATGTTTGCTCGTGATTTTGAGCGTTTTTCATTTGTGCATGAGGGCGCAAATGTTTGTCCGCTTGGCTCTGGCGCAATAGCAGGTACTACGCTGGGCATAGACAGGGAATACTCCGCCTCTCTGCTGGGCTTTTTAGATGAAGACGGCAAACCGCGTATCACTTCAAACAGCATGGATGCTGTCGCCGATAGAGATTCGTTTTTAGAATTTTGTTCCGCTTGTGCAACGGTCGGCATACATTTGTCTAGGCTGAGTGAAGACGTGATTTTGTGGAACAGCGCAGAGTTTGCCTTTGTGAAACTTTCTGATGCTTTCACCACGGGTTCTTCTTTGATGCCTCAGAAAAAAAATCCCGACGCTTTTGAGCTTTTGAGAGGCAAATCCGCCAGACTCATAGGCAATATGAACACTATTTATACATTGGTGAAGGGTTTGCCTTTAACCTATAATAGAGACTTGCAGGAAGACAAACCACCTGTGTTTGATTCTTTTGGGCAGGTCTGCATAATGTTGGATGTTGCCGCAAGTGCGCTTGAAGGTATGGTTTTTAATAAGGAAAAATGTGCTCTTGCAGTTTCAGACCCTCTATTGTTGGCGACAGATTTGGCGGACTATTTTGTCATGCAGGGCGTGCCTTTTAGGCAGGCGCATCACATGGTCGGTGAGCTTGTCGCAATTTCGGAAGATACAGATACACCCATTGATAAACTTGCAGACAAAGTTGTTTTAAAGGTCTGCCCAAAGGCGGACAAAAATTGGCGCAAAGTTTTTGATTTGGACAGGGCGTTTTCTATGCGTGAAAAATGCGGCATGCCGGGCAAAAAACAAATTTGCAAAGCTATTGCTTCTTGGGAAAAACTTTTGGGATAATAAAACTTAGCCGAATATGTGCTATACCGCACCTATTCGGCTGCGGCGCAGGTTTTGCTTTTTTAGTTCAATAAAAGTTACGCAGTTTGCCGTACTTTAAGATAATGTCCCCACACGGCGTTTAGAAAAGTATTCCTGCAAATCCACGCAAATGCGGTTGATTTCGTCGGGAGAAGTTATTTTTTCAACTCTTTCTTCCACCAAATTTACGATATCGGCACGGGTTTTGCAGATATATTCTTCATGATTTTCATTGCTGAATATTATGCTTCCAAACAAATATTCCACGCTAACTTTAAATGTATCAGCCAGAAGAAAACGTGTTTTTATATTTTTTGGTATGCGTCCATTCTTCCAAGTGCTGACCGTAGATATTGCGTTGCCTGTCGATTTTGCAATATCTTTCAAAGTTAAATTTCTGCGTGTCATCAGTATTTTAAATCTTGATGAAAATTCCTTACCTTCTTTATTTTTGCAATTAAATGGCATAAAATGTAATTTTTTCACTTTTTTATTGACATTAGTAATAAACATTAAATATTATTTTATTATATTTCTAACAATAATTATTATTTAAAAGTATAAAAAATTCAATACAATAATTTATGAGAGCAGCAAATATATCCTCCATGGGGAGTCATGAAAATCCGTACGACCATTTTGAAAGTATGTTTCCAAAGCATCAACAATGGTTCAGCCCTAAAGAAGCCGGCAATCTATTGGGCAGGTCTGACCAATATGTCAGAAATTGTTTTTACACGGGCAAAATTATGGGGCATGTTTCAAATGGAATTGCAGAAAAGGGCGAAGAAAAAAAAGCTTACATACGTCTGCATAAAGAAGCTCTAAAAATGCATCTTCTGGAAACGGCAAATTATTCCCCAGACTATTTTCTTGAACAGATAGAGGCTTTACTTGCGGAACGCACAGATTACCAACTTCTGCGGTTGGAAAAATTTATTCAAGACAGGTTGTACAAATCCCCAAACAAATTACGCGGCAAATATTAGTAAGAATGCGGTTTTAATTATTTGTGCGGATTAATAGCCTCGGCTTTCGTGATAGAAATCAATTTAACGAAGCTGTTGTAACTTTGTCTGGCGTGATATCAAAATGTCGGATTCTTTAAAAGACAATCATGGCGTCTCCGTAAGAGAAGAACTTGTAGTCTTTTGAAAGTGCGTGTTTGTAAACTTCTTTGAGCTTGTTTAAGGCGTGTGCGTCTTGCGGGCTCAAAAAAGTTGCAACCATACAAAGAAGGGTGGAGTTTGGCAGATGAAAGTTTGTTATTAGGCTGTCTATACAAGTTATTTCTTGAGGAGGATAAATAAAAAGATTTGCGCTGTCGGTATAAGTATTGTGGGGCATGTATGAAGTGTTTTTTGTTTTTCGCAAGAAGTCTTCAAGTGCCCTTACTGTGGTTGTGCCAACACCAAGACGCTTGACGCTTTTATCCATGCAGGCTTCTTGGGTAGGCTTGGAAATTTCATAAATTTCAGAGTGCATTTTATGCTCTTCAACAGAGTCGCACTTGATTGGTTGAAAAGTGCCTATACCAACATTTAAAGTAATGTCGTAAAACTTGTGTCCTGCGCTGCAAAGAGAATTCTCCAGCTCTTTTGTGAAATGCAGACCCGCCGTTGGAGCGGCGGCGGCAAAACGTTTTTGAGCAGAGGCGTACACCGTTTCATAGCGCTCATTATCCAAAGTTTTATCATAAAGAGGATTCTTCTGGTCTCTTTTGATATAAGGTGGAAGCGGGGCAACTCCGATTTTTTCCGCAAGTTCTGGAACGCTCAAATTGCCATTTGGGAAAAATTCAACAAGAGCTGTCGCATCTGAATTTTTCTCCAAAATTTTTGCGGTGAAAAAATTTTCCACGCCAAAGCTTGAGCCTATCTTCAGACGCTTTGCGGGGCGCAGCATACAAACCCACACGTTACTTTGCTTTGGCGTCAACAAAAGGCATTCCACCAAACCTTTGGTTTCTTTCTGGGCAAAAATTCTCGCCTTTAATACGGACACATTATTTCTAAATATGTTGTGTTTTTGTGTAAGAAGGCAGTCCAAATCTTTAAAGAGCAAATCTGAAATTTTCCCGGAAGAACGCTCTACCGCCAGCAGTTTAGATTCATCACGCTTATCGCTTGGGTATTGAGCGATTGCGTCTGGCGGAAGGTGAAAATCTAAATCAGACAGCTTCATTTTAAAGCTTAGTAATTATGAGGTTTAATAATGATAAGGCAATAACAGAGTTTCAAATTCAATGCCAAAAAACATTTGCAATCAGGCGGTGTTTTCTGTGATAATGTAAAGTTAATCACATCCAAGTTATGAAAATTTTAATGATATCTCCGGAGTGCGCTCCGTATTCAAAGGTCGGCGGTTTAGCCGACATGGTTTCTTCTTTGAGCAAGGAATTTGCCGCAAATGGGCATGAGGTTAAAGTGTTTACACCTCTGCATTCCACAATGAAACGCCCCGCAAAATTAAAGCAGACCTTGGGTTTCATGGGGGTTCACATGGGGCTTGGCATAGAGGAATATTGCTGTGTTTGGGAAACACCATTAGGCAAGGCAACGGCGCATTTTCTAGAGTTTAACAAGTATTTTGATAGAGCTTCAATCTATGAAAATAACGACAATGACGCACGTTTTACCTTCATGAGTAAGGCGGCTTTAGATTTTTGCCGCTCTATAAACTGGCAGCCAGACATCATACATTGCCACGATTGGACAACGGGTTTTGTGCCTGCATATCTCAACACAACTTTGAAGCATACGCCGATAGGTAGGGCGGCAAGTATATTTACGATACATAATATGCAGCATCAAGGTGTTGTAAATTCCGGCATACTGAACTATGCTGGGTTGCCTTTTAGCGAAATTTGCAGAGCGGATAATTATGAGTCTTACGGGGCTATAAATATGCTTAAGGGCGCAATTTATAATTCAACAAAATTCACCACAGTAAGCCCAACTTACGCAAAAGAAATTCAGACCTCCGCCTACGGCTGCGGTTTGGACGGCATTGTAAGGTTTAAATCCGCAGACTTAGTCGGGATTTTAAACGGCGTTGATTTGGACGAATGGAATCCGAAGACCGATAAATTTATTCCGCAGAATTTTACAAATAAAGACATATCGGGAAAGGCGGTTTGCAAGCAGGCTTTGCAGAAACGCATGGGTTTGGAGGTCAACGCAAATATCCCTCTTTTTGGCGTGATAGCACGTTTGTTTGACCAAAAGGGTTTAGATTTGCTTGCGCATATCACACATCCGCTTTTTGAAAATATGAAAATTCAGATTGCCCTTTTGGGATCTGGAGAAAGATGGCTTGAAGGCGCTTTCAACAATTTATCCAACACCTTGCGAGGTAAGTTTGCGGTGCATATAGGCTATGATAATGCGCTTTCACATCTTATAGAATCAGGTAGCGACTTTTTTATCATGCCAAGCAGGTTTGAGCCTTGCGGTCTAAATCAGATGTATTCTATGGCGTATGGCACTTTGCCTATCGTGCGTTCTACGGGCGGACTTGCAGATTCTGTCGAGCAGTATGACCAAAATACGGGCAAAGGCACGGGGTTTTTATTTAACGATGCCACGTGTGAAGCGTTATACAATACGATGGGCTGGGCTTGCGCAACTTGGTATGACAGGCAGGGCGATATTTCCAAGCTTCGCCAAAACGCCATGCAGAAAGACTTTTCTTGGAAACAGTCCGCAAAAAAATATATGGAAGTTTATGATTGGGCAATTAAAGAAAGGGCAAAGGCGCTATAAATGTTGGATAGGCGTTCAGCAAAGCGTACGTATTCTCAGACCGAGCTTGTAGAGTGGTTTGAGCGCATCTGCTCTGGCTGGGAATCTGCATTTTCCGCCGAAATGCTGGAGATGGGAAGGGCGCTTTATACGTCTTTTTCGGTAAAAAATGTGGACATCACTTTTTTGGAAGCGTTGGTGCAAGTAAAGCTTGCAGATGAATCTGAAGCTTATTCCATAATTGAATATTTGGAGGGGGCTTTTTCTTTCAGAAGCTCTTGCGAAAATAAAATCTTGGCAGGCGCAATAGCTGTGGCGGGTCTTTATGAAATAGAGGAGCTTGTCTGTGAGGAACTTTATGCCTGGGCGGATTTTGAAGCCTTTGAGCTTAAATCAAAACCTGAAGCAAAGCCGTCTGAACCTGAAATTCAAGAGACAGAAACACCGCAGCAAACAATAGAAGTTGAAATACCAAAGCCCTTGGCGATGGAAATTGTGCTGCATTTTTCCATAAAACCCAGCGCATTAGCATTTACCGCCCTTTGGAAAACGCCCGCAGGCATGAAGCGTGTATTTGGCGCAAATTCTTTGGAGACAACAAAGCTCAACGATTCGGAGCGTGAAAGGCTAATCAAACTTACAACCCTCACAAGGAAGAGCAATTTCAAGTTTGAAAGAGAAAATTTTAAGCTTGATGATTTTGCGCAGATACCAAATTTTGTGTCAAAAACTCTACCCAAGTGGGAGGAGTTTTTTACGATAAAAAAGGGAGACGGCGTAGATTTGCTCAAGTTGGGTGAGCGCAATATAAAGCTTAATTCTTCCGCCAAAGAAGACTCTTTGGGGAGTTTTGAATTTTCTTGGAGCGCCACTATTGGCGATAAAAATCTGGCGCAAGATGAGCTCTCAAAAATTTTTGGTTTGGCGGGTGCGCCTCGAATATTGGCGAATTATGGCATAGTGCGCGTTAATGAAAATGACGAAAATTTTATACGCCACATTGAAAGGGCAAGAGAAATTTCAAGCGGAAAAATACCACGCTATATGCTATTGACTCTCTTTGATATGCCCGAGAGTTTGAAGCTTTCTCCGGCTTTGGCAAAGTGGCGCAAAGCAATGCTTTCCAAGAAGCCATTTGCAGATATTGAAAAAGAAATTTTCCCGGAGTTTTTACGCAACTATCAGCGCATGGGTCTTGCATGGTTGGAGCGCATATTTTCATTCGGCTGTAATGCCTTGCTTGCCGACGAAATGGGGCTTGGCAAAACTGTACAAAGCTTGAGCATGATTGCAAAATTGTGGGATAAGGGCGGACAATTTTTGATAGTTTGCCCAGCAAGCGTAATACCTGTTTGGATTTCCGAAGTTAAGAAATTTTATCCGCATATAGAAGCAAAGGCGTTTAATTCTGAGTCGAATTTTAAAGACGGCAGATTTTGGGTTGCAAGTTATACGCAGTTGAGGCGCAACAAAGAAGCGTTGGAATCTATAATTTTTGATTTGGCAATTTTGGACGAAGCGCAGTTCATAAAAAATCCTGAATCAAAGACAACCATTGCCTGCATGGGCATAGCCGCAAAGCGCAAGATTGCGCTCACAGGTACGCCTCTTGAAAATAGGGCTTTGGATTTGTGGACAATATTCAGGTGGATTATGCCTGGGCTTCTGGGTTCTAGGGCGGTGTTTGAAAATTTCTTGCTGACAAACGAAAACGCTTTGCAGATTTTGAGAAAGCAAATTTCCCCATTCGTTTTAAGGCGTATGAAATCTGAAGTTGCGGCTGAATTGCCTGAAAAAATCTACGTAGATTTGGCTTGTCCGCTAACCCAGTTGCAGAGCAATGAGTATGATAAAATCATGCATAAGGCAAAAGAAATGCTTGTGGCGGAAGGCGCAGACAAATCTAAAATGCAGCAAAACAGAATACACATACTCTCCCTCATTACAAGGCTGCGCCAGGCTGCTTGCGATGCGGCGCTTTTGCCTTGGTTTGACAGTGAAGACCATTTGTCTAGCGGCAAAATTTCCGTGCTTTTAGATAAGATTGAGGAGCTTGCCTTGAGTGGAAAAAAGATTTTGGTATTCAGCCAGTTTACGTCTTTGCTTTCAAGGGTTAAGAACTTTGTAAAATCTAGAATTTCAGATTTGCCCATCTATGAACTGACGGGGCAGACAAAAGACAGGTCTAAACCGGTATCTAGCTTTCAAAATGCCGCAAAAGAAGCACTTATTTTGGTGAGCTTGCGCGCAGGCGGCACGGGTATTACCTTAAGTTCGGCAGATTATGTATTTTTTATGGATCCTTGGTGGAATCCGGCGGTTGAAGAACAGGCGATAGACAGGGTGCACAGAATCGGCAGAAGCGGCGATGTGTTCGTATATAGAATGATTGCGGAAGGTACGGTTGAGGAACGTGTGCGCAAACTTCAGTCTGAGAAAAGAAAACTCTTTGACGATTTGTTTTCCGGACTCACCGATATTTCCAATTCAGACGCATTTTTTGAAACAGTATCAAAATTATTACAATGAAAATTTTCTCATGGAATGTAAACGGTTTAAGGGCCGTGTTAAAAAAGAATTTTTACGAGTTTGTGGCAGACAAAGCTCCGGATATTTTGTGTCTGCAAGAGACAAAAATTTCTCTGCCAGACACAGTCAATCTTGATTTGCCGTTCAAATACAAATATTTTTATGCCGCAGAAAAAAAGGGCTACTCGGGTACTGCAATATTTACAAATAGAGAGCCTTTTGATGTTCGCAATATTCTGCTTGAAAATCACCCCGAAGAAGGCCGCATAATATGCGCAGATTTTGGAGAATTTAATTTGGTTACAGTCTATGTGCCAAATTCAAAAAGCGAGCTTGAGCGCCTCAAATACAGATGTGAAAATTTTGATGCAGATTTTAGAAAGTATCTTAAAAATTTGGCAAATGCCAAACCGCTTTTTGTATGTGGAGATTTGAATGTTGCGCACAATGATATTGATTTGAAAAATCCTGAATCAAACCATTTTAGCGCAGGCTTTACGGACGAAGAAAGGGAGAGTTTTTCTAAACTGTTATCTGCGGGTTTTGTGGATACTTGGCGCAGTTTTAACCCTCAAAAAGAACAATATACTTGGTGGAGCTATCGAAGCGCCGCTCGTGAGAGAAATGTGGGGTGGAGGATAGATTATTTTTTATCCAGCTTGAAGGCTTCCGCATTGGTGAAGGACGCAAAAATCCATGACGATGTTTTGGGCTCCGACCATTGCCCGGTATCGATAGAAATTTAAAATGTGCTTGTAATGTTCTGGTTAAATTAAAATACTCGATGAGAATTATGTCGCATAGGTTTGGAATATTTTTGGTGTTGATTTTTTTTGCCATGAAAAATGCGTTTCCCGCAATGTCGGAAAACGGCGTCTATAATGACATACCGGCTTATGAGGCTGATTATCTCAGCCCTGAAGTTATCAAAAATTACGGTCAGGATTCTTTTGTTGTAACAGCAAGAACGGGCGACAAATTGCTTGTCATAAAAAATGATGTGCTTGAAAAATCCATAACGCTTTCAGGACATCCTTCAGGTGTGGAAATTTTGGGAGATACGGCGTTTGTAACAATAGCAAAGCCTGAAGGTCTGCTTGAAAAAGTGGATTTGAAAAGCGGTAAAGTTATTAATAGTTTTTATGTCGGGCACATGCCCCGTGCGCCTCTTTTGTCTGCGGACAAAAAACATATATATATACTAAACCAATTTACGGCTGAGATTAAAAAAATTAATATTGATTCAGGTAAAACCGTTTCTTTGGGCAAAGCAATTAGAGAGCCTTTTAGTCAGGTACTTTCAAAAGATGCTAAAAAGCTTTACGTGCTAAATCTTTTGCCAGAGTCGAAGGGCGGCTTGTATGAAGAAAACATCGGGGCTGCAATTTCAGTTTTAGACGCCGAAACTTTAAAAAATATTTCAACTATAAATTTGCCAAACGGTTCTATCAACACTCACAAAATAGTTTTAAGTCCGGATGGGATGTGGCTTTACGCAAGTGCTGTTATAGCACGTTTTAATGTGCCAACTTCTCAGGTTGAAAGAGGTTGGGTGAACACAAACGCAATATGCGTCATAGATGCGGAGCATGATAAATTTTATGCGGCTTTCTTGTTGGATAACATTGATCTTGGTGCGGCGGGCCCGTATGGGATTGCAATTTCTCCGGACGGCAAAACCCTTGCGGTGGCGCAGTCTGGGACGCATGAAGTATCGGTGATAGACAGGGATAAGCTGCACAAAAAATTGGACGACGTATTGGGCGGGAAAACTGCCGTGCGCAGCACCCCAACGGCGAGCGATCCAGAAAATGATTTATCGTTTTTATTCGATATGCGCACTCGCATCGCCGTGGGTGGTTTTGCGCCAAGATATTTGGCGTACTCGGCAGATTATAAAATTTACACGCCTCTTTATTACTCTGATAAGATTGCAAAAATAGACCCGCAGGACGTCAAAAAAAATTCTTTCATAGATATAGGCGGTAATGAAGAAATGACGCTGATTCGCAAGGGCGATTTGTATTTTCATGACGGCGCATTTTGTTTTCAGAAGTGGCTTTCATGCTCTACTTGCCATACCGAAGTGCGCTCCGACGCCCTTAATTGGGATTTGATGAACGACGGCATAGGCAATCCCAAGCAGTCAAAATCTTTGCTTTTTGCGCACTTTACGCCGCCAAGCATGATTACGGGCATACGCAAAAATGCCGAGACTGCCGTACGCAAAGGCTTAAGGTTTATACAGTTTGTTGAAAGGCCTGAAGCCGACGCAGTGGCTATTGATGCTTATTTAAAATCTTTAAAACCCGTATCAAGCCCTTATCTTGGGCGTGATGGTTCTCTTTCGGAAAGCGCAAAAAATGGTGAAATTATTTTTGAAGTGGCAAAATGCTCGCAATGCCATTCAGGAGAATACTATACAGATATGCTCTTGCACAACGTTGGCACGGGTTTGGACGAGTATGCTGAAACTTCTTTTGATACGCCAACTCTGATTGAAATATGGCGTACCGCCCCATATCTTTACGACGGTCGTGCAAGGACGCTTTTTGATGTGTTAAAAAAATTCAACACTTCCGACAAACATGGACACACTTCGGATTTGACCGATGAGGAACTTAAAGATTTGGAAGCGTATTTGTTGACACTTTAATTATCTAAAAAATTTTATGGAAATTTCTTCAAAATTCAGCCATACTTATTGGCACTTTGAATTTTAATCAATAAATCAACAATTAAGGAAAACTATGTCCACTACAAAACGAATACAACTCAGTGCGATGATGTTCTTGCAATTTATGTTGCTTGCGGCGTTCTTCCCTCAGTTATCAGATTATCTAAGCAAGATAGGCGCAAGCACGCTTATGATTGCAACTATCATGAGCACTATGTCTATAGGCATGCTTCTTTCGCCTCTTGTCGGCATGGTTGCAGACCGTTTTTTAAACAGCGAAAAAGTTTTGTTTATATTGAATTTTTGCGTGGCGATTTTCCTTGCTTTGGCGGCATCCGTTTCGGATCACACAATGATTTTTGTCTGCATGCTTTTGGCTATGTTTTTCTATATGCCAACTTGGGGTCTTACAAGTTCCATTGCCATTACCAACAGCACTGCTGAGGCATTTCCCTCAATAAGAGTGTTTGGTTCTATCGGTTGGGTTTGTGCCGCAGTTTTTGCGCTGTTTTCAACCCACATTCTTGACAAAAATATTGACGGCACAAATATACCGCTTTATTGCGGTGCAGCTGTTGCGGTGCTTGCAACGCTACTTGCGCTTACTTTGCCCAAGACGCCTCCTCCGGCAAAAGGCAAGCCCATGTCTATCACAGACGCAATGGGGCTTGAGTCTTTCAAGCTCATGAAGGATAAAAATTTTGCTATGTTCATCATAGGTTCTTGCTTGGTGATGCTTGCCTTTGTTATCTACTGGTTATTCTTCGGTATGTATCTTGGCTCTGTGGGCATAAAATCAATCACGCTTACGATGTCTATAGGTCAGATTTCGGAAATGCTCTTTATAGTGCTTTTACCTTTTGCCATTAAAAAGTTTGGCCTTAAAAACACAATTTTGATGGGTATAGCCGCGATGATTGTTCGTTATATTTCATGCTTCTTTGGCGGCGAAAGTCATGCATTCACATATCTTGCAATCGCCGTTCACGGCATAATATTTGGTTTCTTTTTTGTTGCTGGTCAAATTTATGTCAGCAAAAAAGCGCCCAAAGATTTGCAGGCGCAAGCGCAGGGCTTTTTGTTTTTGATGGTATTTGGCGTCGCCCAGTATATAGGCGCATATCTGACAGGTTACCTGATTGGCGCAAATACGTCTGGTGTTGAACCCCTTGTGGTTGTAGATTGGAAGAACGTATTTATGATTGAAGTTGCCATATCAATAGCCGCTTTTGCCTTCTTCTTCTTTGCTTGGAAAGACGATACTTCAAAAGAGTAATACCTTAAAAATATTTGCCTAAGACCGCACTTAAAAGTGCGGTCTTTTTGTTTGAAATTTTTGCGCAATATTTTCTAATTATCGGCATGGAAATTTTTTTGTATGTATTTATATTGACGCTTGTAAGCCTAGTTTTTTTGGTGTCTATGCTGGGCGTTATTATACCTGTTTTGCCCAGCACAATATCAGCCTTTGCGGCAGTTCTGGGCTTCAAACTAATTTATCCTGATTTTTATTCTTGGGATTTTGTAATCATTGCGGGCATATTTGCCATCTTGACTCAGTTTGTGGATTTCTTTTTTACCTACTACGGCGCAAAACGTTATGGGGCAAGCTGGGGCGGAATATTGGGGGCTATAGTGGGGCTCATAATTGGGCTCATATTTTTGGCATCTATAATTATGATATTTGTAGCGCCCATAATAGGTGCTATAGCGGGGGAACTTTTGACAGGCAAAGATTTTAAATCGGCGCTCAAAGCCGGCTGGGGCACTTTTGTCGGAAGCATAATCTGTATGATTTTTAAGCTTGCCGTTGTGATAAGCATAGTGGGCGGGTTTTCCTACTTTCTATATTTGCATCACTTTGCATAAAAAAACTCCCTTCGTTTGAAAGGAGTTTTGGGTTTTGTGAAAATTTGATTACTCAAAAAGAGTCTTGCCCGTCATTTCTTGAGGTGCTTTAAAGCCCATCATATTAAGAAGTGTGGGTGCAACATCGCCCAAATTGCCGCCGGAGCGCAGTTTCAAATCTTTCATGTCTTTGCCGTAAATCACAACTTCAACAGGGTTGAGTGTGTGGCGGGTATGAGGCTCATTGATTTCAGGCTCAAAAAGCTGGTCGCTATTACCGTGATCTGCGGTTACGAGCATTGCCGCATCCGTTTCGTCGATGGCTTTTGCAATTTTTGCCAGACACTCGTCAACGGCTTCAACCGCCTTGATTGCCGCTTGAATATTGCCCGTATGCCCAACCATGTCGCCGTTTGCAAAGTTCACAACTATCAGGGCGTACTTCTTTGAAAGTATCGCCTTTGCGACAGCGTCTGCAACGGGATATGCGCTCATCTCTGGCTTTTGGTCGTAAGTTTGAACGTCTCTTGGAGAGTCTATCAGAATTCTATCTTCGCCTCTGAAAGGCTCTTCACGATAGTCGTTAAAGAAGAATGTAACGTGTGCGAATTTTTCAGTTTCAGCGCAGCGCAACTGTGCCAAGCCCAGATTTGAAATATATTCTCCCAAAATGTTTTTCATCTTTGGCGGTTTTGGGAACAACACGTTTGGCGTAAGACCGCTTTCATATTCCGTCATTGTGGCAAAAAATATGTTCAACTTTCCGTCTCTTGCAAAGCCGTTGAAATTGTCGTCGATAAAAGCTCTGGTAATTTCGCGCGGTCTGTCGCCCCTAAAATTGAAGAACACCACGGCATCGCCATCTTTAATTCTGCCTATTTCTGCGCCATTTTCAAGCACGGCGGTAGCGGGGATAAATTCATCTCCAACCATGTTGCTTGCGGCTGGTTTTTCATAATAATTTTTAAATGCGTCTTCCGCATTTGACACTGTTGACTGGCTTGATTTTCCGACCAGACAGTTGTAAGCTTTTTCAACCCTGTCCCAACGCTTGTCCCTATCCATAGACCAGAATCTGCCAATCACGGAGGCAACTTTGCCAACGCCGATTTTTTTCATTTCAGATTCCACTTCTTGAATGAAGCCAAGCCCGCTTGTGGGCGGCGTATCACGTCCGTCTGTAAAGGCGTGCAAGAATACTTTTGAGTAGTTTTTAGATTTGCAAATTTTGAGCATTCCGTAGAGATGGCGCAACATTGCGTGCACACCTGCGTCGCTGCAAAGCCCCATAAAATGCAGGTTTCCACCCTTATCAAGAGTTTCAAAAATCTTTTTTAGCACATCACTTTCAAGTATAGAAAGGGTTTCTATGCCTTTGTCTATCCTGACAATCTCCTGATCGACGATTCTGCCTGCGCCTATGTTTTGGTGCCCAACTTCACTGTTGCCCATAATGCCTTCAGGCAGACCTACGGAGAGTCCGCAGGTGGCTATTTCAGTGCGTGGCCAGCTTGCCGACAAAGATTTGCTGAATGGAATTTTTGCAAGCTTGTAGGCGTTGTATTTATCTAAAGAGGCGTCATGATTTTCGCCCCAACCGTCTCTGATTACGAGAACTACGGGTCTTTTAATTGTGCTGCTCATAAAAAAAATATTTTTGGAAAAGCTTTTCCAAAAATATTCAAATCGCAAGCTAATTTTAAGATGGGGCTTTTAAATTTTGTCGCCCTCACGCCTGCCACCGCCTTGCAGGCTGGGTCTGCTGATAATTCTGTTCAAGAAACTTTCCGGAGAAATTATTTTGCCAGCCTCAATATCCGCTTCGGTAATTTTAGAAAGGAATATTGTATGTTGTCCGATAGTTGCTCTGCCTTGGTCGTAAACTATATAAATTGAGCCGTCTTTTGCTATTGTTGCAGATGGATAGCTTAAAACGCCGTCATCGCAGAGTAAAAGTTTTTTTTGAAATGTTTTGCAATCGTCATCGCTGAGATAAGCGCTCATGCGCATCCTGCTGCTTCCTTTTAAGGGCGTTTCCTTTCCGTTTGCGTCAGTGAAAAAATAATTTCTTTTCCCGTTTTCTTCACGCATTTGAACATCATTTGCAACTAACAAAACTTTGCCTGATTTTAATTTTAGCAAGATGCACTTTGTGTCTATTGAAAATTGCATGTGGTAATATCCGCCTAGTTTCCAAGTTTTACCGCCGTCAAAAGACTCCATAAATTTTTGCCCGGCTTTGGTTCTGTAAAATGAAAATAAACTGCCGTCTTTTCTTTCTATGGGCATTTGTTCGGCAAAACTCGCATCAGGGTCAGAAACTTGAGATACAAAAAGTGGCTTGCCATCGATAGTTTCCGAAAGAAATCTTATGCGGGGGGCTTGCGGATTTCCTATTTTTGAAAACTCGTCCATAGGGCGTAAAATCGTGCCGTCCGACATCAAAAGAGGCTTCATTATAGACATATTTTTGTTCCCCAAAAGTCTGGGATTAGACCACTGGGTGTGCGGGTTTTCTGGGTCTTTGGCAATAAATTCCCAAGCGGTGGTGTTCCCCAATTCTTTATCTTCAACCGCCATATTGCGCAAGCCTACAAATCTGATTTGCCCCTTTGGGTCTTTCCAGAGCAATGGGTCTGAAGCGCCTGCGTTAAAAAGATAGCTTGGATCAAAAACAAAAACCTCCTCCCAAGTTTTGCCACCGTCTCCAGATGTGGATATTACGGAAAATTGGTCATGATGAAAGGGTGAACGCTCGGCTTGGACATTTGACGCAAACCATGTCGTCCACAATCTTCCGCCTTCGGAAATTTCTATCTGCGGACAACCTTGAAAAACTCTAAGCTGTATGCGGTGCTTGTGATACGGCATTTGCCCCTCATAATTTATACGGGTAAGTTTCGGCGGAGTTTTTGCCGTTACGCCGTATGGAAATTTCTGAGAAATATCGTCAACAGGCGGCAGGGCGGTGGCTCCCAAGACTTCTGCGGGGTCGGCAGGATTTGCGCAGAGAACGGCGTTTGCATAAAATAAAAAAGCAAAAATTTTGAAGATGAGTTTTTTCATATCGATAATTACATACCTAATTGGGAATGTTTTTTTAAATTTTAAATTTGAGCGTTTTAAGGTCAAGGATAATAAAAGTAGTATCAAAAGCGTTGCAATTCCTCAAAGAATTTTGGATATTGAGGGGAAAATGAATTTGGATACAGCATACGACAAATGTCTTGATTTATGCAGGACACATTATGAAAACTTTCCTGTTGCAAGGCTCGTGCCTAAATCTATACGCAAGCATGTTGCGGCGGTTTACGCCTTTGCCCGTACGTCTGACGATATCGCCGATGAAGAACATGAATCTATCCCGGCGGACTCTCCAATCAGGGTGGAACGTTTGAAAGCGTTTGAGCAGCTTTTGGATTCTTCTTTGGAAAACCCTGAAAATATAACAGGACAGTATGATTGGATATTTGTTGCTCTGGTTGACACCATAAAAAAATTCGATATACCCAGCCAGCTCTTTAAAGATTTAATTAGCGCATTTGCGCAGGATGTGGTAAAAAAACGCTATGCAACTTTTGACGAGCTTAAAGATTATTGCAGGCGCAGCGCCAATCCTGTTGGCAGGCTGGTCTTGCTTTTACACGGCTTCAATGATGATGAACGTTTTGAAATGTCTGACAATATTTGCACGGCATTGCAGTTGGCAAATTTTTGGCAGGATATGTCTGTGGACAAATTGAAAGACCGTATATACATTCCTCAGGAAGATTGGAACGGCTTGAGTCAGTCAGACATTTTTGCCTCGCAAGCATCTCAGAGTGTGAAAGAACTTGTGAAAAAACAAGTTGAACGCACGCATAAATTATTTGATGCGGGAGAGGGTCTGCCCAAGACTTTACCCTTCATGCTAAGGCTTGAGATTCGTTTGACATTGGCGGGCGGAAGGGCGATACTTAAAAAGATAGAGAGCCAAGATTACGACACTCTCAAAATGCGCCCAAAGTTAAACACTGTGGATAAAATTAAACTCTTACTAGCGTCAATATTTTAATGGCTTCAAACTCCGACAACTCCGCCGCAAGGAAAGATTCTTTTGCGGAAGATTCTTCCTCAACGTTGCGTCAAGTTCAGGCAAGGAAATCTTCAAATTTGGCATTCGCATTTTTCTGTATGGAAAAAGGCAGGGCAAAGGATATGGAAATATTCTATACCTATTGCAGAATTTTGGATGACATTGCCGACGATACGAATACCTCTGTGGAAGCAAAGATAGCCTCTTTGAAAGCATGGAAGGCGGAAATTGCGGGAATCTATTTGAGTCTGGAAAAGCCGCAATTTGCCGCACCGGAACTTTCTGCTCTTGGTGCGGAGCTTCAGTCTATGATATCCAGACGCAAAGTGCCGCAACGGTATATGCAAGACATAATAGACGGCGTCATGCAGGACACTACCGGCGAAACTTTTGAAACCTTTGACGACTTGCGCAAATATTGCTACGGCGTGGCGAGTGCTGTGGGTTTGGTCTCGATTTATATTTTTGGTTTTAAAAATCCTCGCACGGTTGAATTTGCGGAAGTATTGGGTTACGCATTCCAGTTTACAAACATTCTCAGAGATGTTGTTGACGATGCGCACACGCAAAATAGGGTATATATTCCTTCTAAAGAACTTGCGCAGTACAATGTTTCTAAGGAAGATTTGCTCAATCCGCTTTTGAACTCTAATTGCAAAGCCCTTTTTAAAATGCACTATTTCAGGGCAAAACACTTTTTCAATAAGGCGCGCAGGCTGCTTGTTACGGAAGACAAAAAGGCCCTAACCCCTGCGCTTATCATGTGGGAAATTTATGAGACAATTTTAGAGCGCATCGCAAAGAGAGATTTTGATATCAGAAAAGAAATTGTGAAAATCCCCAAGTGGGAAAAAATCTATCTTGCGTTTAAAGCCATGCGCAAGGCAAATAAGCCTGAGCAAGATAACAAAAAATTTGGGAAAGTCGCAGTTTTGGGCGCAGGTGTTGCAGGCGTTTCTGCGGCAATTAATCTGGCTTATGAGGGTTTTGATGTAGAACTTTTTGAATCAAAACGCAATGTCGGCGGCAGGCTTACCGCTTTTGAGTGGTCTAAATGCGGCGCAATTTTGGATAATGGCAACCATGCGCTCATGCCTTGCTATGAAAGTTTTTTTAAGTTCACAAATTGGTTCGGTGTTGAGGATGCTTTTTATGACCCAGCAAAATCTATGCAATTCCTCTTTAAAAATTCCTCCGATATTGTGGTGGATTATCCGGATGAGGGCGCTTCAAAAATTAAGAGTCTGCTCTCGGTTTTGAATTTTCGGAAACTCGACGGTTTTCTGACGCTTTCAAACGTCATACTTTTTGCAAAGATTAAAATGGGCTTTGCAAAGGCTTTGTCGGGTGAAACCGCTTTAAATTATCTTAAGCGCAATTTCATAAAAAAAGAAATTATAGAAGTTTTTTGGGAGCCTTTCTGCGTATCTACTCTCAACACAAAAATTTCAGAAGCCTCCGCCGATATGCTTCGCACAACCCTTAAAGAGTCTATTTTAAAGGGTATGAAAAAAAGTGCGCTTATAATTCCGCAGCGTCCTTTGGTACATTCTTTTTGGCCTAATGCGCAATATTTTCTTGAGTGTGTGGGCGCAAAAATACATCTCTCTGAGATGGTGAAGTCTTTAAAATTTTCATCAAAGAAGTTGGAATCTTTTGAGACTACAAAGGGTGAATATTCATATTTTAAATATGTCTTTAGCGCCCTAAATTGGAAGGCGCTTGCAAACCTTCTTCCTGCTGAAGATTCCTTAAAAAATAGGTTGTTAAAAATAAGCGGTGCGGATATTTTAAATGTCCATTTTTTGACACGTAAAAAACTTTTTGAAAGCCAAGGGGTGTGCTTGACAAATTCGCCTTTGCATTGGGTTTTTGACCAGTCGCAAAAGTTGCCGCACAGCAAGATGAAAAAATATCATCTGTATAGCATTACAATAAGCGCAAGTCAGGTTGCGCCAAATAAAGAAAGCATAGAGCCGCTCGTAACTGCGGAGCTTCACGACTTTTTCGGCAACTTTGAAATTGTGGACATGATACACATACTCTGCAAAAACGCCACAATATCGGCAGATAATGAGAGCGAAAATTCACGCCCCGAGAGCAATGTTGGCTATGACAATTTTTATCTCTTGGGGGATTGGGTGAAAAGCGGTTTGCCCTGCACAATCGAAAGTGCAGCCAGAACTTCTGAGAACGTCAAAAAATACTTATGAAAACGCTTTTAATATTCCCCACAAGTTTTGAGGCTAAAAAGGCGTTTTCTCTATTTGGCGGAAAATGTTCCAATCCAAAATTGGGGGCGGTTGAAAGTTTTTCTGTGGGCAAAGAGCAATTTTTTGCCCATGTGTGCGGCTATGCTTCAAAAGCACTAAAATCAAGGGTTTTGGGCGTTTTGGATGAAGTTAAACCGGACAGAATTTTGCTCATGGGCTTTGGCGGGGCGTGTGAACAATCTTTGAAAAGGGGCAACGCAGTGTTTTCAACTACCGATGTAAATTTGGAAAATCTTTTGCTCTCTTTAAACGCAAAAAAGGGATACATATTTTCTTCCGAGCATATATCAGACGTGGTTGGGAAATCTGTCGCAAACTTTTTGGACGATGCTCTGGCTGTAGATATGGAGGGTGAAACGATCGCAAGTTTAGCCCGTCAACACAATTTGCCTTTTGCAAATATACGCATAATAAGCGACGAATTTTTAGAAACTCTGCCGCTCAATTTTTTGAATGCAATTATGGATTCTGAAACTGGAGAAGACAGGCTTTTTACGTTCTCAACTTTGAAAACTCTAATTTCAAATTTGTCCGAATTGCCGCTTTTAATCAGATTTGGATTGAACGCAAACAGGGCTAAAAAATTGTACGAAAAATTCGTGGAAGACTTAGTTTTTGCGCTTTCCAAGTGAGGGCGATTTTGCAATAAGCCAAGTTAAAAATAGTGCGGCAAAAAAGTATATGTAGCCGTAACTTTCATGCATAATGTGGTATGAGTCTTTTGCAATAATAGGTGCGCTGAGCACTATTGAAAGTATGCGCAATATATTTGCCGCAAATGCGATGGCAATAACGGCAATAACTTTTAGGATTTTTTTAAATATAGAAAGCTTTCTGAAAGATAAAATCAGTACTGATAAAACAAAGGTTGATGTTAAAATACCAAAGCCGTTGCATTCTCTTGCAACCTCGTAGGGCGTGTTGTTTAAGACCAAAATAAATCTGCCAACTTCGTCATTTATGAAGAATAGTTTTGCGTCATTGCCGATTTGGTTCAGCAAAAGGGCGGAACATTCCCCCGCAAAGTACCGCAATGGATGGTCTAAATATGGAGAGATTGCCGCAAATAATGAATAAAAAAAGAATGCAACAGATATGGCGCTTACAAATTTTTCGTCTTTTTCTTTTACAAAACCGAAGCCCAAAGATGCCAATAATAGCGATGCGCCAACTATTGTAGATAAAACTGAAAGCGACTTAAAATTTGAAAGTATGAAAATATTGCATAAGGCGCAGGCATACGCAAATGCGAGTGCGTAAAGCGCCTTCCTGCTTACAAATGGGCGCTTTAATATTTCTATTTTGTGCTCGAGCACCAAAATTATTGATGAAAAAATCAGCACGCTGAATGCGTCTATTAGCTGCTTGTATTCCGCAGATTGCTTTGCAACGGCAATGAAGAATGGCGCAAAGACAAATATGGAAATTGCCCAAGCTACAACCTCAAAAAATGAAAAATCAGTTTTTTTTGGTGCGGTTTTTTCTAAATTGTTTTGCATATTTATATTTGTGAATTTTGTAAAAACTCATCAACGCTTGATTCGTAAAGATTTCTGAGACGTTTTATATCTTGTAATTAGACCCAAAAATCTTTCAAATGTTCAACTTAAATTCTATGAGAACTTTGAGAAGATTATCGTTATTCTTGGCAATGTTGGTTTTTTTTGCGCCTCTGGGCGCTTTTGCAACCGAAGCTCAAGTAATGTTAAAATACCCCGTGGCACTGAGTAACTACCCGCCTTCAGAAGGAAAAAGTCTCATGCATGTATTGTCTGAGCGCATCGCTCAAGAGCCTTTTAATTTGGTGGTTACCATAATTTTCATATTGGCGATACTGCATACGTTTTCTGTCGGATTTTTTCATAGGCTTGCCGAACATTACGGCGCAAGGCATGAGGAAAAATTAAAAGTGCTCATATCTTACGGTGCTACATTTCCCAAGGGCGAAAAACCCGTGAGCTTCAGGGCGACAATCCTTCATTATTTTGCGGAAGTTGAGGCGGTCTTTGGGATATGGCTTATACCTTTATTTTGCGCATTCGCATATTTTTTCAGTTGGAAAGACGCCTTTGCATATATTGACGACTTGGCGTTCAATCATCAAAAATATACCGAACCATTGTTTGTAATGGTTGTAATGTGTATAGCCGCAACCAGACCTGTGATTTATATTGCGGGCAATCTTATAAATTTGTTTGCACGCTTTGGCAACGGCACGCCTGCCGCATGGTGGATTTCTATTTTTTGCGTGGGTCCGTTATTGGGCTCTTTTATTACAGAGCCCGCCGCAATTACGATTTGCGCAATGCTGCTTTTCAGAGAATTTTATGAGCTCAAGCCCTCGTCATCATTCAAATATGCAACATTGGGCTTATTGCTTACGACAATATCTGTCGGAGGGGTGCTCACCCATTTTGCAGCCCCCCCAGTTTTGATGATCGCAAAAATCTGGGGTTGGAATACGCCTTTTATGTTTATGACATTCGGCTGGAAGGCTGTACTTGGAATATTTTTGAGCGTCGGGGCATATTACATTTTGTTTCGTGCTGAATTTGCAACTTTGGCGCACAGGGCAAAAGAGCACAAGCGCAGCGCCGAATATGATAGATACATACCTTTGCCGATAGTTTTGGTGCATCTGGTATTTTTATTTCTGACGGTTGTTACCTTGCATCATCCTGCAATTTTCATATTTTTATTTTTATTCTTTTTGGCTTTTACAAGCGCCACAAAAGAGTACCAGTACAGCGTGGGCGCAAAGACACCAATTATGGTTGCATTTTTTTTGGCGGGCTTGGTAACTCATGGCAGTTTGCAGGCTTGGTGGATAGAGCCACTCTTAAATAATCTTTCGGCAATTCCGCTTTATTTGGGCACAATAGTGCTGACTTCCTTTAACGACAATGCGGCGATAACATATCTTGCATCTATGGTGCCAAATTTCAGCGACGATATGAAGTATCTTGTTGTAGCAGGTGCAGTAACGGGCGGCGGTCTTACGGTAATAGCCAATGCGCCAAACCCCGCCGCACTTTCCATCTTGAAAATTTATTATAAAGAAGGCATATCGCCCTTACAGCTTTGTTTTTCGGCAATACCGCCGACTTGTATAATAGCTCTGGTTTTTTATCTACTCTAAAAAATGTCTGAAAATAAATACGATTTAATTGTAATAGGTGCGGGTCCGGCAGGTTTTGCGGCAGCACAGGCGGCGGGCAAACTCGGCAAAAAAGTGCTTTGTGTAGAAAAGCACAAGGTTGGCGGGACTTGTCTTAACAAGGGCTGTGTGCCAACAAAGGCTTTGGTGGCAGCAGCGCATACTTGTTCTGAAATCAAATCTGCGGAAAAATTTTCTTTAGACGCCAAGCTCTTAGGTTTTGATTTTGAAAAGCTTAAAGGCAGGGTTTCCGAACTTTTAGATTTAATAGGCAAGGGTGCGGCTTTTTCTCTAAAAAAATCTGGCGTTGAAGTTCTCTTTGGGGAGGTGAAAATTTGCGTCGGAGGCAAGGTTGAAGTTTTTTGCGCAGGTACAAAAAAAGAATTTTTTGCGGATAAAATTTTAATTGCCAGTGGCGCAAAAGCTAGATTGCCTCACGGCGTAAATTTGTCTGAAAATGTTTTAGACGCCTCTGCAGCGCTTGAACTTGGGTTTATCCCCAAGAGCGCAATAATAATAGGTGCAGGCGCAATAGGCTGCGAATTTGCCCATATCTGGAACGCCTTTGGTGCTCACGTAGATTTGGTTGAAATGCGTGAAAATATTTTGCCCAATGAAGATGAAGACGCTTCAAAAACTCTTGCCAGAAATTTTGCAAAAAGAGGCATAGTGCTGCATACTTCTTGCATGGCAAAAGAGATTGTGAATAAAGAAAAAACCGCTTGCGTAAAACTTGCAACACCCAAAGGCGATCTTGATTTGAACGCTCAAATTGTGTTGGTCGGCGCAGGCGTTGAGGCTGATTTAAAATCTCTTTTTGAAACAACTCTGCCAGACTTGGACGAAAGAGGTTTTGTAAAGGTTGATGAAGTGTTCAAAACCAGTATAGATAATATTTACGCCTGCGGGGATATTGTGGGTGCGCCTTGGTTGGCGCATGCGGCAAGTGCGCAGGCAATGGTTATGATTGACAATATATTTGGCGGCAAATCAAAAATTTATGACATAAAAAACGTGCCAAGTGCGGCTTATTGCGGTTTGGAAGTTGCAAGTGTGGGTGTAAATCTTAAAGAAGCAAAGGCGAAAAATTTAGATTGCAAAGTTGCAAAACTGCCTTTGGGCGTATCTGCAAAGGCTATTGTAGAGGGAAAGGCTGAGGGCTTTGTGCGCTTGATTGCCGATGAAAAAAGCGTTTTAATTGGCGCACAAATTGTCTCACAAAATGCTGGGGAATTTATAAACATTTGCTCTTTGGCGATAGCAAATAAATTGAAAGTTTCAGATTTTCTTAAATCCATATTTACGCATCCCTCTGTTTCTGAAGCCTTGTATGAAGCGGCTCTAGACTTGGAACGTCAATATCTATCAAAGTGAATAAGAAAGAAAATTGGTCTTCGCATTTTGGCGTGATTCTTGCGGTTGCGGGAAGTGCCGTGGGGCTTGGCAATTTTCTTAAGTTTCCGGGGCAGGTTGCAAGCTATGGCGGCGCAGCTTTCATGATTGCGTATGTGGCAAGTTTTTTCCTTTTGGGTATGCCGATTTCAATCGTAGAATGGACCATTGGTAGGAATGGCGGGCACAAAGGTTTTAATTCTCCGCCAGGATTATTGGCGCAGATATGTCCTTGGAAACACGCAAAGTATGTGGGGTTGATGGGCGTGATGCTGACAATAATTGTGTATTGTTATTATGTTTATATAGAATCTTGGTGCGCAGGTTATGCTTTGAATTTTGCGCTGGGGTCTTTTAACTTTGGCGATATTTCAGAATCAGGAAAATATTTCGACAAATTTATAGGTTCAGACAAAGACGGTTCTGCCTTGGTTTTTGGTCTGGATGGCGTGCTGGTTTTTTTCTGTTTTTCCTACATATTAAATTTTTGGCTGATATACAGAGGTGTCTCAAAAGGTATTGAGATGTTCTGCAAAGTGGCAATGCCAACGCTTCTAATTCTTGCCTTGATTTTGGTCTTGCGTGTCATGACTTTGGGCAATGTGGTTGCCGAATATCCTGAAAGAAATGTCGCACAGGGTATGGGGTTTATGTGGAATCCAACTAAGCTTACCTTGCAAGAAAAAACGCCCAGTGGCGAATGGACAGACTTGAATAGGATTGTCGGCGAGATTGAGTTGAGCAGGGCGAATCTGAAAATTGCCGAGTCTGCCAAAGACCCTCAAAATGCTCAATTAAGAGTGAAGGAAAGCGGCATTTTAGAACAACTCCTAAACCCATCAATTTGGATAGCCGCAGCAGGACAGGTGTTCTTCAGCTTAACGGTAGGCTTTGGGTCTATCATGACTTACGCAAGCTATCTGCGCAAGCGTGATGATGTTGTATTAAGCTCTCTTACCAGCGCTTCCGCCAATGAATTTTGCGAAGTCTGTTTGGGTGGGCTTATCACGGTGCCCGCCGCAGTTGCTTTCTTTGGCGTAAGCGGCGCAATAGGCGCAGGGCTAAGCCTCTTTGATTTGGGCTTTAGGGTTTTGCCTCTCTTTTTTGGACATATAGAATTTGGCGCATTTTTTGGATTCTTGTTTTTTGCGCTGCTTTATTTGGCGGCGATTACAAGCTCTCTTTCCATGCTTCAGCCGGGGATAGCGTTCATTGAGGAGGCTATGAATTTGGGGCGGAAAATGTCGGTTTTAATCATGGGGTTGATAACGTTTTTTATATCGGGTTTTGTGATGTATTTCTCTCAAGACCTAAAAGCTATGGACACTTTTGATTTTTGGATAGGGCAAGTTGCCGTCTATCTTTTTGCGATGGCGCAAGTCTGTATTTTTGCGTGGGTCTTGGGTGCGGATAAAGGGGTTAAAATGGCAAATTACAGCTCTTTAATCAAACTTCCCAGAGGTTTTGCTTTTGTAATCAAATACATTACGCCTCTATTTTTAATCACGGTTTTTATCACTTGGATTGTGAAAGAAACTTTCGATTTGGGAGACGGCTCAAGCAGATATATAACCGATATTTTCGGCAATGCAAAGGGAGAGGTTAATCATGTGGCGTGGCTTTGCATAATTATTATAGCGGCGCTCTTTTTATTTTTGGCTACAATACTTGCGACGTCAAAAAAATACAAAAAATTGGGGAGCAAAAAAGAATTATGAATCTTGGAGGATGGATTACGTTTCTTGTTTCCGCAGGGCTATTCTGTGCGCTCTTTACTTGGTGCTTGTATAAGGTTATCACAACCCCCCGCAGCGATAAGTTGCACGGCATTGAAATAGACGACTTTGGCGACGATTCGTAAATCCTGCGCTATTTCAAAAACCCTGGCAACCACAGCGAAATCGACGGTAAATATGTTATAATCATCAAAGAGATTATCATGGAAATTACAGGTGGAATTAGTTTTATCGAAACTTTGCCTATGCTTGTATTGCCCACGCCGCAGCCCACAAACAGGCAAGTTCCAACAGGAGGCGTGCATAATCCTATTGATAAGTTGGCTATCATAATTATTCCAAAATGTATGTCGTCAACGCCGAGCGCCCTCACTATGGGCAGAAATATGGGAGTGAATATCAATATTGCTGGCGTCATATCCATGAATGTTCCTATAAGCAATAGTATTACATTTATGATTAAGAGTATTGCAACCTTGCTTGAGGCGATGTAGAGCAGGGCGTCGGCAATCTGCTGAGGGGCGTTTGTCATGGTCATAATCCAGCTCATTGCGCCTGAAGCGCCCACAATTAACATTATAACCGCCGTGGTTACAGATGACTTTTTAAGTATGTCAATTAAGTCTTTAAAATTAAGCTCTCTATAAATTACAACTTCAAGAAGTAGCGCATATGCAACCGAAATTACGGCGGCTTCCGTTGCGGTGAATATGCCTTTTAATATGCCGCCCAAAATTATAACTATGAGCATGAGGCTTAGGAAGGCTCTTTTAAAAGTGCGTACAAGTCTTCCAAAATCAAAGTTTCCCTCAGCTTTCAGTTTAAGGCGTCTGGTGTAAATGTAAGATGAAATCATTATCCCTACGCCGAACAAAATTCCTGGGAATATTCCCGCCAAAAAAAGCGCACCTATTGAAACGCCGCCAGCCGCCACAGAATAGACTATCATTGTGTTGCTTGGCGGTATCAACATGCCTGTTGTAGATGAAGCTACCGTGAGGGCTACGGCAAAATCTCTGCCGTACTTTTTCCTGTCCATTTCAGGGATTATGAAAGAGCCTATTGCACTTACGGCGGCGGTTGACGAACCTGAAATTGCGCCAAAAAACATACATGCCAAAGTGTTCACAAAAGCCAAAGCGCCAGGAAATTTTGTAAGGCAAGCTGAAGCAAAATCTATGAGGCGCATTGCCATAGAGCCCCTGCCCATTATCATTCCCGACAAAATAAAAAAGGGTATTGCAAGCAGCGCAAAACTGTCAACGCCATGCGCCATTTTTGTTGCGGTTATTTCAAAGGGCAAATTAGATGTTGATAAAATTGCGATGGAGGAAGCTAGGGCAATCACAACAGCAATGGGCGCTGACGTAAGCAATAACGCAAGAAACGCCAAGAGCAAAACTAAAGATTCCGCACTCATTGTTTTTGTCCTTCATCTGAAGTTAAAATATTCAAGATGTTTCCCAATGTGAAGAATAGGGCGAACGTTCCGCTAAGCGGCACGCACAAATAAACCCAACACATTTTGATTGGCATGCTTGAAAGCGTGTTGTTAGAGAGTGCCGAAGTGTTCACAAGACATATTCCGCCGTAGATTAAAATACTTGTCAAAAATATCACAACAAGTGTGTTTGAAATTATGAGAGAAGTTTTTTTTGCCTTATCTGAAAGTGTTATAAAGAGTGTATCAAAGCCTATGTGCGACCCCGTACCAAATGCGTAGGCAGCCCCCATGAATGTGATTATGATAAGCAGCATTCTTGATGCCTCGTCGGTATATTGAGCCTGTTCTCCCATTATGTATCTTGTGATTATGCCCCATAATACTATGATGCAAAGCAAAGCCATTATTGCTGCGCAAACGCCGCCCAAAACTTTTTTGAGCACTGCGTTAATTGCCTGTAAGCCTGAATTTATAAGGCAGAAGAGACTTTTCACTTTATGCTCCTGATATCTTCGGCAAGCTTGCCATTTACCGTGCCTTTAATTGCATCGTAAATTTTTTCCGTCTTAGATTTGAATGATGAAATGTCTGGGTAATAAATTTCTACGCCATTTTTCTTTGAGAGCTCTATTGCCGCTTGAGTTTTTTCTTGCCAGAGTTTTCTTTGGATTTCTGTGGATTCCTTTGCGGCTTGTTTTAAAAACTTCTGTTGTTCTTGGCTGAGTTTATCCCAAGCTTTTTGGCTAATCAAGAGCATATCCGGCGTGCGTGTATGTTCATCGACCGTAAAAAATTTGCAGACTTCCCACTGGGCGCTCGAAGCAAAGGTGGGAAAATTATTTTCAGCCCCATCAACAATGCCTTGCGCCAAGGCGGTGTAAAGTTCTCCCGCCGATATGGGGGTGGGAGAAGCGCCCAAGGCTGAAATCATAGTCATTGCAAGGCTGGAATTCATCACGCGTATCTTCATGCCTTTCAGGTCGTCGGCGGTTTTAACAAGTTTTTTTGTTGTATAAAACGAGCGTCCACCGGCGTCATAATAAGTCAGTCCCACAAGACCTTTAGATTTTGAAAATTCAAAGAATTTTTCACCAAGTTCGGAATTTAATACGTTCCAATAATGTTGTTCGCCTTTAAAAAGGTAGGGCAGATTCAATGTATTCACCTCGTCCACAAACATGCCAACGCTTGCAGTTGATGCCTTGGTCATATCCAAAGAACCGTTTTTAAGTTGCTCTATACATTTGATTTCATCGCCTAATGGACCGCCGGGGTAGATGTCTAAACTCATTTTATTGTCAGACAATTCCTCCAACCTTTCCTTCATTTTTTCCATCGCAATATGCACAGGATGTGTGTTTTCAAGCCCATGTGTGAGTTTTAGCACAATACGCCCATTCGTAGCATTTGCACTGCCTTGAGTGGTAAATCCGCCGAGTTTTAGGGCAAAAAATACGGTGGCAAGCAATGTGCCAACAATCAGTCCCAAAATAAAAAATGATGTTCTGTCTTTCATACTATGCCTTGCAAAGCTCCTTGCTAAGTTCATCCGCAATTTGTGTTACAATTTTTGCAATTTGCGGTATAAGTTTTTTTTCAAATCTTGCGGCAG
This sequence comes from Opitutales bacterium, assembly GCA_031553045.1. Classification (GTDB taxonomy): domain Bacteria; phylum Verrucomicrobiota; class Verrucomicrobiia; order Opitutales; family Intestinicryptomonadaceae; genus CALXQW01. The sequence continues at coordinate 3,531 of JAVBLZ010000017.1, read as the reverse complement.
GGGCGGTTATGCCTATTGCCGCAATGGCGGTTTGGGTTTTATCCACAATGGGTGCCGCCAAACAACGCACGCCAACGTGGTATTCTTCATTATCGACGGCATATTTATTTTTAGAGACTTGTTTAAGCTCTTTAATAAATTCATCCATATTTGTAATGGTGGCATGAGTGCGCTTTTTCAACTTTGTTTTTTTGACCAGATTTGGCTCTACCTTCAAGAGTTCTGAAAGCAAGATTTTGCCCGTTCCGGAACAGTGCATTTCAACGATTGTGCCCGCCCTTGAGGTAGCATAAAGGGGTTGCGGGCTTTCGCAGACTCTGGCTATTAAAACCTTATTGTTTGAAAATACGCCCAAGTGCGATGTTTCGCCGGTTTGTTGCGTAAGCTTTGCAAGATATTTTACCGATAAATCAACAACATTCACCCTTGCACAGGCGCATTCTCCAAGGCTGATAAGTTCAGACCCCAAAGAATATTTGCCATCTTCTTTGAAAGCAAAATTTTCCGACACCATAGTTTCCATGATGCGTATTGTGGTAGTGCGTGGAATCTTCAAGTTATTTGAGATTTCAGTTATATTCAAAGGTCTGCCCTGTGTCTTAAGAAAGCTTAAAATCTTGCAGGCGTTTTTTAGGTTGGGAATGAAATAATTGGGCATGACAGTTTTGATACTTACAAATTGTTTTCAGAAATAAAAGTATTTTGGATTATCAGTGTTCAAATATGAACATGAGGTTTGTTTGTCAATTATTTTACTTTACAGATTTGTGTTTCGGATAAAATATCAAGGTATGAATAAAAAATATTTACCATGCGCACTTGCGGCAAAGCAGATGGATACGGAAACTCTGCGTGAAAATTTTTTGATTACAGATTTGTTTAAAGTCGGCAAGATTGATATGTATTATACCGATTGCGACAGGGCGGTTGTCGGCACGGCTTGTCCGACAAACACAGCTCTTAAATTGGATGCGGGCGATGAGCTCAGGGCGGAATATTTCTGTCAACGCAGAGAGCTTTGCGTATTAAACATAGGCGCATCTGGCACGGTATCGGTTGACGGTGTAAATTTTGACTTGGACAATGCGGAATCTCTTTACATTGGCAGAGGCTCTAAAGACATAACTTTTGTTTCAAAAAATGCGGAAAATATCGCTGAATTTTATTTTGTTTCTTACCCTGCACATGTTGCATATCCCACGGTAAAATCAGCCAAGGGGGAGGGTAATATGCTAAATTTGGGTGAGCAGTCAAAATGTAATGTGCGTACAATCAATCAGGTTGTTTGCGAGGGCAAAATTAAAAGCGCCCAGCTTGTAATGGGGCATACTCATTTGAATGACGGCAGTGTTTGGAACACCATGCCCGTCCACACGCATGAACGTCGGAGTGAGGTCTATATGTATTATGACATTCAAGACGGCGAGTGCGTATTTCACTTCATGGGCTCTCCGCAAGAGACTCGTCATTTGGTTGTGCGCAATAAGAATGTGGTGCTTTCTCCATCTTGGTCTATACACTCAGGCTGCGGAACAAAGGCGTATTCTTTCTGTTGGGGAATGGGCGGTGAAAACCAACGCTTTGACGATATGGACCCTGTAAATATGAAGGACCTTAAATAGTATGTCAGATATGTTTTCTTTAAATGGAAAGCTTGCTCTTGTTACGGGCTGCAAGCGTGGGATAGGTTTTGCAATGGCGGAAGCTTTGGCGTCTGCTGGTGCGGACATAATTGGTGTATCCGCATCTTTAGAGGCCAACGGCGGTAAAATTGGCGAAGTTGTAAAGTCTTTGGGCAGGAAGTTTTACGCATATACTTGTGATTTTTCAGCCCCTGCCGCAGTTTCGGAATTTGCAAAATTGGTTTTGGAAAAACATGAGTGTCCGGATATTTTGATCAACAATGCAGGCACGATAAAGCGTGCGCCCGCCGCCCAACATTCTGACGAATTTTGGAATGAAGTAATCAATGTAAATTTGAATTCTCAATTTGTGTTATCTCGTCAGATTGGCTCAAAGATGTTGGAGAAGGGCGGTGGTAAAATTATTTTCACGGCATCTTTGCTTACATTTCAAGGCGGTATAACCGTTCCTGGTTACGCTGCAAGTAAAGGCGCTATAGCGCAACTTGCAAAGGCGCTTTCTAACGAGTGGTCGGGGAAGGGCGTGTGCGTAAATGCGATAGCACCAGGTTACATCGCCACAGATAACACTTCTGCCTTGCGTGCAGATGAAACCCGCAATAGGCAAATTTTAGAGCGCATACCCGCAGGTCGTTGGGGAACTCCGGAAGACTTGAAAGGCGCAACAATATTTCTAGCATCAAGAGCCTCCGACTACATAACAGGCACAGTTCTCACCGTTGATGGCGGCTGGATGGCACGTTAAATTGATTGCCATATATCACACAGAGGAACATGGGACATCCCAAAAAAACCTGTCGTAAGGAGAAAGGGGTCTGTGCGCCATCCCTGCCGTCTGTAGGCAAGTAAAGAGATTCCTTATACCCCCCCCTGTTTATAGGAGCATGGTCTGCTCAATCCTGAATTTTAAAGGATTATAGGATGAAGGAATTTTGACTCTTGGTTTTTTGTGCGGACAAAGCCGCATAAAAATCATCAACCGCTTTTGCGATAATAGAAGTTCAATAAGCCGCCGAGCCGTTCACTTTTTACGATCAGCTCCTCGTTTTTCCCTGATTTATAAAGGGATTCTAGGCTATCATCGTTTTTCGTCAAATCTAAATATTCTTTGAAAAGATTTTCATCGGGCGAGATAAGTTCGTTGTCTAAATTTTGATGCGGTCGCTCCGTATTGTAATGCTCGACATATTCTTTCACGGCGCGACGCAACATATTTTCGCCAAAGAAAATCAAGTGGTTCAGGCATTCAGTCTTTATGCTTTTAACAAAACGTTCGGCATAAGGATTACAAACAGGCGACGGCACTTGCCTTACCTGAACGCCGCTTTCAGAAATTATACGTCTAAACTTTTGCGTATAAAGAGTGTCGTGGTCGCAGAAGAAATACTTTTTGTCTTTCAAAATGCCATCAAAACAATCTGTCATTTGCAAGGCAAGCTGAGTCATTTTATCGCCGCAAAAATCATGACTGATATGAATTATTTTCACTTTCTTTGTTGCGCAATCCATCACAAAGAAAACCATATATCGTACAAGCCCACGCATAGTCCAAACTTCTTGCGTAAAGAAGTCCGCACAACTCATAATATGCAAATGACTCTTTATAAATTTTAGCCAGCTTGCATTTGTTTTAGTATGCCCACCACTAGGAAGCGGGTCGAACCCATTAGTTTTCATAATGCTAGAGACCATAGTCTTGCTACGTTTTATTCCCAAATGCTTTAACGCGCCTACAATGCGCCCAGCGCCCCAGTTGAGATTGTCTTTGGCGATTTCACAAACAATGCGGACAATTTTTTCACGCGTGATTTTCGCCTTTGTAGGATTATGATTTTTCGCAGTGTACTTCTTTGCGATAAATTTGTTATGCCAACGAATGATAGTTTCA
>JAVBLZ010000005.1:0-115490 GCA_031553045.1 Opitutales bacterium | reverse complement strand
AGCCAAAATAAATATGTTTTTAAATACAAAAAATTTCTTGATTGTTTTTTGTGCGCTTTTTTTTGAAAGCATATCTCTTGCTTCATCTTTCAGGCACTCGCACGTTTCAGACTACTCACCCCTCATTAATAACGCCAATATTGATTGTGTGATAGACATAGGTTTGGATGCGCCAAAAGAACGTAAAGAAGCGGCAAAATTCCTTTCGGAATGTCTATTGAAAATTTCTGAAACTGGCAAGGTACAGATTTTAGCTTCATCGCAAAAGACTTCAAAATTCCTAATAACTCTGCGGCAAAACCCCGATTTTAAGCCAATCACTCCAGGCTCAATGGATGAAGAAAATTTCAGAAAATACATTTTTAACTTCAAAAAAAATGCGATAGAAATTTTTTACCCTGAACAAAAAAACGCCATGAATGCCGTGGGGTATTTTTTAAAAACATACTGCGGTTGTAAATTTTTTACGCCTTATGAACTGGGTTGGGAAATCCCCAAGCAAAAAGTTTTAAAATTCAAACTGCGACAAGATATATTCATACCCTCATTTTTAAGCTCAACGCTTGCGCTTGGAGGCGGTGCAGCCATCCATAAATTTTCAATGCTTAACGGTTTTGATGACTCTTTATTAGGCTATATACATTCTCCGGATTTTTATTTTGCGCAAAAAGATTTTGACGAGCATCCTGAATATTTTGCACGGCTCAATAACAAAAGGCTCTCTCCTGTGGCAAACAAAGGTTTCTTTCAACCAGACTACGCAAATTGGAATCTCAAAAATTTTTATTTAAAAAAAATCGAACAATATTTCAAAAAATTCCCCAATAAATATTTGTTTTCCATCAGCCCCGCCGATTCAAACGGTTTCGACGAATCCAGCAGAACTATGGACAGCGCAAGCGGCTACTACCGTGGCGTTCAGAATTTTTCTGAAGTGTTTTTCCCATTCTTAAATGATTTGGCTGAAGACCTTAAAAAAACGCACCCGGACAAATTTTTATATTCAATAGCATATAGGCATTACCTTGCACCGCCGCACAGAAAACTCTCAGACAATATTGCAGTTTATATTGCAACGGATAGGACAAATTTTTATAATCTTGCCTACAAATCCGAAGACGAAAAACTCTTGAGAGATTGGGCAAATTCGGGCGTCAAGCTCTGGGGGGTGTATGATTATTTTTATGGTTCAATGTATTTTGTGCCCAGACACACTCCAAAATATATTTATCAATCAATTAAAAACGCACACTTGCTTGGGGCGAAAATTTATTTTGCTGAAGTATATCCGTTTTACCCTTACGATGCGCCAAAAATTTGGCTTTTAAGCAATCTCTTGCAAGATGCAAAGTCAGACCCCGATAAAATTTTGAAAGATTATTTTTGCGCTTACTATAAAGAATCTGCAAACCATGTTGAAGTTTTTTTTGAAATAGCGCAAGTAGCTTGGCTAAACCGTTCCGCCACTCCGATATGGCTTACTTTTTACAAGCGTGAAAGCGCTGCAACACTCTTTAGTTACGAGGTTTTAGATGCAATGCAGAGCGCTTTGGATTGCGCAAAAAAATCTGCAAAAACCGAGATTGTAAAGAAGCGTTTGGACGAACTTGAATTTGCATTTAAAATTACAAAAACTTATTGTTATTCATATTTTGTAAAACAAAAATTGTGGGCGCTAAATGCGGACTCTTTATGTGAAGTTAAAGAAATTCTAAGGCTCATAAAACTCAATATTTTTTGGAAAAAGCAAAAAGAGTTAATAAAAGCTCAGGCGCTCAAATACGCTCATACAAATCCTATAAATACAGATTTTTGGCGGGTTAACACAGATTCCGACCCCACCTTGTCATCCGCAATAAAAGTACTGCGATTTGCAAAAAAATCAAATAACACTACATTGATTGACGAAGTTAAATTGCTCTTAACTGAAAATGAATTTACCCTGATTGACAAAATTGAAAGCAATTTTACCAGACATTTTAATAACGATTTTAAAGATTCTATAATTGCGCCTACCGCATTTTTTAATTGGAAAATTGTCAATACTCCGAGAGAAAATGCAAAAATAGAGTTTAAAAAAATTAACACTAACATCGCCGTAGAATTTTCAAATATTAATAGTGGCGGAATTTATAAGAATATTCCCGCAACATCTGGAAAGGTCTATGAATTTTCCTGCGATATTTCAGGCACTTTAAGAGACTCAACCTTATGTTATTTGCGCATGGTTTTTAGCGACAGCAGTAATAAAACACTACTTGCAAAGACCTTAATTTTGCCAATCGGCAAAGATGTTGATTACAAATCAGCATCAATAATTACAGAGTCTCCGCAAAGCTCTGCGCAACTAAGCGTGGGTTTATTCTTTACAAATATGGATTCCGCAGATTTGGTTACTGCAAAGCACTTTAGTTTAAAAATTCAAAATTAAAAAAAATGAGTAAAAAGATTTTCAACATACTGATGTTTTTAGGGGCGTTTGCCGTAATTTTTTCTGCAATATTTTTATCTACATTCAAACCTGAATTGCCGAATGAAAATCTTGATTTGGCGGCGGTGTTGCTTGCCAGAAATTGTGCAAATAATATTGATTCAGACATAACAAATCTTGAGCTTAAAACCTCACAAATTGAAGAGTACAAAAATGATTTGTTATCAAGCTTAAGCCTATACTACGCACTAAAAGGCGATATAAGAAGGAAACACTCATATCAATCTCAAATTACCGAAATGTATTTTAGGAACAGGGTTGATTATGAATTTTTAAAATACAAATTGCTCAATGAAAACTCGCAGACTATTTGCAAAGAGCAAGAAAGTTATTATCTTTCAATAAACATAATTTCCTACCCTTCGATGCGCGCCCTTCTATTTTATTTGCTACACAAAAAGGTGGAGGGCAAAGTGAAGGAGATAGTGCCGTATCCAACGCAAATAGAAACATCTTTTGCTTTGGAAAAATCTTCCAGCACCAGGAATTTTTGTGCAAAAGAACTTGCAGAATATGCCATTAAATTCAAAGACGCCGACGCATTTTTATTGGCGTTAAAAAATATGAGCGCAGATATGGACAGAGTTTATCTGGTTTACAGAGCCATTCTAGTAAGAGAGATGACCGACAAACTTAAAGAATTTACAAAGCAAGATTATGCCGAAGAAAATTTCACTGATTTAAAAATCCTTCTACAAAGGACATTTTCCGCCGACAGATTTATGGACTTTAAAAAGCTGGAAAAACTGGAAGGAATATCCGTATATACTCCTTGGAAATTCCGTTTTTCTTGGCTCGTTAAAGATTGGAAGGCGCAAGTTTACCCACTGCTTGCATATCACGCTTACCTGCGCAATAAGCCAGAAATTTATAAACACTACATAGCTCTTGCTTTAAAAAAAGAGACTCTGGATGCCATGAGACCAAATTTTAAAAACTATCTGCAGTACCTTGCAAATGTTTTGATTTTCACAGGCAAAAAGGAAGACGCCTTAAATTTGATTCTAGAAAACGCCAAGCCCGATTTAGCCTGCGAACTTCTGCGTACAACGATGTTAAATTTTGGATACGACAAAGAATTTTCTCAGTTACTTTACTCAAAAATTAATGAGTTGAGAAAGCATTATGAGTAGATTTAAAACGCTACTCTCTAAACCGTACAAACTACATTTATTATTCAATAACAAATGTAGTTTGCTTTTTTAAAGGCATTTGCCTTTTAAACCGTACTTAATCTGTGAATTTCGGCTTACTTAAGCTCTTTAATTTTAATATTGCGCCAGCGTATTGTGCCTTGTTTGCCAGAATGCACCTGCAAGCCAATGTAGCCTTTTTCAAGCGTCCACTCCGGCCATTCAACGTCTGCACAGGGCACGCCGTTTACCCAACTGCGGAAAATTGGCCCTTTGCAATATACCACCATCGTATTCCATGAATCTATTTTCACGGCATTTCTGGCGGCTTCATGACCCTCTAAAGAAAGAGAATATAACCAAGCAAATTTTGTGCCTTCGCCATAGAGCCCGCCAGTCCAGCGTCTATTCAAGTCGCTATCCATTTCAATCTGAGGGCCTTTTACACTGCCCTGTTCTCTATCTACTTCCGCACGCACCATGACGCCGGAGTTGCCCGTTACATCCCATTTAAAGTCGCAAACAAAAATAAAATCTTTGTAAGCTTTTTCATAAACTAAAAAAGTGTTCTTTTTTGCTTTAGGATCACAAACTCCGACGATATCTCCATTTTGCACGCTATAAGTTGCGCTGCCACCCACAGGCGCCCAACCCTTTAGAGTATTGCCATTGAAGATGAGCGTAAAGTCATCATTTGTGTTTGGCACAGGAATTGTGGAAACATGCATTTTATCGTCAGACACTGCCCTTGAAAAATATTTTGACTGCCAAACTTTTTTCATGGAAGCAGCAGGCAAAGATTTCAAATCTATCTTCAATTTTTCGGCAATTAGTTGGATATTTTTATCCTGCATATCTGAAACACCAGAAAGAATTTGAAGCGCAATGCTCTGCATTACATCTTTATTTTTAAATGTAATGAGCTTCTTTATAAGGATTTTTGTGATGGCGCTTCTTACAGAATCTTCCGAAGTTTTATTGTACCTTTGCGCAAAATCTTTAAGAAATTGAGTGTTTAAAGTTTGCTCAACCAAGCGCTCAAGCTCAGGATTTTTGATGTTTTCAGGAGTTAAATATTCGTTCCAAAGTTTTTCAATTTCGCCGTCTATACCCCTTAAAATGCGGATTTTACGCAATGCCTTATCATTTTTAATTAAGCCGGTAAGCGTATCGCTGGTCTTGATTTCAGCTAAAATATTTTCTGCAAATATTGTCAAATCTTTGTCGTCGCCCTTGTATATGGATATTATTTTTGAGAGGGTTGCTTTATCTTCAATATTCATTATCATTGCGGCAAACATGACCGTACGCATTAAGTCTCTATTTGGGCTGTCTATATCTTGCTTGAATAAATCAAAGAAACGCAAGTCTTTGGTTTCGGCAAAGGCGTTTATGGCAAGCATCTTCATTCTGTCGGAAAGCTTTGGATAAGCGTCTATCAATATTTTTGAGTTTTCAAAGGTTCTAAAACCTACGGCAAATCTTGCTGCCGTTAGAGCGTTCGGAGAATTTGAAACAATGATTTTATCAAGATACTCAATCTTCTCCGCCCCCTTTAGGCGCTCAGCACGCATAGATATTGAGTTCGCAAAATCCAAAGGTACAACAGTAGAAATATAGTCAGCCCTTGAGCCAAACAAATCCGGAAATGTTACGCTGTTTTCAAGCTTACAGAAAGCGTTATATACGCAAAATAAGTTTGCAGAGCTTGTGCCCTTTTTTATGAGCTCTGCAAGCACCAGACAGCTTCTTACGCTTTTAATTTGACCTATTGAAACTATTGCCGCTTTTGAAATTTCAGGATTTTTTGAATTGGCAAGCTCTTGCAAAACAGCGAGGTTAGACACCCTGCCGCTCTTGCCAAGAGTGATGGCTATGTTCAGAATCAAGTTTGCATTTTCAGGATTTTCTTTGATTAAACCCCTCAGGGCGTCATCAGTTTTTCCGTTATTTATCGCAAGCAAAACTTCCAAAGCCGGAGTTGGTTTTGCGCCGCCCTTAATGAGTTTAACCATAGCCGGAATGCTTTTATCCGTAGCGCTTTCTTTGAGGAGTTTGCAGCCAAGCCTTACAGCTTCATAAGAAATTTCCGGATTATTTATGACGCTCAAAACTTCGCTTTCCACAAATGCGCCGTCTTTAAGCCCCAAGGTATAGGCGTTGTGATACCAAGCCATAGATTTGCCGCTATCAAAAGCAAGCATATCTTGAGCGAAGGAAGTTTTTTCCTGAGCAAATACATTGGCCAAAGAAAAGACCAATGAAATAATTAGTGATGAAAATAGTTTTTTATTCATACAAATAATCCTTTCTTATCCGATTTGATACGGTGCGCGATATACCCTTTTGCACAAACGTGCGGCTTTTTCATTGCCCAACACGCACTCTTTAACAGGATCCCATTTGAATGGGCTCAAAGTTCTGTACGCAATTTCACCAAGCAAACAAGCGCTGTTTGACCGATGTGCAACCTTGATGTCGGTAGAAGTTATGCGTCTGTCGAACACACTGTCAACAAACATACCAACGTGCTTGACATCCCTTTTAATCGGGTAAACACGCTTTCTGTCGATAATTTTTGACTTTTCAAAATCCAGACCTTCAAAGGGGTCTGCATAGAACATGTCTCTTGAAACAAATAGCTTACCCTTGCTTCCAAAAAATTCCACACCGTTTCTGAACGTGTTTGACATTTCTATCACGAGCCCTGTCGCATAGTGATACTCCACCTTGAATACTATAGGTTGATCATAAAAGCCTTTAGTTGGCCATTTGACTTCAGTAGGTACGATTTCAATAGGACCAGTCTCATCCAAACCCATAGCCCAATGCGCTATATCCAGATGATGTGCACCCCAGTCCCCAATTTTGCCAGAGCTGTAGTCAGATATAAAACGCCAAGTTGTAAACGCCTTAAACGGATGATATGAAGTTTCAGGAGCCGGCCCTTGCCACATATCCCAATCAAAGCCTTCTGGGATTGTTTCGGCGGGCAGGTCTTGAATTTCTTCATTGCCCGGCAAGCCTATTTTAATGTGTTTTATTTCACCAAATGTGCCGTTGCGGACAAGCTCTACGGCTTGAATAAAGTTTGGCAAAGATCTCTGCCAAGAACCCGTCTGCCACACCCTGCCTGAAGCAACAACAGCGTCTCGCAGAATTTTTCCTTCTTCAAGCGTGCGTGTTAATGGTTTTTCGCCATAGACGTCTTTGCCCGCATTTACGGCATCCACGCCGATTATGGCGTGCCAATGGTCTGGCGTGGAGTTACAGACTATGTCTATGCTTTTGTCCGCCAAAACATCTTTGTAATTTTTAAATGTTTTCAAATCTTTGCCAAAGAGCTGCAATGCCTCCTGCATACCATACCTTGAATTGTGTTTGTAGGAATACAAAGACAAGTCTGCAAAGTTGACATCGCACAAGGCGGTTATCTGCACCCTTTTATCTGCGGAAAAATTCCTACCGTTGCTCAAGCCCATACCGCCGCAGCCTATCAGACCTAAATTTAGTCTGTTGCTTGGGGCAACAAAGCCGTCTTTACCCAATGCGCTAGCCGGTATCAAAGTCGGAAATCCGACAAATGCCCCCGCCTTTGCCATATTTTTTAAGAAGTTTCTTCTGTTCATAGTGTTCTCTAAAATTGTTTACTCAAACGTTTGAGGATATGTAATGACTACTTTAATATTCATTGTCAAGAAATTAAAACATATGACAATTTACAAGATGTAAAAGGCTCACAAAAGCATCAAAAAATTCTAATGGCTTTAAGAGGCTTTTGGTTTTAGAATCTTAGCAATTATGATAAGAATAACGCCTATGAAAAGGGTTATCAAGGAATAAAACGTACCTCTGCTTAAACCCAAAATCAAATTCAATCCTTTGTCCGGCTCTCTAAAAATTTCGCAGAATATGCGCAGAAAAGCGTAGATCACACAAAATTCCCCTGCCAACTGACCTTTGGGCAACTTACATTTCCAGAATCTGTATTGCATATAAATAAACAAAAACAGACCCTCTAAAAATGCCTCATAAAGCTGCGATGGATGCCTTGCGGCAATCTCAGAAATAGGCATATTTGGCGCAGAATTTGGGAAAATCACAGCCCAAGCTACGTTGCTGATTTTACCCCAAAGTTCGCCATTTATAAAATTTGCAATCCTGCCTAAAAATATCCCAGGACAACCTATTGATGCTATTAAATCTGCCACAAAAAGAAAACCCACCTTGTATCTTAAGCCAAACAAAAATGCCGAAACCGCAACACCTATAAAGCCCCCATGACTCGCCATACCGCCCTTCCAAATCTGGAAAGTTATCAGAGGATTATTGCAGAAATTTTCAAAATCGTAAAAAAGCACAAAGCCCAACCTTCCGCCCACAATGACGCCAAATAGCAAATAAAAAATCAAAGACGCATTGGCGTCTGAATTAAGCGGAGATTTCTTTTTACGATAGTAAAGGTTTAAAAGAAAAAGTCCTATTAAAAATCCAAATAAGTATGAAAGACCGTACCATCTTATCCCCTCTAAAAAGAAACCTTCGGGAAATTTTATCAAAAATGGATCAAAATCTACAATATATCTGCTTACATTTTCGGACTTGCTCATTATATTAATATAAAAGTTTTTGTTGATGTTTATTTGAAAATCTTTAACACTAAAGCACTTTTTTTTATAAAATGAAAGATTTTGATTTAAGAAATTTAATAGATTCTCGCTTTGGAGAAAATTATCAGTTACATGATAAGTTTATGAACAAGGCTTTAAGTACCGTACTTAAAACCATTGGTTTTGACAAATGCTATAAAAACGCAAAAGGCGCATACCTCTACGATACAGACGGCAATGAGTATCTCGATTTTCTGAGCGGATACGGTGTATTTGGCATAGGCAGGAATCACCCCGTTGTAGCAAAGGCGCTTAAAGACGCCATCGATATGGATTTATCCAACATGGTGCAAATGGATTGCGCCTTATTAAGCGGTTTACTTGCTGAAAAATTGGTCGAAATTGCAGATTGCAGATGCACATCGGTATTCTTTACAAATTCCGGTACGGAATCTAACGAAGGGGCGATGAAATTCGCAAGGTCTTTCACAAAAAAACCGAGGATACTGTCTTTGGAAGGCGCATATCACGGTCTTTCTTACGGGTCTTTATCTATCACGGTAAGCCCACATTTTCAGACAGGTTTTGCGCCCTTCCTACCCGGCGCAGGCAATGTGCCCTATGGCGATTTGTCCGCCCTTGAAATCGAGCTTAAAAAAGGCGATGTTGCGGGTTTTATTTTTGAGCCAGTGCAAGGCAAAGGCGTAAATATTCCGCCTGAAGGTTATTTTAAATCCGCCCAAGAGCTCTGTAAAAAATATGGCGCAGTATTTATCGCCGACGAAGTCCAGACGGGTCTTGGTCGTACGGGTAAAATGTTCGCATACCAGCATTGGGGTTTGAGTCCCGACATTATTACTGTCGCAAAAACTCTAAGCGGCGGCTATGTTCCCGCAGGCGCATTTATTACGACGCCGGAAATTCATCAGAGCGTATTTTCATCTTTGGACAGATGCGTTGTACACTCTACAACATTCGGCAGGAATAATTTGGCAATGGTTGCGGGTCTTGCAACAATAAGCGTCTTGCAGAATGAAGGGTTAATTGAAAATGCCGAAAAAATGGGCAAGCTCTTTCTTGAAAAACTGAATGCTCTTAAATCAAAGCACAGCTACATCAAGGAAGTCAGGGGTCTTGGGCTTATGATTGCAATAGAGTTTAAAGAGCCCGACGGTCTTGCTCTAAAAATGGCTTGGAAGGCGCTTAAAGCCGCAGAAAAGGTGCTTTTTACGCAGATGGTAGTAACGTCTCTTATGGATTCTCATCGCATACTTACTCATGTTGCAAGCCACGGTTTGGATGCTGTAAAAATTTTGCCGACTTTTGTTATTTCTGAAAAAGAGGTGGATAAATTTGTAAATGCGCTTGATGAAGTTTTGGAAAATGCCAAGAATCCTCTTGGCTCAATCTGGAAGTTTGGCACAAGGCTTATAAACGCCGCAGTGCAAAATAGAAAGAGCAAAGACTCTTAAATTTAAAATGCTCACTTATGCGGAATTTTCTGATGCCGCAAGGCGGCTTGAAGACAGGGTGCGCCTTGCCTGCGACAAATGCGGACGCAAATTTGAAAGCGTTAAGATTTTGCCTGTAACAAAAAATCATACTATCGAGGCGGCAAACTTTGCGTTAAAATATGGTTTTGATTCTGTGGGAGAAAACAGAGTTCAAGAGGCGCTTACAAAAATGCCTTTCTGTCCACAATTAAATTGGGAGCTTATTGGCCACTTGCAGACAAATAAAGCAGTTGTAGCCGCACAAAATTTTTCCCGCATACAAAGCGTAGATACTCAACGTTTGCTAAAAAAATTGGACGATGCCGCAAAAGCATCTTCAAAAATTTTGCCTGTGCTCTTGCAAATTAATTCTGGCAATGACCCGGCAAAATTTGGCGCAGATTTGGAAGATGCCGACGCTTTGCTTGAATACTCTTTGCGGAATTGCAGCAATATAAAAGTTGAAGGCTTAATGGCGATTGCGGAATTGACAGACGATGAATCTAAAACCGCAAAGTGTTTTTCAAATTTGCGTAAACTTGCTGAAAGATGGCGCAAAACCCATGCGCTCGATTTGCCCGAACTTTCAATGGGCATGAGCGATGACTTAGACCTTGCAATAGCCGAAGGCTCTACGATGATAAGGATAGGAACCGCCCTTTTCGGCGAACGCTCTTACAAATAATTTAGATGGAAAAAACAAGAACGCTTGAAGATTTAAGGAGGGAAGATTTTGTAGAAAATCCTCTCTGTGTGGTTGGCAACCCTGTGAGGCACTCTTTGAGCCCTTTTATGCAAAATGCGGCGCTTGCATTTCTTTCAAAGCAAAATCCGACATACAAAACTTGGCACTACTATAAGTTTGAAATTTTGCCCGAAGATCTGCTTGAAGCTCTGGAAATTTTCAAAAAAAAATCTTTTAAAGGCATAAATTTCACGCTTCCGCACAAGTTGCTTGTTAAAGATTTCGCCGATACACTTTCAAGCGACGCAAAACTGATAGGCGCTTGCAATACCTTCAAGTTGGAAAACAATTCTTGGGCAGGTTTCAATACCGACGGTTTTGGGCTTGAAATGGCGTTGGAAAAATCTTTCGGCGTAGAGCTATATGATGCAAATATTGTAATATTGGGCGCAGGTGGTGCTGCAAGAGCCGCCGCTTTTTATGCGGCAATCAAGGGCGCTAAGAGCCTGCGCATATTCAACAGAAGCCGTCAAAATTTAGACGCATTAATAACGGATTTGGCAAAAAATAATTTTAATGCTAGTGGCAATATTTTAGAATCTTCATTGCCAGCCGACATTGAAAAAGATTCTATAATTATCAACTGCACTTCAGTGGGTTTGAAAGATTCGGACACCGCCATTGCAGATTTTTCAAAGTTGGATAAAAGCGTAAAAATTTTCGATATGGCATACCGTTTTGGTGCTGAGACAAAATCTGTCGAGGATGCCCAAAATCTTGGAATCAAGGCGGCAAGCGGGTTGCCTATGCTGGCATATCAAGGTGCAAAATCTTTAAGCATCTGGACAAATGAAGATTTGTTGGGCGAATTTATGCTCGACTGCCTTATCAATACGCAGTAGTTAGATTTTATGGATTTTTACGAGCAATTAATTTTTGAAACCCTTTGGTTTTTGCCGCTTATATTTTTTATGGTTGGCGCATGCGTTGGCAGTTTTTTAAATGTCTGCATACTCAGGTTGCCAAAAGAAAAATCCATAATAAACCCGCCTTCCACCTGCGCTTGCGGCAAAGCAATCAGGTGGTTCGACAATATACCCATATTCAGTTGGTTTATTCTTGGCGGCAAAGCGCGTTGCTGCGGTGAAAAGTTTTCTATACGTTATCCATTTATAGAGCTGCTTACGGCGTGCTTGTTTTGCTATATGGCAATTTATTTTCCACTCCCAAAACTTTTGATAGGCACAGTTTTTATATCGCTGATGATAATGTCCACATTTATAGATATAGATAATCTTTTCTTGCCTGATTCCATAACGGTTGGCGGGGCTGTGCTTGGCGTATTATTATCTACGCTTGTGCCAAGTTTTCACGACTGTCTTTTGCCCAAGTATCCATTTTTTGTGTCTATGCTTAAATCTTTGAGCGTATCAATACTTGGTCTTGCGGTAGGAAGCGGCATTTTGTATTGGATGCGCCTTTTGGCGCAGACGCTTTTAAAGCGTGAAGCAATGGGCGAGGGCGACGTTGTGCTGCTTGGCTGTATTGGGGCGTTTTGCGGATGGCAAGGCGCAATATTTTCTATATTTGGAGGTTCTGTAATAGGGTCTTTGCTCATGTTGCCAATACTTCTTTTATCGAAAATTTTTAATAAAGAAAAACCTGTCGATAAAAAAGCAGAGCCGCAAGAATCTGAAGAAGAAACTGGCACAATCATACCGTTTGGGCCTTGGTTGTGTCTGGGTGCGGCGCTATATTTTTTATTCTTTTCTGAATTTATAGACGCATATTTTGACACATTTGTAACGGGTTTATTCCAATAATCCTGCATATAAAAAAATGCCGCAAGACGACGCAAAGATTTATATTCCTGAACTGGACAAATTTTTGGACTGGATTAAAAACCAGCGCAGATACAGTCCCAAAACTTTTGAAAATTATGAGCGCAGCGTAAAAGAGTGGGCGCAGTGGCTTAGCGGAAATGAATTTTTTGGCGGAGACATAAAAAAGGTCAAAAAAATTCTGGCAAGAAATTACGTTGCGAGTTTTTCCGGAAAGGCAAAGCGCACAACAATACACAACAAAATTTCTGCATTGCGCACATATTACAAATTCATGATGCAACATTCTCTCAACGATGACAATCCGTTTGAGAGTGTTAAGCTGCCTAAGCTTGAGAAATCTTTGCCTGTCTATCTAAACCACGCTCAAGTTCCGAAGCTTTTAAGCCAGCCGCAAAATTCTGATGCAAAGACAAAAAAGGCTGAATATGACGCCTTTTGCGATGCTTTATGCCTTGAACTTTTATACGGGGCGGGCTTCCGTATCAGTGAGCTTTGCTCTTTAAAATGGCGCAATATGGACATGCAACAAGGTGTTGCAAGAATCATAGGCAAGGGCAATAAAGAGCGTTTTTGCCCCTTTGGCAAAGTTGCTTTGGAGCTTTTAATTAAATGGCGTGAAACTTTCTGCAAAGGTGACACGCAAGAATCTTTTGTGCTCAAAACATTTCATTCAACACCCATGTATCCTAGACGGGTACAGCGCAGGTTGCATGACTATCTTGCAAGTGCCAATTTGCCTATAAATATCACCCCGCATAAATTGCGGCATTCTTACGCAACGCACCTGCTCAACGCCGGTATAGACTTGCGTGTTTTGCAAGAGTTGATGGGGCATGCCAGCCTTTCCAGCACACAAATCTACACACACCTCAACACCGCCGAGCTCAAGCAAATCCACAAATCCGCCCACCCAAGAGGATGATTTTTTATACTCTCTTAAGCCGCATTTTGATGCGCTCCAATTAAAGTGTGTGTTATGTTTGTACTCAAAATTATTTGTTAAAGAATATACGTACCCGCAGCCCGAATCCCGCAGCAGCTAAGGCTAGAGCTTAAGAGGAATAAATGAACTGGGCTATCTAAATCCAATAAAAAAGGGACTATCTAAAAGATAATCCCCGCCCAGTTTGAGCAATACCAAAGCGTGTGAGCCGGGAAAAAAGCGAAAGACTCGAGCTTTAACCGCCGATGCAAGTGGGGGCGCATGAAAATACGCCTGATGCTGCGTTTGCTTCGTAAATCTGACTGAGTATGTAGCACTGCTACAATCCTCACCCAGCTTCACTTCGCAAGCCTCGCCTGAGTCGCATTTTGATGCGCCCCAATTAAAGTGTATGTTATGTTCGCACTCAAAATTATTTGTTAAAGAATATACGTACCCGCAGCCCGAGTCCCGTAGCAGCTAAGGCTAGAGCTTAAGAGGAATAAATGAACTGGGCTATCCAAATTTAAATAAAAAGGGACTATCTTAAAGATAATCCCCGCCGTCAGCCCTACCAATCTTTGCGAGTCGGTAAAAAGCGTTTGGTTCGAGCGTCAAACGACGATGCAAGTGGTGAGGGCAAGGAAACGTACTAATGTACGTGCCCGCAGCCCGAGTCCCGCAGCAGCTAAGTTTAGAGCCGAAAGGTAAAATGAAATGAGCTATCTAAATTTAAATAAAAAAGGGACTATCTAAAAGATAATCCCCGCTCATTTCATTTTACCGTCCAAACGCTTTTTTTAGGCGCCGCAGCCACCGTCTTTGTATCCACAGTCGCGGCAGGAACGGCATTTACCGTCGAACACGTAAGCGTATGAATGGCATTTTGGGCAAGTCAAAGCGCTATTCATCGCCTTGTCTTTCTTGACCTTCGCAGGCGTTGACGCCGACAAGGGCAATTCTGTCTGCATTGGAGATTTTTGTATTGAACTTATCCTAAGACTTTCATCGCCGGATTGGAATAGGGAATTTATATACTGTTGATCCAAAGAGCGCAAACGGCGCCCATTTTCAGACGGGAACATCCAATCTAAAAGTTGCATTAGCAAATCTACAATGCTTTTGCATGAGTGGATATCTGGCTTATAATCGTCATTATAATCGCCAATGCGCACCCAGCCGGCAGGGTCAAAAGTCATATATTTGAAGGATGATATAAATGCGTCGAAAGGAACGCCGTATTGCAGCGCTATTGAGAAAGCTTTGCAGAATGCGCCAAACATGCCGTTTATTAAAGAGCCGCCCTGCCCCAAAGTGCCGAAGATTTCCGAACAATGCCCCGTGTCGGAAATGCCGACTGTCATAAAGCCAGAGAGGTTTTCACCTATCGAGAACTTGACTGTCTGCCCCCAACGGCGATACGGCAAGCGTTTGCGTATAGGGTTTGCGTGTTCCTGAATGCGAATTTGCGTTGCGGTTTTAAGCACTTCCGCCCAAGCGTCCTGAACTTCTGAAGAATCTAACCTTGTGCTGTAAACAGCATTTGCCTTAGAGCCGTCCCTATAAATTGCTATACATTTGATACCCAAAGCGTGGCTCTCAATGAGGCTGTCTGTGATATCTTTTTGCGTAGAGCTTGAAGGCATATTGATTGTCTTGGAGCTAGCGCCCGAAATGAAAGGCTGCAATGCGCCGAGCATCTTCAAGTGTCCGTCGGTGCCGATAAATCTTTCACCGCCGAAAGGTTTGTTTGCGCAATCAAACACCTTCAAAGTTTTTTCATTTATCCACGGTATACCTTCCATGTGTCCGCAACCGTAGAAAAGCGGAGCGTCAGAAATGGGCAGTTTGCCTTTTTCCGAAAGGCCGCTAAGATAACTGAAGAACTGCTGATACTCGTCATCGTCATTGAAAGAACCAATGCGTGCAATGATAGCCTTGCAGATTTCGCCGCCGTCGCTGATACCTTTGAGAATCTCAATCCTATCTTTAATTTTTTTAGAATTTAAAAAGCTTTCCAGACCCGCAAGACCAGACACTTCCGCAACTATGGTTGCAATTTGTTCAAAGCCGAAACCAAGCTTGGAAAGACCCTGCGGAACTAAACCGTTGATGAGCGTCATCATACCGCCGCCACTTAGTTGCTTATGTTTTACAAGAGAATATTCAGGCTCAGCAGAAGTCGTACCTTCTTCATAAATGCCAAGAGGCGCACTGATAGTGCCAGTGGGCGCAATGCAAGTTACAAAACTGTTGCGGAAACTTTTGGCAGACCTTACAGATGTCCAAAGATCTGAAGCGACATTCATAACATCAAGCCATTCTTTGTCTAAGGCTATATTTTCAGAGCCTATACTCTTTTTAAAGCCCTCAATAGCTTCATCGGCAGAAAAAGATTCAACCTCCGGCAAGTCTCCAACCTTCTTGAAGGCGGGCTTCATGCCTGCAATAGATTTAAGGTGCTCATGCATCAAAGCGTGCATATTCAAGACCCTTTTCATACTGCCCTTGATTTTGCCAAACTTGACAAAATCGCCGAGCATATCGCCCATTTCTGCGCTATGAGCGTAACAGCAAGATGTAAGAAGCGATGTCAAAGAAGATGAAATCATACGGCCCTCTGGTGAGTCATAGGGGATACCCAAAGACATGAGTAGTCCGCCGAGATTTGCCAAGCCAATACCTGTAGTTCTGTAAGCCACAGTGTTGATAGCAATATCTTCAATGGGGAAGCCGCCCTTCGAGACATTCATGTCTGCCGCCATCATTGCAATTTGGCTTGCGAGCTTAAATTTTTCCGTATCAAAGACGCCGTTTTTGTAGAAGCGCAGCACGTTAAAAGAACTCAAATTACAAGAACTGAATACCGGCCCTAGATACTCTGAACAAGGGTTGCTTGCCTCAAGCCAAACTTCATCTTTAAATGTGCTCCAGAAGTTGATGATGTCATTATTATGCAAGCCCGGTTCGGCATTGTTCCAGATTGCCTTAGACATTATTTCGAGAAACTCCATAGGGTCATAAGTTTTGACAATATGGGAAGGGTCTTTAACCCATCTTGTGGCATATTTTTCGCCATTTTTAAACGCCATCCAAAAGCCAGATTTCATGGAAACCGTATGATTCGCATTTTGGTTTGAAAGTGTCTGACCATAGACCAAATCATCCATGCCGGGGCTGTAAGATTTGTCCACAACAAAAGGCGTGCTAAGCAGCATCTTTGCGGCGATTTGCTCCTCCGGAGTGCCGTCTTGCAGTTTTTGTTCCGCCAATTTTCTGAGCGCAAAATTTACATTGTGCTCTTGCAGTATGACTTTTGCCAATTCTTCCTGTTTGAATTTTGTGTTTATAAATTCAAAGACATCAGGATGATCGCTGTACATTACAACCATGCGCGCCGCCCTGCGTGTCTTTCCGCCGGATTTGATTGCGCCAGCCATTCTGTCCCAACCCCTGTCAAAAGATAATGGGCCGGAAGCCGAACCTTTGCCCGTTATAGGTTCACCCTCGCTACGTATAGACGAAATATTTATACCTATACCGGAACCGCTTGAGAATATGCAGCCTTCCGTATATTGATGGCGCAAAATTTCATCCATGGAATCTTTAACGCCAAGTATGAAACAAGCGCTCATCTGTGGGCTCAAATAATGATTGTCCGAACGTACGGCTTCTACGCCGCCTTTGCCGTTTTCCTGACCAAAATATGCGGTGTTGCCCTTGCCTTTTAAAGAGTCCCTCAAGTCTGGCCTGCCCCAACGCCACTGCTCCCAGTGGCCGATATTAAACCATACGGGGCTATTGGGCGCCCATATCTGGTGCAAGAGCATGTATTTAACTTCTTGATTGAATATGAGCGCTGAATTTTCATCTGCAAAATAACCCATTTGGTAGCCCCAAATTGTGTAGGTATTTGCAATTCTATCAAAGACGTGTTTTAAAGAGTCTTCATACTCAGGCGTGCCCGGTGTCTTACCAAATATATATTTGCTTACGGTAATTTTTAGGGCGTTTTCCCCCCAGTGTGCAGGCACTTCCACATTTTCTCGTGAGAAGATGGATTCACCGGAAGCAAACATTTTTATATCCTGCTTTTTCCACTTTGCGGTGTCGTACGCCCAAACGCCTTCTTTTGTGAAGATGCGCTGCATTTTAATTCCGCCCTGCCCCTGCCTTTTGCCGAGGTCTATCACCTGATTTGCATCTACTGTAATCTTTGCCATTATAAGTCCGTTTTTAGTAATTAAAGTTGTGAGAAAGTGTCTTGGTACTTCATTGTCTTGTGAAAACACACCCAAAAACGACACTTTACTCAGCACGTATAACGGCAGAGCAAATCATTCAATCTGGACTGTAACACAAAACACAAAAATTGCGCCAAACAACACGCAAGATTTTCTATTGATAAAAAGTTTGCATCCTATCTTTGTCAACGATTTTTGCCCAATATTTTTTTTAATACTTTTTTCGAAAATAATGGTTTACATATTTTTAAAAAGTGCTAGGAAATTTTAAATCTTTACAGGGGCTTACAATAGCCTTGTTTTATGGGCTGTCAGAATGCGGTAAAGCCGCAAAACCCCTTATTTACATGGCATTTACGGTACAACAACCCGCAATACGCAATATATAGGTAAGTTAAAAGGCAATCTATTTTAGCAGTAAAAAGCTTGCCCAAATTTTATCTAAAAATAATTTGATTTTGTGTGGAAAAATTTTTCAAAATCATAAAGTTTAAATATATAAATTTTGCCAATTTTAAAATTCAAAAATGAATAGCGACAGAACAATATTGCATTGCGATTTGAACGGTTTTTTTGCCTCCGTAGAAGCGCTGTATCATCCCGAAGTTGGCGATAAACCCATGGCGGTAACAGGCAATCCGGAAAATAGGCACGGAATAATTCTTGCGAAAAATGAGGCTGCAAAAAAATTCGGCGTGCAAACTGCGGAGACAATATGGCAGGCAAAACAAAAATGTCCGCATCTTATTTTACTTTTGGCAAGCCACGACAAATATCATATTTATTCCCAAAAAGTTAATGAAATATATTCCAGATTCACAAATAAAGTTGAGCCTTTTGGAATAGACGAATCTTGGTTGGATGTTACGCAAAGTAAAAAACTTTTCGGCAACGGCGTTGAAATTGCCGATAAGATACGCCTCTTGGTTAAATCTGAACTTGGGCTTACGGTGTCTGTGGGGGTGTCTTTCAATAAGATATTTTCAAAACTTGCCAGCGACTATAAAAAGCCGGACGCCACTACCGAATTTGCCCGCAAAGACATTGAAAAAACCGTCTTTAAGTTAAACGTTAAAGATATGATGTATGTGGGCAAATCAACTGCGCAAGAGCTCGGCAAAATGGGGATATTTTCCATTGGCGACCTCGCCAAGGCGGATATCAAAATATTACTGAGCAAATTCGGCAAATATGCCTTAAACTTGCACGCAAATGCGAATGGTCTGGAAGATTCTGAAGTTGCCTTTTATGGAACTCAAGACAAGGCAAAATCTGTGGGAAATTCAACCACTTTCAAGCGGGATTTAAGGGGCATCTCAGACATCAAAGCGGGGTTTGAAACCCTTGCACAAAAAGTATCCGCACGTTTGAAAGAAGAAAATTTCAAGTGCGGAGTTTTACAAATCACAATCAAGAGCCCGAAATTTGAAACAATTACCAGACAACAAACCCTGCAATCTCCCACAAACTTGCGCAAAGACATAGCTGAAAACGCCCTAAAAATCTTGCAGGAAAACTGGGATATAGATAATCCAATAAGAATGTTGGGAATTTCCGCCACAAATTTAATTGACGCCTCAGAACCTATACAAGCGGAACTCTTTGAAGAAAACTCGCCAAAGAGAACGGCAAAAATTGAAGAAGCGTTTTTAAAAATCCGCAATAAGTTCGGAGACAATTCCATAAACTTTGGCAATATTTTGGACAAAGACATATAAGTCTTGATTAAAACAAATTTTGACCGATAATGAGGTTGAATATTATTAATAAAAATATCATGAAAAAAATACTACTCATATCATTGGCCTCATTGAGCTTTGCTTTTGCGTCTTATGCCGCCGAAGCCAAGGCTGCTTGCAGCGCTTCGGATAACGCCGCTTGTTCTTGCGTATGCAAAGGCGCTTGCCCCGCAAAATGTGCTGAAAACTCCTGCACTTGCGCTTGCAAAGATAAAGCAGCAGATTGCAAAAAGGCGGATAAATCTTGCCCAAAAGCGGCAGATTCTTGCCCTAAGAGCAAATCCACCTGCAAAAAGACGGAAGCCAAGTAATATTTAACACAAATGCGGCGGCTTGCCGTGCTTGTGTAAAACATAATACCTCTGGGTAAGCCAGAGGTATTTTTATGTCCGCAGACAATTTGGAAACTCTCTTATTTATTTTAGTTTAAGAAGCTTGATGACGTCTTTGGGCGTGATGTCCGCATGCTCCCCAAGCTTGAGCATTCCAGTTTTTTCAAGATTTTTTGCAACCCTTTCAGGCAGATTGTCAACTATGCCATAATCTGCGTATTGAATTTTCACGCCTATTTTTTTAAGCCAAGCTTCAAAAGCTGTTATTGTCTTTTCAACGCCAAGTTTAGAGCTTTTTTCAGTAACGCCAAATACGGTTTTACCCAATCTCAAAATCTTCTCCTTCTTTTGCGCTTTTTTATATTTCATGATTTTTGGCATGACTATTGCCAAGGTCTGGGCGTGGTCTAAGCCGTAGAGGGCGGTGATTGAGTGCCCTATCATGTGTGTCGCCCAGTCTTGCGCCACGCCAGAACTAATCAGATAATTCAACGCCATAGTTGCGGAAAACATTATGTTTGCCCGAATATCGTAATTATTAGGGTCTTTAATTACCTTCAAACTTTCCTCATAAAGAGTGGACATTATGCCTTCTGCGAATCTATCTTGCAAAGGGGCGTTTTGTGGATACGTGAGGTATTGCTCTAACACGTGTATAAAGGCGTCAACTATGCCGTTTGTAACTTGCTTTGACGGCAAAGAATATGTGAATGTTGGGTCTAATACAGAAAATTTTGGGAACACCAATTCATCAATGAACGCCAGCTTTTCTTCAATCTGCCTGCGGCTGATTACCGAGCCGGAATTCATTTCAGACCCGGTCGCCGGAAGTGTCAAAACTGTTGCAAATGGCATTGCGTCTTGAAGTTTTATGCCTTTAGACAAAATGTCCCAAGGCTCTCCCTTGAATTTTGCCGCCGCCACGATAAATTTGCAGGCGTCTATCACGCTGCCTCCGCCAACCGCCAACACAAAATTGAGTTTTTCTTTTTTGATTAAGGCAAGTGCTTTCATGCAAGTTTCGTATTCAGGATTTGCCTCTATACCGGCAAACTCCACAAACTTAAATTGTTTTAGCGCAGTTGTTACTTGCTTATAGACGCCGTTCTTCTTTATAGAACCGCCCCCGTAAAGAAGCAAAATTTTTGCGTCTTTGGGCAATAACGACGATATTTTCGCACAAGCGCCTTTTCCAAAAATAACCTTTGTAGGATTGTAAAGTGTAAAATTGTTCATAGCGCATTCAAGTCTTCCTACATTAAAAATTTTGTCAACCACTAAGCCGTATATCTATCATGTAAATTTTTTCTAAAAAGACTTTACAAATGCGAGAATTTTTTTAGAGTAAATTTCATTATGAATATAAAGAAAGCATCTCTACTTGTTATTACCTCACTATTGGCGACCTCTGCCACGTTTGCGGCATGGTCCAAAAAAACAGAAAATACGGGCAATTTGGGCAGAACCAGCATTATAATTGCTGCGGGTGCTGAGTACAATTCCTCCAAAGTTTCGCTTTTTGGGGCATCTGAAAGATCGGACGCAGTTGGCGCATCCGGTACATTGGCTTTCAACATTCCTGTTTTCAAACCAAGCGTAAATGTTCTTAAAGACTGCAAATGGTTTGGTATGGATGCCCAAGTTTTCGCAAACGGCGGTTACAGTGGCGAAACTACATTCACAAACCCTGCATTAAGCTCGGTTAAACTTTCTGAAGTTCGTTTTGATATAGGCGTAGGTCTTACACCTTATTTGAATTTTGAAACATCTCTTGAATACCTCAAAGCGGTAAAGCCTTTTGTTTTGGTTGCTGCGGGTTATTCAATCGCAAGCGGCTCCAATGAGGCTGGCGGTGTTGCAAACCCTGGCGACGGTTTCTTATCTTCACCAAATTATTTCTTCTATAAATTTGGCGGCGGTGTTGAGTTTGTCATTACAGACAAGCTTTCTGTTACTCCTACTTGGATTTGGAACGGCAATGAAGGCTCAAACATTGCCTGCACACAGGCTGTTGGTTTAGACCTCACATACTGGGCTACAGACCAACTTGGCGTTTCTTTCTTCTGGACGCATGACTTTGGCGCAAATGAAAGTGAAAACTACTTGGGCATAGATTATTCAAAAGAAACCAGATCTGACGTATTTGGTCTCAAGCTCAGAATCGGCTTTGCCAGATAATAAATCTTTATTCATAATAACTAAAAGAGGTCTTAACGGCCTCTTTTTTTGTTTAGGCTTCTCGTATCTGAGTGTGTTTGAAATCTGAAAATCTAGACGCATTATATGTTAGAAAACGTGATAATAATAACCGGACCAACCGCCTGCGGAAAAACTGCTGAAGCCCTAAAGCTAGCACAAGAAATTGATGCCGAAATTATTTCCTGCGACAGCATACTCGTCTATAAATACGCCGACATAGGTTCTGCAAAGCCCTCAAAAGAGGAGCTTTCTAAAGTGCCGCACCACCTTATAGATATTGCAGAGCCCTCAAAGCAATTCAATATTGCCGATTATATATCGCACGCAAAATCCGCCTTTGAAGATATTTTGAATAGAGGTAAAAAAGTCATAGTTGCTGGCGGAAGCGGATTTTATCTTAAAAGTTGGTTTAGCGCAGTTACGGATGAGCTTGAAATACCGCAAGAAATCAAGGATTTTACCGCCGCCATAGAAAAACAAGGCGGTGCGGAGCTCTTGGCGCTTGAGCTTTTGAAGTTGGATTCAGAGGCTTATAAAATTATAGACATGAAAAACCCTAGACGCACAAAAAACGCTTTGGAGAGAGTTTTGGCGTCAAAAAAATCTGTGAAAGATGCGTTGGAACATTTCAAAAACCTGCCATGCCCCATGGGTGAAATTAGTCGAGATTTGCGCATAATAGACAAGCCTGATTTTGAACTGAAAAATTCCATATCACTCAGGGCAAAAAACATGCTGGATAAAGGTTTAATAGAGGAAGTTGAAAAACTTATCAGCTTGGGGTTTGAAAATAACGCCTCTTTGTCAAACTCTGTTGGGTATAGGGAAGTTTTGGAATGGGTAAAGCAAGGTCGGGCTACCAGCCTTGATGATTTGCACACCAACATCGTTAAATCCACTTTCTCTTTAGTTAAGAAGCAAAGAAAATTTTTCCGCAATAATCTGATTAATTAGACCTCACTGCCTACGCAAAAATTTTCAGAGCAAATTTTTGCATTATCATTTTATTACGCAGGCGTCAAAACCGCCATCTTTCATTGGTTCCATGTGGATTATTACGTGCGTGTTTGCCCCATACATGGATTTTAATTTTTCTTCTAAAGTAGTTACAATTTCATGCGCTTCGGAGATTGTCATGTTTGGGTCTAGACGCACGTGCATTTCTATGGCGCAATAGTGCCCAATTTTACGCGTACGCAAATTATGCGGCTGAGCGATTTTTTCAATACCGCAGGCAATCTTTATAATTTCATTGACAACTTCATCAGGCAAAGAAGTCTCCATAAGCTCTTGGAAACTGCCTTTTAAAAACTTAAACGCAATGTAGCCTATAAACACGCTGACAATCAATGCCGCTATGGGGTCTAAAATTGCCCATTCTCCGCCAAATAAAATTGCGCCGCCTATGCCAAGAGCAGTTGCGACAGATGAAAATGCGTCGCTGCGATGATGCGCAGCGTTTGCCACTACGGAATCGCTGTTTAGTTTTCTGCCGTTGATATACGTGTACCAATATAAAGCTTCTTTGAAAATTATGGACACCAACGCCGCAATGAAGGCAAGCAGCCTTGGGCTTTGCAATTCACCGCCCGACAAGACTTTTGTTATTGAGCTAACAGCGCTCCAAGCAATGCCAAAGGCGACAAACATCAGGGTTAAACCTATGACTAAAACTGCGGTAGTCTCAAACTTTCCGTGTCCGTAATTATGGTCTTTATCTTTGGGCGATGAAGAAACCTTCACAAAATAAAGCACAACCACATCTGTCAAAAAATCAGACACAGAATGTATTGCGTCCGCAATCATAGCGGCACTGTTTGCAAAAATACCCGCCAAGAGCTTAAATACAATCAAAACAAAATTCACAACAGACCCAACTATTGTAACTTTGTAAATTTGACTTTCTCTTGAAGTATTTTTCTCAGCGTACATCTTTAAAAATCAAAACAAAATGCAAGAAATTGCGAGTGCAACCAGACACGCCAAACTTATTCAAAATATTGCTGCGCCAAACCGCCGTCTATTTTAATGACCTGACCATTGATATAACTTGCATCATCTTGAGATAGAAATAAGCACAAATTTGCAACGTCTTCCGGAACACCAAGCTTACGCAAAGGAGTAACGCTTCTGATATATTCTATTGTGCTTTCCGTCAGTTTTGTACGCACCAAAGGCGTGTCTATAAAGCCTGGCGCTACGGTGTTGACGGTTATAAAATTGCTCTGAAAATCTCTGGCGAGAGTTTTGGTAAAGCCCACTATGCCGGATTTTGCTGCAGAATAGCAAACTTGACCAGGATTGCCTATCAGTCCGGAAAGAGAACTTATGTTTATGATTCTGCCCCAGCCATTCATGAGCATGGGCCTTATAAATGCGCTTGTTACAGTGAAACAACTTGTAAGATTGGTTTCCATAATCCAATTCCAATCTTCAATTTTTGTAACAAGGAACATTTTTGCAATCGCCGTACCGGCATTGTTGACGAGTATATCCACCCTTTCATGTTTTTTTAAAACTTCCGCCGCAAAAACTTTCACATCTTCAGGCTTTGAAACATCGACAGAATAGGCGTCTGCAAGAAGCCCCATGTCCGTAATTTCTTTTGCCACCGCCTGACAATTTTCAAGATTTCTGCTTGCGCATATTACTTTTGCGCCGTCTTGCGCCATGGCTATTGCAGTTGCCTTACCAATGCCAGCGCTTGCGCCCGTTACCAATGCCGTTTTACCTTTTAAATTATTTTCCATTTTAAACCTACATTCTTCTGCCGCCGTCAACTACAATGACCTCACCATTCATAAACCCGCCTTCTTCAGAGGCGTAAAATCTGCATATTGCAGAGACGTCTTGAACCGTGCACATCCTGTTGAATTTTTCTATATGTTTTTCAATAAATTCTTTGGGGATGGAAGTTTTTATCAAGTCAGTTTCCACGAGCCCCGGCGCTATGGCGTTTGATGTTATATTCTTTGCGCCAAGCTCAACCGCAAGCGACCTTGCCAAGCCTATCACCCCCGCTTTTGCCGCCGAATAATTTGACAAACCGCAGCAACCGTACAAACCCGTGATGGAAGAAATAAAAATAATCCTGCCCCATTCATTTGCAATCATGGGCATAATAAGCTCTCTTGTAAGATAGAAAGAGCCGTTGAGGTTTGTTTTGATAACGTCATCCCAATCTTCATCGCTCATGGTAACGGCAAGAGAGTCTCTTGCTATGCCGGCATTGTTTACCAAAATATCCACGGTTTCATATTTTTCCAAGATTTTTTCAGCACAAAGCCTGCTAGATTCCGAACTGGTAACGTCAATTTCAAAAGCCTCAGCATAACCGCCCAAAGATTTGATTTCATCAACGACCACCTGCAAAGACTCCATCTTGCGCCCCAGACAAAGCACCTTGCAGCCATGTTTTGCAAGGTCTAAAGAAATCTCTTTACCTATGCCTCTGTTTGCGCCGGTTACAGCCGCAATTCTATTGTTAAAAGTATATTTCATATTTGTTAAGAAGAACTTAATTAAATTTTTTAGCAAGCAGAAAACTACTCTGCAAAGCGTATATATGCGGGGCTATCGCCGCTTCTATCCCAGTTGATATATGCAAGAGAAGTTATCCAACTAGCGCCATAATTTACCCAGCCTTCTGCGTGTCTATATTTTGCATTTGGATAAAACGGATACGCTTCCGAACCGCAGGATGTGTCGATAGAACCCCTCACAGTTTCGAGCCTTGCGCAGACATTATTGGTGTAGTGCCGAGGCCAGCCCCTATCCACGCCGATTTTATCCCATCCCATTTTAGGATGCCCAACACCTGCGCAGAGCTTTGGATTGCGCCCAAAAATGTTGTCAACTTGTGCTGTGGAAATTTTACTCAAATCGCTTTTCATCTGCGTATCGCTAATAGCCCAAGATGCTGCAATAGCGCAGGCAGGGAAAGAAATCAAATTGCCCGCTTCATTCATATAATCTATGGTTTCAGATTTAAACTGACCTATTGTGTTAAAGCATCTGAAGTCCCACATATTTTGAGAGCGCAATATTACAACGTCGCACCATTTTTTAATGCTTTCACGCAGACCCACGGGCGCTTTGCCCGGATATTTTTGCAAGAGCCAAACCAGATTTGGAATTGTACGGTGCTCACTCATTCTATGGCCCTTTGTGGCATACGGATTCTTCCAATCCATATTTTTCACTATCCAATCAGCCTGATTTATTGCTGCGGACAAATATTTTTCAGCGTCCGCTTTTTTGTCTGCAAGGGCGATTTCATACATCAGCAAATTTGGAACTATGGAATGCCCGGGCGCATGACGCCCTTTGAGAGGAATAGGATGACGAGGATCTACATCTTCATGAACTCCGTAAAGTTCCGGACTCCAAAGCGGGTCTATATCTAGACAGCCCGCACGTTCCCAGTTGTCAAACACGACCTTCTTTGCCTTTTCATAAAGAGATTTTGGAATCCAACTTTTCATGGCAGGATACGCCCAAAGAGCATAAGCCATCTGTTCAAGGGTTTGAGAATGTATCTGCCTTGGCAAGATATCGCCGGAAGGATCTCTGGTTGCAGGGTTGAGAGTATAATAACCAAGCCCCCAGTGTATTAGCTTTACTACGTCCGGCGCATTTGCGGCAGGAGCTTCAATTTCATCGTAATATTTTTTTGCAAACTCAAAAATTTCTACACCACCGTTTGGATTTTTAGGATCATACTTAAAATCTGCCGAATTTATGCGGGCTTTGTCTGCCGCCCAGTCTATCTGTTTGGGCATATTTTCCACCGTAACATTGTCGCTCAAATACATCAACACCAAAGAAGGTATGATGAAGTCATAATAAGTGCCGTCTCTCCAAGGGCAACCGCCAAAGGCGCTTGGATGTGTGCCCACAACGCTTCTGCTATCGACTAAAAAATCAACCGCCAACTGCCAGAAACGCTTTTTATGAAAGTCTGATTCAATTACAAAAGGGTCTGAAACGCCCGCTTTCAGGGTTGATGTTGCCTCTATGACAACTAGATATTCGTCGGCGCTATCGACTGGCTTAAAGTCTGTGAAGTCTCCAATTTTGTCTTTGCCAATTTCACCTTCAAAAAGCTTTTTTGAGTCTTTACTTGTGCGTATGTAAAACTTGGTTTTATCGGGTGAACGGGGGGCAGTAAAGCGCTTATGTGCGGCGGTGTCATAACCAATCTGATTAAGCAACACCACGTGCCAATCAAACTTCACAGGCAGAGTATCTTCATTGATGGTATATATGATAGACTCCATAGGCTTTGTATCGCCCAAAGGCTGACCTATGGGGTTTAAAGGCGCCGGAACTTGAGCCGACACGGCGGCATCTTGAGCGCAAAGACAGGCGGAAATTGCCGATGCAAATGTTAGTATTGTTACAGTTTTATATTTCATAAATATGATAAATTTAGTTTAAAAAAATAGATTCGCCTCAACAAAATGAGAGTAAACGTAGCCCCCAATCTTACGCAAAAGCGTCGAGTTAATTGACTAAACACTATCAATTTATTGTCAATAAAATTTAAAATATGTTTGCTTTGATTGAGAATTTAGAATGTCATTATGGTATGGAAATTAGGCGTTACGAAAGCAAAAACTTTAGCAAGTTCAAAACACTGAACACTATAGAACAGTTTTGCGAAATTAAAAACCCTCAAGACGCCATCGACGCATTTTCATACGCAAAGAAAAATAACTTACCGACTTTTGTGTTAGGCGCAGGTTCAAACGTATTTTTTAAAAATATTGTAGTCAAAACTTTTGTTTTATCAAACTCACTGCCTCATTCCATTGAAGCGCTTGATGAAAACTTGGTTAAAGTTTCATCTTCCACACCTCTTATAACTCTTTTAAGGTGGACTTACGCAAGAAATCTGGACGCCCCCTACTATCTTTCAAGCGCCCCATGTCAGGTAGGCGGCGCAATAGCCATGAATGCCGGCACAGGCACTAAAGAAAATTTATCCATCTTTGATTTTCTGGAAGAAATTGAATTTGTTAAGGACGCTGAAATTGTTAAAAAGAAAAAATCGGAAATTAAATTTGCATATAGACACACTGAATTTTTGGACGCTTCAGACGTATTTATTTTAAGCGCAACCTTTAAATTTGAAACTAAAAATTTTGATGCTAACCCAATTAAAGTGCGCCTAGATTGGGCAAATGAAAATCAAGATTTAAAGAGCAACAACTGCGGCTCATTATGCTACAAATACAATGCCAAAATTATGAAATTTTGTCGCTGGCTTTTCAAGCGCCTTCCCGCCGGAATAAGCCCTAAAAAATTGAACTGGGCGGTTAACAAATCTTATCATCCATTTTGGTTGCGGCTATTTCTAAACACTTTAGTTTTTATGCACAAAATTTTACGCAAAGAAATTAAACTTGAAGTTAAAATTGTGGAATAAAAGTTTTATATGACGCAAAAAAAAGCTGCAAAATTTGCAGCTTTTAAAATTTTCAAATTTCTCGACGTATAAGTGTTCGTATTGGGAACAATTATTTTTCTGAGAATTTGTTTATTTGCTCTTGAGGTCGTTATACATTGCAAAGGCTTCTTCAACCTTCAAACCTTTGTGCACAACGCCACGCACCGCCTGTATCATTGCAGATGGGCTTTCCGCTTGGAATATATTTCTGCCCATGTCAACACCGGCAGCGCCGTCATTGATTGCTTTGTAGCAAAGTTCCAACGCATCTTTTTCAGGAAGTTTTTTGCCGCCCGCTATCACGATTGGTACGGGGCAACCTGCCGCAACTTTTTCAAAATCATCGCAATAATAAGTCTTTACGAAGGTTGCGCCATTTTCAGCGCATACCCTTGTAGCCAAGCCCAAATAACGTGCGTCTCTTGTAAGCTCTTTACCCACTGCGGTTACGCCCAAACTTGGTATGCCGTACTTGTTGCCCAAATCGACAGTCTTTGTAAGATTGCGTATTGTGAGAGCTTCAAACTCACTGCCTATTGCAACCATTACAGCCAGTGCAGAAGCGTTCAAGCGCACCGCTTCTTCAATATCCATAATACATTCGTCATTGAGATTGCCCAATATTGTGCCACCTGCGCTGAAGCGCAAAGATATTGGTTTGCCGCAATCTGCGGGCACATTTGCACGCAAAATGCCACGGGTGCACATAAGGCAATCTGCGTACTTGATAAGCGGTGCAACACTCAAATCAATTCTTTCAAGACCACTTGTAGGGCCCATGATATAACCGTGGTCAAACGCCAACATGACAGTATT
Source organism: Opitutales bacterium (assembly GCA_031553045.1). Classification (GTDB taxonomy): domain Bacteria; phylum Verrucomicrobiota; class Verrucomicrobiia; order Opitutales; family Intestinicryptomonadaceae; genus CALXQW01. The sequence goes on along the minus strand of JAVBLZ010000005.1, from coordinate 86,531 downwards.
GCCGCTACGCTTGTCGAAGATCCTGCTCATTCTGTCTTTAATGCCCCAGTCCGCATGATCCAAGCCTTTCAAATGAAATGCCTTTTTCTTGACCGGAGTGCCAATGCCATAATTTGCTGCGTCTTTATTGCCGTCTATGTCTGCCATAATTTTTCTCTTTTTTAATTTTGTTAACTTTCAAAGAGACTCTTAATATATGCGATGTATGTCAAGTAAAATCAAGTTTTTGCAAAAACTTTATGTAATTGATTATAACATTGTTATGAATTTAACTAAAACAACGTTTGCTATTTCAACCAAATTTTATGTAAAAAATAACCCCTTCTGCAAAAGAAGGAGTTACATTTTTAAAGGGATTTTTAAAGTACAGATTTTTTTACAAACCTACTTGAAAAATTTATTTGCGCCTGCGCTTCAAAAATACGAGAGCCAGTGCCGCAAAGCCAAATATTGCCGCATAAGCTGAGGGCTCAGGAATTAAAGCCGTAAAGCGCACAACGTCTAAAGCATTGGTTAAACCAGCAAAAGTAAAAGTGTTTTTCTGAGTAGCAGTAGCCACATCCCACTCAACAACACTGTTGTCATCATAGAGAACTGCCAAATAGTTGTAATCACTTTCCCAAATACTGACAATATCCTTACCCAAACTAATGTCAAAAGGCGTAAAACCTGTTGCAACTTGTGTGGCTTGGCTACTGCCATAAGTGCTGTTTCTGATAGTCAAAAGACCATTAATATCAACGAGGGCAAACTGATTGTCATAAGTTTGATTTTTCAAAAAATCCCCTGTGGCAACAGCCGTTGTTTCAATATTGCTAATATTTAATAGTTGATTGAAATATGTATCGTTCTCGCGATTCAAGTTGGGGTATGAAGCGTGAGTTTCAGGGATTGCAAATGGATAAAGATAAACGCCGGTAATAGCCCCTGTTGTTTCATTTTTTCTGTTTACCAAAGCAAGCAGCGAACCATTTTTTGCTACAACTAAATCTACATAATGGTCTATAGCTGGCGAAGCCAATGCAGGACCGCTTACAGTACCGTAAGTTGAGGGCGTTGTACGAGCCAAACTTGCACCTGTTGCAGTAACAGGGTCTACGTAAAAATTTATAGTCCTACCGGCATTTGGCGAGGTTTCTGTGGCGGAACCAACTTCCGTGCGCAACAATACCAAGCCTTTACCGCCTTCACCCAGATTGGGGCAAACGGTAGAGCCATAAGCTATTGCATTTGCGCCGACAAAATTTGATGTTGCCATAGACTGAGAGCCTAGCAAAATGCCATTTGCGTCATAATAACTGATCGTTCTGGTGGTAGCCGTATCGGTACCGCTTAAAACGCCATAAACCGCACCTGTCCAATCAGCCGCCGCACAAGAAAACCCTCCTACAAACAGGGTAAGCAGAAAAACTATAAACTTGTTTCTTTTCATAACCCAATAAGTAATGGTTTTATTTGTGATGTCAATTTTTTTTCTACGCAAAAAATTGCCGAGAATGTTCTTACAAACTCGGCAAAATTATGCTTTAGGTCTGGAATACTAAAGTGATTTTGAAAAAACTTCAAAAATGGCGGACATCGAGGTTGCGCCTGCGTCGGCAACGCCTATAGATTTTTCAGCAAGGTTTCTTGCCCTACCAAATTTTGCCTGCATATTTACCGTTGCCTCTGCGCCCGCTTTTGCAGCTTTTGCCGCATTGTCAAAGAGCTCTTTAAGATTTGCCGCCCCCTTCATGGATTCAACGGCAGGTATCAAGGCATCCATCATGGTTTTGTCGCCGATATTTGCCTTGGTTTGCATTTTGACATTTTCCAGTCCGCTTTCAAAAGCTTTGCAAAGCATAGCAGCATCCAAAGATATTGCGCTGTCGGCAATGCCGTCTGAAAACCCCATCAAAAGAGAGCCAAACAAAGTGCTTGTAGAGCCGCTTGTTGCCGACATCGTGGCAAAACCTGCGTCAAAAAACGCCTGTTTAAGGTCTGAAGATGCCGCCAAAGTGTCAGAAGCCGTTGATACCGCCGCCTTTATTGCCGTGCCGTGGTCGCCGTCTCCGGTGGCGGCGTCGAGCTTGGAAAATTCAATCTCACGCTCTATCATCACCTGTTTTGCGGCGGAAAAGAGCTTTTTTGCCAGTTCTAAATCAAAATTCATAATTAGCCTATGTTTGTCCAATAAGGAGAATTGCAAAGAGCGTTGAGAAGCGGCAGATGGTCTTTATCCAACTTGCATAAAATCATCTGAAAGCCAGCCATTTCCTGAACGGTTAAAATCTCGTCAATATAGCCCTTTGCGACCTTTATCCCCTTTGCTTCAAGCCATTTTGCAGCGCCTCTGAAAACTATGCTCATTTCCATAAGCGTAGTTGCGCCCACGCCGTTTATGATAAGAAATACTTCATCGCCCTGCTTTGCGTTGACGGCTTCAGCAAGTTTGGCAATCATGCGCTCGGCAGTTTCGTCTGCGCTTAAAATTTTAGTTCTGCCGCCGCCCGCTTCGCCGTGCTGCCCCATGCCAATTTCCATCTCATCATCGGGCAGTTCAGTTATAGTTTGTCCATTTTGAGGATGCGTACAGCCCGTCATTGCCACCGCCAAAGTCGCCATTTGATTATTAAAACGCTCGCCAATTTCCACGATTTCTTCAAGGCTTTTGCCCGCTTCGGCGGCAGCGCCAATCACTTTGAAAAGCGGTACGCAGCCAGCCAAACCACGCCTGTCGGCAACTGGAGTTTCAAGCCCCGCACTAATATCTTCGGCGGTCAAAATTTTGGCGACTTTAATATTTTCACGCTTTGCAAGCTGCAAAGCCATGTTAGAGCTCATGACATCGCCCGCATGGTTGAGCACAACAAGCAATATACCCGCATCTCTTTTTAGCATTTTTAGAGCTTCCAAGACATTTGGCGCCCCCGGTGCAGCAAAGACATCGCCGACTATGCTTGCGTCTAAAAGCCCTTCTCCGACAAAACCGCTTAATGCGGGCTCATGCCCTGCGCCGCCTAAGGTAACTATTGCAACCTTGTCTAAAGACTTTGGGTTTTTACGGACGACAATCTTTTTATTTACTATGGCAACCTTATCTGCATAAGCCATAGCCATACCTTCCAATAGCTCTGTTGTAATGTTTTCGGGAGCGTTTAAAAATTTTTTCATTACCATAATTATTTCCTCATTGTTAGCTTGTTAAAATTGCGCTTAAAGATTTCTGTTTGATATGACATACATTGTTTTATATTTCAAGTACATTTTTCCCTAAGCATAAATCCGTATTTTCGCAAAATTTTAAATTTTATTTGTCCTTATTCTTTGCGCCCTCCGATTTAAAACGCTCTAAATACATATCTTTAGAAAGCTCTCTGGAAAGTTTTGCAAATTCATAATAAGGCGTATCGCAAATATCAAAGAGCCCCACGGAGAAATTTTCGCCGTCGTGCCTGCCTGTCGTAGGTTGATCTAGCCACTGAAACCAATGTGCACCCACTATATTTGGGTTTTCTATTGCGCTTTTCATGTATTTTACAAATGCATCCAACTTCTCTTGATATGTGAGGCGTGTACGCAACCCACCTCCAAAAATTCCCATATCCTGATTCCCGAAGTGAAATTCGCCAATCATTATTGGTTTATCTAATGCGCCTTCAGGCAGAGAGTATCCTGCAACATCGTTCAGATAAAGATTATGGCTGACGGCATCGCAATACTGACTTGCCACTTCTTGCAAAAGTTTATTAAACCAAGCAAATCTGCAACCCAAGTATAGAGCGTTACCGCACACAGCCTTCAAGGCATTTTTACATGTTTTAAAATAACGCTCATAAACAAGTTTTTCAAAAGCCAGAATGTCGGCTTCAGACTCCTTGGTTTCGGGCAGGAAATCTTGATTATTCAAAAAGTCGTCCCAGCTTGAATATCCGCTTAACCAAGCCGCATTGAGCTTTTTTACATGACCGTACTTTTTTTCCAAAAAGTCTTTAAACGCAGCTTTTGAAGGCTGAGAGGCAGGACAGCTTAGAACAACTCTTGCCAACTTGCCTTCGTTATTCTGCCAAGGCAGTTCATTATCAATGAATACGCCCACACAGTATGGAGAATTTATTTCTGTTGCAGATTTTGCCACGCTATCAAAAGTGTCTCTTTCAAAATCGGACGCAAAAAAGTCGGGGAGTTTTGAAGTGGGTCTGTCGAGAGCCATTTTGGGTTTCAACATAACTTTGGTTTTAGAGCTTGTAAAAACCATGTAAGGCATATTGCCCGCTTCGCAAAGGATTTTGCTAGACCAAGCCCCGTAAGTATTCATCCCAAAAGCCTGCATTCTTTTGGGTGCAATAGCGTAAAATTTGTTGGCGGCGTCTTGCCCGTATTTTAAGTCAACATTGCGTTTTGCAAAGCTATATACCGTGTGGAGCTTCTTGTAATAATACGCCCCCCAGACACCGTGAGTTTTGTAATTTTCTTCAGATACATCATCAAAATAAAATTCTCTGTCGCTGATTGGGGTACTGGGGAAAACACCGGCACAATTAACCCCGAAAGACCAAAATAAATTGCCCTCAGGCGTTATGAAAAACCATTTGCCTTCCACTTTTTTTAGAGTAAAAAACCCCGTGGGTTCAAATTTGAACTTTTCGTCAATCAAGCCGCCAAATTTGTCCAGATTTTCAAATTTTTTATTGGCGCTTAAAAATTCTTGCTCAAAATCTTTGTGCAACTTCAGTTCGTCTTTGTTTTTGATTTTCCCAACCCAATCGGCGTGTTTAAACTGACCAAACTCGTCAATAAATGGGAAGAATTTTTCTTTTGATAAAGACGCAAACTTTGGATGCTGACTTAAAAATTCCGTATTTGTGGGCAAAATTTTCATACCAATAAAGGTGTTTTTTTCAAACATCCAGTTGCCTTCGGGGCTTGAGTCGCAAGCGTATAGTTTTAAGCTCGTGATTAAAAGCCTGCCACCCTTGTGCGAAGTAATATCCAAACGCCCACTGAGGAAATCGCTAGACACTCTTGCATACATCACAAACTCGCCCTCTTCACCCAAGACCCTTCCAAAGCTTCTGGAATTGCAACGTTTGAATTTTCCGCCAGAGCTCTCACCCTCAAAATTCGCAAAAAATCCGTACTTATTTGAGGGCGAAAATTCCAAGACTTTGTAGCTTATAGAGAGCTTGTAAATCTTGCCTGAATCCAAATTTGCAAGAGTGAATATGCTTGGGTAGTCGGCATTTGAATCTAAATTATTTAGCTCAAGACCGGCCTTATTTGAGCCGCTTTCTTGTGCGCTCAAGGGCTTACAGTTTGGAGAGTTGTATGTGAATCCTTTAAAAAGCTCTTTAGGATTTATGAAATTTTCTTCAAAATAGAGTTTATAGTCCGCATCTTTTGCCAGAGCAAAAAAACTCAGACTTAAAGCAGTAAGCGTTAAGATTAATTTATTCATAATTGAAGTTTAATTATTCCAAAAAATTTTTATATTACAATTTAATTTACAAAATTTAATTTTGAAATACATTTTTGAACATGAAAAAAATTGTGGTTATAATGCTTTTAACAATTTCCTTTTTGTTTGTAGGCTGTGCGTCAAATTCGTCGGCTTATCAGGCAACTTCAAGCACGGTTAACCTTGTAAACTTGCTCAGCATGCCACACTAATTGCCACAATTTACGATTCTCATTTGGGGCAATGTCTGCTTGACATTGTCCTTTCTTTAAAATTAACTTTCCGAAAGCATTTTTACATACTAATTTGAAATTCAAATAGAACGGAACATATAATCATGATAATATCCAAAGCTTGTCAAAAGCGTGAAGAAAATACTGTCAAAATGAATACCGACTTGTGCATAGTCGGCGGCGGTTTGGCCGGTGCGTGTGCAGCGATAACTGCCGCAAGGAACGGCGTCAAAGTTGTCTTAATCCAAGACAGGCCCGTGCTTGGCGGCAACGGTTCAAGTGAAATCAGAATCTGGATGTTGGGTGCAACGTCTCACATGGGCAACAACAATCGCTGGGCTATGGAAGGCGGTATTGTTCATGAACTTTTCCTTGAAAATCTTTGGCGCAACAAAGAAGGTAATGCACATATATTTGACTACATGCTCATAGAAAAAGTGCGTGCGGAAAAAAACATAACCTTACTCTTAAACACGGCGGTTTTTGCCGCAGAAAAATCCGATGCTGAAACCATCTCAAGCGTGAAGGCATTTTGCTCGCAAAATTCAACATTTTATGAAGTTAATGCGCCGCTTTTTGTGGATTCTTCCGGCGACGGCATATTGGGCTTTCTCTCGGGTGCGGCATTCCGCATGGGGATGGAATCTAAAAAAGAATTTGGCGAAAAATACGCCCTCGACAAGCCCTCTACGGACTTGCTTGGCAGTTCAATACTTTTTACTACCAAAGATACCGGCAAACCCGTAAAATTCGTAGCCCCCGACACCGCAATATCCATGGCTGATGTCGAAAAGATGAGCCGTTTCCGCCCATTCAGCGTGAAGTCGCACATCAAGTATTGGTGGATTGAGTATGGCGGCAGGTTTGACACAATCAAAAAATCTGAAGATATTAAAGATGAGCTTTGGCGTGCTACTTACGGTATCTGGAATTATATCAAAAATTCCGGCAAATTTCCGGAAGCTGAAAATTTGACTTTGGAATGGGTTGCAAATGTGCCTGGCAAGCGTGAAAACAGAAGGTTTGAAGGTGATTACATTCTCATACAGCAAGATGTTATTGAACAGCGCGAGCACTATGACGACGTGTCTTACGGCGGCTGGGCGTTAGACCACCATCCTGTTGACGGTTTATATAGCAAATCTGCGCCCTGCGTACAGTGGCATAGTCAGGGTGTGTACACTATACCCTACCGCACTATGTACAGCAAAAACATTAAAAATTTGTTCTTGGGCGGCAGGTCTATAAGCGCATCTCACGTGGCTTACGGCACAACCCGTGTGATGGCAACTTGCGGACACAATGCGCAGGCTGTTGGTATTGCTGCTGCGATGTGCAAAGAAAATAAAATTTTGCCCCGTGATGTTGCGGATAAAAAATTCATAAAGCAGTTGCAAAGCCGTCTTTTGAAGATGGGTCAATACATACCAAACGTGGCAATCAAAGACGCCAATGATTTGGCGCAAAAGGCAAAAATTGAAGCAAGCTCTACATCAAAGCTTTCTCAGTTCAATCCCAATGGCGAAACACGCAAGCTCACAGAAGCTTGGGCTATGATGATACCCGTAACCAAAGGCAAAATGCCCAAGGTAAGCTATCTTGTGCACGCACTCAAAGACACCACTTTGGAAGCCCACTTAAAAGTTGCGGAAAAAATTGCAAACCACACGCCAAACCTTACGCTTGCAAAAAAACAAATCAAGCTCAAGGCAGGCAGAAATCAATGGGTAGAGCTGGATTTTGCTACAAATATAGACGATACTCGCTACGCATTTGTCTGTCTTATGATAAACAAGGACGTTGAAGTTGTACTCTCTGACGACCGCATTACAGGCATACTTTCAGTTGGGCAAAAATTCAACGCAGCCGTTGCGGAATCTGCGGCGCAAATACCACCAAAAAACATAGGTGTTGAAGCATTTGAATTCTGGCTGCCCGAGCGCAGACCCGCAGGCAAAAATTTTGCGATGAAGGTTGTTCCCGCTCTCGACTGCTTTAACGTCAAGAACGTTGTAAATGGCTGGGCACGCCCCGTACGTGCGGTTAACGCATGGGTTGCCTGCTGTTGCGATATTGCGCCTACGCTCACCCTTAGCTGGCAGGCTCCGCAAAAAATCAATGAGATATTGATTACTTTCGACCCTGATTATGACCATCCTCTTGAGCATATTTTGATGGGTCATTATGAAAGCGCAGTGCCTTTCAGCGTGCGTGATTTCAAGGTAAAGGACGCCGCAGGCAATATCCTTGCGGAAGAAAAAGACTGGCACTTGGCACAAAAGAAAATTGTTTTGAGCAAACCCCTTACAACAAAATCAATATCTATAGAATGTACTTCAACCTGGGGTACTCCTGCGGCAATATTTGAAGTGCGCTGCTACTAATTTAACATAAAAATACAATGACATATCTAGACTGGATTATATTCGGCGGTTACCTTGTCTGCATGATTACTATTGGCGTCATGCTGGGCAAAATGGTAAAAAACACTTCTGACCTTTTTGCCGCAGGTGGGCAATCGCCTTGGTGGGTCAGTGGGCTGAGCGGCTTTATGGCGATGTTCTCTGCAAACACTTTTGTAGTTTGGGGTGGCATAGCGTATAAATATGGCGCAGTGGCAATAGCAATCAACCTGTGCTACGGTTTATCGGCATTAGCCGTGGGCTACACGGTCGCTGGAAAATGGAAAAAGCTGGGGATTAAAACCCCCGCCGAATACATTACAAAACGTTTCGGAACGGGCGCTTTGCAGTTTTACACTTGGTTCATGATGGTTTTCCGCATACTGAGTTCTGCGGGTGCGCTTTACGCATTTTCCACAATCTTGCTTACAATATTGTTCTGCGACGATACAGGGCAAGTGGTAATCTCTACTATGGACAGGAATTTGTGGATACTCGGCATTACGCTTGTTGTGATAATCTACACGATGTCTGGCGGATTGTGGGCGGTTTTGATGACAGACACAATTCAGTTCATAATATTGAATTTGGCGGTGATATTTGTTGTTCCGCTTAGCTTGATGAATATTCCCGACTTGGCGCAAGCCTGGGCAAACAGGCCTGCCGGTTTTGAAATGCCGCTTAATGCGCAGTATTCATTCTACTTCCTCTTTGGCTGGTTCATGATTCACTACTTTGTTATAGGCGCAGAGCTTGCGTATGTGCAGCGTTATATCTGCGTGCCCTCTCAAAATGAGGCAAAAAAGAGCGCATATTTGTTTGGATTTCTCTATTTGGCAAGCCCTGCCCTTTGGCTTTTGCCACCGTTAATTTGGCGCTTAAAAAGCCCAATACCAGACGGCATTGATGAAATTTCTTTACGCATATTGGCTGAAAACGCCTACATACTTTCATGCAAATCGGTATTGCCTTCGGGTATGCTGGGCTTGATGGTTGCTGCTTTATTTGCCGCAACGGCATCTATGATGAGCGCACAGCTCAACGTGTTCTCAGGTGTTCTTACACATGACATTTATAGACCCTTGGTCAAACATCCTTCAGAAAGAACTCTGGTAACCGTAGGCAGGGTATTTACGGTGCTCTTGGGCTTATTGATGGCAATACTGGCAATACTCATACCGCTTATGGGTGGCGTAGAAAAGCTTATTATCAGTGCAGCTCAGGTTATGGCAGTGCCGATTTTGGCGCCCGTCATGTTTTCACTATTTAGCAAGAGGCTTTCAAGACACTCAATATTCTGGTGCGTGCTAATTTCATTGCCTCTGGGCTTGATATCTGTTGGCATAGCTGAAGGCTGGTTTGTAACACTCCCATCAATACAAAACATTATAAATACCTATGAGTTAAAAAGCGCATGGTATCTTGACAAGACAACGGTGGGTGTTGTATTCCCCATGATAATTTGCACAGTTATGCATTTTATGGCGGGCAAAAAAGTTGACTCCGGTTGGAAAGAAATTCAGGCGCTGGAAGCTGAAGAAGAAAAAGCCGTTAAAGTTCAGGCAAGCCCAATGCCTTTGTATGTGGTTGCTTGGAGTATGCTTGTATTCACAATCATGATGGCGCTTCTTTCAGTTGTGAATGCGCATGAACGCATAATTTTGATTATCTTTACCATTGTTTTAGCAATGATAAGCGGCGCATCATTTTGGGCTATTGAAAACGTCAAAAAGAAGCGCAAGAAAGAAAAAGAATGCGAATCTTGCTGCTGTAAGAAGTAGAAGAAAATTACGAAAATTTTAAAAGCTTGGAAACTCTCCAAGCTTTTTTTTGTTATCATTTTCAACAAGGCATTAGGCTGACTGTGCCAATGGCACAGCATCAAAAAATAAACCCACCTTACCTAATTAAAGAAAGTTTTGGAAGCGCAACATCTCTTTAATAAAATCCAACTTTAACCATTAAAGAAAGTTTTGGAAGCACCCCACACACTTTACCGTTTTGGCAGCACGGTTTGGATGAAGAGTGAGTATTACGAAGTGAAGATGGGTGAGAATAGTAGCAGCGCTACATTCTCAGTCATATTCACGAAGTAAACGGAACTATTCGCCAAACAAGTCTGCCAAAACTTTGGCAGTACGGTTTGGATGAAGAACAAGGCGCAAGGGTGTGAGGCGGTGGGAATGTACTTAATGTACATGACCAGTGCCGAAACGCCCGCAGCAACGCAGTTATTCGCCAAACAAGTCTGCCAAAACTAGGCTTTGTCGTCTTGGATAAGCTTAAGGAGACGGTCGAGAGCTTCTGCTTGTGGGATGTTCATTTGCACGCAGGTTTTGCCTTTATAGAGATTTATTTTACCTGGTGCGCCGCCGACGTAACCGTAGTCGGCGTCTGCCATTTCGCCGGGGCCGTTGACTATGCAGCCCATGACTGCGATAGTTACGTTTTTCATGTGTTCGGTATGTTTTTTAATAACTTCGGCGGTTTCTTGGATATTGAAAAGTGTTCTACCGCAGCTTGGGCAGGCTATGTATTCGGCTTTGCTTTTGCGTGCACGTGCGCCTTGCAGAATATCCAGACATAGTTGAGCGTTGTCTTCAGGAGAGTCTGAGATATTTACGCAGGCAATATCGCCTATACCGTCGCAAAGCAAAGAGCCCAGATATACGCTTGCCTCATTAATTTTTGCGTCTTGGCTCAATTCTTTTGAAAACAATTTTTCGGAATCGCAGAAAATAAATATAGGCGTATTGAGTTTGAGAGTATTCATGATGCCCGCCGCCAAGCGTGCTTCGCCCACAGAGTGCCTGCCGCCCGAAGCCTTTGCCGGAGCAAATATTATACGGCTGTCATTTTCACGCAGTATATCGGCAAATTCCTCAATGGAGTCCGCAGGAATTTCCGCTATTATACGTGCGCAGGAAGATTCCAAATCTTGACTGAGTTTTACGGTGTCGCCCTTTGAATATTTTTTGAATAAAACAGAGCCGTCCAAAGATTCATAAGAATCCGCTTTTTTAATTAGGCTGATTTCAGCCTTGTCTGAAGGCTTTTGACCCGCCTGCAAAATTTCTGCAACCATAAGAGCAGCGCTTCCGCCAAGCTTGCCTGAAGAAAGCTCTACAACTTCAGATTTTCTGCGTGAGTAGTTGTAAAAATCTAGACCTTCATCGCACTGTGCCAAGGCGCTTTGGGTTTGCGCCTTTTGGGCGAGCGCCACAATTTCTTTTGCGACCGGAATTTCTTCTACAGGGTCTTCCGTTAAAGAAACTCTGATTGTATCGCCCAAGCCGTCGAACAAGAGCCCGCCTATGCCTATTGCGCTTTTTATGCGGGCATCTCTGCCAAAGCCCGCCTCGGTAACGCCAAGATGCAAAGGATAATTCATACCTTCATCCGCCATCATTTTTGAAGCAAGCCTGTAAGTGTCGGTCATGATGCGAGTGTTGCTTGCCTTGAATGAAAATACCAAATTTTTAAAATTCAAATCTTGGCAGATTCTGGCAAATTCAAGCGCAGCTTCCACCATGCCAAAAGAAGTGTCGCCGTATCGGCTGATGATTCTGTCCGAAAGAGAACCGTGATTTGTGCCAATGCGTATTGCCCTGCCAAGCTCCTTACAGCGCAAAACTAGAGGGGTAAATTTCTCACGCACAATTTCAAGTTCTTCTTTGTATTGAGCGTCTGTGTAATTTAACAAGCCCTTCTTTTTATCGGAAAAGTTACCTGGGTTGACACGGATTTTTTCCACATGCTCAACAGCCTCCATAGCTGTCTGCGGCAAGAAATGTATGTCGGCGACAAGTGGATTTGTGAAACCCGCCTTGCGGAATTCTTTAGATATATCTTTAAGCGCCTTTGCGGCTTCAAGATTTTGGGCGGTAAAGCGTATAAGCTCGCTACCGGCTTCCGCCAAAGCGATACATTGTTTTACGGAAGAAGCAACATCTTGCGTCTTGGTGTTTGCCATAGACTGTATGCGTATAGGATTTTTACCGCCTATGCCTATATTGCCGACAATAGTCTCTGAAGTTATTTTACGAACGCAATTAAATCTAGAAAGTGTGTAGCTATTCATCTTTAAACAATTTTGAATTATCAATTATGTATTCGCTCTCGAATACTTGGTTATTTTGCTGCTCTATATCCCCCGCCCAGCGCAAGAAGCCAAAGGTGAATATATAAAGCATGAAAGACATGAACAATATCACAAAGACGCCCTGTATGCCCGAGATGATTTTTTGCGGAATTGGGCGCCCCAAAATTTTTGCGATTGTCGCAAACATGATATGCCCGCCGTCTAAAACGGGTATGGGCAGCAAATTTAAAATTGCGAGGTTTATATTGAGCAAAACCACAAAAGACAAAATTTTTGATATATGTAAAAATGAAAGCCTGTGCATTATTCTGACAATATCCACGGGCCCCGCAAGGTGCTTTATGCCAACATCGCTTTGGGGGTTTAGCAGGCTAAACAACGCATCATAAGTGCGCACCGCCGCCGTCCAAAATTGGGTTGGGATATTTGGGTGTTCAACTATGATTTCATCTTTAATTTCATAGCCTATCATTCTGCTTTCCCTTGCGGGTATGATTTTGCTTGAAGTGCCTTTGGGCAAAATAACGTATTTTAAATTCCCGTCAGGACTCATCAAATCTAGCTTGCATGAGTCTGTCTGCAAAGCCTTTAAAATCAGGGTATCTAACTGCATTATCGTACTTATATCCTTGCTTGCAATTTGCAGCACCCTGTCGCCGATATTCAAGCCTGAAAGCAGATGGCTTTTGCTTGAAATTCTATAAATAATAACATTGCCCAATGTATCAACACTGTTGGGGTTTTTTGAGTCTGAAGATTCGGTAGTCTGCAAGACAAATTCAATCTTACCTGCACCGTCAGGCAGTTCAATTTCACAAAGCGGTTTGGTTACAAAAATTTGCCTAGGCACAATTTGTAAAGCTTGCCGCACCTCTCCCCTGAGGATGTCCAGCGTCATACCTTCATTGTCGGAAAGCTTTTGCAGATGCTTTACAATCTGAATATTTGAATAAACCCGAGACCCGTTAACACCCACAATTTCATCATTAACTTTTAGCCCACCAAGCGCCGCCGGAGAGTTTTTTACGACCCTTGCTATCTTGAGTTTTGTGGCGGGCTCTATTGGAAGAATCCTGAGAGCATCCCCCGTTTGTAAGTTTGTCTGCATTAGCTTTGGCGATACTTTGATTTCTAAAACCTTGCCATCTCTTTCAATCTTGAACAAAGATTCAGGTTTTCCCTCCGCATCCCTGCCAGAGCCTATTGCAACAAATTCCATAATGTCGGAAAACTGTTTAACGCCCCTGCCGTCAATAGCCAAAACTTTGTCGCCCGCCTTAAGACCCGCTTTAAATGCCGGATTTTCGATTTCTTCACCGCTTATGGTATAAATTTTTTCAGACACATTGCCTATTTGCGTTGTGTTAAAAGTTGCGCTAACGGGCACGCCTAGCAGCCATACTATCGCCGCCAAGAGCGTAGCCAAAAACAAATTGAATAATGCGCCCGCAAAACTTACGGAAAATTTGTCAAAATAAGAAAGCGTCTTTGAACTTTTATTTGATGGCGAACCGCCCTCTAAAGCGCCCATATCGGCAAGCTCAGGCAAGGCAACATAACCGCCTAAAGGCAACAGACTAACCCTATACCGACACCCGTCTTTGCCCTTCCACTCAAAAATTTTAGGACCAAAGCCTATCGAGAATCTTTCGACACGCAAACCACGCCATTTTGCCGCCAAGAAATGCCCAAGCTCATGCACAAATATTGAGCCGCCAAAAAAGACCACAACCAATATCATTGCCCATGTCTGAGTAAATATTTCAGAATAAGCGGACATATCAACCTGCAAATTGCGTCTGTGCGATTATTGTGGCAACACGCCTTGCGTCTGCATCAACAGACAAGACATCGTCTAAAGTAATCGGGTCTATATGGTTCATTTTTGAAAGAGTCTCACCAACAACACTAGCAATATCAAGCCAGTGCAAAGCGCCTTTCATGAATTTTTCCACAGCAACTTCATTGGCGGCATTAAAAACGGTAGTTGCCGTTCCGCCGATTTTTAGCGCATCAAAAGCGTGTTTTAAACATGGGAAAAGCTCAAGATTTGGCGGATAAAAATCTAAAGAAAGCGGCTTGGAAAAATCTAAAGTTTCCATAACGGGAATCCCCCTGCGAGGATACAGCAAACTGTGCGATATCGCAAATGTCATGCTGGGCGGAGAAAGATGCGCAAGTATAGAGCCGTCCACAAATTGCACCATAGAATGCACTATGCTGTTGCGATGCACCACAACATCTATTTGCTCATCATTTACGCCAAACAGCCACTTTGCCTCTATAACCTCAAGCCCTTTGTTTGCGAGGGTTGACGAATCTACGGTAACCTTGGGGCCCATATTCCAATTTGGGTGTTTCAAGGCGTCTTTGGGGCGTATTTTCATCATCTGCGCACGGGTAAAATCCCTAAACATGCCCCCGCTAGCGGTCAAAATAAGCTTGCTGATATCGCGAACTTCAGACCCGCACACGCACTGAAAAATTGCGTTATGCTCGCTATCCAAAGGCAGAATTTCAACACCCTTACGCTTGGCTGCGGCAGTTACAAATTTGCCCGCCATCACCAAAAGTTCCTTATTTGCCAGGGCGATATCCTTGCCGGCTTCTATAGCCGCCAATGTGGGCTTTAAAGCCTTTGTGCCGACAACCGCAGCAACCACCATATTTGCCTCAGGCAAAACAGAAATTTCGCAAAGCCCTTCTTCACCCTTGTATAAATTCTTGCCCGCAAATTGACCCGAAGACTTGGCGTCGTTAAAAGCTTTTTCATCATAAATTGCGATGTGGCTCACATTGAACTCGTAAGAAATTTTTAAAAGCTCCTCCCAATTTGAATTTGCGGCAATACCCACAATTTCAAGCCTGCTTGAATTTGCCCTGACAACCTGCAAGGTACTGTCGCCTATGGAGCCTGTAGCCCCCAAAATAACCAATTTTGTTTTTTGCATATCTAATTAAAACTTCCTATTGTAAATAAAATTAAAAACGCCAGAGGAGCGCTTAATAACATGGAATCCGCAAGGTCTAACGCCCCGCCTATGCCTGGGATAATGCGCCCGGAGTCTTTTACATTCGCCCTGCGTTTGAGCACAGATTCAAACAAATCCGACACCAAACCCGCAAGCCCCAAAGGTATTGAAGCCAAAGCCGCACAAGTGGGCGTAAAATAATCAGGCAGATGTTTGCCCAAACACCAAACTATCAAAACCGAAACCGCCATCGACGAAAGAAGCCCGCCTATGAGCCCCTCCCAACTTTTATTCGGACTAATGGACGGCGAAAGTTTGTGCCTGCCAAAGACGCAACCCACGGCATAGCCTCCTACATCAGTAAATTTTGCCGAAGCTATCGCCCAAATTGCAAACACCACCCCCGTAAAGCCGCCCATGCTGAATTTTAAGGTTATCAGGATAATCCAATGCGCAAAAAACGACACAAATAAAATTGCCAATATTGTGGGTATTATGGTTTTCCCGAAGTAGTCTGAAAATGGGGAAGTAAGCGTCATACAGACCAAAATAAATACGCATACGCCAAAAATCACCAATCCTGAAAGCGTGAAATCCAAACCCAGATAGTAAAGAACTATTGGTGTTGAAAGTATGAGGAAATTTGCAACCTGAGAAAAAACTTTAAGAACTTTGAACCCGCAGCGCTCAAACATATCGGCAAGCTCAACAAGACAAAGTGCGCTAAGCAACAAAAACAAGAGACAAAAAGCCACGCTGCCACCGTAAAAAACGGCCATAAAAACTATGGCCCAAAGAAGCAAAGTGCTTATTATGCGCTTAATCATTTAAGTTGCTCCCCCGTTTTTCCGTAGCGACGCTCGCGCATTGAGTATTCAAGTATTGCTTTTTCAAGCTCTTTTTCATCAAAATCAGGCCAATATACGCCTGTAAAATAAAGCTCCGCATAAGCCGCTTGCAACATCAGATAATTGCTAAGGCGCTGCTCCCCTGAAGTTCTGATGAGCAAATCAGGATCAGGAATATTTGCCGTGTCAAGATATGACGAATATTTTTCCCAATCTAAAGATTCCGCATTTAGCTTGCCGCTTGACACATCTTTAAGCATCGCTTTTGTGGCGCGCAAAACCTCATCCCGAGAACCGTAGTTCAACGCCAAAATCAAATGGTTTTTGGTGAACTTTTCTGTAACTTTTTTAAGTTTTTCTATGGCGGAAAAAGAATCTTTGGGCAAAGAAGCAATATCGCCAATGGTAAGAAAGCGTATCTGGTTTTTTACAAAATCCTTCTCATAACGTTTTATTGAAGTTGTAAGAAGCTTCATTAGCTCATTAACCTCGTCCTTCGGCCTAGACCAATTTTCAGAAGAAAATGCGTAAAGAGTTATATATTCCACCCCAAATTTACGAGCGCCCTTCAAGACTTTCCTGATTGAATCCGCCCCTTTGTGATGCCCATAATTGCGAGGTTTGTTGCGCTCTTTAGCCCATCTGCCGTTGCCATCCATGATTATTGCAATATGTCTGGGTACGCTTATATTTGCGTCTAAAGCCAAGGGCGCAGACATTTTGGGATTAGCATTTGTATCTGGCTTTTTTCTAAACATTGGTGGGTAAAAAAAGGGGTCAGGTATCTCACGGCACATTAAGATGTTCACTACCGTTGCTTCCTTCCGAACCTGGCGGGGTTCGCGACGTCTGTAATTGCATGAGACCCGACCTTGCCTTTATCACCTCATAATTTTACCAAGCTTTCAAGTAAAAAGTAAAATTATTCTTGTGATAAGTTACAAAAAAAAGAGCCGACTTTAAGCCGGCTCTCTAAAATTGATTTTTGAATACTATTTAAGCCAATCGGAAGGATATACCGCACCTACCCTTGCACCGGCAGATTTGTATTCGGAATTTGTCTTTGCAACTTCAGCAACACAAGCACCGATTTCATTGGCAAACTGCGGCCAAGCCTTTTGCAAATTCACAGAAGCCTTTGACGGATTTGATGTGTAATCTGAAATGAAGTTTTTTACATCATCGCCAGCTTTAGACATATTTGTTGCAAACATTTTCTTTTCAAGTTCCGCAAATTTCTTCCATGCGGCTACATTTGCCTTATAGGCAAGCGTAAAGTCTTGAGGAGCACCCTTAAGATTCACAGAATCTGCCTTAGAGGCAACTTCGGCGATGGTTCTTGAGCCGTCGCAAATTTTTGAATCTACAGCATAAACCGCCTCAACAGCAAGCTTTTCAGGGGTGGGCTGAGGTTCGCTTTGGCAGCCGAATAGTGCAATAGATGCAATTAATGCTAATAATGTTTTTTTCATATTCTTTAATATAACTTTCTATTTGATAAACTATTTACATCACATAATAAAAGTTCCCAAAAGTCAAGGAAATTACCCGCAAGATTGGGCGTAAAAATATTCATCCTAATGTAATTTATTGATTACCTTGCCCGAAAGAGTTTAGGATTAATTCAGAATCAAAATCCACCCCCATATTATCCAAATCGACAGTGCTCATAAGCGGGGAATTCATTACGCTTTTTATGTTGTTAGACGGCGGATATTTATAGTAAAGCCCGCCAATAGTGCGCTTGAGAATTTTGTACATCCGCAGATTATAAAGTTTTTCTGAACTTGCCGCCATTTCATAATTGCCCACCACGGCAAACCCGTCATTGGCACGCATGGCAAAAACAAATCTAAACGTTGTGTTAGGGTCATAAAGGCTGCCGTGCAAAAGCCCAATATATATTGTTTTCAATTTGTAATCCAGTATGCGACCCGATGAAAAACGCACAGCATCTGTAAGCGCAACGCAGTTAAACTGCCTGCGATTGGAATCATAGGCGGATTGCTCAAGCGGCATGGCGGTGGAAACTTTTACGTTTAGGTTCAAATCTTCCGAAAGCTTTTTTGCAAGCCCACCTGCAAGAGATTCATCAAAACCGTAAAAAGGCATGAGATACACGTCCGCCCTGCCAGTCTTGCCCGCAAAGCTTCCTTTTTCCAAAACAATGCCAATGCTTCTTCTTTCTTTAAAAAAAGTAACGCCTATTACCACGCATAAAATGATTAAGGCGGGCAAAACCGACTTGAGTATAAGTTTCAACGCAAAATGCATAGATTTACCCACGGTATTTGGAACTTCCGGAGAATAATTTTCAAGCTCATCCACCGACATTGCAAGATACTTTGCAAATTCCGCAACTTCCCAGTTTAGATACGGAATATCAGGGTCAGAAGGGTCATCTAACTCAGCCCTAAATGCGAGGTTTGGTTCATACCGAAACACCAATTCATTTTCACGAACAAAGACCGTTACAGTCCTAGGAATTTCCTGCGATTTGAAGGAATAAAGATTTTTGAGCACACTCCCGCTTTTGAATGTAATATTGCCTTCAGGATTATATACTTCCTCAAACCCAAGCATAGTCCAAAAAGCCAGAGATTTTGAGCGCCAATCACCCAAAATCTCATCAAAAGGCATTGTAAAGCCCGATATGAAGCGTTCTTCAAATTTCATTACATTGAATTAATTTAACACTTTTTATTTATGTAAAAATAATTGCGCCTACTTAAAGAACTTTGTCTTACGCATGTAATCTGCATTATATTTGAGAGTGTCTAAAACAGGGCCAAATTTTTTGGAGTCATAACCGTGCGTTTCCAAAACAAGCCAGCCGTCATAGCCTGAATCCCAAATTGCGTCAAGACAGGCGGGAAGATTCTTGGGCATTCCTGAATTTGCGTCGAGCTTATGGCCGCCCTCTTTCAGATGTATTTGCCCTATATAACCGCCCTTCAAGCCTTTTATTGTTTCCAGCGTGTTATGCGAATAAAATTCACAATTAAAAATATCCAAATAGATTTTAATATAATCGCTGCCAACGGCGTCTATGATGCGCTTGTTTTCGTCTGCGCTCAAAGAATTTTCCAGACAGACAACTACGGATTTTTCCTTTGCGTAAGGCGCAACTTGTTTAAGTTTTGCAACCAATGGGGCGAAGTGTTTTTCATCCAGACGCTTTGTTTCCTTATCTTGCATATCCGCAGGACCAAAAAATGGCATGAGTATATTTTCCGAACGCAAAGCATCTGAAGTGTCTATTGCTTCTTTCAGATAACGCATGGCGTCTTCATTGTATGTAAACGGGTTCTTGCTAAGGCAAGTTGTGGCTACGGAAGCTATGGACACATTTGTTTCAATACATTTTGCCTTGTAAGCGGCAATAAGCTCTTGATCCATAAAAAGCTCCGCAGGATTTGTGCCTTTGGGCGATATTTGCACACCGTCTAAACCTATTTTTTTTGCGGCGGACAAAGCCTCCAACTCGCCCTTAAAACCCATAGACCAATCGCAAGCGCCAAGTTTGAATTTTGCCCCAAAAAGTTTGCATCCCGCAAGCATTTGCAAAACACCCGCACCCAATATCGGCGCTAATGCCGCACGTTTTAAAAATTTTCTTCTTTCCATAATACAAGCCTTAATCTTGCGTTTATAGTAAGGCGCAGATTTTATCAATCAAGCACAAAAAATACGCATACGCACACTCTGCCTGTAAAACAGATTTAAAATATGATTTTTAGCCCCTTAAATATCTTCGTAATAATCAGGATTGTTGAGGCTGTTGTTTATTATATCCTCACAAGTTTTAATTATCCTTATGCAGGGCTTTAACTTGTAATACTCTTTATCCGCATCAAAAGGATTTGCAAAAGTTTCCGCAAATATTGCCGCATTTTGCAAAATTTGTGCGCAAATTGTAGAGCCGTGCACAAGCGCAAAATCTTCAGCCATTTTACGGGCAAGCTTATAGACTTTTTCACGATTTTCTAGCGATGGAGTCATATCCGAATGCTTCAAGCTTGCAAGCATCATCATTGCGGTAAGTGCGCCGCAGATATGTCTTGTGCCTGCTACACCCCCGCCCATTGGCAGGGCAAGCTTAAGCGCTTCCGCCTCAGTAATCCCAAACTGCGAGGAATGCGCAGCCATTACAGATTGCGCACAATTATAACCTTCCAAAAAATATTCTCTGGTAGTTTTTGACATTGTTTTATAAAAGAGAATTTCTAGCCTCGAGAGCCGCACCAATTATACCCGCCCTATTTTCAAGCGTAGCTATTGCAATATCGCAATTAACATCTAGCAAGTTGATATATTTTTCTTGTTTAGAAGCCAAACCGCCGCCGATGATAATCAAGTCGGGCCATATCAAAGAATGTATGTATTCAAGATATTTATTGAATTTGCCAGACCAAGCATCCCAAGACATATCTTGCGCTTTACGTACGGAATCTGCGCAGATTTTTTCCGCAGGGATGTTTTTATCCGTCCTTTTATCACGCATTCTTATCTGACCAAACTCCATATTTGGGACAAGTTTACCGTCGATAAAAAGTGCGCTGCCTATGCCTGTACCAACGGTGAGCATAAGAACCACGCCGCCCTTGCCTTTGCCTATGCCGTAACGCATCTCGGCGATGCCGGCGGCGTCGGCGTCATTAACTATCCAAGCGTCGCAAGCGCAGACCCTGCCTATTTCTTCAGCAAGATTAAGCCCTATAAAAGCGTCTCCCATATTTGCGGCGGTTTCAATAATCTGCGCCCTAATGACACCGGGGAAAGTACAGCCTATAACACCCTTCCAATTAAAGGCGTCCACAATTTGCCTGATGGCGTCTAAAAGAGACTCCGCCGTGCGGTTTAAAGGCGTGGGGATGCGCACTCTTTCAGTAACAAAGTCCCCCTTACGCAGGTCAACAATAGCGCCTTTTACGCCCGAGCCGCCTATGTCTATACCTAAAATCTGATTGTTCTTAGTCATTCCCAAATAATAGTGAATGCTTAGCAAGGCTAGGGCTAAATATTTTTAATTCAAGTATTCTTTTAAGTTATTTATTATCTGATTCAATTTTTTTTTGTAGAGAGGTAAAAATTTATTGAAAGAGTTAAAAAAACGTGTAGCGTGCGTTACTTATTTTATTAAATCATGAATTACAAAAATATAGAGCCTCCGCAGGGCGATAAAATTTCCATAAAAGACGGCGTATTGAATGTACCTGATATGCCAGTTTTACCCTATATAGAAGGCGATGGTATAGGTCCTGATATTTGGAAGGCTTCTCAGATGGTTTTTGATGCGGCTGTCGAAAAAGCCTACAAAGGCAAGCGTAAAATTAAATGGTTTGAGGTTTATGCCGGTGAAAAAGCTTTCAATAAATTCAACACATGGCTGCCTGAAGATACGCTTTTGGCTTTCAAAGAATTTTTGGTGGGCATAAAAGGCCCGCTTACAACGCCGATAGGCGGCGGCATACGTTCTTTAAATGTGGCGTTAAGGCAAGAGTTGGATTTATACGTCTGCCAGCGTCCTGTGCGTTATTTTAGCGGTGTTGACAGTCCGGTAAAGCGCCCTGACCTTGTAGATATGGTGATTTTCCGTGAAAACACTGAAGACATCTATGCGGGTATTGAGTTTTTGAACGGCGATGAAGACACAAATCTAATCAAGGCATTTTTGCAGGAAAAATTTCCCGCTCGTTTCAAAAAAATCCGCTTTCCTGAATCTTGCAGCATAGGTATTAAACCTGTTTCTTACGAAGGTACTGCAAGGCTTGTGCGCTCGGCGATAGATTATGCAATAAAACACGGCCGCAAAAGCGTTACCTTGGTGCACAAGGGCAATATCATGAAGTTCACGGAAGGCTACTTCAGAGACGTTGGCTATGAAGTTGCGCGCAAAGAATACGGCGCAGAACTTATAGACTCTGGGCCTTGGTGCAAATTGCCAAACGGCATCATAATTAAAGACGTAATTGCAGACGCATTTTTGCAACAGATACTCACCCGCCCTGCGGAATATGATGTGATTGCAACTTTGAATTTGAATGGTGATTATATTTCAGACGCCCTTGCGGCGCAAGTCGGCGGCATAGGCATTGCCCCCGGTGCAAATATCAACTATCTTAACGGTGCGGCAATTTTTGAAGCCACACACGGTACTGCCCCTAAATATGCGGGTCAAGACAAAGTAAACCCCGGTTCTTTAATCCTCTCTGGGGAGATGATGTTAAGCTACATGGGCTGGAAAGAAGCCGCAGATTTGATTATCAAAGGTCTGGAAAACTCAATATCAAAAAAAGTTGTAACTTATGACCTTGCCCGTCTGATTGAGGGTTCGCAAGAAGTTAAATGCTCAGACTTTGCAAAGTCTATCATAGCAAATATGTAATAAACCAAACAAAATATGCTTCTTAAAACCCTACCATTTTTACTTTCAAGCGTGCTCTTAAACTGCGGGGCACAGCTTTTCATACGTAAAGGAATGCTCTGTTTGGGCGAACTTCCCAAAGAATCTTCAAAGCTGATAGGCTATTGCATAAGCGCTTGTTTCAATATATATCTCATACTGGGCATGCTTAGTTATGCTGTCAGTATTTTGCTTTGGATGTACGTGCTTTCCAAGGTTGAAGTTTCTGTGGCGTACCCATTCCAAAGCTTGGGCTATGTGGTGGCGGCATTTCTGGCGTTTTACATATTTGCAGAGCCTCTTGGCGCAATGAAACTTACGGGCATTGTGATAATCTGCATAGGCGTGTTCGTACTATCCTTATCTACAAAATAATATGTCAAGATTTGTTATAATAGGCGGTTCAGGCTTTCTTGGAGAAACACTTTCTGAGTTAATCCTATCTCAAAACGCAAATGCCGACATAATGGTTTTAGACATAGCAAAGCCTAAAAATAAAAATGTAAAATTTTTTGAGCAAGACCTTTGCAAGGATTTTGATTTTGTCTTTAATGCCGATGATATTGTAGTGCATCTGGCAGCCAGACAATACCATCTTGCCCTTCCAAAAAAGAATAGGCAGGAATTTTTCTCGGAAGTCAACGTGCTGGGGACAAGAAAAGTCTTGGAACAAATGCTAAAATGCGGCGCAAAAAATCTTGTCTATTTTAGTACAGACATGGTTTACGGTTTCCCGAAACAAGTGCCGGTACCGGTAAATCATGCGCAAAATCCCATAGGTGAATACGGCTTGAGCAAAAAATTATCCGAAGAAATCTGCAAAGAGTTTCGTCAGAAAGGCATGAACATAACCATATTCAGGCCCAGAATGATAGCGGGCAAGGGTCGTCTGGGGATATTGGTAAAGCTCTTTAAATTGATAGACCACAACCTGCCCTTGCCCATGATAGGTACGGGCAACAACTCTTATCAGATGGTTTCCGTGAATGATTGTGCAAGCGCCATTCTCTGCGCCGTGGAAAAATCTTTTCCAAATAAAGAGTACAATTTGGGCTCAAAAAATCCGCCTAAGGTTAAAGATTTGCTAAGGCGGCTGATAAAACAAAGCAACTCAAAATCTATCCTCATCCCCACATGGGGAAAAGCTGTTAAGTTCACAATTTTCATATTGTCAAAACTTGGGCTTGAAATCATGTACAAAGAGCAATATTCTATCGCCGATATAAACTATTTGGTATCAATTTCTGAAACTGAAAAAGATTTGGGTTGGTCTCCAAAATATGATGATGCGGATATGATAGTTAGCGCCTACGCTGAATATAAACAAACGCATAAGGCTGACTCGCAATCATAATTTACTACTTTACAAAGCGATATATTTTTAGCAACCTATCAATCTAATATTTTTTTTAATAAGATATGAGTAAAATGAAGAAGTTTTTTATCGCACTTATAGTGTTGTTTACACTTATGTGCGGCGGTATTGTGGCGTTCATAAGCATTAAGGGCAAAAATGTTCCCGATATGATGGCTGAGGCAAAGGCGGCAATCGCAAATGGCGATGACCCTGCTGCGGAAAAAATACTCGTCAAGGTTCTTGAGATTGACCCTCCAAATGAAGAAGCTTCTACCGTGCTTGCGGAATCTTATGAGAGGCGTTTAATGTTCGGCAACGCAGCCTTCTATTGGCGCTACTGCGCTAGGCTAAACCCTTTAAAGCCTTCTTATCTTGATAATCTTTACGTCGCCATTGCTGCTGCGGGTATGGATGAATATTACCACGTCTCATACAATAAGCTGCCAAACAAAGACAAGCTTTCAGACAAGGTAAAATTCATAACAGCTTATAAATACAGTCAGGGGTTAGAGCCTGAAATTTTGCCGGTTTTGCGTGCAAGTTTGCTGGACAACAAATCCTCCCCCTACGGCAATATGCTTGAGGCAAAAGACCTCCTTGCCAAGGGTGATGTTGACGGTGCTGAAAAAATCTTTTCCAATCTGGTAAAAATGTCAGACCCTGACGTGCGTTCTTACGCCCAATTTGGTATGATGCAGTGCGCCGCCGCCAAAGGAGCAACCGCCGAAGAAATCATAAACCTCCTCAACAAAATAGAGGGTTCCGACTTCAATTTGAAAGCCGATGTGCGCTATGCAAAATACCTCGTATATATGAGTATTGGCGACACAAAAAACGCCCTTGAAGAACTACGCCACGCTGTAAAAATCAGGTCTGCAAACATATTTTATCGTTTGGAATGCGCAGACTTGGCGTTGATGTGCTCAAATGCGGAAGTCATTAACGAGATAATGCCGCCTTCTTCTGCCACAGACAAAACAGCGCTGAACATCTACAACTATATCAAAGCTTGCGAATACGGAATAAAGGGCAACAGCAAAGAAGGCATGGGCGCAATTTTAAATGCGGGGGCTTTACAGAAACGTAGGGTCGGCCTTACTTTGATGTTTAAATTTGCCTGCGACACAGAAGATGTTGAAGGTGTCCTTAAAAGCGCCAAAGAGCTCAATGAAATTCAAGTTCCCGAAAAGCTCAGGTCTGTTATGGAATCGAGCATACATGCGCTGATTTTGAAATTGGTGCGCAATGGCGACCAAATTTCCGCACGCAAACTTGCTGCGGCACTTTCAAAAATTGCGCCAAACAACATTTTGGCACTGCGTTATGAACTTGACGCTTCAATGTATGAAGACGATGCGCAAAAAATCGCCCGTCTTTCCCAAGCAATAGAAAAGCAAAGCCCGAATGACAAACAGGTGTTGGATGTCAACATGGTGAGGCTTTTTAATAAAAATAAGATTGATGAAACTTTGGCACTTGCGCTGGAAGAACTCAAAGCGACTCCAGATAAGCCTCTGCCCAATTTCTATGCGGCAAGATGCTTGGCAATCAAAGAAAATAAGCCTGAAGCCGTGAAGCATTATATGGCTGCGCTTAAAACTTCAAAGCTCACAAACGCCATGTCTTCAGAGGCAGTATTCTACATATTTACTTCAGGCTCTGAGGAGGATTTTGCCACTATGGAGGCTTTTGCAAAAGAATCAAAAGATACTGAAATCAAAGCAGAAATTCTTATGCTGAGGTCAAACAAAGATGCCAAGGCTAAGAATTATGACGCCGCAATAGCCCAACTAAATGAGGCAATATCCTTGAACCCAAATTATGAGGTTGCATACCTCAATTTATCAACTTGCTATTATGTTTTAGACAAGAAAAGCGATGCTCAAAGAACCATAGAAAAAGGTCTTGCCGCATTGCCATCCTCCTCAAACTTAAAAATGGCTTTAATATTGATATTGCAAGAAATTGATCCTTCTAAAAACAGGGATAGGTCAACCGAATTGCTAAATTCTCTCTTGCTTGCCGACATCTCAAAACCTTTGCCCTACCTTGGTCTTGCTAAGGTTTCAATACTCCTCAACGAAAAAGAAAAGTGCATAAAGCTCTTGAAAAAGGTCGTATTTGCAGACCCAAAAAATGACCACGCTCTTTCGGCCCTTGCAGAAATTTCTTACGATGCAGGGTATTATGCGGATGCGATGCAATTTGCTTTGAGGGTGTCATCAATAAAAGACAATCCAAGGCTTATACAAATTGCGGAAGAATCGCTTGTAAAAGTTGCTGAAACTTTATCAAAAACACCTTTCAAGAAAAAAGATGAAGCTGGCAAATTGCTCTTGGCACTGCCTAACAACAAAGTTGCCCTCAAGATAATTGATGATGTCAACAAAGAAATTGAAAACAAAAAGAAGTAAAGAGAATTACCAACGTGAAAACTCATATTAAAGATATTTTTAACCGTTTGTCAGTAATGCCTTTGGCGGCGCTTTTGACAATCACTGCGGCGGCGCTTTATGGCGGAGTGAACGCTTGGACAAGTTCTGAAAGAGAAGTAGCCCTTGCTTTTTACGCTCTGGGTTTTGCCATATTAATTCCATATTTGTTTGAATACAAGAAAACTGCCTTGATTTCCCTCTATAAATGCAGGGCGTTGGGTTGCATATTTCTCATTACAGGTTTGGGAATAGCATTTTTAGGATACAACAATTTGGCGCTGACCTTTATGATTCTTGCGCCTATTCTATATTTTGGCACTTTTCCACTATTTGTAATAGCGCTTCTTCCAATTATAATTTGGTCTTTAATAATACCACATACGGAGTATTTGCATTTTACGCTCAGCTATCCTTTTAGATTGGTTGGGTCTCAGTTGTCGGCAATATTGCTTTCCATAGGCGGTTTTGACGCTGTAGCAAAAGACACTGTCGTTGAAATCGGTGGAAGACCCATTGCAATCACCGCAGCTTGTAGCGGTATAGAACAGCTTGAAGCAATGCTTTTCATGGGTTGGGTGATAGCGGTCTATGTGCACAAATCTACGATGGTAAGGTTGATGCACTTTATAACAATTTTACCAATTATACTTCTTGTAAATACGTTGCGCATTACAATCACTTTAGTGGGTTGTGAACTTTACGGAGAGAAAATCTTTCTTTCAGACGATGTACATACAGGCATGGGTTTTGCGGCTGTTGCGGTAATTGTAATACTCTTTATCTTAGCATCTTCTTTGTTTGAGCAAATCAAAAAAGAAATCAAAACCAAAGAAGACAAATCCGAAGAAATTTCAGAAAATAAATAGGAAACTAAATGAATAGAATAGTATCTGTAATAGTATTTTTTCTCTGCTTCATACCTTTGGCTTTAAAAGGCCGCTATATGATAGACGTGTGGAGCTCTACGCCTCTTGAGCGTTGGGGCTTTGGCCTTTGGCTGGCAATACCCCTTTCCGCCCTAATTTGCGAATTTGTGCGTACGAGGTTTAAAGTGCTCCCCCGTGAGGAAACAAAAAGGTATATCATGATACCTCTTTTGCTTGCGTTGTTTGCGGCGTTCATATTTTTAGAGCTCAGGCCAAACGGCGGCATACATGCAATCAGCATTCTATTGGCAATAAGTATAATAGTGCTTGCCGTGGATGTTTGCTTTGGCAGGGCAATTTTCATGTCGCAAGTGCCCTCTTACATATTTGCGTACATATCCTGCCCATCTTTGCTGTACTGGATAGACTCTTACTTTAGCATTGGTCTGAACAGGCCCATAGAATACATGCTCGTAAAGATGGCAGTATCTATATTGTTTTTGATTGTGTGGTGTGTATGCGTCATGGCAAAAAAACACTATCCGCAACTTTTGACTCTCTGTTTTATAGGCGGCGTAATTTTTGCAATAGTTTTAAGCAGAATTAAGATGAATGACGCAGCCCCTGGCGATTCTTTTGAAATCAACCTTCAGCGTCCCCAAGCTGGCGAGTGGGTTGCACAAAATGAAGAACTCCGCGAGAATGACAACAGATTCTTCAAAAATATCGAAAAAGTTTCTCGCAAAGCGTATTACGACAACAATTCGAGAATTTCTTTGCTTATTATCGGTGTTGCCACAAGTTCCGACGTGCACCCAATAGGGATATGCTTGAAAGGCGGCGGCTATGATGTTGAAACTTCAAAGCAAGAGACGCTTAAAATCAACGGTAAAGACGCTCAGGTTAATGAACTTGTCGTAAGTTTTCAGGGCAAAAAATATCTTGTCTATTCATGGTTTAGCAATGAAAAATTTTCCACTGGGGATTTTACAAAATTCCGCTTGTCTGTGCGCAAATTCAAGAATTGGTCGCACT
The DNA here is from genome assembly GCA_031553045.1 of Opitutales bacterium. GTDB lineage: Bacteria > Verrucomicrobiota > Verrucomicrobiia > Opitutales > Intestinicryptomonadaceae > CALXQW01. The sequence continues at coordinate 58,438 of JAVBLZ010000005.1, read as the reverse complement.
ACCAGTTGATGACGCCAATCACCGACAAAAATACCGCCGAAGCTCGCACCCGTGTCGAGAACTTCTTTACGAATTTCGCCCTCTAAAAAAAAGCGAAAGACCGGAATAAAAAATGAGCGGGGATTATCTTTTAGATAGTCCCTTTTTTATTGATTTAGAATAGCCCATTTTTTATTCCTCTCGGCTCTAGCCTTAGCTGCTACGGGACTCGGGCGGCGGGCACGTACATAAGTACGCTTCCTTGCCCTCACCACTTGCATCGTCGGCTGACGCTCGAGTCTTTCGCTTTTTTCCCGGCTCACAGAGATTGTGATTGCCGGAAATGAGCAGGGATTATCTTTAAGATAGTCTCTTTTTATTTAAATTTAGATAGCCCAGTTCATTTATTCCTCTTAAGCTCTAGCCTTAGCTGCTGCGGGACTCAGGCGGCGGGCACGTACATTCTTTAACAAATAATTTTGAGTACATATCAGCATACCACTACTTTAACAAAACCCAACTTTAAATATTAAAGAAAGTTTTGGAAGACCCCACACACACTTTAACGTTTTGGCAGACTTGTTTGGCGAATAACTGCGTTGCTGCGCCCTATTTTTCAATCCAAGAGACTATCTCTAGAGCATCTGGGAGAGTTTTGGAAGAAATACTCGCAGCAAGAGTGCCGTCTGGGTTGATGAGAAATTTGTGGAAGTTCCAATCTATTTCAAAGTCCCCCACGTTATTCAGGGATTTTTTTGTGAGCCATTGATAGATTGGAGCAATATCGTTACCTTTCACGGAAATCTTTGCCATCATCGGAAATGTTACGCCGTAGTTAAGAGTGCAGAACTTTGCAATTTCATCATTCGTACCAGGCTCTTGACCTAAAAAATTATTTGCGGGGAAACCTATTATTACAAATTTTTCAGACCCGTATTTTTCATACAAAGCCTGCAACTGCGCATATTGCTTTGTGCGTCCGCACTTTGAAGCAACATTGACAACCATAATTTTCTTGCCCTTTAATTGTGATAAGGGAAAGTCTTCACCCTTTATGGATTTTACGGTGTAATCAAAGAAATTTCTCTGAGTGAGCGCCTCGGCGGAGAATGATAAAACCACGCTGAATGACGCAAAGAAAATTTTAAATATGCTTTTCATAGTGTGCTCAAGCCTTACAAAATTATTAAAATTTATCAATATCAAAGTATTTTTTGATGAGCGGAATTTCACAGCGCCTTGTGTAAATTATATTTGGTAAGTCCGCAAAAAACCCTTAAAGACCTGCGCCTTTAAGGGTTTTGAAATTACTTTGATTTAGATTAGCTATTCAGAAGCGTAAGCATTTTTTCGGCGGCTTCAGGTATCACTGTGCCAGGGCCAAAAATTGCGCTTGCGCCGTGCTGGTAGAGATATTCATAGTCTTGCGCCGGAATAACGCCGCCGGCAACAACCATGATGTCTTCACGACCCAGTTTCTTGAGTTCTTCTACAAGCTGTGGCAACAGAGTTTTATGGCCTGCTGCAAGAGAGCTCATCGCAACGATATGCACGTCATTTTCAACCGCCATCTTTGCTGTTTCTGAAGGAGTCTGGAAAAGCGGGCCAATATCGACGTCAAAGCCCATGTCGGCGTATGCCGTTGACACAACCTTTGCGCCTCTATCGTGGCCATCCTGACCCATTTTCGCAACCAATATGCGTGGACGACGACCTTCACGTTTTTCAAATTCCTTGATTTGATTGTCTATTTTTTCCAACAAGTCCATCTTAGCTGAGTCCTTTTTGAATTCTTTTGCGTAAACGCCGTTGATAGAGCGTATTGTAGCCTTGTAGCGGCCGAATACTTTTTCGCAAGCGTCAGAAATTTCACCCAAAGATGCCCTCGCCTTTGCGGCTTCAACGCTAAGCTCAAGCAAATTGCCCTTGCCGCTTGCGGCAACGTTTGTGATTTCCTCAAGAATTTGACGAACTTTTGCGTTGTCTCTATTCTTGCGCAATTCTTCCAACTTTTTGATTTGGGCTTTGCGCACAGAGGTGTTGTCAATTTCAAGAATATCGAGCGGCTGTTCTTTTTCCAACCTGTGTTTTGTAAGGCCCACTATTGTTTCACGACCGGAATCTATACGAGCCTGTCTGCGTGCGGAAGCTTCTTCAATGCGAAGTTTTGGCAAGCCGGCTTCGATAGCTTTTGTCATGCCGCCCAAGCTTTCAACTTCTTGGATGTGCGCCCAAGCACGTTTTGCAAGGGCGTCTGTAAGGCTTTCAACATAGTAAGAACCGCCCCAAGGATCTATCACGCTGCAGATATTAGTTTCATCCTGCAAGTAAAGTTGGGTATTACGTGCTATACGTGCGGAAAAATCAGTAGGCAATGCGATAGCTTCGTCGAGAGCGTTTGTATGCAAGCTTTGAGTATGACCCAAAGCAGCCCCCATAGCTTCAATAACCGTACGCGTAACGTTGTTGAATGGGTCTTGCTCGGTCAAAGACCAACCGCTTGTCTGAGAATGGGTACGAAGCGCCATGCTCTTTGGATCTTTTGGATCAAAACCGCCGACGATTTTCGCCCAGAGCATTCTTGCCGCACGCATTTTGGCAACTTCCATAAAGTAGTTTTTGCCAATAGCCCAGAAGAAACTTAAACGTGGAGCAAAAGCGTCAACGCCCAGACCCGCCTTCTGGCCTTCACGCAGATATTCAAGACCGTCTGCAAGAGTGTACGCCATTTCCAAGTCGGCAGTTGCACCAGCTTCCTGCATGTGGTAGCCGGAAATCGAGATGCTGTTGAACTTGGGCATATTCTTTGAAGTGTAAGCAAATATGTCGCCGATAATCTTCATCGAGGGTGTGGGCGGATATATGTAGGTATTGCGCACCATGAATTCTTTAAGAATGTCATTCTGAATCGTACCTGAAAGCTGTTCAAGCTTTGCGCCCTGCTCCAGACCTGCGACGATATAGAACGCCAAAATAGGCAACACCGCACCGTTCATAGTCATAGAAACAGAAACCTGTGAAAGCGGGATTTTGTCAAACAAAACCTGCATATCCATGATAGAATCCACAGCCACGCCAGCCTTGCCGACATCGCCCATAACCCTCTCGTGGTCGGAATCATAACCTCTGTGTGTTGCCAAGTCGAAAGCGATAGACAAGCCCTTCTGACCCGCAGCCAAATTCCTGCGGTAGAATGCGTTTGATTCTTCCGCAGTGGAAAAGCCCGCATACTGACGCACTGTCCAAGGACGCACAACATACATAGTGGAATATGGACCGCGCAAGAAAGGCGCAATACCTGCGGTAAAGCCCAAATGCTCCATCCCAGCGTAGTCTTCTTTTGTGTAAAGAGGCTTAACCGGAATCTGCTCCATAGTATCTATGATAAGCTCGTCAAATTTTTTGCCTGTCTTTTGTTCAATACTTTTTTGCCAATCTTTGAGGGAGGCTTTGCTCTCTACCGAACCGAATGGCATATTTGCGAAATTAGGTGTTTTCATTTTTTAAACTCCAATTCTAAAATTATATTACGCCAAGCTTTACGAGCATAGCTTTTAAAGTTTCGTAGTTGTTGCTCTTGACGCTTACGGAACCGTCCAAACCCGCCTCATTGTAGGAAGCCTCAGACTCAGGCGCAGGTGCGCCAGCCATAAACACAGTTGCAGATTTATCAAGCGCCTTGATTGCCTTTGTAACCGCAGGCACAAGTTCAGGATAAGTTTCATCGGTGGAACATACCACAGCAACCTTAGCCTTGCTGTCGGCGAAAGCCTTAGCCGCCGCCTCCGCATTTTCAAAGCCGTTGGGATAGATTACATCAAACCCGCCTACTTCAAAGAAACTGCGGATATAATCTGCCCTTGCCTTATGCTGCAATAATGAACCCATAGTTGCCAAAAATAATTTTGGACCGTGCCCATTCTTTGCCTTATATGCGGCAGATGCGTTGCGCAATTCTTCAAAATGCTCAACCGCCCTTACCGCCTTGATTTGCGCAACGCTTACCTTGTCTGAACAAGAGCACATTGCGCCACTTAAAGTTTGCAAACTTGCGCCCGATTTTGCCGCTTCAATAAGCTTTGCAATTTTGTCTGCGGGCGAATCTTTGCCGAGGTCTATGGCAACAGACTTCTTTGCAGCCTTGACTTGAGCAATGCGCTCCTCCTTTTTGGATGCACAGCAGCAAGATTCATCTTCAAGCTTTTTCTCAAGCATGTTTGCGTAGTTATTTGTGCCAACTACAGATGTACGGCGTGAATCATAACCCTTCTTGCGTGCGGCAAGCGTTTTGGCTATCATACCCTGAACCATGTTTGATTCCAGAGCTTTTACTATGCCACCCGCCGCTTCAATGCTTGCAAAAATTCCCCAAGTTTTCTTGGCAACTTCTTCAGTCAGCGCCTCAATATAATATGAGCCGCCTGCGGGGTCTATAACTTCCGTCAAGTTGCATTCTTCCTGCAAGATAATCTGTTGGTTGCGGGCTATGCGTGCCGAGAAATCATCTGGCTTGCGGACAACTTCATCAAAAGAGCCAACAGTCATGCTATCGCACATGCCTATTGCGCCGGAAAAAGCCTCCGTAGCCGTGCGGAGCAAATTCACATAAGGGTCATAAACCGTCTTGTTGAAAAAAGATGTGCGTACGTTCAAACGCAATTTCATTGCCTCATCATCGCCGCCAAATTCTTTTACAACCTTTGCCCAAACTATGCGGGCTGCACGCAGCTTTGCAATTTCCATAAAGAAATTTGAACCCAATGAAAGGCGCAAGCGCACATTCTTTGCCGCAGCGTTGATATCCAAGCCCCTAGAGAGCATTTCACGCAGATAATTCACGGCTGTTGCCATTGCCAAAGCAAGCTCTTCAACCGCACTAGCACCCGCAGACGAATACACAAAAGTATCAACGCCGATAGCACCCATTTTTGGCGCTTTTTGGGAATTAAATTTTGCAAGCGCAAACATCTCATCATAGGCGCAAGTCAAAGACCTGTTTAATACGCCCTCTTTGGCAAGAGTGCCAACAGGGTCAAAATAAACCCCGCCTGAAAGTTTTGAAATATCCTGCGCATTTGCGTAAATCAAAGAGGCTATGCCAGCAGCAGATTCACCGGTATGTACATTCAAAGAAACACAGTCTGTGCGCACGTCTTTCAAAGCCGCCGCCACGTCTTGCAGTGTAGAAATTGACAAAGCACCGTCGCCAACCATGCACTCGCAAACTTCGTCAGCATCTTTGCCATGTGCGCTGGCGCTATCCAAAACAATTTCAACGCTTGTCTGACCCTTTGAAAGAGCGTCTAAAAGCATTGCGTTGAATTTTTCCGGTCTGCAAGCTGAAAGCTCTTGAGAAATATCCCAAGCCTTTGCACGCACACTTGCGGTGTCGGTACCCCTAAGATAGTTGCCAAAGCCCGGCAAAGAAACCTCCGCAGGCACGTCGTCGGCATTGTATATGGGCTTGAGGGTTATACCTTCAGGCGTATTGGTGAACATTTTTTTATCAAAGGGCGCACCTTTGAGCATTTGTTCAGCAGACTTCTTCCAATCTTCATAACTTGAAGGCTTGAATTCTCCAAACAGTGGTTTGTTGTCTTTCATGTTTATAATATTTTATTGATTAAAATTGTGTATTTTTAAGCCATTTTTTTGTCCGCAAAATTAGACAAAAAAATCCGCCACACTACAACATTAGTGCAAGCGTCTTATGAAGCCGTAAAAAGGCTTTTGTGTCAATATATTTTTGAGCATTTCCCAATTAAACAAGAAAAAACAAGTTTTTAACAAATTTTTCAAAAATTTTTCAAAAATTTATGAGTTTTTAACGATATTTTACAAAACATTTATAAGGCAAAATATTACAATTATCATTTTTAGGATATTTCTGTATAATATTAATACATAGCGTTTTGCATTTATTTTAAAATTCGTCGTGATTTTTTGTTTGACGAAATTTTCTTAATACTTAATATTAATATCATGAATTATAAGAAATACACTTTGTGCGCTATATATTTGATTAGTATTTTGCTTTTTGCCTGCACTTCTGGCGAAGTCTCAAAAGACTCTATCAAACATGAAATCAAGACGCCAACGCCTACCCAACAGCGCAAAATTGCGGTACAAACTTTCGACTTCCGCCACTTTAGCTTGGAGGAAACTTGCGATATGCTCTCAAGTATAAATATTTATGAAATCCAATGTTACAACGGGCAAAAACTCTTTAAAAATTCTCCCGAAAAATTTGGGCACAAGTCTCCGGAGTCCGTGCGTGAAAATGCCAAAAAACTCCTAAAAGATAAGGGGTTTAAAATTGTCAGCTACGGCCCAGTTTCTGAGGTTGAAGAAGATGGCATAAAAACAGCTTACGAATTCGCAAAAGAATTTAATATTCCTGAGCTTGTGATTGAACCCAAAGATAAATCTGCCTTAAAAATTTACAATAAATACGCTAAAGAATACGGAATCAAAACTGGCGTGCATCACCACGGCATGAAAGACCCATATAGCGATTACTACCACCCTCGCCTGATTCTTGAAGCCGCAGAGGGTCTGGAATTTATCGGCGTCGTGCCAGACCAAGGCCATTGGACACGCTCGGGCTATGACGTGATTGAATGCTTTAAAATGATAGAGGGCAAAATTGTAAATGTGCACCTAAAAGACAAAAATAAGTTTGACGACCTAAAAGCAGTCTGTGTGCCCTACGGCACGGGTGTTATAGATTTCGACGCAATATTTGCAGAGCTCGATAGACAGGGCTATGACGGCTACTATATTATAGAATACGAGCAAGACAAAGAGAACCCCTTGCCCGCCGTCAAAAAAAGCGTGGAGTTTGTCAGGGCGCATCCAAAAAAGTTGAGGTAAATTTATGAAAGAAATATTAAACAGAAGAAAATTCATCAAAGACCTTTCCGTATTAAGCGGCGGATTTTTCATTGGTAAAAGCGCATTTTCAAACCCCACTGAAGATGAGAGGCTTAAATCTCAAAAAATGGTCGTTGATGTTAAGTTTGATAAAAATTTGGAAGACAAAAATCCTCTGCGTTTTGCCTTCATAGGTTGTGGTGGGAGGGCTGAAATCAATCTGGACGGCTTTGCAAATGTGGGGCAAAAAATTTCCGCATTTTGCGACGTGCATGAGCATCGCTCTGAAAAGGGAATCAAGGCGCATTTCAATGGTCAGCCCATTTACAAAGACTACCGCATAATGCTTGAAAAAGAGCGCAAAAATATAGATGCCGTTGTAATTTCCACGCCAGACATTTCACATTTTGCAGCAGCAATGTGCGCAATAAAGATGGGTCTGCCCGTATATCTGGAAAAGCCTCTTTGCCACACGATATACCAAATACGCACTCTTTGCAAAGCGGCTTCAGACGCAAAAGTTGCAACGCAAATGGGGAATCAAAGCCATTCCAAAGACGGCATAAACATTTGCAAAGAATGGATTGATGCCGGCTTGATTGGTACTGTAAATGAAGTTGTGCTTTGGACAGACAGGCCCTTATCCGGCATAAAATGTAACGGCTTGGTTGACTGGCCAAAACAAATAGACGTGCCCGCAGGTCTGGATTGGGACTTGTGGCAGAACGTTTTAGAAACCGATGTTTATAGGGAAAACATAGTGCCAAGCGCTTGGAGAAGCTGGTGGAAATACGGTAGCGGCTCACTCGGAGACATTGGCTGCCACATGTTGGATATACCCATGTACGCATTGAATCTTGGCATACCAAGCAAAGTTGTGTCGAAACAACGCAACGACTCTCAAATTTGCACAGCCCCGCAAGACATGGTTGAATATTATTTTGACACTTCAAGCCAAGGCGCAAAAGTTAAGCTATCTTGGCATAGCGGTGTGGCGGTTCCACGTAAAAGAGAGCTTTATCCAAACTACGACACCTCTTTTCTGCCCAAGCTTCCCAAAGAATACACAGATACAGGAAGAAGCTATGAACAGCTTGCCGACAATGGGCAATTCATCATAGGCACTAAAGGCGTAATCTATGTACCCACAATGCACTTGGGCGGAGCTCCCGTGCTCTTGCCCAAGACTCTTTGGATGGATGTAAAAAATAATTTGCCTGCGCCAAAAATTCGTTATGAGGGCGGCAATCATTATCTAAATTTTGTACGGGCAATAAAGGGTGAAGAAAAAGCCTCATCCTCTTTTGACGTTGCGGGTTTGCTCACAGAAGTTGTGCAGCTTGGCAATTTGTCTTTGCAGACCAGAAGCGATATTGTTTGGGACGCAAAAAATATGCACTGCAAAGACAACCCCAAAGCAAACGCCCTTGTGTCAAGACCCATGCGCAACGGCTGGTTTTAACTTTCATAAAAATTTAAAAAAATAAAAATAATAAAAAAAGCGAAGGCAATGCCCTTCGCTTTTTTGTCGATGAAAAAATTTGTTTGTTTAAAGGTAACGGCCGACTTCTTCCATTGAAGAAATAACAGGAACCAATGTATCCAAATTTGCCAACTGCAAAACGCCCAAAACATTTTTGCGTGGATTCATAATCAGAATCTTTTTCCCGTTTTTGGCGGCAGCCTTAGCAGACTGTAAAATAACCCTTATGCCCAAAGAAGCCAGATACTCAACATTGGTCATGTCTATAATGGTATTTTTGTCCGTGGTGATTTTTTTAAAACCTTCCTCAATAGACTTGACGCCGTCCATATCCAACTTGCCGTTGAGTATGATAGTCTGAAATTGCGAACCTTCTATAATCTTCATTTCCATAATAGCCTTAGTTTTGCTTTTTTTTATACAGTGTCAATTATCTATTTCCAGAGTTCTTTTACCGCTTTTGCGAAGTTTTTGTAGTAAGTTTCAGTATCTGATTTGACAAGCGGAATTGTGATAATAGCCCCCCAATCGGCTTTATCTTGCGGTATGCGCAGGGCATAAAATTCAGGCCCAACCTTCCCCGTAATTTCACCCAGAAAAACCCCGTTTTTTGTAGCCAAACCATCCCCCAATTCAACCTCGCTGCGCACATAGATTTTGTCATGTTGCAAAGTTAAATCCATCTTTGAAGCCGATATGCCTCTGTTTGCCCTGAAATGCAAAACGTCATCCACAAAAAAATCCAAATCTTGACTGTAAGATAGAGATTTTGTGCGCTCGGAATCCGGAATTTCTATAAGCACAAGATTATCAAAGTTTTTAAGAACCAATATAGATTCCACCTTTATGGATCGGGCGTTGCCACCTCTTTTGGAGACGGTCAAAGAAAGCTCATACAGCCTAAAATGTTTTATTTCAGACCATGTAAAACCCAGTTTGGAAAAATCGCAAATCACATATTTTTTATTTCCTATCTGGACCAATGGGGCAAAAAACTCCTCCATATAGTCTTCATTTATCATATAGTCTTCACGCATTTTAATTTCGACAGTCCAAGTTGTATCTGTCCAAGATGTTGCGCTTAAAATTTCAGAATCTTTAACAAAATTTGGCAAAGAATTATCCATAGGCGTAGGCTCGTGATAAAAGAATTTATATATGAATGCAGACGCCGAGGCCATCAAACCTATGAAAATATAAAATGAGGCAAAATTTCTAAAATTTTTAAAAGCACTTGCCCTGGCGGAATCCGGCGATAGACGCTTGAGCAACCCAACTGGCAAAATCATCAATGACAATAAAAACGAAGCAAATGCAATAACGCCATACCTTGCATATTCAAAAATTTTGCCAAACTTAACAGACTGCGCAGTAAGATAGTCGTAATAGTTTCTCAAAAGTTCCACCGAAATTTTATCCACATTTTTTATTGCGCCAAATGTGAGCCTTGGATGGTTTGCCACAAAGCGCAACGCCCTTGGCCCTTTAGACAAGGCGGAATATAGGACATCCATGCCCGCCCTGGAATACTTCAAAGAAAATTGCAAGGCAGCCTCAGAATTGCGGCCCGACAAAATCAAGATTTGCTCCAACTTTCTGGCTACGGCTGCGTCTTTATTTATAAGCTTATTTATAGCTCTTATAGTTGTAATATCCTTGGAATTTTTCAGGAAGCTTGAAAATTGCGTCCATGTTTTTGAGTTTTCCGCAAGCTCGACAAAAGGCGTCATTGTGCTTTTGACGTACCCAAATACTTTTTCCGAAATTTTTGCGCCGCCTTTTGTGTCTTCTTTAACGACCTTTGCCAAGCCCACTATGTGTTGACCAACACCTTCTGTTATCACACCCGCCTTCTTTGCTGTCTTGATTAATGCGGGTGCGGTATCGACAGGCGGATACAAAGTGGTGAAAATGCCAAGAGTGCTCATGGCGATAATCACAGAATCCTTTTTATCTTCAAAAACAAATTGCTTTACCAAATCTCTTACATCGCCGTACATCACCAAGTCTCCTGTAACAGAGCCCGCCAAATCGTCATAACTCGTAACCTCGCCCACCAAAAAACCCTTGCCGAAAGCCACGCATCTTTCATACCAACTGTTGCGCTTTTCTATCTGCTTAAGATAATCTTTGTATAAGATTTCGCAGGCGGCTTTGTCCGGCATATTGTTTGTTATTACATATTCAAGGCACGCCAAGGCGTATTCTTGCTGGTTTTCTTTCCAATATTGTTCGGCGGCGGTTCTGTAATCGTAATTGCTGAGGGAATCCAAAGTGGCGTCATACTCTTTAAACAAGTCTTTCCGGCTCGGAACGGTTAACGCTGTACCTATGAGCGCCAACAGAAGAATAAAAAAACTAAGCTTAATAAATTTAAAAATACCAAACATTAGCGAGCCCTCCTTATGAACAGTCTAAAAATTATATACAAAGACAAAATAGAAACCAAACAAATCTGTATATATTTTGAGAACATTTCTATTTCTGAATTATCGCTTTTCCCCAATTTATCTTGAGCAAACAAGTCCCCTGCTTCTGCAGATTCTAAGAGCAATATTCTGGCTTTTTCCATATTCCTCATCACCCCTACGCCGTTTTCATAACAAACCGCCAAATTATATTTTGCGGTTTTATCCCCTGCTTTTGCCGCTTCTTCAAGATAATAAAGCGCCTTGGTTAAGTCTCTATCAAGCCCGTCTCCCTTTAAATATATTGAACCCAGTGCCGATTTTGCCTCCACACTTCCGGATATCGCAGCTTTTTCATACCAAAATATTGCGTTTTTATAATCCGGAGTTTTAGAGGCAAGAAAACTTTTTGCGTAATCGCACTGAGCCTGCGGATCTGTGGGCGTGTACTCCAAAGATGGCGATATAACCTCCGCACTTGCGCCGCAGATGCAGATTAAAAATAGTGCTGTTAATATTTTTGCGTACATTTATTTCTCCGCAGGCGCATTGGCAAAAGCCCAAAAGCATTTTGCAAAATACAAAATTTGATAATCTACCGCATTGTTCCAATATTTGGCGTCATGCGCACCGGGGCGCACAACGTAATCGTGTTTGATTTTCAGCTCCAACATCTTTTTATGCAAAGACTCATTTACCTCAAAAAAGAAATCTTCAGTGCCGCAATCTATAATCATGTTTAGGGTATTTGGTTTTACGGAATCCACAATATTCATAACCGTATGGCTATTCCACATCTCAGGGTCTGAATCAAAGGGGCAGAGACTTTTTTCTATCTGCCAATTCTTTTTAAATGGTCTGATATCCACCCCGCCGCTCATAGAGCCGCAGTTGGAGAATACGTCCGGATGCCTAATGCCAATCCACAATCCTCCGTGCCCGCCCATACTAAGACCGGTAATTGCCCTGAATTTATTTTCTTTGATCGTATTGTAAGCTGCGTCAACAGCCTCCACCAGTTCTTTTGAAACATAAGTTTCATACATAGATTTTGAGTCTGTTGGGCTGTCCCAATACCAGCTTTTTGCGCCGTCGGGGCACACAAATATTATCGAGTATTTGTCCGCCAAGTCATTCAGATTGGGCTTTATACCCGCCCAGCTAGAGTGGTCTCCTCCAAAGCCGTGCAGCAAATATATGACAGGATACTTTTTATCCGTTGCAGATTTGTCGTAATATGAAGGCTTTATTACAAAATTATTCACCTCTTTATCCATAGCCTTACTGCGGACTACAAATGTCTCTCCTGCAAAGCCTGTCAAGGTCAGGCAGACAAATGCAATTATTGAAAACGTAAATTTGATATTCTCGCAAAATCTTTCCATTTCTTTAGTGTTTTCAATTTTCCCGACAAAATCAAGACTACATTTTGCAACATATTTTCTTACTTTACAAATCTTGCAAGAAGCATAGCCTGAAATAAGTTTTGCTGTTTTATTAATTTAGTTTAAAATTTATGAAAATATCATTCCACACAGACGCTTTTAATACATCTTTTAAAAGTTTTGATTACGCCCTGAATTTTGCGGCAAAAAATAATATCAAATATATAGAGTGCGGCGTCATAGAGGGCGCTTGTTGGATACAGGGCTTGGGCTACTTCCCGCACATTTCCCTGCTTGACGACCCGCTTGAGCTCAAAGACAAAATGCAAGCTTTGGGCGTTGAGTTTTCTCAGATAGATGCGGCATATCCGCTTTCAAACAAAGAATCCGCCTATGTTGGCGTGCCCTACATCTTGAAGGCAATGCAGTGGGCAAAGCTTGTTGGCTGCAAGCGCATAGCCACAACCGACGGTTTGGACAAACCAAATGGCATAAGCGATGAAGATTGCATGGCGCACATGAAACGCCAATATCTTGAAATCTTGCGTTATGCAGAGCGTTATGAAATTTTCATCAATATAGAGGTGCATGGATATTTCACGACAGACCCAATGCGCCTTGAGGAAATGTTGAACTTTAGCCCCAGCCCATTTTTGCGTTTAAACTTGGATACGGGCAACTCTTTTATCGCAGGCAGAAACCCTGTTGAGTTTGCAAAAAAATTCATAAATAAAATAAACCATGTCCATATTAAAGACGTCAGTGCCGAGCTTGCCGCAGCGCTCAGAGGCGAAGATACGGGCATTGCGCTTTCGCAATCCAGCGTCGGCGAGGGTGTAAATGCCGCAAATATCGCAGACATACTAAAACTTTTAAAAGAAAACGGCTACTCAGGACACTTGTCGATAGAGTGCGACGGTTTTGGAGGCCCTGGGTTAATCAAGTCTGTAAATTGGCTGCGCTCAAAAATGAATGAACTTGAAATAGCGGAAGATTAATTATGAAGTTTGGGATAAATATGCTGCTTTGGACGGGCAACGTTAGCAAAGCAGACCTTGAACTTCTGCCCGCAATAAAAAATATGGGTTACGACGGTGTAGAACTGCCCATATCTGAATTTGATGTCGGCTTACATAAAGAATTTTGCAAAAGACTAAATGATATTGGGCTTGCCGCAACAATTTCTATGGCTCTGCCAAAAAATGCAAGCTTCATATCTGAAGATAAATCAATGCGCCAAGCCGCAATTACACACATGAAAAATTTGATAGATGCCGCAAATATCATTGGCACAGACATGATTATGGGGCCATTCTACCAGCCTTTGGGTGTGTTTTCTGGCAACGGCGCAACTGAAAAAGAAAAAGATTTTTGCGTGCAATCGCATAAAGAAGTTGCCGAATATGCTGGCAAGTGCGGCGTGAATTTGGCGATGGAAGTATTGAACAGGTTTGAGTGTTATATGTTCAACACCATAGAACAAGGCGTTATGCATATCAAAAAAGTGAACCACCCAAATCTTAAACTCGCCTACGACACTTTCCACGCAAATATAGAGGAAGCAAAACCCATAGACACAATCAAAAATAATTTTCAATTCATAAGCCATGTGCATATCTCTGAAAATAACAGAGGCATAGTGGGCTCTGGGCACAACCCTATTGCTGAAACTTTATCGGCTTTTAAAAGTTGCGGCTATGACTCTTGGTTCACTGTTGAAATGTTCGGCAGCCCTATAAAAGAGCTTGCCGCCGCAACCTGCTGCTGGCGCAAATTCTTTGACGACCCGTTGCTTGCCGCAAAAAAATCCATAGATTATCTGAAAAATATATGCTAAAAATCCTAAATAATCTGCCGCTAATACTGGTCTTTTTTCTCTTTGCAAAAGTTAGTGCGGCTAAGCCTAACATAATTTATATCATGACTGACGACCACAGTTATCAGACTATCGCCGCCTATGGTGGAATGCTTAAAGACATAGTCAAAACGCCAAATATGGATAGCCTCGCCAAAGAGGGCATTTTGTTTGAGCGCTGCTACGTTACAAACTCTCTTTGCGGACCGGCAAGGGCGACAGTGCTAACTGGTAAGCACAGCCATGCAAACGGTTTTTTTGCAAACACGGCGGGTCAGGTTTTTGACGGCTCTCAAATAACCTTTCCTAAAGTTTTGCAACAGAATGGCTATCAAACCGCCATAGTAGGCAAATGGCATTTGCACAGCGACCCTACGGGTTTCGATTATTGGGAAGTCTTGCCCGGTCAAGGCAGATATTACAACCCCATTTTTATCAAGATGGACGGTACAAAAGTAACGGAAAAGGGCTATAATTCAGATCTTATTGTGGACAAATCTTTGGAGTGGTTGAAAAATAGGGACACAAAAAAACCCTTCATGATTATGATTCATTTTAAGGGCGTACATTCCGAGTGGGAACCCGCATTGCGCCACGCAAACATGTATGACGATATAAAATTCCCAGTGTCTGAAACTTTTTTTGATGATTACTCAACCCGTGCAAGTCCCGCTAAAAATCAGGCAATGCAGATTTCAAGAGATATGGAAAATTCCCGCCTGCGTTTGGATAATCCGCCGTCTGCGGCAAGCGATGAAGAAAAGAAAATGTGGCAAATTGCTTTTGCAAAAAAAGACAAAGAGTTTTTTGAAAATAATAAAGATGAAAAATCAAACGCACTTTTAAGATACCAACGTTTCATGCAAAATTATTGCGCCACGGTTGCCGGAGTCGATGAAAACATCGGCAGGGTTTTGAAATTTCTAAAAGACAACAATTTGGATGAAGACACTTTGGTAATCTATACTTCAGACCAAGGCTTTTATATGGGCGAACACGGCTGGTATGACAAACGCTTCATGTATGAAGAAGCCTTCAAAACTCCCCTAATAATGCGCTGGAAAGGCAAAATTAAAGAGAATGTGCGCACAAATGCAATGGTGCAAAATTTGGATTTTGCCGAAACAATTTTGGATGTTGCGGGCTGCAAAATTCCTGAAGAAATGCAGGGTGTAAGTTTGAAAAATATAATTTTAAACGGAGGCAATGCGCCTGCCAACTGGCGCAATTCCGTATATTACAGATATTATGAATGGCCGGGCTCACACATGGTTATGCGGCACGAAGGCGTAATTATGGATAATGAAAAATTGATAAACTTCTATCCTATAAAAGAGATTGAATACTACAATTTGTCTTTAGACCCCAAAGAGCTTGAAAACAAAGCCAATGATTCAGCTTCCAAACCCCGCATAGCCGCTTTACAGACCGAATTGGAGCGTCTGCGCAAGCTCTACAATGCGCCTGATTATTCTGACGAATGCTATGAGAAAGAACTTCTGGATAAAGCCATAAAGCTCTGGAAAGACGATAATGCAATCACTCTCAAAGATATCAAAACTGCGCTCAAAAAAAGTAATTAGACCAAGTACGACTTAAATACCAACAGATTTAAACAGTACTTATTTTAGGGCGCATTTTGATTAGTAATAATTAAAACAAAAACGCTCTAACTGCCCTCAATTTGCAAGTCGGAAAGCATATCCGCAGTTTTTGCATTTGCCGTATCTACACTGGAATCTCTTGCCAAAAGCACCGCCATACGCCTGTGTCCACGCACTTCCGGCTTGCCAAATATGCGCATATCTGTGTTTTGTCTGCTTAAAACTTTTTCAAGATTTGAAAATTTTACGACATCGTAATTGCCTTCAACCACCACAGCCCTGCTGGAAGATGGCCCGTAAAATTCTATATTTGGAATTGGCAGACCCAATATCGCCCTTGCATGAAGCGCAAATTGCGAGAGGTTTTGGGAAATCATCGTAACCATACCCGTATCGTGCGGACGTGGAGACACTTCGCTAAATATAACCTCATCGCCTTTAATAAAAAGTTCGACGCCAAAAATCCCATAGCCTGAAAGCGCATCCGTGATTTTCTTTGCATAATCTTTGGATTTTTCAACAGCCTCTTTCGACATTTTTGCGGGTTGCCAGCTAACCCTGTAATCTCCGTCAACTTGCTTGTGGCCGACAGGCTCACAAAAACTTGTCCCGCCTGAATGACGCACCGTCAAAAGCGTAATTTCATAATCAAAATTTACAAAGCCCTCTACGATAACTTCGCCGCCGCCAGCCCTGCCGCCGCTTTGAGAATAATCCCAAGCTTTATCTATGTCTGACTGAGTTTTAACAACGCTTTGACCGTGTCCTGAAGAACTCATGATTGGCTTGACCACGCAGGGCAGCCCAATTTCATTTATCGCCGACACAAAACTTTCTTTATCTGAAGCAAATTTGTACGCTGAAGTTTTTAAGCCGAGTTTTTCCGCAGCAAGAGTGCGTATATTCTTACGGTTCATTGTAAAGTTTACCGCCATTGCGGTAGGTATCACTTTGTAGCCTTTGGCTTCCAAATCCAAAAGTTTTGCCGTGGCGATTGCCTCTACTTCCGGTATTATATAATCAGGTTTTTCTTTCAGCACAACTTCTTCAAGCTTTGCAGAATCTAACATGGAAAACACGTAAGACCTATCCGCAACCTGCATTGCGGGGGCATCGGCATATTTGTCTGCGGCGGCAACTTCAACGCCCAAACGCTTGAGTTCTATCACAACTTCCCTGCCCAATTCCCCACTGCCGAGCAAGAGAACTTTTGTTGCGCCTTCTTTAAATACGGTAGAAATACTCGCCATAATAATCCTTAAAAATATTAGAAACGTTAAAATTAAATTTGTACAATTACTATCATATAAAATTTAGCGTTTAGATAAAATATCGTACGCCCTTTTGTAGTACGGAGTGTCTAGTTTGAATTCTTCAGACTTGCGTACAATGTAGCCCGTCATGGTTTCAAGCTCCGTCTTGTGGTGGTTTCTGAAATCTCTTTGCATAGATGTTGTGCCGTCTTTAGGCATGATTTTTGCCATCATGCGCAAAGTGTATTTTGCCAAATCTTTCCGAATAAGATACGTTGACTTGCCAGCAAGTGCGACAAATTCCTCCACGAATTTTTTTAGAATTTCTGCGGAATATGGGTCAGACTCAATCTCGCCATAAGTTTTATCCAACAAAGACGTAACCGTGGCAAGAGATGACACGTAACAATATTTTTCCCAAATATATTTGTCTATCATCTCCGTACATAGGTTTGAAACATCCGCTTCCATAAGCACTTTCGAAAATGCCTCAAGAAGTATCTGAATCTTTTTGTTTTCAGACCCAAATACAAAGCTGTAACTTGCCATGGAATTTGAGACAACATTTTCAGAAAGTTTTTTTGAAACAACATGCACGCAAGCGTCTATCACTTCAATTTCAGGGAAGCGCAGGCGCATTCTCTCGGCGGAGTCAACACCATTGCAAAAGGGTATTATTATAGAGCCCTTATCCAAGAGTTTTTCCATATCGTCAAAACTTGCCTCAACATCATAGGTCTTTGTGCAGTGCAAGAGAAAGTCGCTCCTGCCGATTTCAGAGGCGTTAGATGTTACCAAATGCGGTTTGCCCGTTATAGTTTTCCCCATTTCTTCAAGCGTAAAACCGTTTTCTTTTATAGTTTTTAACGCCTTTTCACGCACCAAAAAAGAAATTTTAACATCGTTTGAACTTGCATAATGGTTTGCAAGCCGTGCACCGAGCACACCGCCGACACCGCCCAAACCCAGTATAGTGATTTTCATAAGATTTCTCTTTCAGTTAAAGTACGAACCTAAAATTGAAATCATACTCAAACAAGTTTGTTTAAAAGTTTCAATCAAATTAGGCAAACGCCCAATTCGGCAAGAAAACCATCGAGTTCAGATGCTATAAATCCGTTTTTGCGTATATGTTGCAATATTGGTTTTTCAATATCCCAAAGAGCCGCATTTATCCCGCTTTTCAAAACTTTGTCTTTGAGCAAAAGCGCCCCCAGATTATGCAAAGCCAAAGTAGGATCTATATATTTAAGTTGTGTGGGTTCTTCCAAAATAAAATTTATGGGCTTTTTTGAATTTAAAACCCTTGTATGAGAAACCTGATTGCCAAATTCATCTTCAACGCCCATATTGACAAATATCGCCTTAGATTGCGCTGCGATTTTCTTTGTGATTATACCCTCCAAAGCGCCGCACTTACCGACTGCCGAAACGATTATATCTGCGTTTAAAATTTCATTTTCAAAGTTGCAAATCTCTTTTAAATCTATGGCTTTTGCGCCGATTTGCAAATTTACTTTTGAAAAATCATCAACAGAAAAAACCTCCGCACCTTCTTGCAGAAGTGCTTTTATTATCCCTCTGCCAACCTTGCCCGCACCAAAGACTATTGCTTTTTTAGACTTAAGTTTAATGTCTGAAAGTTTTTTTAAAGCCCGCAAAAATCCGTCGCCCGTACCCAGCAAAGTCTCAATTTTTTTAATAACACCCTCATCCGCCAAAAATACTGTCTTATCCGAATTTTTATAAACCTCCAAACCTGTCCTTGTAAGCTCGCTATATCCGTAAGTGCTTTCAAAATTTGCAGCCGCACCGGCACAATCTAAAATAATATCAAAGCTTTGATATTCATTTTTATTTTCTAAAATTTTTATCCCAAATTCAGGCAAAATTTTTAAGATTTTTTTATCTGCAGGAATGCTAGGTAAAGACATCGCAAAAAGTTCCGCCCCCGCCGCTTTGAGCGCTGCATATTTTGCAAGAGTGTTGCGGAAAATAGGCGTTACATCTAAAACCTTCAAACCTTCCAGAGGCTTTGTTTTAGACCAATCATTGTACTGATTCAAAAGCGCAGGAAAATCTTTTGCGTCATAAAACCTTTTCACATAATCTAAAATTGACGATGCGCCATACATATAATTATTGTTGCATAAGCTTTAGTATTTTAAAAGAGTAATGTTGTATGTCTCAGGAATTTTTTAATGCAATACCAAAAGCGGAATTTCATCTTCATATAGAGGGCGCAATACCCTTCTATCTCTTACAAAAGTTGGACTCCGAAAAGTATAAATATTCGCCAGAATCCTGGAAACCCAACTACACATTCAAAAATTTTGAAGACTTTGACGCAAAGCTTTTAGACACTGTAATGCCCTGGTACAACAGTCCTGAACGCTACAATTTGGCTGCAAAAGAAATTTTTGAAATATTGCAAAAACAAAATGTTGAGTATGTAGAAGTAAGTTTTGCTTCAGGCATAGTGCAGTTTCTGGATATTGCCGGCGACGAAATTGCCGAAGCCATAGCCAAAGCTGTACCAAAAAATATGACTGTTAAAGTTTTTTTTGGAATCCACCACAACGGCAAGCCGCAAAAGATGGATAAAATTTTTGAAAGCGCATTAAACTGGAAACATCTTGACGGCGTAGATTTGCACGGCAATGAGGCGCTGCCGATAGAAGATTGGACAAAGCCGTACTGGCAGGCAATGCGCAATAACGGCAAGCATACAAAGGCGCACGCCGGAGAATTCGGCGGCGCAGATAGCGTGCGTTTTGCCGTCGAGGAACTTGGGGTTAAGCAAATTCAACACGGGGTTAGGGCAATAGAAGACGAAAGTTTAATTCAAGATTTAATTAAAAATAAAATAGTTTTGGAT
This sequence comes from Opitutales bacterium, assembly GCA_031553045.1. GTDB lineage: Bacteria > Verrucomicrobiota > Verrucomicrobiia > Opitutales > Intestinicryptomonadaceae > CALXQW01. The sequence continues at coordinate 38,720 of JAVBLZ010000005.1, read as the reverse complement.
GTTGCGCCAACCAGCAATATCAAGCTTGGCGTTTACAAAAATTTTGACTCGCATCCGCTTAAAAAACTTTTGCGCTGCGGTGTAGAGTGCACTTTAAACACCGACGACCCCATAATATTCGGCAACACGCTGACCGATGAATATATTAATCTTATAGACAACATGGGCTTTACTCTTGAAGATGCCGCCGCACTCGCAAAATCTGGCTGGAAACACGCAAAGGTTGACGCCTCTGTAAAACAAAACGCAATGTTGCGCATAGAAAATTTAAAAGAAAAATTTAAGAATCATGGATAAAAATAAAGTTATAGAAATCTTAAATCTTGAGCCCCTAACGATAGAGGGCGGTTTTTTTAATCAGGTTTATAAATCTGCGCTCAATATCCCCAAAACCTCATTGCCAGAGCGTTTCAAGGCAGACTCATACACAGCTTCAACAAGCATTTACTATCTATTAGGTGGCAATGAAAAAAGCAGCATGCACTCTTTAAGCGCCGACGAAACATGGCACTTTTACACTGCCGACAGCGCATCTACATACGTGCTACTTACCACTATCGACCAAACCGGGCTTATAAATAAAATAAAACTTGGCGCAAATATTGCGGACGGTCAAAAGCCGCAATACACAATTCTAGCCAGCATAAAATTTGGCGCAAAAATCGTGTGTGAAGATGCCAACACAGCTTGGGTTTTATGCGGTGCAACCGTTGCGCCAAGCTTTGAATATGCCGACTTCACCGCCCACCCAGATTTGGACGTACACTTGTAATCACCTATATTTTTGTTTCAGGTTTTTAAGTTTTTCTATACGCTCTGATATGAAATTTTGCATGGAGTCTTTGTTATATGCAGCGCCAAGCTGTATGGAGCTTAAGGTAGAAAAATCACGTATCAAAAGTGCGTTAGAGGAATTTAGCATACAGCCCAAAAACTCCCCACTTCTGGACATTACAATATCGCCCTTTGAAGGTGAAAAATCGCCAAATAATGCCTGAAATACGCCAACATCCATCTCAACATAGTTAGCGTCTGAAGAATCAACTTTAAATGGCGTCTGCCCGTAATATAGACGTTTGGGCTCTATAACCACACAATCTGAAAACTTAAAAGCCTCCTGCGAAAATTGAAAAAGTTTGAGAGACTCTTTCTCTACAAATTCCGCAGGTACGGGTATTGCGATAAACCTTGGATCTTGCAAAACGCCCAGCATATTTTTTGGGCTAAATTTGAATTTTTTACCAAACACCGTGATAGATAAAGTTTCCGGTGCTTGCGCTGTCGTGCCAATAACAGGGTACAAAACCGTACCTGAAGTGTTTGCAATAAGCCAAATTTTTTCACCAGCCAAAACCGGTACGGCACGCAAGTCTTCCTCATTATTGGAAAGCCCAAAGAGCCCTTTTTGAGTATATGAAATCCTTATTGCTACAAGGTTTCCTTTTACTGTTTCAAAAATTTCACTCGCGGTATGGGGGCGCAGTTGCTCTATATTTTTTGTAATTTTTTGCTGAGACTGCGCAAGCTCTCCAACACCGACGGCAAGAATATCGGCGTGTTCCTGAATTTTCTGCTTCTCACTTTTTTCTATGTCAACAAGCGCCTGAGTACGACGCAAATTTTCTTCATAAATCTGGCTCTTGGTTGAGGCAACTTCAAGCTGTGTTGCAAGAGCGTGTTTTTCCAACTCCATTGCCCTATTCTCAGTTTTTAGTTTTTCACTCTCGCTGCGCAAAGAATCAAGATTTTCAGAATTGCGCTTAAGTTCTTCCTGCAAAGCCCGCAATTTTGCCTGAGATGAAGAATCAACCTCACGCATATCGCCCAGTTTTTTTTCCAAACTTATGCGCTCTTTTGAAGATTCATCAAGACGCTTAGACGCCGCCAATATCTCAGTTTGCAAAGCGGTATTTCTTGAGTCTATCAGTTTAACCTTATCTTCCAAATTCTGACTTTTTGTCAGAATATCTTTCTTTTCAAGCTCAAGATTTTTTTTGGTTTTGGCAAGCTCAGCAAGTTCTTTTTCACGGGCAAGCAAGAGCTTCTTTTGGTTTTCAGAAACCTCTTTAGACTGCTTAACCGCATCTGAAAGCTTGCCTATGTTTGCGTCAAGCTCCTCCCTGCGTTTTTGCTCGGCATCCAATGACACTTTTAGCAAATCCACCAACTGAGAATCTGAAAATGTCTGCAAAACCTCAACATCAGAGGGTTCCGGAGCAACATCGTTTTTGTCCGCATTTTCAAAATTTATCAGCGAAATCAGGCTGACTATCATGAAATCACAAATAACTATCAATATGGATTTGTTCATAACGACAATGAAAAACTAAAGACTGTATTTTAGCGCCCTGCAATAAAAAAAGCGCAAGGGGGGTATCTTGCGCTCAGGAAGTAAAATAAATAAATCAACGTTGCTTGAAGTAGCGAAAATAAATTTTGCAGACATATTCCTTGCCCATTGTCTCAAACAGAATTTGATACGGCAAAACGCCGTCGTCCATAGAGTCAATAAGCACGCTGTCTATGCCCACCCATGCAGACCTGTCTTGACTGGGTGGAACAGCTTTTGCCGCCCTTCCCTTGGCGTCTTCATAGGCTCTTTGCATATTTACGCCAAAGCCCGCTACGTGCGCCGTTTCAAGATACCAAGTATCAGGAATATTATCTTTAATATTTACCCTCATTGTGCAGATAAATTTGCTCAATGAGTTATCTTTCAAAAAGATAGTATCCCTCTGTATATAGCCGTTTGAAGCCGAAGCCTTGGAAGCCATAAAATGACAAGATTCCTCAGCATCGCTTGCCTTGACACTCCAAGAAACAAACTGCACATCGACCGTATGCGTACGAGTACGCTTTTGCAAGGCCTGCTTTTTAGCCTTCCTTGCGGCGTCTGAAGCATTCTTTTTCTTGAGTGCTTCAGCTTGCTCGTCGGCGAGTTTTTTCTTCTTGGCGTCTTCAGCCAACTTTTTTGGATCTACCGGAACTGTTTTGGCAGCAGCGGCTGTCGCCCCTGCGGTTGCTGCCGGCTTTGCGGCGGCATTTTTTGCGTTGGCAACTGCAGTGGCTGCGGCGGGCTTAGCGTCTTTTGGAGCGCTTGCTGCCGTAGTCTTTGCTGTGCTAACAACTTTTGCAGCCGCTGCTGGTGCAGCTACTGCGGTATTCACCGGACTCGCAGCCGCACCGAACAGCTTTGAGTTTAGTGAAACTAAAAACAAGAACGAAATTAAAAAGACAACTATCGCCTTGATTTTAGATTTTGTAATATAATAGGCCCCCCTATACATATTTACTTCCTCCTCTATGTTTTAAAGAAATATCATACCCATATCTCAAATGGCAAGCACTTTTTTCATTTTTTTCATTTTTTTTCTTTCGTATGTTATGAAGGCTAATAATACTTAGTTCAAAACCTACAAAGAATTTAGTCCGAAAAACCCACTTAAAGCCGTATAGAAACAAAAAAAAACGCCAAGACCCAAGTCTTGACGTTCTGAAATTAATGTATGCAAATTATTTAAGCTTCTTACGGGCTTCAGCAATAGAAGCATAGTCCCTTGCAAGAGTCTGCAATGTATTTGCTATGAAGTTGGACCTGTTACGGTTGTCAACCTCTGCCATTTTATCTATCTGAGAAACGAGAGTCTGAGGCAAACTTATAGAAATTTGCGTCATTGCTTCTTTGTTTGTAGATTTTTTACGTGCCATAATTTTTCCACTTTCCTATTTATAAATCGACTTTTATTCAATATTCTCGCAAAAGCATGCTAAATATAAATATTTGGATAGTTTCACTAAAATTCAAATAAATGTCAACTTTTTCTTTATAACAAATCGAAACTTTTTTTTTGGAATTAAGAAAAGTTTTAATAAAAAAAATTTTATCTAATTATAGTACACCTCAATTCCATCTAATTATGGGCTTTTAGAGTAAATTCATTTGTGTTAAATTTAACAACACAATTAGCAATATAAAATTCAAATAAATCTGAGTTTTTTTTATAGATGCTTGATTTTATTTTAAAATCTGTAACGATTATGCGCTTTAAGAAAAACCATAGATTATAAAAAATGGCACTACAAAAAATAGAAAATTTGGGCGGCAAAGCCGTATTTGTGGCAGGTAACGACATCGATACCGACAGGATTATCCCTGCAAGGTTCATGGTCTGCGTTACTTTTGAAGGTTTGGGCAAATACGCCTTTTATGATGAGCGCAAAAACGCCGACGGTTCCGACAAAAAACACCCCCTTACAGACCCTAAACATCAAGGGGCAAGCATACTTCTTTCCGGTGCAAATTTCGGTTGCGGTTCTTCCAGAGAACATGCGCCGCAATCTCTGTGGCATTACGGCTTTAGGGCGATTATTGCGGAAAGTTTTGCGGAAATATTTTTCGGGAACTCTACAACCCTTGGCATACCCTGCGTATCGGCATCGGCTGCGGACATTTCTAAAATCGGCGCAATGATTGAGGCCGATGCCGAAGCCAAAGTTGAGATTGATTTAAACAAAATGCTGATTACCTGCAAAGACTTTCAGGCAAAATGCTCTATGAGTGAAAACGCCCGCTTGGCTCTAATTTCAGGCACTTGGGACCCTATTGCCGACCTCATTGCAAATTCTGATAAGATTGAGAATCTGGCAAAAACTTTGAAATATTAAAAGGCAATACAAGTTTATGGATTTCATATTGGAAGGCGCAGGTTATTTTATTTACCCATTGGGTTTATGCTCAATTATAACAGTTTATGTTATTTTTGAGAGGTGCTTATCTTTGCGCACAGGCAATATAATTCCCAAGCATGTGGCAAGCGCTCTTATATCGGGGACGATACTTGATGAGGATGAAGATTTAAAAACTTCGGTAGGCCGTATAATATATTTCTTCAAAAATTCAAATCCTGATGCGGAGGCTATTAAAGCTTTTGCCCAGCTAGAAATGACCAGACTTGAGCGCGGTATGTTCCTCTTAGACGTTGTGATTTCCGCAGCGCCTTTGTTGGGTCTGTTGGGCACTGTTGCGGGTCTTGTTACGGTGTTTGCCACATCTGATACGGGGTTGCCATCGCCGGAGATTATCTCCAGAGGCGTGGGGCTTGCCCTATCTACAACGGTGATGGGTTTGGCAATAGCAATACCGACTATATTGGGTAATTCTTTTTTGAACAGGCGCATAGACACACTGTCCGCCAGAATAAACATCTGTGTAGAGCGTCTGATAGACATACGCAACAACACTAAGTAATGGATATACGCAGCTTCAGACACAAGCGCAAGGCGGAGGTAAACATAGTGCCCATGGTGGACGTGCTTACCGTGTTGATTTTCTTTTTTCTGCTTACAATGCAGTTTAAAGAAATTTACACTGTCAATATAACGCCCCCTTCCATGAAGAGTTCCGACCAAACTATCAAAGACAAGCCTCTTGATATTGCCGTAAGCGCAAAGGGCGAATATTTTTTGGGCGGTGAGGCGATAGTTCTTAAAGATTTGGGTGAGGAACTCAAAAAAGTTGCGGAAAAAAATCCTGACGTAACGCTTGTTTTGGTTGCCGACAAAGACTCTTTGTTTGAGAGTGTAACCAACGTTGTTGACCTTATAAAGCTAGCAAAAATCAAGAAACTCAGCATACAAACAACTAAGGTCGACTAGATTTTGCCGAACGCATTTCTCTTTTACCGCAATAAGGTGGCATTGATTTACTTATTTATTTCTGAAAATTTTTCTTGAGCTACGCAAAAAAAACTGTTTTTTTAATAATTGTAAGAACGCAGATTTTGAAAATTTAATTTTTTATATGGGCTTATAATTTGCCTTTTCTGCGATTTATCGGGTGTTACACCCTATCGTTTTAACTATTCGCCGCATTTCTGCGGCAAACATAAAATTCTGCAAAAAATATATGCAAGATAAGCAAATTGAAAATAATGATATTTCTGCGAACACAGAAAGTCGTGAAAATATTTCTGAAACTCAACATCCTCAAACGCCTGTTCCTGAAGCCTCCGCACAAAAGCAAAATGTGCCTGAGCAGATAACCGTAAGCGGCGTTTTTGTTGAGACTGTCAACCACAACGGCATACTTTTAGACACTGCTAAAAATGGCAAGGCAAAGTCTTCAGACCCCTTTGTTCCAAAAGAATTGGTTAGGCGCTTTGGCATAAAGCGTGGGCAATTTATAGTTGGCAAGGCTCATCAGGCGCAGGGTCATAAAAATCCTAAAGTGCGCTTCATAGAAACCATAGACGGCGTCTCTTGTATTGAGCGTAAGCGTCTGAACACTTTTCAAAATTTAACAACCATAGCTCCTGACGAAAAGCTGCGTCTGGAATCTAAAGACCACCGCATGACAACCCGTGTGATAGACCTCTTTTGCCCAATAGGTAAAGGCACAAGGGGATTGATAGTTGCGCCGCCCCGTACGGGCAAAACAACGCTTCTTAAAGACATCGCACAAGGTGTTCTTGAAAATCATCCTGAGTGTCTGGTTATAATTCTTCTTGTTGATGAGCGACCGGAGGAGGTTACAGACTTCAAGATGGATTTGCCGACTGCTGAAATCTACGCATCTTCAAATGATGAAAATTTAGATACGCACGTGCGCATTGCCGACATCGCCATAGACCGCGCAAAACACATGGCGGAAACAGGTAAAGACGTAGTGTTGCTAATGGATTCGCTTACAAGGCTTTCTAGGGCGCACAATTCACTCAAGGCGAAAGGCGGACGCACTATGTCTGGCGGTCTTGACATACGTGCGCTTGAACGTCCCAGACAAATATTTTCCGCAGCCCGCAACACTGAGGAAGCAGGCAGCCTCACAATAATAGCCTCTGTTTTGATTGAGACTGGTTCTAGGATGGATGAACTTATTTTTCAAGAATTCAAAGGCACAGGCAATATGGAAATGGTTTTGGACAGAAAAGTTGCTGAGATGCGCATTTGGCCTGCAATAAATCTTGGGGCGTCCGGCACAAGACGTGAGGAGTTGTTGCTTTCTGCAAAAGATTTGGAAGCCGCCTCATTCTTGCGACGTGCAATGGCTGGTTCAAAAGTTGAAGACTCTGCTGAAACATTGATGGAGCGCCTCAGCCAGACTAAGACCAACGCCGAATTTGTGTCTTTAATTTTGTAGAATCAAAAAAATCGTCAGATTGCATTTCTTAGACAGTTGCGTTTGAGCTATTGTCCGCAATTTCGGATTTAAATCCAGTTTAAAATATAATTAAAACGAATTATATTCTAGAGCACATTTGGTTTAATCTGTCGCTTTTGGCAGCTCGAAATCAAAGTAAATTGCGACAAATTAAATCAAATATGCTCCAATGAATTCACTCTCTCTATTTTCATTTTTTTGAAGTCATTGGTCATATTTTTTTATCCACATCAGGTGTTAGAAAAAAGCTTCAATCGTTTTAGTTTGAATAATTTTTATGGACAAATTTTTTGGTATAAAATTTTTTAAAAAAAGTATTGCATTGAAAATCCGATATGGTCCAACTCTGGGCTGTCTTTTAAAGCTCAGGTGGTGAAATTGGTAGACACGTACGTTTGAGGGGCGTATGGCGAAAGTCATGCGGGTTCAAGTCCCGCCCTGAGCATTAAGGAAGTTCTTTTTAAAGTTGACTGTGATTAAGTTTTTCTAAACCTATCCGCATTCAAAAAAATTTCGCCGGATTAGCTCAGTTGGTAGAGCAGTTGATTTGTAATCATCAGGTCGTCGGTTCAAGTCCGACATCCGGCTTATAGTTTACACAAAAGGGTTCTCGTTTGAGAACCCTTTTGTTTTGTAAGGTTACGGGCATTTTATAAACTTATTTTTGAGCGATTTTGATATGGTCGTATTAAGCCTAATAAGGCGTGTTAAGTGTTATTGATTTGCATAAAAATTTGCTTAACGCACAATTTTATATTCACCAACTTGCTCGCCGTTGTCGCAAAGCATTTTTAAGTCTAGCGTTGTTTCGCTTATCTTTAACTTGATTAATGTTCTTTGCCCAGTTTTGGGGCCGCCGCCTATTACGATAGGATAGTCATGATCATTTTTTATTGGATGGCGAACTGCGTATTTGTGGTTGTGTCCAGAAATTGCCATATCCAATTTGTATTTGTTGAAAATCGGAGTGAAAAGTTTTTTACATTCTAAAGTGCCGTGCCAATCGTTGGAATAATGCGTGGGAATATGCATTAACGCTATGCGAAACTTTGCATTCTTGTAAGCGGCGCTCTGCATTTGTGCTTCAAGCCATTTTGCCTCACGCTCACGCATTTCATCAAATGCTACAAGACCTGCATAAACTTCAGCGCTGTCAGGCTTGTCTTCGCCAGTATCCAGCGCCATAAAAAATGCGGGGCCCCACGTGAAAGAAAAATAAGGCGTGGCGGGCAAAGCAAAATAATCTTTAAAAGTGCGTGCCAAGCTGCCCCTAGTCTCATGATTGCCACGCAGATAAAGAAAAGGCGTTTGCGAGGCAAAGGTCTCTGCGGAAGGTTTTATTAGGCAGTCCACAATTTTTTCTTCACTAGCCAAATAATTCAGCATATCACCGTTGTAAAACGCAAAATCAAAATGCTCGGAATTATTGAGTTTTAGGAGTTCCGCAAAGCTTTTCGGCGTATTGTGGATGTCGTTAAAAATTATGAGAGAGACATCTTTAGCGTTAATTTCAGGGGTTTTAAATGTAAAAACTTCGCTCTCAATTTGCTCTCCAAAAACGACTTTATAAGCTTCAAAAGTTAAAATCTCACGAGACACAACCTTATATGAATAGGTTGTGCCAGCCTTTAAATTTCCAATTTCGATTTTGTTGATTGTGTTTCCCGCCGCATAAAGACCGTCATCTTGACTGAAAAACTTTTCTTTAGGAAGTCTTGCACTACCTTCGGCAAGCTCCACCCAACTAAAGCTGGGTTTGTCAACCAACCACATTACAGTAATGCTGTCGGGCTTTGGGTTTTGCAAATATGGTTTGCATCTGAATTTTATAGAAGCTCCTTTAGCATCATCCGCAAAAATTTTTACGGGTGCAGCCGCAGCAAGTGCGGAAAGAAATGCAGATTTTGTGAATGTTCGTCTATCCATGGTCACGTAGTCTATGGATATGACACTTTCTATCAACACTAAATAGTTGAAAAAAAACTCTTGCCCCAAAATCCACCATGTGCCCTCGGAATATTTACAGATTAACGACTCACAATTTTTCTATGACAAAGGAATGTTTTAAGGGTTGAGCCAAGGTGTAAATTTCTTCCTGAATTTTCTGCAATCCTTTGAAAAGTCCGGCTTTATTTCCCCTATTCTCGATATAGAATTTGAAGCCTCCCTTCCTATAAGCACTTTCATTTGCAGCATTTGCAAGGTGCTTTTTTACAAACTCAATTTTCTCTTTTTCGCCCAAAAATTCAATATCGTTCCTGAGCGCCAGCTCCACCCAAAATAATGATCTATATTTTCCGGCTGCGCTTCTAAACTCCAAACATTTTTTATAGACCTCTAGTGCCTGGATATATTGCGGCGCAAGCTCATATTCCGCAAGATTTATACCCTCGGCAAGCTCACTGGCGAAATAAGAGCCAAGCTCTACCCCGTCAATTTTCACAGCATATTCACCTTTTTCAAGACCTTCAATTTTCAGAATTTCACGTGAAAATATATTTTTAAAATCACCACCCTCCCCCAATTTTTCACCCGAAATTGCAGGCAGAACTTTACGTACGTCTTTTTCTACGGGCAAAGGCAATGAATTTTCAAGACAGGCAAATGAGACTTTGCGTTTTGAAATCTCTAGCCCAAATATTTTGCAATTAAAACTTTTTTCTGTGGACGACGTTCTCAGGTCTATATGAATTTGAGAGACTTCACGAGTTTCTTCATTATCAGAAAGCCATTTATCCAACATTACAAACCCTCCAATTATACCTGGGTGAATACGGTCTGGGCCTATTATGGTTTGGTCTGAGCCATAAAGTTTTCTGTATGACTCATTAACTTTGAGCATGGCGGAATGCATATCGACACACGATACGTTCTGAAATTGAGAGGCCATGCGCTTGGACAATTCGCCAAAAATTCCCAGTTCATCATTCACGCCAAAAAGATTTTCCGTTTCAAATACTCCAATCTGGTCGTAAATGGACGGCGTAAATACAATCAGCCTGCGTGAATTTTCAGAGACATTGGCAATCACTTTTGACAGCCTTGTTTCATAGCCACTGCGGGTATTTTCAAGAGTCTTTGCAAACCTTTCTGCGCCAATTCTCTTTTGGGCATCTTTTGCGTATTTGTCTCTTCCGACGTCATTCATCCCTATCATCAATACGCAGACGGAATCTTCCTTGTTTAGTTGTGGCAGCACATCCCAATCCATGCGCCAGAGTATCCCAGAACAGGTATCTCCGGGTATGCCTATGTTGCGGAAATCTATCTTCATATTGGGGAAGCGGGTTGCATAGTAGAGCATAATGGGCGTTGTGTACCATCCGCCTGCGGTGATGCTGTCGCCCACAAAGCACAGCTTTTCGCCCTGCTTAAGCACTTTTGATTCCACATTGTCTGCACAAAAAACCGGAATAAAAAAACTAAACGCAATGCCCAGAGCCAAAATTTTAATAATCTTCATCGCAGCAGATTTTTTGGCACAACCAAATATCTGTCAATTAAATATCGGGAATTGATATGTTTTTAGAATAATATCTGCTTCATTTCAATATTCTTGAAAACCAACAACTTTTGGCATTTTAATTTGACACAAGTGTGCATGACGGCATAGAATTGCGGGCAGCTCCGGCGGGGCGATTTATTCGGTCAAAGGTCTTAGTATCAACGGCAGCGTATCATTTAGCGACAATTATACGGTAAGCAACGGCGGGGCGATTTACATGCGCGGCGGTATGCTTACCCTCGGCGGCATTTCTAACTTCCTTAATAATAGGACTACATCCACAACGTTGAACACCGGCGGCGGTGCGATTTATTTTGCGTCCACAGGTGTCAACAAAATTGCCAATACCGGAACGCTCACATTCAAAGGTAATTCTTCAGCTAGTAATGGTGGCGCTATTTATTCAAACGGCAATTTGGAAATTACAAAGGTCGTAACCTTTGGCGGCACAGGAGCCAGCGATGGCAACACCTCGACATCCTACGGTGGCGCTATTTATTTTGGGGCTACTGCCGCAACGCTCACATTAGGAGATACTGCGAGTTTTATTAACAATAAGGCTACAAGTACAAGCACAGGCAACGGCGGGGCGATTTATTTTGCGTCCACAGGTGTCAACAAAATTGCCAATACCGGAACGCTCACATTCAAAGGTAATTCTTCAGCTAGTAATGGCGGCGCTATTTATTCAAACGGAGATTTGAGTTTAGAAGCTGGCGGCAATACGATATTTACAGGCAACCTCGTGTCAACTTCAGGCGGCGCAATTTATCTTAAGGGAAGCACTCTGAGCCTTCACGCAAAAACTGGAGACATAAGCTTTTCAGGCAATAAAATGGGCGCAAACCTTACCGCTCCAGACCCTAGTGCGACAGGCACTGCAAACTCTGCATATTTGAATGTCAGCTCATCTGTCTATCTTGCTGCGACAAACGGCAAAACAGTCACGCTTTCAGACCCGATTAAGGCGACGGCCTCCACAACTCACACCGTAAGTATAAACAAATTGGAAGACGGTACCATAACGGCAGGCAAAGTGGTATTCTCTGGCGCAAATTATGCCGCAAATTCAGCAGATATCAAAAGTAACATTGCGGCCTCAACAACCGTTTACGGCGGCACATTCAGTGTCGTGAAAAATGCCCAGTACGGCACTGCAACCTCCACCCTTGCGACAAATTCGGGAGCAAAGCTTATGGGAGACGGTTATGTTTTGGGTACAACCACAATGTATAGCGGTTCGACGCTTTCTGTGGGTGACAGTGCCTCTGGCACAATTACATTAGATAACCTTTCAATAAACGGCGGCGCATTGCTTGAAATTGAAAACGGAGATTTGATAAACATTTTGGGAACTCTTTACCTTTCCGGAGCGTCAATTTTAGATAAAATTCTTGTAGATTTATCGGGCTTTGGCATACAGATTGACGACTATAAAATCATAGACATGGCCAATTTTGAATTCTCCGACGGCAATCTTAACAACTATTTTGACTTCCAAGGCAAATTCTCCGGAGACATATATGCACTTGGCGACGCAATATACATCAACGGCACAGTAATTCCGGAGCCAAGCGCTTATGCGACTATATTCGCTCTGCTGGCCCTCGGTTTTGCAATCTACAGGCGCCGCAAATAGCAAGATTGGATAATCTAATAAGATTAAAATTAAAACTCTGAAACAATAAAATGTCTCGGAGTTTTTTTACATTATGTTACAATATATAATGGAATTTTACAGAACACATACGGTTTAATACGCTATTCATGACTGTTTCAATACTCCGCATATTATATATATCGGGAAATTCAATATTATTGAAATACAATTTGTTTGACATTTCGGTTTGACAGAACTGCTGAAAACAAGCTAGTTTTGATGACAAATGAAGAAATTTTACATATTTCACTTACAAAGAACTATTTTTGCAATCGCATCAATATGCGCAATATTTAATGCGCAGGCTGCAAATCAAACCATAAACTCTATTGCAGACTCGGACACGGCGACTACGTTGCGCTATGCCCTTAATCAGCAGACCGCAAATGATATCTACACATTTGCTCTTGGCGGCAAAATTAATCTTACAAGTAATTTGCCCCAGATAATTGCCGACGGACTGAAGTTAGACGCCGCTTTAAGCGCCATTACAATAAATGGAGGTGGATTCTGCCAAATCTTCAATTTATCAAATACGGTAAATAATATTGCGTTCTCAAACATATCCCTTCAAAACGCTGTTTCCAACATGGACGGCGGCGCAATTTGTTTCAATTCTGCCAACGCAAATAAAATAGATAATGAAGGATTGCTCACATTCAAAAATAACTCCTCCTATAATAACGGCGCCGCAATTTATTCAAAAGGCTCTCTAGAAATTACAGGCGACGTTACTTTTGGCGGTGCAGGTGCTAATGAAGGCAATCGCGCATATGTTTATGCCGGCGCAATTTATTTATATACTAACGCAACTATACTGAAATTGGGCGGTACGGCAAATTTCCTATATAATAAGGCAATTTTTGGCGGGGCGATTTATTTCGAATCTTCCAATTCTAACAAAATAGAAAACTCAAGCACACTTGTATTCAAGGGCAATGATGCAGATTACAGTGGCGGTGCAATTTCATCTAATGGGAATTTGGAGATTACAGGTGCTGCCATATTTGGCGGCGTAGGTGTTGGCGAAGGCAATCTGGCGGAACTGGGTGCCGCCATTTATTTGGGCCCTAGCGCAACAACGTTAGAATTTGGCAGTACGGCAGACTTCCTATACAATCAATCATCCGATACCGCTACTATTTATTTTCAATCATCTGGCGCAAATAGAATAGACAATGCGGGCAAGCTCACATTCAAGGGCAATTCATCGAATTTTGAAGGCGCTGCAATTTATTCAAGAGGTTCTTTGGAAATTACAGGTGATGTCGTCTTTGGCGGTATGAATGCCAGTGAAGGCAACTCTGCAATATACACCGGCGGTGCAATTTATTTGTGTGAAAGTAGCCTTAAACTCGGCGGTACGACGGACTTTATCAAGAATAGGGCTTATGATACCACATACGGCCGTGGCGGGGCGATTTACCTTTCTTCATCCTCCAATAAAATAGAAAATGCAAACATGCTCACATTCAAGGGAAATTCTGCGGGCGTTTCTGGCGGGGCGATTTATTCAAGTGGAAATCTGGAAATTACCGGTACTACAATATTTGGCGGCACAGGTGCCGGCGAAGGCAATTCAGCCAAGAGCCTCGGTGGGGCGATTTATTTGGATGGCTACAAATTTATTTTGGGCGCTACAGAATTCTTAAATAACACCGCTTCAAATGGTGGGGCTATTTACGGAAGCCACACCTTAACCTTGGAAGTAAATGCCAACACCAACTTTTCTAAAAACCTTGCAAGCGGTTTTGGCGGCGCAGTTTACATTGCTGAAAATGAATTTGGTCTCTATGCAAAAGGCGGAAACGTGAGTTTTTCAGGTAACAAGATGGGCGCAAATCTTACCGCACCAGACCCAAGTGCAACGGGAACGGCAAATTCTATTTATTTAGGCACGAGTTCTTCCGTTTATCTTGCCGCAGCAAACGGCAAAATAATAACGCTTTCAGACCCAATTAAGGCGACGGCTTCTACAACACACACTGTTAGCATAAATAAGCTATCCAACGGTACCATAACGACGGGCAATGTAGTATTTTCGGGCGCAAATTACGCCGCAAATTCTGCAGATATCAAGAGCGATATAAACGCAAACACCACAATTTTTGGGGGTGCATTCTCTGTTATCCAAAACGCCCGTTACGGCACAAGCACTTCCAAACTTACGGCAAATTCCGGAGCAATGCTTGCGGGCAACGGCCACATCTTGGGCACTACAACAATGCTTAGCGGCTCAATCCTCGCCCCTGGCGACAACCCTAGCCTAATCACCTTTGATAATCTTATCTTAAAAGGCGGTTCAATTCTTGAAATTGAAAATGGCGACATAATAAATATTGAAAATATCTTTACCTTAGACTCCTCCGCACTTATAGAAAAAATAGTTTTGGAATTGAGTGGTTTTAATGCGATAATCACCGATTACAAATTTGTATCGCTCACAGATTTTACGGGATTGGGCGAAGATTTGACAGCCTACTTTGATTTCACCAACGGCTATCAGGGCAGCATATTTAAAGGTACGGGCGGCATTTACATCAACGCAACGCAAGTGCCGGAACCGTCAACCTATGCGTTTATATTTGCATTTATTGCCCTTAGTTTTGTGATTTGGCGTAAGCGCAAATAAAAAAGGGTTATGCTTCTGCTTTGTGTGTGCGCTTAAAAATCCAAAGCCAACACAAAGCAAGTGTTTGCGATATTCGACGTAAGCGCTTCACTGAAAGCATGGTCGCAGCCCCGATTAAATACCCGCAAACCAAGACGATTTAAATCGCCCTGTTTATGCGGCGAGTTCTTCTTGCAGAGGAGTCTGATTTTTGATTAACTCCTCCCATGAAGTCTATCACTAAGGCAATTAACATACTAAAAAATACCTGTATTAAATGCGGCAAATGTGTACGGGTATGCCCTATTGAAATTATGCTCCAAGAAAATGTTGGCGAGGATATTTCATTGAATAACACACACACTTGCATTGTTTGCGGACACTGCGTTAGCGTGTGCCCTACCAATTCTGTTGCTCACTCTGCATTTCCCGAAAGTAAACAACACATCATAGATTATTCATTATTGCCAACGGCGGAGCAAACCATGCTTTTGATAAAGTCTCGACGCTCAAACAGGGCTTTGACTTCCAAGCAAATTCCTCAAGAATTTTTAGATAAAATTATCGAAGCTGCGCAATACGCACCAACCGCCACCAACTCTCAAGAACTGCGTTTCACCATTATAGCAGAGCCTGAAACACTCTTGAAGATAAGTGAGTTTACCGTAAAAACTTTCGACAGCTTAGGGAAAAAACTTTCAAACCCTATCGCCCAACTAATTTTGAAACCCTTTTTAAAAGACGTGTACAAATACCTTCCAATGTTTAAGCGCCTGAAGCAAGAACATGAGGCAGGCAAAGACCCTATTCTGCGCAAGGCAACGGCGTTGATATTTTTCCACACTCCAAAATCAAGCAGATTTGGCTGCGTAGATGCAAACTTAGCGTATCAAAATGCCTCTTTAATGGCGGAATCTCTTGGGGTTAGCCAGATATACATGGGGTTTGTACTCAACGCAAGCAAGCAAGATGGCAAAAAAGTATTGCAAAAAATACTTGGCATAGACGGCGAAATCCACGCAATTATGGCGCTTGGCATGCCATCATTCAAATATTTGAAGTACACGGATAGATATTTATAAACCCCAACCTGGCTTGTTTGTAAAATTAATTGGAAATCTTTTAGCGGCAAAAATTCCTTTGATTTGCAGAAGGAAATACGTATAAATTTTTGGTATGAAAACTAAAAAGAGATGCCCTTGGTGTGAATCCGACTCCACATATATTAAATATCATGATGAGGAATGGGGAAGATTGGTTAAAGACGATAAAACTATGTTTGAGTTTCTTGTTCTTGAATCTGCACAAGCAGGGCTTTCATGGATAACTATTTTGAAAAAGCGCCAAGGATACAGGAATGCATTTGCAAATTTTGACGCAAAAAAAGTTGCAAAATTTACGGAAGAAGATGTGGAACGCCTAATGCTATATCCAGAAATTGTACGCAACAGATTGAAAATCCGTGCGGCCATAACAAACGCTCAAAACTTTTTGAAACTGCAAAATGAATTTGGAACTTTTTACAACTATCTGATAAGCTTCTTCCCAAATAAAAAACCCATAATCAACAAATGGAAAAGCATAAGCCAAATTCCAGCAAATTCTGCAGAATCTGACGCCATTGCAAAAGATATGAAAAAACGTGGATTCAAATTTTTTGGCTCAACAATATGCTACTCTCATTTGCAGGCAACCGGTCTTGTAAACGACCACCTTCTGGATTGCTGGCTCAGAGATGGCAAATAATAATTTTACAAACCTCTATCAAAAATCGCAAGATTATGGTGAATAATTTGTAATACTATTTTACTAAAGATTAGCTTGATTTATCGGCTTATTTTAAATTGCAAACTCTTGATCTATCTATTTATATTCCGCAAATGAAAAAAGCCTTTTGTATAAGTTTGATTTTTATAATTTTATTCTCTGGGTTTGGAATAACATATCTTTGGTTGAGTAGCGATTTGCGCAGTCAATATCTTATTGATAGAGTAAAAAAAGAAAAGGGATTCAAAGCAGATTTTTTCTTTTCGTCGTTTAATAATATTGATATCGGGAATACGGACTTTAGCGATTGCGAGGGTTTGTCATGGGATAAAATTAGCCGTGCAAAAAATTTTGATAATATCAAATTACCACCTTTAGATTTAACTGGAGTACTACCAGATAAGCTTAATGGAGTTGATTTTTCATTGTGCACAAATTTGGATGTTATGAGAATGCTTGCGCATCGTGCAGAAAGGCGCAAAGTCAAAATACCTCCAACAAACTTCATAGGGAAAAGTTTAAAAGATTTTAATATAGACGGTATAGATTTTTCAAATTGTACGGGGTTAACATTAAATCAAATTTTACAAGCAAAGTCGCATAGATTTATAGTATTGCCGCCACTGGACCTATCTGAATCTGACTTTCAAGATAAAGATATTTCTTTTATCGATTTCTCGAACTGCACGGGGATAACTTGGGGAAAAGTTATTTCCGCAAAAGAATATTGTGGGATAAAGCTTCCGTCGTTGGATTTTACAAATATAGATTTTAGCAATGCTTATATTGATGGTATTGATTTTTCCAAATGTACGGGGCTTATGGCTGAAAAGCTAATCAGGGCTAAATCTATTACTTTCATTTTGATTCCACCCATGGATTTTTCTGGTGCTGATTTTTCAGGTGTTGATATTGATGGCATTGATTTTTCCAAATGCACAGGGCTTACGGCAAAACAAATAATGAACGCAAAATCGTGGAATCCCAAAAGCGAATTAGCTTCTTATTGGAAAAAACCCGCAATATTACCGGCACTAAACTTTGCCGGAGTCAGCTTTAAGGGAAAGGATATAAGAAATTTGGATTTGTCAAAAGCATACAATCTTACTTGGGAGCAAATAACAGAAGCTTCTGATTTTTCAGGCGTAAAATTGCCAGAAAATCTTACAGAAAAAAAAGCACTATCTGATCTGGATAACACGACTTCCAGTGATGATAATGCAGATAAAATATTTAAAAGTGCAAGTGAGTTATTTAAAACCGACAAGATGGGTGCTGTTAAGTTATTCTTAAAGGCATCTCAATTAGGGAACATAAAAGCGAACACAATGTTAGGGGATTGCTATTTGCACGGGCTTGGCGTTGAAAAATCGGAAAAATTGGCGGTGTCTTATTTTACAAAGGCTGCCGAAAAAAATGATCCACAAGCCCAATTTTCATTAGGAATGTGCTATGCTTTCGGGGATGGAGTGCCTCAAGATAAAAATGTTGCTGAAGATTGGATGATCAAAGCGGCAAAACAGGGTAATAAAACCTATCAATATCTACTCGCCATGCTTTATTTAACAGGCAAAGAAATTCGAAAGGACGAAGCAATGACAATTTTTTGGCTTGAAAAAGCGGCAGAGCAAGATGAAGAAAATGCACAATTTTATTTAGCATCGGCATATAGAAATGCTAGCGGAGGATTAATTGAAGACCCCAAGAAAGCCTTCTATTGGTACGAGAAATCAGCAAACAATGGTCATCCCGAGTCTATGGCGTATCTTTTCATGTGTTATAACAAAGGGTATGGATGCGAAAAAAATCCGAATCTTGCCATGGAATGGCTGAGAAAGTCTGCAAAAGCAGGCAATGCTGAATCGATTAATGCTTTGGAAAAAATCGATAAAAAAGAAAATTTTGATAGAGTAAAAATACTTTCAGCACTTACATCCAAAGCATCTATTGACCTTGATGCGGAATTAGGATCAAAGCTTGATAAAATAAATGATTATTTGAAGCAAAACCCCATTTCACATGAAGCTTATCTTAATAGACTCAATCTTAATATTAAGATTGGAGACAAAAGAAAAATTTTAGGCGACTTATACATATTGCAGAGCCTATCTTACAAAGTGGATTTGATAGATGAAATAATAAATGAAAGCGGGATTCTTGTCGAGTTGGAGACCCCAGAACTTTTGAAAATTAATTCCGAAAAAGCGTATAAATATCTGGACAAGATAAAAGAAAAGGAAAATCACAATGCAAAAATTTTCTTAGTAAATGAGGCAATTTCTTTAAGAAGAGATATTCCTGCTTTCTATATGTACAGAGGGCTGATACGTCAAAATTCTGGCGATATAGACGGATCTAATTCTGATAAAAACTTATTAAAAACCTGCCTTAAATGGCGAAAATAAACGAAGCACTCAAAAATCGTAAGATTATAATGGGTATTTTATGATATTATTTACCCGCAAGTTTTTTTGCAGACGGAATAATTTCTGAAAATCACGAAGGATATTTGATATGCCATTTGTCTTTGCCCGACGGCAGTGGTAAATTTATTGCAAGACAGCATTGGCAGGCGGAGCGCCAAGCCATCGAGTATATGAATTCTTCCGAATAGTTTTTTGTTTCCATCTCGGTAAGCATGAGTTTTTTGCCCGTTATCGAATAGAAAATTTGCGCCCAAAACAAGCGCCCCCACCAGAATATGTCAGTGTCGCTGAGCTTAGGGTTGTTTTTTACAAGAATCTCAAAAATATGGTTCATCAAACTGTTTGCCATTTCCTGAAATACGTGGGCGATATTTCCTGAATCGTTAATCAGGCACATTATAAGCCCGTCGAGATTTGGCGATTTGTTTTTGCCGTGGCATATTTGGTAGATAAATAAAAAACTTTCAAACATGGCATTTGAAATGCTTTGCGGCTTTTTATAATCCGCATCAAGGAAAGAATTAAAGGCTTTAGTGAGCTTTGGCTGTTTAATGAAGTGATGGTGCAAAGTTTCAAAAAAGAGGTTTTCCTTTGTCTTAAAGTGGTAGGTTATGATGCTCACAGGGAATCCCGCCAGCGTGGAAATTTCGCGCAGGCCCGCACCCTCAAAGCCCTTTTGGGCAAAAACCCTGCCCGCCGCCCTGATTAACTTTAGGCGGGTCTCCTTGCCGATCACATTCTGTTTCCTACCTTTTTTATGCATACATCGTAAGCCAAATAATCGTAAAACAACAAGAAAGATTCAAGCAAAAACCGAGGATATATATTGCCATTATTTGCGCAACTTATTTGTACAATCGTACAAATAAATCTTGCATGTTTTCTATAACTGCTTTATAAATATATCAAAACATTTGAAAGGACACTTATGAAAAACCTGCGCATCGTAAAATACCTAAGCTTCATTTGCTTGTTTGCTCCTCTTGGTCTTTTTTCCGAAGACCAATTTGACAGGCGCATAGACTCGGGAACTGTGGATGTAAATGCCGCTTCCGATTTGACGGGTGTAAGCGGATTGCTTTCAAAACTTGATTTGGGAAGCACAAACTCTGCAACGCCCGTGATTGTGAATATTCTGCAAAATATAACTTTTGCGGCAACTGCCGACACCGCCAATCAACAGCTCTGGAGTGGCTTTATCAAAAAAGAGGACGGATCTTTTGACCATTGGGAAATGCGCCACACTGTGATAGCCATTATTGATGGGAAAATTTTAACATTCTCAAACAATACCTCCCCTTATGCTTCAGCAATGTATGCGGGAACAAGTGCAGCGGCAACTGCTTCAAGTATCACATTTAAACCTGATTCCGAGGGTGGAACGGGGCGTATCGTATTTTCAAATAATTTCGCCAAAGGCGACGGCGATAGCGGTGGCTGGGGCGGCGCAGCTTACATAAATGGTTACTCAATATCGACCTTTATAAATACTGATTTCACGAACAACAAGGCGGGCGGCGACAACGCAAACTACGGCTATGGCGGCGCAATGGATATCGCTGGGAAAGTTGTAATATCAAACTCTACATTCACAAGCAATACCGCCAACAATAATGCTGTGGCTTTTTATAGAGCTTATGGCGGCGCAATCAACATAGGCGGATATTCCACTGCCAATGTCAGCATAAGCAATTCCGCATTCACAAACAATTCAACCTATGGCGATGGCGGCGCAATACACTCCGCAGGCTTATATTTTACGCTTAACAACACAGACTTTACGGGCAATAAAGCGAGCAATCACGCAAGCAATATTTCCGGCGGCGGCGGTGCGCTTTTTATAGATAGAAACGCCACAATTACTGGTGGTAAATTTAACTCTAACACCGCCGCAAATGGCGGCGCAATACGCTATACCGCATTGGGCGGTTCTTCCTCCTACCTTTTGCAAATAGACGGCAGCGAATTCAAAAGCAATAACGCTTGGGGAGACTCCGCATCTGGCGTAATTAACGGCGGCGGTGCGATATACAGCTCCGGCAAAGCCACTATAAAAAATGCAACATTTGAATTAAACACCGCAGACGGGAGTTCTGCCGACGGCGGCGCTGTCTTGATTTACACGTCAGAATTAAGCGCATCCGCCCCAACGCTCATAGAAAACAGCAGCTTCACTTCAAACAGATCATTCCACGGCAAGGGCGGTGCAATAGCGGTTTTGCAGGCAGATGAGGACAGCCATGAAATTAACCTAACCATATGCGATACCGTGTTCACAGACAACCGCGCAGGTGAAGGCGGCGCAATATATCTAAATGGCGCAGGCGTCCTAAATTTTGAAGTAACAGAAGGCAAACATTTGAGCTCAACAGGCAACACGGGCAGCGATTCAGGATTTTTATATGTTGAAAACCCTTCTACGGGAAATTTGGATATCAATTTCAATATCGCCCAAAATTCAAGCTATACGATAGGCGTTAAAGGAGTGACGAAAGATGGTCTAGCGTCTTATTCATTCGATGGAATTATAAACAAAACAGGCAAAGGCAAGCTTATCGTAAATTCGGACGCAATGCATATGCTGGGTATGACAAATATTGTTGAAGGCGAACTTGTCGTTAACAATATTTGGGGTTGCGAATATTGGAGTACTACCCACGGAAACCAATATTCTTATATGTATGTAAAAAGCGGTGCGACGCTTTCCGGAGAAGGAGGTATAAATGACGTTACTATTGAAAGCGGCGGCATACTTTCCCCCGGAGACGGCGCTGCAGGTACGCTGGAATTTGGAGACCTCACCTTGGATGGCGGTGCAATTTTAAAAATTGAAAATGGCGACCTATTGAATGTCTGGGGAAATTTGATAATAGGCGACACCTCGCTAGATAAAATCCTCATAGACCTCTACAACTTTTCAGGCGAAACTGGCAATTATAAGATTTTTGGCTACAACACTCTTTCAGGAGTTTTAGGCACGGATTTGAACGAATATTTCGACTTCAACGGAAAGTTCACAGGCAGAATTTTCGACGACGAACTTGGCGGCATCTGGATGAACGGCACAGTAGTGCCTGAGCCCTCAACCTACGCCGCAATCTTAGGGCTTCTGGCACTTACCTTTGCGATTTACAGAAAGCGCAAATAGAAAAAATACAAATCTGCCAAGCCTCATTAAAAAATTCTAAAACAAAATTAACAAAACTCTGGGAATGAAAAAACCTCAGAGTTTTTTTGAGTTAAAACCTGTCCTAATGAGTGTATTCAAACAGCGTGCTTGCTCTCGCATTAAATGCGTTTAATTGGGCATTTAAATCAAACATTTTAGAAATGGCGTGTAATTCCAAAAGTAAAGACCCATTTGTAATACAGCTAACGCCAGATTAGAGAATGCGATGGCTTTACCAACATTTACAAAATGATTTTGTTTTTGAAAATACGCTTCCCCTTGCTGCTCAACATGGGAAATAATAATGCCCAAACTCTGAAACGAAATTCCATTTTCTTAATGCCCAATTTTGATTCTAGCACGCTCTGTTCATTCCAGCGAGCTTTTAGCAAATAGAAGTTATGAATGAATGTGTCATATTGCGCTTTAAACCCCTCTGATTCCAATATTCCAGCCTTATTGAAATTTTTAAGTGTTTCTCTCCAAAACCTAAGATTTCTTGCGAAAACTTCCTGCTGTATGTCTCTCATCTTTTTGCTGATTTTCGCTAGTTGTTCAAAATCTTTAAAATAAAAAGAGGTCTCATCTTTGGATTTTTTGAATGAAGCAATCCACTCGTCCAACTCCTCTAAAGACTGGCAACTTGGGCGCTGTTTGTGTCGGCTGAACACATTAAGAACAACCTCTTCTGCCAGATCGTCTTTTTTTTTGAAATGATATGTAAGATTGCCTACGCTAATATTCAAAGCTTTTGCAATGTCACGCATAACGATATCATCGTAAGGTTTTTCCAAAAACATTTTTTCCGCTATTTTAAGAATTTTATTTTTCATATTTTTTTCGCTCAAAAAAAACCTCCTTCTATATAAGTTAAAAATATTTGATATTTAGTACGAATGTACTAATTTTGTTGTATAAAAAGAGTATGCGCTAAAAATGTCAAACTAAAATACAAATTTCCCAGCAACAAGCAAAGAAGGAATAATAAAGATGAAAGAAAGAATAGTTTTAATTACAGGCGGTAATAAAGGGCTAGGTTACGAGACTGCCAAACGCCTAAAAGAACTTGGATACAAGGTTTATATGGGCGCTCGGAATCTTGAACTGGGAATAGAAGCGGCAAGAACTCTCGGGGTTTCATACCTGCAGTTGGATGTAACTGATGAAAAATCTATTAAAAATGCGGCAGATAAAATTCTTTCGCATGAAGGACATTTGGATATTCTTATTAACAACGCTGGTATAACTGGACCTTTTAAAAAAGCTGCCGACCTTACAGGAGAAGATGCAAAAGTAGTATTTGATACGAATGTGTTTGGACCAGTGCGCATCATAAACGCATTCATTCCGCTTCTGGAAAAATCTAAACATCCTGTCATTGTCAACGTATCAAGCGGGCTTGGCTCATTCGCATTGGTTCACGATGAAAATCGTGCCGAATCAAAAGTTCCTGCGACACTTTACTGTGCCTCGAAAAGCGCTTTAACTATGCTGACTATTCAGTATGCGCGCGCACTTCCGAATATGCGCATCAATGCGGCAGATCCCGGGCCTACATCTACAGACTTAAACGCACATCAAGGAACGCAAACTGTTACAGAAGGCACTGACGCCATCGTACATTTGGCAACGCTTCCACCTGATGGGCCGACAGGCATATTTATGGATCGCAAAGGCATTGTGCCTTGGTGAAAACGCCTTTATAAGATTCATCAATAGTTCAAAAATTCTAGATTTCGCAGAATGTAATTTGCCCCTGCATCGCCTCTATTTGCATGACGTTGGCGACAATATCTTTCGACATTAAAAAAACGCCCCAAACTTTTCGCGCTCTAAAAATGAATTCGCTTCGATGAATCTTTCACGCGCAATTTCTGTTTCAAAAAAGCGGGAGTACCGTTTTCCGTGTTCCCGCCACAACACCTGAAAAGGCGATTTTCTTCCTGCTTCGTACTTCAATGTAATCTTTGCCATGATGCTTTCATTATAAATGAATCTGTTAAAAATTTCAAGATTATAGTGGATAGTTTATGATATTGTTTATTACGATTTTGTTTGTTCTTGTGTATGCAAGGAATTTTGGTTAGATGTATTACTCAATTTAATATCAAAGGCATAATGGCGTCAAAAAAGTATAGTCAAAATCAAGAGCAACTTGCAAGATATGCAAGAGCCATGGGGCATCCCGCTCGCATTGCCATATTGGAGTACCTTGCTTCATTGGATTCGTGTTTTTTTGGCGACATACACAATGAATTGCCGATTGCAAAAGCGACTGTTTCCCAGCACCTAAAAGAATTGAAATCCGCCGGGCTTATACAAGGAGAAATAGAAGCCCCCAAGGTGCGCTATTGCATAAACAAAAAAAATTGGCTTGTTGTAAAAACTCTTTTTTCAGAGTTGATGAAAAAAATCGCCTGCAAAAAGTGCTGTAAATAATTTTGCTTTAACTTGACTTGTTCGTATTTTTACGAATTATAGTTCGTAGTATTACGAACAATAAAATATGAATATAAACGAAAACAACAAAAAGGAATTGGTTAAACAGCAATACAACGAATTGGCGCTAAATAGCGAAACATCGAAAAAATGCTGTTGCGGAAAATCTCCTGAAGTGCCCTCTAAAAAAGTATTCACTATAATGAGCGAAGATTATAGTAAAATCGACGGCTATGTGCCCGAAGCAGACCTTGGAGTAGGTTGCGGTTTGCCCACACAATACGCAGGGATAAAGAAAGGCGATATCGTAGTCGACTTGGGATCGGGCGCAGGGAACGACTGCTTTATAGCTCGAAGGGAAGTCGGCGAAAGCGGAAAGGTAATCGGCGTAGATTTTGCGCCGAATATGCTTGCCAAAGCGAGAGCCAACGTAAAAAAAATGGGGTTTAATAATGTTGAATTTCTTGAAGGCGATATTGAAAATATGCCCTTGTCTGACGCTATCGCAGATGTTGTCGTGAGCAATTGCGTGCTTAATCTTCTTCCTCGCAAAGATAAAATTTTCAACGAAATTCATCGGGTCTTAAAACACGGAGCCCATTTTTGCGTATCAGACGTTGTTCTTGATGGCGAATTTCCAAAAGAATTTACGGACAATGCCGCGATGTACGCTGGGTGCATTGCGAGTGCAATTCAGCGAAGCGACTATCTTTCCGAAATAAGTAAGGCTGGATTTAAATATATAAAAATCGCCCGCACCAAAATAGTTGTTATTCCCGACGATGTTCTTGAGGAGCATTTGGATAAGCCGACAATAGAAAAATATAAAATCGGTAAAGTTGGCATTTATTCGATAACTGTTGTGGGATACAAAGAATAAGCGGTTGAATTAAAAACCTGTCCTGACAGTTGTGTTTAAACAGCGTGGTTGCAGAAAGTGGTTGGTTTCGCGTAAAATGCGTTTAGTAGGACATTGCAAATCAGCGACTTGCGAAAGAGTGTGTAATTCCAAAAGTAAAGGCTGGTTCGCAACTTACTGCGAACCAGCCTTTTTAGCCATTTAAATGGCGGGATGGACGGGACTCGAACCCGCGGCCTCCTGCGTGACAGGCAGGCGTTCTAACCAACTGAACTACCACCCCTTAAAGTGAAAGCAATCAAGCTACGTATTTTATTACACTCGTCAATATATTTTTTTAAATATTTTAACTTTTGCCCACCACTATCAATGGCGTAAAAATTTTTAATGCCAAAACCTTTGCGTGAAGGACAACTTGGACAAGACTCTGGGTTTATGAAATTATAGAATAGGAAAAAAAATTAACTTTTGCCCACCACTACCAATGTTTTAAAAATTTTTTAATGTAAGTATTGTTCTTTATAGCACAATTTGGACGAGATGTGGGGTTTGTAAAATTATACAATAGGAAAAGTATTTTGCCCTGAATTCTTGGAATAAGTTTTTATTAGCATATCTGTTTTCAAAAATTAAACTCATTATATTTCCATCTTTTTAGAAAATGTTATACCTTTGAAAGTCTTTTCTCAAGGTAGGATAAGCGCTATATCGAAGTTTTCCGCATTCATCAATAAAATATCAAACACCAAATCAATATAAAAAAACTTATAAAACATCAGGAAATAATAAATTTAATAATCAACAAAAAACTGAAAACCTCTCCCTAATTTCAGTTCGACTTAACTGGGGGTAGCACACTCCCCTCATTTCAATTTGATTTAACTCAGGACAGTGCATCAGTTTTTTTTAATTTGCAAATTATAACGAACTCTTAAAAACCGCATAAACCATACTTGATCTAAGGGTTTGTCGCTTATAGAATATGCAAATATTTTGATGGGCAACCAGCCCTTCCCCAATGGTTAATTTTCAGATTCATCAAGCGCAAGATAGTCTTCCACATTAGTTTCTTCCTGAGATTTTTTTGGCTGATTCTTGGCGGTATCTTGCGTGATTGCACCAGCCGCAAGAGAATTTGGCTCAATATAAAATTGACGCTGTATAGAGTCTAACAAATCTTGAGGCAATGTTTTCAAAACTGTTCTGAACGCTTCAGTATCCAAACCGAAGTACTCAACCTTGATTTCTTCAGCCTCCTCAACTTGCGGCTTAGACGTTTGCTCTTTGCGCTCCACACGAAATGCCGCAGAAAACTCAGCACTTTCCGATAAAACTTGGGCAAGCAAATCAGCTATTTTTTTTTTGAGCTTCTGCGGATAAAGCGGAAAGTTTGTCTAATTCTTTTATCAGAGTGTTTATTGCCCGAGTCCTACTTTGTTCAACCGCTTTTAAGAGGGCGACTTCAAAATTCGCACGCTCACTCAAACCGTCTTTCAAGGATTTTTCAGAGCTTTGCAGAACATCCAACATACGCATGATTTGTTCCGAAGAAAGTTTTTTTCCGCCAAAATCCCACTCTCCATCACGGAAAGAGCTTATCATTGCCCGACGCAAATATATCTGCATATCGGATAATGTGCGAAACAAATCGCAACCTTGTTGGCAAAGGCTTTCAACGGCTTCAATAGTTTTTGCGTAGTCCCCTTTTGCCATGTCTGAAAGGATATTTTCTATCTGCTCCGCCGACGCCAAACCGTATATGCTTATCACGTCGTCAACGCTTATATTTGAGCCGCAAAATGAAATCATCTGGTCTAGAATGCTTTGAGCGTCACGCATACCGCCGTTTGCCAAACGGGCTATTGCGTCCAAAGCTTCAGGGCTGGCGTTGATATTTTCCTTCTTTGAAATTGCGCCAAGATGTGCGGAGATAATTTCGTCAGGAATTGGTCTAAATTCAAAACGTTGACATCTTGAGGTTATTGTACCCAAGACCTTATGCGCCTCGGTAGTTGCAAAAATAAATTTTACGTGACTGGGCGGCTCTTCAAGCGTTTTGAGCAAAGCGTTGAAAGCATCTGAAGTAAGAGAATGCACCTCGTCAATTATATAAATTTTAAAGCTGCACTGCGTGGGCGCATACTGGCAATCTTCACGAAGTTGGCGGATTTCATCAATAGAACGGTTGGAAGCCCCGTCGATTTCGACGACATCCATACAAGTGCCATCCATTATAGATTTTGAAATTTCATCATCATCGGAAGGATGTACGCTTGGGCCGCCTTTTGCATTGAGCGCCTTTGCCAACAATCTTGCGACTGTCGTCTTGCCTGTCCCCCTAGGGCCTACAAAAAGATATGCGTGCCCTATCCTACCCGTAGTAATAGCGTTTTTGAGCGTCTTGACTATATGCTCCTGCCCTACCAACTCATCGAATTGTTTTGGTCTGTATCTTCTTGCTATTACTTGGTAGTTTTGGCTCATCGGCTTAAAATTAACTGTCAAATTTTTCTCTTTTACAAGAACTTTTTACGAAATTATTTTTTTTGTTTTTTAATTTTTTTCAGAAGTCCACGCACGGTCTTGACAAAAGTTTCATCCTGAAAACTGCTCTTGGTAAGGTACTCATTCACACCCATAGACAAACCCATGAGCCTGTCTTCAGACCTGTCTTTATAAGACACCGCTATAACGGGGATTTTCTTAAGCTTATCATTTTCCCTGATATTTTTTGTGAGCTCAAAACCATTTAATCTGGGCATATCAACATCGGTAACCAGAAGGTCGTAATTGCCCTGTCTTATTGCATTCCAAGCGTCCATACCGTCAACCGCAACGTCAACGTCAAAGCCTTCGGACTCTAAAATCAGTCTCTCGGTTTCTCTGACAGTAAGGGAATCATCGGCTACTAAAATTTTATATTTGCCTACATTTGCAGAGTCTTGAATTGGCGCTATGCTGCGCATAATCTGGCTTGAGTTTTGCAAAACTTTTGAGGTTGTGCGTATCATATCGTCAACATCCAAAATCAAGACAGGCTCTCCGGATTCAGAGATTGAACAAGCACTGATACCCGCAACCTTTCCCAAATGTTCATCTATGGGACGCACTACCAAATCGCATTCAGAAATAAAACGCTCAACCTCCAACCCGTATAAATTTGAACCGTCCGCAACAACCACGACAAAAAGCCCGTCATTGGGATTGGCGTTTTTATAAGGCTCAAACCCCAGAACTTGCGCTGCATCTATCAGCCAGACTTTCTTGCCTTCAAGCTCAAAGTAATTGCGTTTATCTATACGCAAAATATTGCTGGCGGGAATTTTTAAGGTTCTATAAATTCTGTTGAGCATGAAGGCGTAATCTTGCGAATCTATGACGACATTTAACGCCTGTATTACCGAACGGGTTATTGGCAGCTTAAGCTCCATATCCGTGCCCTTGCCCAGTGTTGAAGTTACCTTCACCCTGCCGCCGATTTCCTGCATTGAAGACCGCACGACATCCAAACCCACACCCCTTCCGCTTACTTTTGACACACTGTCTTTGGTCGTGAAATTTGGCAAATAGAGAAATTCAAAAACCTCCTCATTGGTCATGCGATTTAACATTTCATCGCTTGCCAAACCCTTTTGCTTTATTTTTTGCCTGACGAGTTTTGGATCTATGCCCGCACCGTCGTCAGTGATTTTTAAAAGCAGATACCCGCCAGAGTGCATGGCTTTTATTTTAATTTCACCGTACGGACTTTTACCAACTTCTATGCGCTTTTGAGGCAATTCTATGCCATGGTCGCAGGCGTTTCTGAGTATGTGGCCTATGGGCGATTCCAACTTTTCTATGATGTCTCTGTCAACAGGAACATTTCTGCCTTCAATTAACAGAGTGATTTTTTTGCCAAGATGCTTGCCTAAATCTCTCACCATTCTTGGGAAGCTGCGCGCACCCTCTCCAAAAGGGCGCATACGGCTGGCGATAACTTCTGAATAAAGAGAATTTGAAATCATCTCGCTGCGTCTGGAATATTCGCCGAAGTCTGAAATTTGCTTATGCACGCCAGATAAAATTTCAAACGCAAACTTTCTTGCTTGCTCTAAATTTGCAAGCGGACCTTCGGCATTTTTGAGGCTATCCAAACCGTTTACAACCCGCTCAACCTGTTTGATAAGATTCAGAGTGTTTTCTTTGATGTCAACCAAAGCCGACCTGAAAAATTCAAGATGAGAGTTTTCCACCATGCTTTCGGCGGCTAGCCCCATAAGCTTGTTTAAACTTGTTGACGACACCCTGACGGAATTTTCTACCTTATGAGAATCTTCATCATTTGCGCCTTCAAAATTCTTGTTTTGCCTAGCCTTTAAAACTTGAGACTTTTTGGGGTCAAAAGTTTTGTTTTCTATCTGCGAAAGCTCCGAAGTTATCAGCTTAATTTTATCCTGATTTAGATTTAAAAAATTATTGTCCTTGCACTCCTTAAGAAAATCTACGCATGACAAAAATATGTCAATATGCTCGGTGGCAAGTTGTATTTTAGCCTCCTGCGCCAGAACAAAAACATTTTCCATGGAATGCATGAAGTCAACAATGGGAAGCAAAGAGACTATCCTTGCAGCTCCCTTCAAACTGTGGCACGCCCGCATTAAAGCTTCAAGCTTGCGCACGTCTTTCAAGTCGGACTCTATTGCAACAAGCATTGCGTCTATGTTTTCAATCTGAGAGCTTGCCTCTGTCAAAAACAAATCAAACAAAGACTTGTTTATGGAAAATGACGACTTCTTTTCCTGATTCACCTGAACGCTTGAATCCGGATTCAAGAGCCCAGAACTTTCCGAAACTTTCACGTCTTTGGAAAACCCTTCCAGTCTTCTTGCAAATTCGGCATTCAGGGTATCTGTGGTGATTTCTCCGATGTCGTCAAGGCTGCGGAAGGCTTTGCGCAAAGACTCTTTTTCCTGCGGCAAAAGAGATGTTTTTGAGCTTAAAAATTTACTCGTCAAATCGCAAAGTTCTACGCATTTTTTAATGTCTGCAAGGCTGGCTTCGCTCCTGATTGTAATCAAAGGCTCATGGCAATCTTCCTGATTAAATGAGGACAAATCTATGCGGGTAAGCAAAGCCGCAGACGCCCCTTTAAACTCTGTGGCAAAAAAATCGGCCAAAAATGAATCTGATGATGAGCTCATAAATGCCTTTTTATTACAGCTTCAAAAAGCTTTTTGAGGTTCATTTTATGGATGCGCATTCCATCCGTAACAAAACTTTTTTCGGAAAATGAGCTCAGCAAATCCTCATCCGTTTCCGATTTTTTTTCAACGCTGTTTTTGGGCAGACGCTTAACCCCAAAAACAAAGTCTGCCGCAAAAACCAAAGCCTTGTTTTCATGCTTGCAGACAATCATCCTGCGTTTCGTATCCGTTGCAGATTCACAATTATCCAAGCCCAAAAGTTGGCGCAAACACACGCATATATGAAGCTCTCCGCCTATGTTGACAAGCCCTCTTATTATCTTGCCGTCTTTATGCGGTATGCGGTGGATATTCTTAAAACGCTCAATCTTATAGACGCTCTTAATTTCAAATGCCAAAATCTTACCGGATATTTCAAAGACAAAAAGAGATTCATCATCCGCCTCAATTTCCCTATTTTCATAAACGGAAAAGTTAGCGTTTTGGTTTTTTATATAATTTTTGGGAACTTGCTTTTCAAAAAAAGACTTGCTTGCCAAAGAATATACGGGGCAATTTCCACAGTGAGTATAGGTTGGTATGTCTTTACAAGACATATCTCCCCAGACGCCGCCCTGCAACCAGCAACGCAAAGCAGATTTGTCCTCATACATATTCACGATTCGGCCTCCACAGCGTCAAGCTCGGCAAAGAACTTGGGCAGGTTCATATTTGAATACATCCACTTGCAATCCACTATTTTTGCCATAGAATTTTCAAAGTGAAACTCCTTAAAAAAGTCCATTTTCCCGAGGGATGATGGAAAGGTCTCTATTGTGTTTTGCGCAATGCCCGCCGTACGGGTAACGCCCTCCGAGAGCACGCCAAAAAATCTTTCTTGAGAATCCGGACCAAGCACTTTTACAAGCACACACCTGCAACTAAAAAGTTTTCTGCAATTTCTATTTGATATTATTTTACAAAAATCCAATACGGGCACTGTCATACCTTTGTACGAGATTTTGCCTTCTACAAAGCCGCAATCTGCACATTCCTCAATTTTGGGATAAGACAACACGGTCTCCACAGAAATTGCGTCTATGGCAAAGACAAAAGAATCAAACTCTAACAATACAAAAAACATTTTTTATTTACCAACTTGGAATTTGGAAATTTCATCCCTCAAATCAAGAATTGCCGTGTGCAAATGCTCTCTGGCGACGCCAAATTCATACAGCAAAGATTCCGTCTGCTTGGCGCTTTCATTCAAATTAACCATTGCGGAAATTATCTGGGAAGCACCCTCGTTCTGAGACTGCATACCCTCTGTAACGCTGTCCAACTGGGGCGAAATTTCTTGCATTTGGGTTATGATGCTATCCATGCCCAGAATTATCCTGCCCACCTCTACGACGCCCACACGCACTTCTTCGGAAAACTTCTTCATTTCTTCAACGCCATAATTGACCGAGCCTTGCATGTCTCTTACTATGGCTTCAATGTCGCTGGTTGCCGTTGCCGTCTGCTCTGCAAGCCTGCCTATTTCACGTGCAACCACCGCAAACCCCGCCCCATATACGCCGGCTTTTTCAGCCTCTATTGCTGCGTTTAAACTAAGCAAATTGGTTTCGTCGGCAACTTTTGAAATTGCCGTAATGACGGAGTTTATGTTGTTTGCCTTTTGGCTTATCAAAGACAGACTCCTTGCTATTACCTGCGTGTTGAGAGAAAGAGAATTCATCGTACTTTCCATGCTTGCCAGATGCTTTCTGCCTGAATCGGCGGTATCGGAGCTGTTTGAAGCAACTGTGGAAAGATGGCTAAGCATCCTGTAAAGCTCTACACTTGTTGCGCTGATACTCTTAACTGCGGAAACAATTTGAGAGGTTGAATTGCCAAAATCATGCACTTTGCTTTCATAATTTAACGAAGCGTTTTCCATGCCGGAAGACGTGGTTATCAGTTGTAAACTGGAATGCCTTACCCTCACAATAAGGCTGCGCAGACTGTTTGCCATTGAGTTTATTGCGCCTATCAACATCCCCACCTCATCATTGGTTATGTAAGATTCATCGAGGGGCGTGCGCAAATCCCCGTGCGAAATTTGCTCTGCGGCGGCGGTTACTTTGAAAATCTTTTTTGAGTACCTTTCCAAAATAAATATAACCAAAATGAGACCCAACGCAAAGACGATTAGCATTGAAGTTTCATCAATCAAAGACGCATAAATGGGCGCATAAATTCTATTTTCTGGAATGAGCTGTATTATGACCCAGCCCCCTGGATTTATCTTGGCGTATGCTATGCAATAGGTTGTCTTTGTATGCGGATCTTGATATTTGCGCAAAATTGAAGAATCGTCTGTGTCTTCCAGAATTGTACGTATCAAATCTTTATAGACGCTGTGGTAACGGGTGAAATCCGTATTTAAAGACAAAACTTTATCACGCACAAGCTGGCCGTCTTTCATCTTCAAGAAGTCTTTTACAAAATTGCCTTTATCGTCTATATACAAATCATCCACAGACATCGTCATAACATCAGCATCCAAAGTTGAAGACACAACTTTGCCATATTGGCTGATGAGAAAAAACTCCGCCCCTTCATAGGCTTTATACCTTGAAAGACGTTCAGACGTGTGCCCCAAAGACCTGTCAAAAGCAATCTGACCACTATATATGCCTCCAAACATTATAGGGGCTGAATATTCTATCATGAGCTCTTTACCGTATAAATAAGGCTCAGTAATAATATAATCTTCTTTGCTGCCAGACTCTATCTTCTTTTTTAGCCCTGCGGCATACATAGAAGTATCCATACCCACAAGTGGTTCAAGCAGTAACTGCCCGTTTTTGCGCGCCCAATATGTAACAAATCGCCCGCCCGTGGATTTTTCTATCCAAGTGTTAATGTCTGTAGAGGTTTTGTTTATGGCAAAGTTGTAAGAATCCACAGCGCCATCCTCGCTGGGAGGACGTCCGTTTTTAATATTCTGCAAAGATTTTAAACTAAGGGCGTCTTGGGCGTCGGCATTGGGTTCATAACTTACGCTTGCGCCTATGAAGCTGTTGTGGACGGTCAGCAAGTCTCTTATCAAAGACACATTATCCACCCTTTTGCCAAAACCCATGTTGCTCACCGATTTTGCTGCGGTAGTTGCAATAGTAACGCCCTGCGCATTAGAAGCCGAAAACTCATCTGCAATAAGCTTGGTCTTTAAATAGAGGGCGTTTTCCGCCTGAGTTTTAATCAGATTGAGCTCTCTGCTTAAAGTAAAAATATTAGCCCCAAGATTCAGCAAAAAGACAGGCAAAATAAAATAGAGGAGAATTTTTGTTCGCAGTTTCATCTTAACATACCCAAGTGAATCAAAGCAGCCTGAATCATCAAGACAATTAAACTTAATTTTAAAATTATAGAAACTGTTTGATTTATAACAAAAGTTTGTCAAACTCAGGCAAATATACATAGATAACTATATCAACTTATGAAGACATACATAAATACCGTTGTTTCCGCAGTCCTGTTTTTGGGTCTGTGCGCCTGCAAAGAAGAAGAAATCAGAAAAGCGCCCTTGACCTGCGTTGAGACCGCCGAAACCCTTTACGCAAAGGATTTTGGCGCATACCCCAATGACAACCTCAACGACTTTGGCGCAATAGCTTCCGCACTCAAGGCGATAGAACTTCGTGGCGGAAAGGTGCGCTTGGTATTTGAAAAAGGCGTCTATAATATTAAAGACACGTATTCTAAAGACGTGGAAAAAATGCTCTTTACCCTCAAAAACGTAAGCGATGTTGAAATAGATGCAAATGGCGCAACATTCATTATTGAAAACCCCGCATATGGTCTTTTGGACATACAAAAAAGTCAGAGGGTTATTGTAAAAAACATGACCATAGACTACAACCCCATACCTTGGACAGAATCCACCGTTGAAAAAATCGACGAAGCCAAAAATATGCTGACGGTCAAGGTGCGCAAAGGCTTCCCATCTTTGGAAGAAAAAATGTTTTCAGCAGAAAATGTTTCAAACTGGGCGTATCAGCTTCATCACTCAATACCAGGCCGTTTGAAGGAAGACTCCGCACGCCACAACGGTATCAAGGCGGTAAAGAAAATTTCCGACGACACTTTTGAAGTTACGATGGGCTCAAAAATCACCGCAAAAAATTATTTCTATGAAGTCGGCGACAGATTGGGTATGCTGGCAAGGCGCTCAAACAAAATCTCCCTCTTTCTTGCGCAGTATAGCGACGACGTTACCTACATGGACATTACGGCTTACGCCACACCATCCTTCTTCTACAAATCTTTGCACTCAAACTTCATGAATTTCTTGCGTTGCAAAGGGCTCATTAAAGACGGTCGCTGGCGTGGCGGCGATGCGGATTTTGTCCACCTGCAAAACAACAAAAACGGTCCTTGGATTGAAGGCTGCGTAGTTGAAGGCATTGCCGACGACTCTTTGGTTTTCTACACTCGCCCATTCTATGTTACAAACGTATCCCAAGATGGCAAGACACTTACAATAAACCGTGCGATATGGCCCAGAGGCTCTGAAGCCCTGATTGAGGGCGATATTTTTGTAGGTGCGCCCCTGCTCTTCATTAATCCGATTAGCGGCGGCGTAATAGCGCGCCTTGAAGTTGCCTCTTTCAATGAAAAAGATTCTACAATAACTCTCAATGGCGATGTTGCAATACCTGCCGAACTGATTGGCTCGGACAGTTCCAAAGTGCAAGTTTTCAATGAAGCTTTTTCAAAAAACTTTGTGGTTAAAAATAATATTTTGCGTAATTCTCGCCGTTTTGGTTTATATTGGAAAGGCTCTAACGGGCTTATTGCAAACAACCATTTTGAGGGGTTAAGCAGCGACGCAATAACTCTTCACAATGAAGCATCCGCACCCAACGGTCCATTTTGCAGCGACGTTGTTATTATGAACAACACAATCAAAGACTGCGGCTTTGACAGCGCATATAACAACGAGCCTTACGGCGCATCAATATCTGTATATTCACGCCCTTCCGTTGGCGGAAAGGTTAGCGAAGCTGTGGGCTGCCACAAAAATATTCTCATAGACGGCAATTCGGTGGAAGGCTGGAACAACAACGCTATTCAAGTTATGAATGCTGAAAATGTTGTAATCACTAAAAACAAAATCGGCGCACCCGCCCAGTATTGCGAAGAAAAGAATAGGGATAACAAAATAGTTACCCGCTATTCTGAAAACGTTATTGTAAAATAACCTCGCAACGCACAAATTTAAAAAGCGGAATGATTTCATTCCGCTTTTTTTTGTTTTAATGATAAGTCTGAATTACTTGACTTCCAAAATTAAATCATTGGGCGTTCTTACGTCTTTACCGCCGCCAGCAAGTTTTAAGACCGCCGTAGAATCTCCTATGGAAAATTCCTCGCCAATTTTTATAGGTCTGCGATTTACCGAATACGCTTTCATCTGCGCAGTACCCTTTCTGTCATTGACGATAACAAGCGGATATACGCCTTTTTTTGCATTTTTAATTATCAAAGAAAATTTCACACCAGTCATATCGCCCTCGCCCATTGTTACAACGGGGATATTGCCTTCGCTCTCCTCAAAATTTATCTGAAAAGATATGTTGTTGCTTTCTTTGTACTGCGGGTCAGGCAGAATAATGCCCGCCACATTTAAGAAACTTTTTCCCTTCAAATAAAGCCTTATGCCGCCGTCTTCTCTGGTGTTTTCAAAATTGCCAAACTGCAAGGGCGTAAAAATATTGCCGGCAATATTCATGGTGGAATCTATCAAACGCACGCCAGCCGTGCCCAGAGCATCAACAGGGTCTCTGCTACCCATGTCCAGAGAGCCGCCTATGTTTGCCTTGCCTGAGTCAAACTCTATAAAACTATCGCCCATCAACACCAGACGTATGTCCAAATCTTTGACCGTGGCTAAAGTTTTCCCTTTTTCAAAACGCACCTCATTTATGGTTTCAAGAGAGAAGGTGCCAACCTTGACATCTTTATCAACTTTAACCTTCCAACGATTGCGAATGACCGCTTTATCCCTTGCGCCAGGAGGCGTTGGCAGCATCTTTGCCTGCCCGTAAGAAGCCATAGTATCTGTGGTCCAAAGCAGTTTGCTGTACACGCCTTCATTTATATCGTAGGAATCTTTTTTTGGTTCTCCACAAATAAACGTAAGGGCGTTTAAAGTGCTAACGCTCAGAATTGCCAAGACAGAAAAATAAATCTTTTTCATATTTTTTTAGACGCTCAAAATTTGTAAAAATTCAAAATTCTAAACGAATCAAGAATGAACTTGAGTTTAGAATCAGCATAATTTTGAGGGTTGTCAAGTTAAGAGGCGCTCACAATATAAATGAAAATAGGCGCAAGTATTGCGGTAAAAACCCCAACCAAAACCAAAACAAGCGCGCCATATGCGCCTTGAAGCTGGCTTTTTTCCAAACATTTTGCAGTGCCTATAACATGGCTTGTTGCGCCCATAGACAAGCCTATTGCGGCGTCATTTTTAACGCCAAGCAAACGCAAAAGCCCCAAACCTATCATAGCCCCGCCCGTACCCGTTATAACCACAGCACACAATGTTATAGAAAATATGCCGTCGAGATTTTTTGTTATTTCAATGGCAACAGGGGTCGTAACAGACTTGGATATCAAAGAAGCGCAAATAACTTCCTCCAAACCAAGCTGACGTGCAATGAAATAGACGCTTAGCAAACTTGTAAATACGCTCACAATTACCGCAGTAAAAATTGCCAAAGCGTTTTTGCGTATTAAGTGCCAATATATGTAAAGCGGATAAGCCATAGCCACGGTTGCGGGCATGAGTAACCACGTAAACAATGATGTAGATTCGCCATAACCTTCATAATCAAGAGGTGTAAATTCTATCAACAAAATGATAACAACCGACGAAAGTATTATAGGCGGAACTTTGCCGAGTAAAAAATACTTTGCGCCAAATTTACATGCGTAAAACACAATCACCGTAAGCGCAAGGCAGGATAATATCATCAAGAAATCTTGGAAATTCATTCTGAACCTTTCCGCCTTTTGAGTTTGATGACGCCCTCAACCGCAAGTGCCGTTAAGCTCATAGTCAAAACCATGCTTAAAAATACCGCAGAAAAAATTGCGATGGCGTCTTTTTGTAAGACATCTTTATACGCCATAAGCCCCACAAGAATTGGCACAAATAAGACCACCATGTTTTGCAATATGAATTTGCAAATTGGCTCAATGAGCTTAAGCGGTACGATTTTAAATTTTAAAAGCAGAAATAAAATCATCATGCCAAGCAAAGGGGGTGGAAATGGTATGTGGCAATACTCCAAAAGATATTTTGAAAGCAAAGCCAAAATGCACAAGACTGCAAAACCTGCCACAGACCGCAAAAACATAAACGCAAATTAGAGACTTTAAAAAAACTTATTCAACAAATAAAATAAACAACTTAAATATCTATCTCCATACTTTTCTCAAGACATTAGGCTGACTGTGCCTACGGCGCAGTGTTAAAAATAAACCCAACTTTAATCACTAAAGAAAGTTTTGAAAACAAATCACCGCTTTAACAAAATCCAACTTTAAATATTTAAAGAAAGTTTTGGAAGCACACCCCACACTTTAACGTTTTGGGTGAACGGTTTGGATGAAGAACAAGGCGCAAGGGTGTGAGGCGGTGGGACTGTACTTAATGTACATGACCAGTGCCGAAACGCCCGCAGCAACGCAGTTATTTTCCAACAAGACACTAGGCTGTCTGTGCCTACGGCACAGCATCAAAAAGTAAATACGACTTACCCCATTAAAGAAAGTTTTGGAAGCACACCCCACACTTTAACGTTTTGGGTGCACGGTTTGGATGAAGAACAAGGCGCAAAAAAAATTGCGGGTCGTAGCGTACTAAATGTACGCAAGAGTCGCAATTTTTTGCAGCAACGCC